>NZ_JBIRQM010000019.1:0-91511 GCF_044333225.1 Streptomyces sp. NPDC021080 | reverse complement strand
CGTGAGCCGTGAGCCGTGAGCCGTGAGCCGTGAGCCGTGAGCCGTGAGCCGTGAGCCGTGAGCCGTGAGCCGTGAGCCGTGAGCCGTGAGCCGTGAGCCGTGCGGCCCCGCTCCCGAGCGGTGAGCCGCGGGCCGTGCGGTCCCGGTGCCGATGCCGGCCGGGAGCCGCAGAGCCACCAGCCGCATGACGGGACGAAGCCGAACCGAGCGGCCCCGGCCCGGGACGTGGTCCTGACCGAGGCGGCCGCGGAGGTCCCGAGCCGGGCCGGCCGCGGGCCCGTGACGGCTACAGGTACAGCCCCGCGTCCGCGCTCTCGCGCTGGTCCGGGACCGAGGTCGGGGTCGTCCCGCGGCGCAGCGCGTACAGCTCCGCGAGGGTCGCGCCCTCGCGCGGGACGCCTTCCTCGGTGCCCAGCCAGCCCACCGCCTCCCGCCGGGTGAGCGGTCCGACCTCGATCCGGGCGAGGCAGCGGCCGGGGCGGACGACGGCGGGATGCAGGCGCTCCAGGTCCTCGTTGGTGGTGACGCCCACGAGGACGTTGCGGCCCTGGCCGAGCAGTCCGTCGGTGAGGTTGAGCAGCCGTGACAGGGCCTGGCCCGCGGTGTGCTTCGCCTCGCCGCGGATCAGTTCGTCGCAGTCCTCCAGCAGGAGAAGCCGCCAGCGGCCCTTGCCGCTGCCGTCCTCCTCGCCGATCGCGATGTCCATCAGATAGCCGACGTCGGAGAAGAGCCGCTCGGGGTCCAGCACGCAGTCCACCTGGCACCAGTCGCGCCAGGAACGGGCCAGCGTGCGCAGGGCGGAGGTCTTGCCGGTGCCGGGCGGGCCGTGGAGCAGCAGCAGCCGGCCCGCGATGTCCTCCGGGGTCGTCTTCATCAGGCGGTCCATGGCGTCCGCCACCGGCGCCGTGTAGTTGGGGCGGACCTCCTCCCAGGTGCCCGCCGAGATCTGCCGGGTCGTGCGGTGCGGTCCCCGGCGCGGAGAGACGTACCAGAAGCCCATGGTGACGTTCTCCGGCTGCGGTTCAGGCTCGTCCGCCGCCCCGTCCGTGGCCTGCTTCAGCACCTTCTCGGCCAGCTCGACGCTGGTCGCGGTCACCGTGACGTCGGCACCGCGGTTCCAGCGGGACACCAGCAGGGTCCAGCCGTCGCCCTCGGCGAGGGTGGCGCTGCGGTCGTCGTCGCGCGCGGAGCGCAGCACCCGGGCGCCCGGCGGGAGCAGAGTGGCCCCGGAGCGTACGCGGTCGATGTTCGCCGCGTGCGAGTGCGGCTGCTCGCCCGTCGCGAAGCGACCGAGGAACAGCGCGTCGACGACATCCGACGGCGAGTCGCTGTCGTCGACGTTGAGCCTGATCGGCAGAGCGTCGTGAGGGTTCGCAGACATGTCGCCATGATCTGTCACGCGGGCGCCCCGTGCACCCGGTTTCCGCGGTGCGTCGTGTGTGTCGTGCCCGGTCCCGCTCTTCCGGTGCATCCCGTCCGGCCGTCCTGTTCGGGGCCGTGGTGCGACGGGATCCGTCCCGCGCTCTCTCCTGCTGCCCGGACTCATGAGTCTGGAGGAGCAACTCCCTTTGAATGAAGGGAAGTTACGACTTCTCCGTGATCGGGGGTCGCATCGGCTCCCGCCGTTCTCGGCTGTGTGCCCCGGGAGTTGACGAGTCGCCCTGCCCTGTAATCCGGCTGTCGTTCGATCGTCATGGACATGTAACGACATATGTGATGAACAGGGGTGTATCCGCCGGTTGATACATAAGAGTCTTGGCATGGACACTTCCTGTCAACACGCGTAGCTGCTACCAAAGTTGTGGCAGAGATCCTGCTAAAGGGAGGTTCCATGAGACGTCCCAGATTTTCGGCATACATGACCTCACTCCTCCTGGCCGCCGGCCTCGCCCTCACCGGGGCAGCGGCGGCTCAGGCGCAAACCGCGGCGGCCACCGGCTATGTGGCCCTCGGTGACTCCTATTCCTCCGGTGTCGGCGCGGGCAGCTACATCAGCTCCAGCGGCTCCTGCGACCGCAGCACGAAGGCGTACCCCTATCTCTGGAACGCCGCCCATTCACCCTCGTCGTTCAACTTCACCGCCTGCTCGGGCGCTCGTACGGGTGATGTCACGGCGAATCAGCTCGGCCCGCTCAGCTCCTCCACGGGCCTCGTCTCCATCACCATCGGCGGCAACGACGCCGGCTTCTCGGACGTCATGACGACCTGCGTCCTGCAGTCCGAGAGCTCCTGCCTCTCCCGCATCGCCACGGCGAAGGCGTACGTCGACTCCACACTCCCCGGCAACCTCGACTCGGTCTACTCGGCGATCAGCGCCAAAGCCCCGGCCGCCCACGTGGTCGTCCTCGGCTACCCCCGCTTCTACAAGCTCAACGGCAGCTGCCTGACCGGACTCTCGGAGGCCGAACGGTCCGCCATCAACGGCGCGGCCGACTATCTGGACAGCGCGATCGCCGCCCGTGCCGCCGCCCACGGCTTCACGTTCGCCGACGTCAGGGGCAACTTCACCGGCCACGAGATCTGCTCCGGTGACGCCTGGCTGCACAGCCTGAACTGGCTGGACATCGGCGTGTCGTACCACCCGACCGCGACCGGCCACTCCGGCGGCTACCTGCCGGCCTTCTCCGGAGCCGTCTGACCTCCGGGCCCCACCCCGGAACCCTTCGAGAGAACACCCCTCCCGGCGGGGAGAAAGCCCGCCCCGCCGAGGGACACCGCCTGCCCGTCAGGGAGAGGCGGACACGGATGCGGAGGCCCCGTCCGTCGGGGTCTCCGTCACACACGTGATGGTGAACGGAACGGAGTCCGAGGTCACGCGCACCGGACTGCGCACCTCCACGCCGATCGAGTTGGCGAACTCCCCGCTCGTGTCGTACGTCGTCGCCACCACCGTCTTCTGCTGCGTCCGGCCGCCGCCCGCCGGGAACGACAGCGTCTTCCAGCTCGGATCGGTCACCTCGCCGGTGTGCGTCACCCAGCGGTACTCGACATCCACCGGAACACGGCCCACCGTGAACGTCGCCGTGAACGAGGGAGCCTGCGCGCCGGGCGGCGGACAGGTGCCCGTGTAGTGGGTGTTGTGGCCCGAGACCGTCACCCGGACGGACTGCGCGGGCGGTGCGGAGGTCGAACTCCCGCCCCCGGGAGCGCTGCTGGAGGGACTCGTGCCGCCGGTCGCGCCGGCCGTGGCGCTCTCGCTCTTGTGGCCCCCCGAGGCCGTGCCTCCGTCAGTGGTGCCGGTGCCCCCGCTGCTGCTGTTCCCCTGCCCGGTGTTCCCGTCGCCACCCTTGCCCTGGTTCAGCAGGGCGTACGTCAGCCCGCCGAGGGCGAGCGCCAGCGCGATCAGGCCCGCTACCAGGGCGACGGCCGCCCGGCGGTTGCGGCCGGGCTCCGCCGCGGGGGTGGCCGAGGGCACGGTCGCGGGAGGCGGACCGAACCCCTGGGGCGGTGTCGCGGAGGACGGCGCCGGGGGGCCGAACGCCCCGATCGTCGGCGCCTCGGAGGACCGGGCCGCGGTACCCATGGGACGCGTGGGCGCCGTACCGCCGCCCGCGACCGCGCGCAGTTCGTGCTCGGCCGCCTCGCCACTCGTCCGCTCGGCCGGTTCCTTGGCGAGCAGCCCCTCGATGACGGGGGCGAGCGGACCCGCACGACGCGGCGCCGGCAGCGGTTCGTCGACGATGGCCCTCAGGGTGCTCAGCGGAGTGGGCTGCCGGAAGGGCGAGTTGCCCTCGACCGCCGCGTACAGCAGCACCCCGAGCGACCACAGATCCGACTCGGGCCCGGGGGTGCGTCCGAGCGCCCGCTCCGGGGCGAGGAACTCGGGCGATCCGATGACCTCGCCCGTCATGGTCAGCGCGGAGGTGCCCTCGACCGTCGCGATGCCGAAGTCCGTCAGGACGACCCGTCCGTCGTTCGCCATCAGCACGTTGCCCGGTTTGACGTCCCGGTGCAGGACCCCCGCCTCGTGCGCGGCGCGCAGCGCGGCGAGCACCTCGGCGCCGATGTGGGCGGCTCGCTGCGGATCGAGCGGACCCTCGGCGTCCAGCAGGTCGGAGAGCGCGATGCCGCGGATCAGCTCCATCACGATCCAGGGCCGGCCGTCCTCCATGGCCACGTCGTAGACCGTCACGACATTGCGGTGGGAGACCCGGGCGGCCGCCCACGCCTCCCGCTCCAGCCGCGCGTACATCCGCTCGACCTCGGAATCGGGAAGTCCGGCCGGGGCGCGGACCTCCTTCACGGCGACCTCGCGCTGCAGTACTTCGTCGCGGGCGCGCCACACCGTGCCCATACCGCCTTCGCCCAAGGGCGAGAGCAGTCGGTAGCGCCCCGCGATCACACGTTCACTGCCCGGATCTTCGGACACGTGCGTCCCCCATTCGCTTCCGCGCGTTTTCTCCCCAAAAGTAGCTCAGCCGAGTACGGATGCCGCCCCCTTGAGCACCAATCCGGCCCCGAGTGCCACGACGATCAGCGCCGAGCCGAGCGGCGCGGTCCTGCGGACCAGCGTCACGAGGCGCCCCTCGGCCCAGTTCCGTCGTCCGGCCAGGGCGCGGTTCATGCCGCTGCCGAGCTTGACGACGGCGAAGCCGGCCGCCGTCAGCGTCAGAGCGAGCCCGACGCCGTACGCGAGCACCAGCAGAAGGCCGAACCACGCCTGCCCGAGCGCCGCGGCGCCCACGAGCACGACGACGGCCGAGGGACTGGGCACGAGCCCGCCGGCGAAGCCGAGCAGGATCGTTCCGCGGACGGTGGGGGCGATCTCGTGGGTGTGGGTGAAGCCGCCGTGGGTGTGTTCGAGGGTGGGGGAGTGGGAGGTGTCGGCAGAGCCGTGGTCGTGCCCGTGACTGTGGTCGTGCCCGTGGTCGTGGCTGTGTCCGTGATCGTGGTCGTGGTCGTGACTGTGGTCGTGCGGGTGCGGGTGCGGGTGCGGGTGCGGGTGGTCGTGGGTGTGGGGTCGGGGCACCGTCGCTGTCGCGGTGGGAGCGGCGGTCGTGACGGACGCGGTGGCGTGGGCCAGCACCAGGGGGCGCGCCGCGTCCGCGTGGGCGTGCTCGTGCTCGTGGTCGTGTGTGTGCGGGAGGACGGGCGGGTGTTCGTGGTCGTGCGGGTGGCCCGGTCCGTGGCCGTGGGCCGGGTCCGGGCCGTGCTCGTGCGCCTGCGCCTGCGCGTGGTCGTGTGCGTGAGCGGAGGCGTGGGCGTGGTCGTGCGGGTGACCCGTGTCCTTCGCGTGTCCGTGGTCGTGTGCGTGGTCGTGTGCGTGCCCATGGCCGTGCGCGTGATCGTGCCCGTGTGCGGAGGGCCGGTTGTGCCAGGCCCGGCGCAGGAGGGTGACACCCGCCCCGGTGACGAGGACGCCGCTGGACACGCCCAGCCAGGCGATCACGGAGGGGGCCGCCGCCGAGCCCGCCGTGACCAGCAGGCCGAGCGCGACGACTCCGAGCGTGTGCGTGACCGTCACGGAGGCGGCCAGGGGAAGCACGTCCTTGAACCGGGCCCGGCCCCCGCGCGCCGCCGCCGTCGCGGCCATCAGGGTCTTGCCGTGGCCGGGCGCGAGCGCGTGCATCGCTCCCAGGCCGACGGCGATGACCAGGGCCAGCGCGGCGAAGCCGAAGGTGAGGTGTTGACGGGCCACCAGGTTGTTCAGGGCCTGGGTCCAGCGGTCGGCGCCGCGCGGGAGCACGGAGGCGGCCGGGGCGTCGCGCCGCTCCTCGGCGAGAGCGGGGCCGCCGGGGCGGATCCGCAGCGAGGCGGTGGCCGTGTCGGCGGGCGAGGAGAGCAGGGCCTTGGGGTACTGGGTCAGCTCGGACGAGACGGACTTCCGCGGTACGTCCGAGGAGGTGAGCGTCATCCGGTCGCCACGGGCGGTGATCTCGCGCCAGCCGGGGCCGTGGTCGGCGCCCGCGCTGTGGAAGCCCACGGTGACCGTGCCCTTGCCGGAGAGGGGAGCCGTCAGCCGGCACTCCACGCGCAGGGTGTGGAGTCCCGCCTGTCCCGGCCGCAGGTGTGCCCGGCTCGTGCCCGCGGTGAGCGTCACCGCCCGCCCGTCCACCGTGACCCTGCTGCCGTGCGCGGCGGTCTCGCAGCGCTGCCGGGCCCAGTCGGTCATACCGAGACGTTTGATGTCCGGCTCCGCCTGGGTGGCGGGGATCTCGGCCAGGTCCTCGACGTGGTCGACGCGCAACTGCCCCGGGGCGGCGACGAGTCCGTCGTAGCGGTTGACGGTGAAGTTGCCCAGCGGATGCGCGCTGGCCGGCCCGGACGGGCCCAGCACGAGCGCGCAGGCCGCGGTGAGGACCGTCCCGCACAGGGCGAGGAACCGGGGCGCCCTCACTTCGCGGCCTCCAGCGCCTTACGGGCCTCGCGGGCGCCCAGCGGCGAGAAGCCCGGGTTCAGGTCCAGGGCCGCCTTCAGCGCGGTGCGGCCCTTGTCGGTGTGGCCGTTGGCGCGCTCGATGACGCCGAGGTGGTAGAGGAAGGACGCGTTGCGGTAGCCCGTCGCCGTGGCCTGACGCGCGTACGGCAGGGCCTCCGCGTCGCGGCCCGACACATGAAGGGCCCAGCCGAGCGCGTCCGCCGTGTGCACGGTGTGCCGGCGGGCCCACTCGGCGCGGGCCGCCGCCAGCGCGGCCTTGTGGTCGCCGTGGTCGGCGGCGGCCAGCGCGGTGTCGAGGTCCGCGTTGACGCCGTAGGCGTGGGCGAGGGAGATCCAGGCGTTCACCAGCGTGTACTGGTCGTGTGCCTTCCGCGCGTCGCCCGCCGCACCCCGGGCTTCGTACAACTCGCCCAGTTCGAGCAGGGGTTGGGGAAGCGGATAGCGCTGTACGACCTGCTCCATCCCCTTGATCGCCGCCGCGCGGTCACCCAGCGCCGCCTGTGTGCGGGCCCGGCCTTCGAGGGCGGGCAGGTAGTTGTCGTCGGCGGCGAGCGCTCGCGCGTAATAGGTGAGGGCGGAGTGGTAGTCGCCCTGGTTCCAGGCCAGTTGGCCGAGGGCGGACGTCACGTACGAGATGTCGCCGCGGCTGGTCGCCGTCGCGAGCGCCTGCTCCAGGACCCGGCGTGCGGTCTTCACGTCGCCGCGCAGCTCGTGGACGTAGGCGTACCGGGTGAAGACCGGGACGCCCGGCCGCCGGGAGTCCGCCAGGTCTGCCGCCTTCGACGCCTCGTCGTAGCGGCCGAGTTCGACGAGCGCGTCGATACGGGAGGACAGGGCGCGCTCGCTGTAGGGGTTCTGCTTCAGCGTGAGGTCCGCGTACTTCAGGGCGCCGGCGAAGTCGTGCCGGGCGGCCGCGAGGGCGGCTCGTCCGGCGAGCGCGGGATCGTAGTCGGGGCGCAGCTTCAAGGAGCGGGCGAGCGCTTCCTGAGCCTGCGGATAGCGGGAGGGGTCGCCCTTGGTGCGGGCCTGTTCGACATAGGCGAGCCCCAGTGTCGCCCAGCCGCCGAAGTCCTTGGGCTGGGTGCGGAGATGGGCCTGGAGGGAGAGGATGCTCGCGTCGAGGTCGCCGCTCGCGAGCAGTTGCGGTGACACGCCGTTGGACACGGCCGCGACGGCGGGAGTCGTGGCGCCGTCCCGAAGAGCGCCGAGCACCACCGCGCCCGCCGTCATGGCGACGGCCAACGCGGCGGCGCAGAAGCCGAGTTGAGCGGCCCGCCAGCGGCGCTGCGACTGCGACAGACGGCGCACGGCGGCCACCTGCCGGTCGGTCCCGTCCGCGACGCCCTCGCCGGACGGGTCATCGGCCGTGCCCGGCGCGGAGGAGGCTTCGGCGCTGTCGTCGGCGGGTGTCGCCTTCGAGGCGCCCGCCCCGCCCACCGGCACCTCGGTGTCCTCGTCCACGACGGTGTCGCGGGTCCGGGTGCCCGTGCCGGGCGCGGTGGGCGTGGTCGCCGTGCCGGCCGTGATGTTCTCGGCCGGCGTGGCCTCCGCGGTCCCCGCGTCGGGTGCGGTCCCCGCAGTGCTCGCGTCGGGCGTGACCTCCGCGATGTTCTCGGTGGGCGCGGTGTTCTCGGTGGGCGTGGCCCCCACGGTGTTCTCGGTGGGCGTGGCCTTCTCGGCGTCCGGCGCCGCGTTGTCGTTCGTACGCGGGGACATGCCCTCTCCTCAAAGTCCTTGGCGAAACGGTCGTCGTGGGGGTGGGGCGGCGCGGCCCGCACCGTGGGGGTTGAACTGCGTGCGGGCCGCGCCAGTCGGTGAGCCGGGTCAGTAGGCCCGGTTGTACATCCGTCGGCGCCACCACAGCAGACCGGTGCCGATGAGCAGGATGCCGGCGGCGCCCGCCGCGGCGGAGCCCGCGATCAGCATGGTGTCGGTCCCGCCGCCGGAGTTCGTGCCGGCGGGCTGCAGCGCGTCGCCGAGCTGGCTGCGGACGTCGGTCCCGCTGGTCGTGCCCTTGGCGAGCGCGCCGCGCGAACCGGAGGTCGGCTCGGCGACGTACGGGAAGGACTTCTCGAAGCCCTTGTCGTTCTTGTCGACCGCGTCGCCCAAGTCGTTCTTGGAACCGACCAGTTCACCCTCGACGACCTGGAGCGAGGCGTCGATCACGTCGTCGGTGAGGCGGCGTCCGTTCGGGAAGCCCGCGTTGTCGCCGTCGAGGACACCGAGCCGCTTGGGGTGCATGGACGGCTTGATCGAGGTGTTGAGGCGCAGTTCCTCCGCCGGACGCACGTGCGGCGGCTGGTTGAGACCCTTCACGCCCTTCAGGAACACGTCGACCAGGTCGTTGCGGGGCTCGGCCGGGGCCTTGATCTTGTAGATCCCCTCGATGAGCTTCGGGAGCTCGGGGTTGGTCACGTTCTTCAGGAACTGGGCGTCGTCCCAGGGCGCGGACGCGTTGAACTTGTCCTTGTCCTTCTGCGGGTTGACGACCTCGTTGACCAGCGGCATGCCGAGGCGCGAGACCTGGCGGTACTGGCCGCGGGCGTCCCTGCGCTGCGTGGTGGACCAGATGCCGACGATCGGCTGGCCCTCCGACTCACGGATCATGTCGTTCGGGACCTGCAGGGCTATGGAGTTGACGTTGTAGCCCTTGAGGGTGTCCCGCCCGACCTCGGTCAGGTTCCCGCCGTACAGCAGGTCGAAGACGCGCAGGTCCAGGAAGAACGGGTCGTCCGCCTGGCCGGCGAACGTCGTCGAGCCGCCGGCCAGCTTGGAGATCGCGTGGTGGCGCAGCTTCGCGTAGTCCGGCATCGACGCCTTGCCGACGTTGGACGGAGCGACCGGGACGTCGTCCGCGATCTTGGTCTTCGACACCAGCCGCTGGTTGTGCAGCCGCAGCAGATCGATGTCGTACGTCTGCGTGATGTTGAGGTCCGGGTCGTCGAGGCTGGTGACCGGACCCGTGTTGTAGAGGAAGGTGTTGCCGTTCTTGCGGTGCGTCTTGAAGGTGTAGCGGTAGATCAACTCGCCCTGGGCGTCACCGTTGTTGTCGATGTGGATGTCGTACTGGGCGTCGTCGGCGAACGTGTAGAAGTTCGGACCGCCGGCGGGCTCCTCGAAGGGGATCCAGTTCGCCACGATCGTCGTCGTGTCGGGCTTGTCCGGGCTGACGAACGCGTACACGTCCGTGTTGTCGTACTGGGGAGTGCCCGAGATCAGCGGGGCCTCCCGGTGGCTGGAGGCGGAGGCCGCCCCCGGCGCCAGCGCCGTCGCACCGGCGGCCGCGAGCCCCCCGGCAGCCAGCGCACCGCATACGAGGGTCGTGAGAGTCCTGCGTCCCACGCCGCTCCTGGAGATAGGTGTCATGCCGTCCGTCCTCTGTCCAACTTGCCTGACGCACGCCATTCGGAGCGGTCGCCGGGGTGGATTGGTCGAATCCCAAACGTCTTTACGGCGGTTGCCTCGGCTTGTTTCATCGACGGGCCGGATTCTTCGCCGACGGGCTTCCGGGCCGGCCGGCGCGAGACGCGTGGCGCCGCCGGTCACGGACAGGGACGGAGCAGCCCGGCGCACGCGAACCGTTCGGTGACGGACAGGCGAGTCGACCAACGGCGGACACACGAATCGTTCGGCTGCGGACAGGCGAACTGATCAGATGCGGACACGCGTTTTCGGTCCGCTGATCCGTACCCCATCCGTAGACAGGTTCGCTGCGAACACGTAAGGGAAGGGACGGACGGTGCACGGCCGGAGAGGGGGACGGGTGGAGGCTGACGAACTACTGGTACTGGTGGCCGGAGGCGACCAGAAGGCGTTCGAGGAGCTGTACGGACTGGTGTCCGGGCCGGTGTTCGGACTGGTGCGCCGCGTGGTGCGCGACCCGGCGCAGTCCGAGGAGGTGTCGCAGGAGGTCCTGCTCGAACTCTGGCGCTCCGCACCGCGTTTCGACCCCGGACGCGGCAGCGCCCTGTCGTGGGTCCTCACCCTCGCGCACCGCCGTGCCGTCGACCGGGTGCGCAGCGCCCGCGCGGCCACCGAACGCGAGCAGCGCGAGGGGCAGCGCAACCACCACCCCGCCTTCGACCAGGTGGCCGAGGAGGTCGAGGCCGGGCTCGAACGCGAGTGGGTCCGCCGCTGCCTCGACCGGCTCACCGCCCTGCAGCGGCAGTCCGTCACCCTCGCCTACTACGACGGCTACACCTACCGCGAAGTCGCCGAGCGGCTCTCCCTGCCCCTCGGTACCGTCAAGACCCGTATGCGCGACGGGCTCACCCGCCTGCGTGAATGCCTGGGAGGAGTCGCGTGAACGTCCACGACCGCCTGCCGGGCACCGATCCGCACGGAAGAGAGGGAGGTGCCGCATGAGCGTCCTCGACCGACTGCTGGGCCGCGATCTGCACTCCCTCGCCGCCCCCTACGCCCTCGACGCGCTGGAGCGCGACGAACGGCGCCGCTTCGAACGCCACCTGAAAGGCTGTGACCGCTGTGCCGAGGAGGTACGGGCGTTGACCGAGGACGCCGTACGGCTCGCCTGGTCCACGGCGGCGGCCCCGCCGGCCGCGCTGCGCGAGCGGGTGCTGACCGCCGTACGGACGACACCCCAGGAGCAGGCCTCCGTACGGATGACACCTCAGGAACGAGCCGCCCGGGACCTGCCCGGCGTGCGGGCGGCCCGTCAGCCCGCGCGGGACCGTGCCCCCCGGCTCCGCCCGCTGTTCGCCCCGCTCGCCACCGCCACAGCCGCCGCGGCCCTCGTCGTCGCCGCGCTGTTCGCGGTCCAGGCGACCCAGACGCGCGACCGACTGGACCAGGAGCGCGCCCAGGCGCGTGAGATCGCCCACGTTCTCGCGGCACCCGACGCGCGGGCGACCGGTGAACGGGACGCGCGGGGCCACGGAATCGGAGTAGTGGCCTCCGCGTCCGAGCGGCGGGCCGTCGTGACGCTGAGCGGACTCGGCACGCCCTCCGGTGGACGCGTTCATCAGCTGTGGCTCATGCGCCCCAACGAGAAACCGCGTTCCCTCGGTCTGTTCGACGGCGACACGCCCCTCGTCGCCGGCGGGCTGAACAAGAACGCGACGTCACTCGCAGTGACGGTCGAGCCCCGCGGGGGCTCGGAGCAGCCCACTACCTCGCCGGTTGTCCAACTCGCCCTGGAAACGGTTGGATTCGGAGAGTAACCGTCAACCCCCTTATGGGGAAGGTGAATCCTTTGTCCGAGATACACACGCGCCGCGAGGGGGCGATAGGGTTAGTCTGCCCGGGCCGGGTGGACTTGTACGGGTGGGGAGTGACATGGAACAGATAACAGTGCGCAGCAGGGCGCGTGTCCCTGCGATCACGTGCGGGAGCAGCGCGACCAGTTCGCGCCTCGACCGACATCTCGCGGTGCTCGGTGGCCCTGCCATACCGCAGCGCGAGACGGTCGAGGCGACGTCACTGATGCGTGAGCTCACGACCCGTGACCACGCGCACGACAGCGGCTCCAGGGTCGCGCGCGTGCGGCGGGTCTCGCTGTTCGCGCCGCTCAGGCGGCTGCGCCGCTCGCTGTTCGGCGACCGCTGACCGGCTGTCGGCACCGGCCTTCTCGACCCGCGCTCCGGCGACTCCACCGAACCGGCACACCGCTGCCCTTCCGCGTCCGTCATCCCCACGGCGGGCAGCGGTGCCGGTGACCACCACGTCCGGAGCGCGGGTCACCACCGTCACCGAGCCGTGAGGCTCAGCGCACCACCCCGTCCCGCCGCAGCTCGGCGACGTCCGCGTCCGTCATGCCCAGCGCCCGCAACACCACCCCTGTGTGCTCACCGAGCCGCGGGACGGATCCCATGCGCGCCTCCTCCCCGCCCGGCAGCGTGATCGGAGGCAGCAGCGCCCGTAGCGGCCCCACCGGCGATCCCACGTCCCGCCATCGGTTCCTGGCCGCGAGCTGCGGATGCTCCGCCACCTCCGTGACGTCCCGCAGCCGTGCGCAGGCGATGCCGGCGGCCTCCAGGCGGGTCACCGCCTCGTCGGCGCCGAGCGCCCCCAGCGCCTTCGCCACCAGCGCGTCCACGCGCTCCCGGTTGTCCACCCGCGCCGCGTTCGTCGCGAAGCGCGGATCGTCCGCCGCCCCGGGCCGCCCCAGCACCTGCTGGGCGAGCCGCCGCCACTCCCGGTCGTTCTGCACCGACAGGAGCACGTGCCCGCCGTCAGCCGTCGAATAGACGTCGTAGGGCACGATGACGCCGTGGGCGAGGCCCGTGCGTGCCGGCGGGGTCCCGCCGTGCATCGCGTGGTGCAGCGGATGCCCCATCCACTCCGCGAGCGCGTCCAGCATCGACACCTCGACCGGGCCCCCGCGTCCGGTCGTGCCGCGCCGCACCAGCGCCGCGAGGACCCCCGAGAACGCGTACATGGCCGCCGCGATGTCCGCCGCCGGGATGCCCGCCTTCACCGGCTGCCCGGGCGTCCCGGTCACCGACACGAGCCCCGCCTCGCACTGGACGAGCATGTCGTACGCGCGTTTGCCGGCGAAGGGACCCGACGGCCCGTATCCCGAGATGTCCACCGCGATCAGCCGCGGATGTCCGGCGCACAGCGTCGCCGCGTCCAGGCCGAGCCGGGCCGCCGCCCCCTGGGCGAGGTTCTGCACGAACACGTCCGCCTCCGCGACGAGCCGGCGTACGACGTCGAGCCCGCGCGGGTCCTTCAGGTCGACGGCGACGGACTCCTTGCCCCGGTTGCACCACACGAAATGCGAGGCCAGGCCCCGGGCCGCGGTGTCGTAGCCGCGGGCGAAGTCCCCGCCGTCGGTCCGCTCGACCTTGACGACCCGCGCACCGAGATCGGCGAGCTGGCGGGTCGCGAAGGGCGCGGCGACGGCTTGCTCGACGGCGACGACGGTGATGCCTTCGAGGGGCAGGGGCTCCGGCTGCATGCGATGGATCATGACCTGGGCGCGGCACCTTTGTCATCAGGCGTCCGCCCCCTGATCCGGCGCTCGGCGCGCTCCGCCGGCGTACCGGCGGACCGCGAGCGGCAGGAGGGACGGTGGTCGGTCCGACGTACCGGGAGAGGCGTCCCGGCCTCCTAGATCAGCGCGAACTGTCCCTCGGGGCCCTCTTCGCGGTGGTCGAGCACCGATGCCGGGCGGCGTGCCGTGGCCGGGACCGGGAGCACGCCGGCCGTGCGCAGTTCCGTCCGGGTGATCGGGGAGCGCGGCTCCAACGCGGCCTGCAGCGGCCGCAGTTCCGCGAGCAGCGCGAGCACCGTGACGAGTTCGAGGAGTTCGGAGGTCCACGTCTGCGGCCAGCCGGCGGGGCCGATCGCCTCCAGGGTGCCCGGCTCCCCGGGTTCGGTCCGCACGGCGAACCACTGCTCCAGCACCCGCACTCCGCCGACCTCGAAGTCCCAGGCCTCGGGCGGCACGGGTGAGATCCTGCCCGCGCCGAGGTGCAGCGACTCCTCGGCGCGGTCGTAGTACGGGTCGGTGATCAGGGGGCCCGAAGCCGGCCGGGCCCCCTGGGGCGGCGTGGACAGCGGGGCGCGCACGTAGGGCCGTCGGCCGCCGGGGAGTTTGGGCCGCTCACCGTCGCGCCGCATCAGCCGCAGCATCCGCCGGCCCAACTCGACTCCGGACGACCACACTTCGGGGTCTGCGGTGAGCGGGACCAGACAGCCGTCCCGGCCGTGCCGCGCGACCGCCACCGTCCAGGCGAGGACGTCGGCGGGGGCGGGCGCGTGGCCGAGGCGGGAGCCCAGATGCTCCAACAGGCCCGGCGCCAGGTTCGGTTCACGACCGCCGGGCCGCCGGTAGAGGGGACGCACCCGCCCGCCGCGCCCGGCGCTCAGCGGCAGCACGGACGCGGCCAGCAGGGCCGGTCCCGACGACTCGGGCACCGGGGTCTGCTCGACCGCGAACACCTGCTCCTCGCCCGCCACCCGCCACAGCTCGGGACGGGCGGAGTCGATCAGCCGGTGATCGGGAATCAGCCACTGCTCGTCGAAGGGGGCGCTCAGCACGCGCACCGGCGCCGGGCAGGGGTCCGACGCCCGCGCGAGGCGTCCCGTCCCACTGGACTGGCCCGGCAGCTGGGCGACCGCGGAGCGCGTCGTGCGCGCCCGCGTCGGCCCGAACAGCGTCTCGCGGTCCGCCCCTTCGGCCCGTACGAGGGCGTCCCAGCGGGCCTTCAGGGAGGCCGCGTCGGGGGCCGTCGGCCACCTCCGGCCCAGCCTCGGCGGTGCGACGGACCACGGCATGAGGTCCGCGAGCAGCGGAGCGGCATCGGGCGTCACGCCCGGCATCGTACGACGCGGGCGCCGCTCGTCGTCCCCGTACGCCATCGTTCAGTGTGCGTCGAGGGTGACCGTGAACGAGAAGCGGTCGCCCCGGTAGTGGATGACCGCCACGTCCAGCGCCTGCCCGTCCTTGCCGTGGATGACGCCCGTGTAGCGCAGGATCGGGCTGAGCAGCGGAACCTGGAGCAGCCGCGCCGTCTCCGGGTCCGCGAGCGTCGCCTCCACCGTGTCGGTGATCCGGCTGATGCCGACCCCGAGCACGTCCCGCAGCACCTTGGTCATCGGCCAGCGGATCAGGTCCTCCCGGTCGATGCGGTCGGCCAGCTCCGGCCGGAGATAGTTGCGCGCGTGGTTCGTCGGCTCGCCCGTCGTCTCGTCGCTGCGCAGCCGGTGGTACGTCGCCACCTCGTCCACATCCGGGAAGAATTCCGCCAGTTCACCGGAAACAGGCGTTTTCCCCTGGTCCAGCAGTTCGGTCGTCATGCCCGACTGCTGGGCCACGATCGCGTCCACCGAGCCGAGCAGCCGCACGGGCGCGCCCCGCCGCGCGCTCGGCTCGATGAACGTGCCCCGCCGGCGGTGCCGGGTGATGAGCCCCTCGACCTCCAGCTCCTTGAGCGCCTGCCGCATGGTCAGCACGCTCACCCCGTAGTGGCCCGCGAGCTGCTCCTCGGTGGGCAGGCGCAGGGGATCCTGGGGGGTGCGGCCGAGTATGGAGGCACGCAGGGACTGCGACACCTGATACCACAGCGGCAGCTTGCGGTTCAGGACGATCGAATCGGGAGCGAAGGAGGTCACGAGGGTATCCGTACAGGTCGCGGGCGTGGAAGGCAACGGCCCGTGCGACTCAGCCGGCCGGACGGAAGTGCCGGCCGAGCCCCCGCCACACGTCGTCGTAGCCGCGCTGGAGGTGGTCCGCCTGTGCCGCCTGGGCCGTCGCGGTGACCGGCCAGCGCGTCTCGAACATGAAGGCGAGACCGTCGTCGATCTTCTGCGGCTTCAACTCGGCGGCGCTGGCACGGCCGAAGGTCTCCTGGTCGGGTCCGTGCGCCGACATCATGTTGTGCAGCGAGCCGCCGCCGGGTACGAAGCCCTCCGCCTTCGCGTCGTACGCGCCCTCGATGAGCCCCATGTACTCGCTCATCACGTTCCGGTGGAAGTACGGCGGCCGGAACGTGTCCTCGCCCACCAGCCAGCGCGGCGCGAACACCACGAAGTCGACCCCGGCCAGCCCCGGGGTGTCGGACGGCGAGGTGAGCACCGTGAAGATCGAGGGGTCCGGGTGGTCGTAGCTGATGGAGCCGATCACATTGAAGCGGTGCAGGTCGTAGACGTACGGCACGTGGTTGCCGTGCCAGGCGACCACGTCCAGCGGCGAGTGGTCGTACGTCGCCGTCCAGAGGTTGCCGCAGAACTTGTTCACCACCTCGACCGGTCCCTCGACGTCCTCGTACGCGGCGACCGGGGCGAGGAAGTCACGGGCGTTGGCCAGACCGTTGGCGCCGATCGGACCGAGGTCGGGCAGCTGGAACGGTGCTCCGTAGTTCTCGCACACATAGCCCCGGGCGCCGAGGTCCGACCCGCCCTCCGGTGCCGGGTCCAGCAGCTCCACCCGGAAACGCACCCCCCGGGGGATCAGCGCCACCCGGCCCGGCTCCACGTGCAGCAGTCCGAACTCGGTGCGCAGCAGCAGGCCGCCGCGCTCCGGGACGATGAGCAGCTCGCCGTCGGCGTCGCTGAACACCCGATCCATCGACGCGTTGGCGTGGTACAGGTGCACCGCGATCCCGGTGCGCTGACTCGCGTCGCCGTTGCCGCCGAGGGTCCACAGGCCCGCGAGGAAGTCCGTCCCGGCGGGGGGCTCCGGAAGCGGGTTCCAGCGCAGCCGGTTCGGGTCGGGCACCGTCTCCGTGAACGGTGCCGTCTGCAGCGTGCCGTTGTCGGCGCGGACGAAGGCGGGGTGGGCGGCCGACGGCCGGATCCGGTACAGCCACGAGCGCCGGTTGGACGCCCTCGGTTCGGTGAACGCCGAGCCGCTCAGCTGTTCCGCGTACAGGCCGAGCGGTGCGCGCTGCGGCGCGTTGCGGCCGTGCGGCAGGGCCCCGGGGACCGCCTCCGAACTGTGTTCGTTGCCGAATCCGGAGAGGTGGGCCAGCCCCTCGGCCGTCTTCCTCGCGTCCCCGCTCATGATCGCTCCCTCGCGCCTGATTCCTATGCATCACCGTAGGATTCCGGCCCGCCCCGCGCAAGAGGCCGTCCGGGGCAAGCCCCGACTTGGCCGGAATTGCCAGGGGACTAGTACGTGAGGGTGTGCGCGCGGCCGAAGAACCCGACTCCAGGGGGATCCGGCCGCGAGGGGCCTTGTTCTACGCTCCCGGACATGCGGTGGACGCGTGGACTGCTCACCGCGCTCGCGGTCTGCGTCCTGCTCGGCGGCGCCGCGGGCTGCGGCGCCGGTGATGCGCACGAGCGGGGGACCACGGTCTCCGCCTCGCCCGTGGGCACATTGCTCGACACGATGGACGAGGAGGGGCGGCTCTACCGTGAGGTGGGCCGGAAGGGGGCGCCCGAGGTCGCGATCGAGATCCAGCCGGACTCCGCCGGCGGCTGGGACGTGCGGCTGACCGTCCGCGACTTCCGCTTCTCGCCCGCGGGTACGCGAGCCGTTCCGGTGGCCGGACGCGGCATCGCCCACCTCTATGTCGACGGCCGGAGCGTCGCCCGGCTGCGCACCGCCGAGTACCGCCTGGCCGGGCGTCTCGTGCCGCGCGGCACCCACCACATCACCGCGCGGCTGTACGCGGACGACGGCACCGTGTGGGCCGTCCGCGGCAAGCCCGTCGAGAGCACGGCCGACATCACGGCCTCGGGTTCCGGTTCGGAGGCCGGATCGGGTTCCGGCCCGGAGGGCGGACAGGGGTCGGCGGCACCGTAGGAGTCGATTCCGGGGGTGGTGGCGTCGCCCCGCACGGTCGGCGCGGACGACCTCGCAGGCCACGCCGCGGACGGCGGGCCCGGGGCGTGACGCGTGGTCACGGCACGGCGGTGTCCGCCGAAAATGAGTGGTCACGGCACGGAGGTGCGTACTGATGGGCGAGGTTCACCGGACCCCGGCGGAAAGGCATCATGAAGAGCGTGCCCCATGCGACCTCGCTCCGCAGAGCGCCCGTACAGCGGCGTAGCGCAGAACGACTGACCAGGATCCTCGACGCCTGCGCCGACCTCCTCGACGAGGTGGGCTACGACGGGCTGAGCACCCGGGCCGTGGCCCAGCGGGCCGGTGTGCCCATCGGCTCCGTCTACCGTTTCTTCGGCAACAAGCGGGCGATGGCCGACGCGCTCGCCCAGCGCAACCTCGAGCTCTACGCCGAACGCGTCACCCAGAGCCTGCGGGAGGCGGACGGGGGAGGCTGGCGGGCCGCGATGGACGCGGTGCTCGACGAGTACCTCGCCATGAAGCGGACCGCGCCGGGCTTCTCCCTCGTCGACTTCGGCAACCAGATTCCCGTGGGCGCCCGGGACGCCGAACCGAACACCCGGGTCGCCGACCGCCTCACCGACCTGCTCTCCGGTTATCTCGACCGCACCCCGGACGACGACCTCCGCCGCTGTTTCCTGGTCGCCGTGGAGAGTGCCGACACCCTGGTCCACCTCGCCTTCCGGGTCGATCCCGAAGGGGACGAACGGATCATCGAGGAGACGCGCGAACTGCTGCGGGCCTATCTGTCCAGGGTCCTCGACTAGACCGGTCCCGTCCGCGGGCGCCACTGCCGTCCCCCCGCTTCCGGGGCGCCACCGCCGTCCCCCCGCTCCCGGACACCGGTGCCGTCCACGCGCTGATTTCCGACCTGACCCGCGGCGACCCCTCCCCGTCATGCGTACCGGTCGGTATGCTCGCCGGGTCCGTGTGCCACCCAGGCCACCGCCCTCCGGGAGGACCCGTGTCCCGCACCTCCGGCACCACCCCCGACTCTCGCACCGCGCTGCGCGTCTGCCCCCTGTGCGAGGCCACCTGCGGGCTCACGCTGACCATCGAGGGCACCCGGGTGACCGGCGCCCGGGGCGACCGCGACGATGTGTTCAGCAAGGGCTTCATCTGCCCGAAGGGCGCCTCCTTCGGCGCCGCCGACGGTGACCCCGACCGGCTGCGCACCCCCCTCGTCCGCCGGGACGGCGAACTGCGCGAGGCCACCTGGGAGGAGGCCTTCGACGCGGTGGCCGCGGGGCTGCGCCCGGTCGTCGAGCGGTACGGGCCGCACGCCCTCGGTGTCGTCCTCGGCAACCCGAACGTGCACACCATGGCCGGCGCCCTCTACCCGGCCGTCCTGCTCGGCGCCCTGCGCACGCACAGCGTCTTCTCCGCCTCCACGCTCGACCAGATGCCCAAGCACGTGTCGAGCGGCCTGCTCTACGGAGACGCCAACGCGATCCCCGTCCCGGACCTGGACCGCACCGACCACCTGCTGCTCATCGGCGCCAACCCGCTGGAGTCCAACGGAAGTCTGTGCACCGCTCCCGACTTCCCCGGCCGGCTCCGCGCGCTGCGGGCCCGCGGCGGCACGCTGACCGTCATCGACCCGCGCCGCACCCGTACGGCCAAGCTCGCCGACCGCCACGTGGCCATCCGCCCCGGCACCGACGCCCTGCTCCTCGCGGCGATGGCGTACGTCCTGTTCGAGGAGAAGCTCGTCGACCTCGGCGCGCTCGTCCCGCACGTCCAGGGCGTCGACGAACTCCCCGACGCGCTGCGGGACTTCACGCCCGAGGCGGCGAGCGCGGCCTGCGACGTGGACGCCGGGACCATCCGGGAGCTGGCGCGCGAGCTGGCCGCCGCGCCCACCGCCGCCGTCTACGGCCGCATCGGCAGCTGCACCGTCCCGCACGGCACCCTGGCCAGCTGGCTGGTGGACGTCCTCAACATCCTCACCGGCAACCTCGACCGGCCCGGCGGCGCCCTCTTCCCGACGGCCGCCACCGACCGGACGCCCCGTCCGGCGGGTCCCGGTCACGGCTTCGCGCTCGGCCGCTGGCACAGCCGGGTGAGCCGGCACCCCGAGGCCAAGGGCGAACTGCCGCTGGCCGCACTGGCGGAGGAGATAGACACCCCGACCGAGGGCGGCAGCCCGGTCCGCGCGGTCATCGCCGTCGCCGCCAACCCCGTCCTGTCCGCGCCCGACGGCCTCCGGCTCGACAAGGCCCTCGAATCGCTGGACTTCATGGTCAGCGTCGACCCCTACCTGAACGAGACCTCGCGCCACGCCCACGTCGTCCTGCCGCCGCCCCCGCCCTCCCGCAGCGCCCACCACGACTTCGCGTTCAACACCCTCGCCGTCCGCAACCAGGTCCGCTACAACCGCCCCGCGGTCCCCCTGGAGGAGGGCCGGATGGCCGAGACCGAGATCCTCGCCCGGCTCGTCCTCGCGGCGACCGGCATGCACGGCGCCGACCCGTCCGCCGTGGACACGATGGTCATCGAGGGCACCCTCGGCAAAGCGGTCGAGGACACCGCCTCGCCGGTGCACGGACGCGACCCGGGGGAACTCGCCGCCGCCCTCACCGGCGAGAACGGCCCCGAGCGCCGGCTCGACATGATGCTGCGCCTCGGCCCGTACGGCGACGGCTTCGGCGCGCGCCAGGGCGGCCTGACCCTGGACTGGCTGCTGGCGCATCCGCACGGCATCGACCTGGGACCGCTCACCTCCTGCCTGCCACGGCGGCTCAAGACCCGCAGCGGGAAGATCGAGCTGCTCCCCGGACCGATCGCGGGGGATCTGCCCCGCCTGCGGGACGCGTTGCGCGAACGCCCGGCGGCGATCGTCCTCGTCGGCCGCCGTCATCTGCGCTCCAACAACAGCTGGATGCACAACGTCCCCGCGCTCACCGGCGGTTCCAACCGCTGCACCCTGCACATCCACCCCGACGACGCCGCCCGGCTGGGGCTCGACGACGGAGCGGCCGTGCGCGTCCGGGGCGCCGGCGGAGAGGTGATCGCCCCGGCGGAGATCACCGACACCGTACGGCGCGGAGTGGTGAGCCTTCCGCACGGCTGGGGGCACGACCGCCCCGGCACCCGTATGAGCCACGCCGCCCTGGACCCCGGGGTCAACGTCAACCAGCTCCTCGACGGCTCGCTGCTCGACCCGCTGTCCGGAACGGCTGTCCTCAACGGGGTGCCCGTGGAACTGGCGGCCTGCTCCTGAGCCGGCGCCACCGCCCCGGCCGCCGCGGATGCCCGTGAGCCGCAGCGGCCGGGGCACCGCGACGCCCCTGGGCCGTGGCGGCCCGGGGGCGTTGTTGCGCCGGACGAGCGATCCCTGACGGGGGAGCGGGCGCAGTTGCGCCCCTTTGCGGATCTCATGTGAGAACTAGTCAGATGACCTGAAATTTATATGAAAATCATCTGACTCGGAGGGGTCTCGCATGTCCACCTCGTCCCACACCGTGCCACGTCGCGGCGCCGGCGCCCTGGCCGCCCTCGCGGTCGCGGGCGCCGCCCTCCTCGGCGCCCCGGCCGCCGTCGCCGCCCCCGGTGACAACGGCGACGTCAAGGTCCACGACGCGAACACGCCGTTCGACAACGAGCGGGACGATCCGAAGGTCTGTCAGTTCTACCTCGACGGCTTCGACTTCGACGGGGGACAGCAGGTCTCCTGGTCGATCGCGACCCAGCCCCCCACCGCGGGCGGCCCCCTCCTGCAGGGCCGGCTGTTCACGTCCGCGACCGGCCGCGGCCGGACCGGCAACCTCACCCTGCCCGACGGCCAGTACAAGCTGACCTGGAACTTCCAGGGCGAGAACGGCGCCGGCAAGAGCAAGGTCTTCAAGGTCGACTGCCCCGTGAGCGCGCCGTCACCGTCGCCCAGCCGACAGGTCGGTCCCGGCGCTCCGGGCGGCAGCCCGAGTCCGAGCCTGCGGAGTGGTCCCGGCGGTCCGGAGGGCAGCCCCGGCCCGAGTCGACAGGGCGGCGGACCCGGCGGACAGCAGGGCGGGCCGGGCGGACAGCAGGGCGGCCTGGGCGGACAGCGGAGCGGCCCCAACGGCGGACCTGCGGCGGGCGGCGGCGGTCTCGCCCGCGCGCAGGACTTCTCGCCGGTGGCCGGAGCGGCGGCCGTGGGTCTCGTAGTGGCCGGGGGAGTCGTGTTCCTGCGGCTGCGCCGACGCGGCAATGGCGCCGCGTAGACGGCACAGGCCCTGGTACCGGACGCGCGCCTACCGCCTGGCGAGGACCCTGGTGGTCACCGTCGCGCTGGTGGTGGGCGGCGTCTGGTGGGCGGGGGACGACGAGCCCCCCGGTGCGGCGGCGGCCGGCGCCGTGCACGACGGTGCCGCCCCCCGGGCCCCGGCCGCGGACACGGGCGCCGGGCACGCGCCGGACGCCCGCCCCGGCGGCGGCCCGCGGCGGCACCCGTCCCCGGCCGCCCGCCGGGCGGCCCGGCCCGCACCCCCGCCCGCGCCGCTGCCGCGCTCCCGGGCCACCTCCCTGCGCATTCCCTCCCTGGGCGTCGACGCGCCGGTCATCGGTCTGCGGCTGGACCGCGACCGACGGCTTACCGCGCCGCCCGTGGACGATCCGAAACCCGTCGGCTGGTACACGGACGGTCCCACGCCGGGCGAACGGGGCACGGCCCTCGTCGTCGGCCATCGCGACACCCGGACGGGACCCGCCGTCTTCGCCCCGGTCGAACGGATCCGTACCGGCGCACGCGTCGAGGCGCGGCGCGCGGACGGGCGGACCGCCGTCTACACGGTCTACGCCGTACGCACGTACGCGAAGGCCCACTTCCCCGACCAGGAGGTGTACGGCGACCGGGGGCGCCCCGAACTGCGGCTGATCACCTGCGGCGGCGCCTACGACCGCACGTCCGGATACGCGGCGAACGTCATCGCCTTCGCCCGTCTCACCGAGATCCGGGGGCGGACGGGCAGCCGCTGAGGCCGGCCGCGGGACGGCGGACCGGGGGTGCGGCCGCGGCCCCCGTCGCGCGGCCCCCGGCCCGAGGCGGTATCCGATCGTCCGTTTCCGCCCGTACCGAACCCGCCCGTCCGATACCGCCCCGTGTCTTCCCCCGGACGTGCGCGGTCCGTTAGCTTCCGTGACTCAAGGTCCCGTACGACCCGTGCGGGACGACCGGCCGCGGAGCACCAGCGCCTTGCACGCCCCCGGGGGCACCTGTCATGACACGCGCCATCTCCCTGCACCACGTCAGCAAGTCCTACGCCCGCGGGCCCCGTGTGGTGGAACGGCTCTCCCTGGACATCCGGCCCGGCGAGTTCCTCGTGCTGCTCGGTCCCTCCGGCTGCGGCAAGTCGACCGTGCTGCGGATGATCGCGGGACTGGAGGAGGTCACCGAGGGCGAGGTGCACCTGGACGGGGAGTACTCCAACGACCTGCAGCCCTCCGAGCGGAACATGGCGATGGTCTTCCAGAACTTCGCCCTCTATCCGAGCATGACCAGCCGCGACAACATCGGCTTCCCGCTGCGCATCGAGGCACCCGGCGCCGACCCCCGGGCCCGGGTGGACGCCACCGCCCGGATGCTCGGTATCCAGGACCTCCTCGACCGCTTCCCCAGCCAGCTCTCCGGCGGCGAGCGGCAGCGCGTGGCGATGGGACGGGCGATAGCGCGCCACCCCTCCGCCTTCCTGATGGACGAACCGCTGTCCAACCTCGACGCCAAACTCCGCAACCACCTGCGGGCCGAGATCTCCAAGCTCACCAGGGAACTGGGCGCGACCACGGTCTACGTCACCCACGACCAGGCCGAGGCCATGTCGCTCGGCGACCGGGTCGCCGTGATGCGCGGCGGGGTCCTCCAGCAACTGGGCACGCCCCGCACGGTCTACGCACTGCCCGCGAACGTCTTCGTCGCCGCCTTCATCGGCACCCCGAGGATCAACCTGCTGCGCGGAATCGTCCGGGCCCCGCTCGACGGCGCCATGACGATCAGCCTCGGCAAGCAGTTCCTGCGTCTGCCCGAACCCCTGTGCCTGGACCACCAGTTGCTCCGGGTGCAACAGGGCCGCGAGGTGATCGTCGGACTGCGGTCCGAGGCCATCCGGCTCGCCAGACCCTCCGAGGCCCGGCCGGGCGAGGTGGCGATCACCGGTCTGGTCGAGCACGTGGAGTTCCAGGGGCACGAGGTCCTCGTCCACTTCAACACCGGTTCGCGGCCCGCCGTCGTCCCCGAACTGGAGTCGCCGCGCCCGTCCCGCCCGACGCGGCGGCGCCGCCGCGAGGGCGGCACCGTCCTGGACCGGCTGCGGGGGCGTGCCGGGACGCTGCGGGCCGGACCGGTGGTCGTCCTCGACCATCCCTCGGACGGCGAGGCCGACCGCTCCGGGGAGACACCGCCCGAGGGGCGGCTGCCCGGAGATCTCGTCGTGCGCACGACGCCCGACATCGAACTCCGCCACGGCATGCAGATCCCGCTCCTCGTGGACCTCGCCCACCTGTTCGTCTTCGACCACAGCGGCGAACGGATCTGCCCGGCCCCCGAGCGGCTGCCCGACCTGGAGGAGTGACTCCCCGAGGGCGTGCCCGGTGCGGGCTCCCCGGGGCGTGCCGGGACCCGTCGTGCGGCAGGTCACCCTGGCGCCGCAAAACTATCATCGCTAGTTTAGGTCACGGACGACGCTGCCCCGCCCGGGAGGAACACGATGAAGGCACATGACGGCATGTACATCGACGGGGCGTGGCGCCCCGCCGCCGGACGGGACACGATCGAGGTCGTGAACCCGGTCGACGAGCAGGTGATCGGCCACGTCCCGGCGGGCACGGCCCTGGACGTCGACACCGCCGTACGCGCCGCCCGTGCCGCGTTCCCCGGCTGGGCCGCCACCCCGCCCGCCGAACGGGCCGCCCGCCTCACCGCCCTCAGGGACGTCCTGGCCGCCCGCAGGGACGAGATCGCCGAGACCGTCACCGCCGAACTGGGAGCGCCGCTCGCGTTCTCCCAGGCCGTGCACGCGGGCGTCCCGGTGCTGGTCGCCGGCTCCTACGCCGAGCTGGCGGCGACGTACGCCTTCGAGGAGAAGGTCGGCAACTCGACCGTCTACCAGGAGCCCGTCGGGGTCGTCGGCGCGATCACGCCCTGGAACTACCCGCTCCACCAGATCGTCGCCAAGGTCGCCCCCGCGCTCGCCGCCGGCTGCACGGTGGTGCTGAAGCCCGCCGAGGACACTCCGCTGACCGCCCAGCTCTTCGCCGAGGCCGTCGCCGAAGCGGGCGTGCCGGCCGGCGTCTTCAACCTGGTCACCGGCCTCGGCCCGGTCGCGGGCCAGGCGCTGGCCGAGCACCCGGACGTCGACCTGGTCTCCTTCACCGGCTCCACGGCGGTCGGCCGGCGGATCGGCGCGACCGCGGGCGCCGCGGTCAAGCGCGTCGCCCTCGAACTCGGCGGCAAGTCCGCGAACGTCATCCTGCCGAGCGCCGACCTCGCCAAGGCCGTGAACGTCGGCGTCGCCAACGTGATGTCCAACTCCGGCCAGACGTGCAGCGCCTGGACCCGCATGCTGGTTCCCGCCGACCGCTACGACGAGGCGGTCGGGCTCGCCGCGGCGGCCGCCGCCAAGTACGGCGACCGCATCGGACCCGTCGTGAACGCCAAACAGCGGGACCGGGTGCGCGGTTACATCGACAAGGGCGTCGCCGAGGGCGCGCGGCTCGTCGCGGGCGGCTCCGAAGCCCCGCGCGAGCAGGGCTACTTCGTCGCTCCCACCGTGTTCGCCGACGTCACCGAGCAGATGACGATCGCGCAGGAGGAGATCTTCGGCCCGGTCCTGTCCATCCTGCGCTACGAGGACGAGGAGGACGCCCTGCGGATCGCCAACGGCACCGTGTACGGGCTCGCGGGCGCGGTGTGGGCGGGAGAGGAGTCCGAGGCGGTCGCCTTCGCGCGGCGGCTCGACACCGGCCAGGTCGACATCAACGGGGGACGCTTCAACCCCCTGGCCCCCTTCGGGGGTTACAAGCAGTCGGGCGTGGGGCGCGAACTCGGCACCCACGGCCTGTCCGAGTACCTCCAGACCAAGTCCCTCCAGTTCTAGGAGCGTTCACGTGGTTCGCGCCGCCGTCCTTCCCGCCGTGGGTGCCCCGCTGGAGATCGCCGAGATCGAACTCCCCGATCCGGGACCGGGCCGGGTCCGGGTGAGGCTCGCCGCCGCCGGGGTCTGCCACTCCGACCTGTCCCTGTCCGACGGCACCATGCGGGTGCCGGTGCCCGCCGTGCTCGGTCATGAGGGCGCCGGCACCGTCGTCGCCGTCGGCGAAGGTGTCACGCAGGTCGCCCCCGGCTCCCGAGTCGTACTGAACTGGGCCCCCTCCTGCGGGAGTTGTCACGCCTGCTCGCTGGGTGAGGTGTGGTTGTGCGCGAACGCGCTCACCGGCACGGGAAGCGTGTACGCCCGCCGCGCCTCCGACGGGAGCGATCTGCACCCCGGCCTGAACGTCGCCGCGTTCGCGGAGGAGACGGTGGTGCCGGTGTCCTGCGTCCTGCCCGCCCCGGACGGCATCCCGCTCACCGAGGCCGCCCTGCTCGGCTGCGCCGTCCTCACCGGCTACGGAGCCGTCCACCACTCCGCCCAGGTCCAACACGGCGAGAGCGTCGCCGTGTTCGGGGCCGGCGGGGTCGGGCTCGCCGCCCTGCAGGCCGCCCGGATCGCGGGCGCCTCGCAGATCGTCGCGGTCGACGTCTCGCCCGGGAAGGAGCCGCTCGCCCGCGCGGCCGGGGCCACCGACTTCGTCGTCGCCTCCGACACCACCGCCCGCGCCGTCCGCGCCCTGACCGGCGGCCACGGCGTCGACGTCGCCGTCGAGTGCGTCGGCCGCGCCGTCACCATCCGCACGGCCTGGGAGTCGACCCGGCGCGGTGGCCGTACCACCGTCGTCGGCATCGGCGGCAAGGACCAGCAGGTCACCTTCAACGCCCTGGAGATCTTCCACTGGGGCAGGACCCTCGCGGGCTGCGTGTACGGCAACTCCGACCCGGCGCGCGATCTCCCGGTTCTCGCGGAGCACGTCCGCGCGGGGCGCCTCGACCTCGGCGCACTGGTCACCGACCGCATCGCCCTGGACGGCATACCGGCGGCCTTCGAGAACATGATCGCGGGCAAGGGGGGCCGGGCGCTGGTGGTCTTCTAGACGCGTACGGCGGACGCGTACGGCAGTCACGTACGGCAGTCCCCGCGGGCCGCCCCGGAAGGACGCGAGAGCGTCAAGGCGGCCCGCGGTCAGGCCTGTTCGGCCCGGTCCCCCGTCTCCGTGACCGCCGTCGGCGCCGGAGCACCGGCGGGAGCGGCGGCCGGGGCCGTCACGGGTGCCGCACCGGGGGAGGCGGCGGCCACGGCGTCCCGCCCCGCGGCGGGAGCAGGCCCGGCCGCACTCACCGGCGCCGGATCCCGGCGCGGCCGGGAGCGCGACACCGCCACACCCGCGAGGCACAGCGCCCCGCCCGCCAGTGTCAGCGGCCCCGGGACCTCGGCCAGGAAGAGCCAGGACATCAGCACCACCAGGGCGGGCACCGCGTACGTCGTCGCGCCCATGCGGCTCGCGGTCGTGCGTGCGAGGGCGTATCCCCACGTCGTGAAGGCCAGCGCGGTCGGGAAGACGCCCAGATAGACCATGTCGAGCGTGGCCGTGAGGGGAGCGGTGGCGGCGTCGTGGACGAGTCGGCCCGCGAACGGCAGGCACACCACGGCCCCGATCAGACAGCCGAACGTCGTCACCTGGAGCGCGCTCGCCCGGCCGAGCGCCGGCTTCTGCGCGACGACCCCCGCCGCGTACGCGACGGCGGCGAGCAGACACAGCACGACCCCGAGCACCGACGAACCGCCGCCGCCGGACATCGACAGCCCCACCGCGACCGCTCCCGCGAACGACACCGCCATGCCGGCCAGCAGTCGCGGCGGCATCGCGTCCCCCAGCAGCCGGGCACCGAGCAGGGCGATCAGGATCGGACCGATGTTCACCACCAGCGCCGCCGTACCGGCGTCCACCTGCTGCTCGCCCCAGTTCAGGGCGATCATGTAGAAGCCGAACCACAGCACCCCGGATATCGCGATACCGCGCCAGGCGCCGCGCGGCGGCAGCCCCTCGCCGCGCACGACGCAGACGGCACCGAGCACCAGGGCTCCGGCCAGCAGCCGTCCGAGCGCCAGCGCGCCGGGCGAGTACGCGGCGCCCGCGCTGCGGATCGCGACGAAGGCGGAGGCCCACAGTCCGACGGTGACGGTCGCCGCACCGGCGGCGAGCAACTGCGCACGCCGACCGGGCGGCGCGACGGGGGAGGTGTTCATCATGTCCCCGAGGCTAGGCGGGCCACGCCCGTCGGGCTCGCGGATTTCGGACGCGCAGGTCGGCGCGGGTCCGGAACCGCGGCCGTGTCCGGGACCGGCCCCGCTCAGGCTTCCCGGGCCAGCCCCGCGTACTGCACCGCGAGGCCGTCCAGCAGGGCGCGAAGGCCCGTCTCGAAGGCCCGTTCGTCGATCTTCTCCTGCTGTTCGGCGAGGAGGTGCGCCTGCCCCAGATGCGGATAGTCGGCCGGGTCGTACGCGCTCTCGTCGTCCACGAAGCCCCCGGCGAAGGAACCCAGCGCGGAGCCCATGATGAAGTACCGCATCAGCGCGCCGATCGAGGTGGCCTGGGCCGGCGGCCAGCCGGCTTTGACCATGGCGCCGAAGACGGCGTCGGCGAGCCGGAGTCCGGCCGGCCTGCGGCCCGGTCCGCGTGCGAGGACCGGGACGATGTTCGGGTGGTCGCGCAGGGCCGCGCGGTAGGAGACGGCCCAGTCGTGCAGCGCGGTCCGCCAGTCGCGGCCGTCCTCGAACATCGACAGTTCGACCTGCGCGCTCACCGAGTCCGCGACCGCCTCCAGGATCTGGTCCTTGGTGCGGAAGTGGTTGTAGAGGGAAGGCCCGCTCACCCCCAGTTCCGCCGCGAGCCGGCGCGTCGAGACGGCCGCCAGGCCCTCGGCGTCCACCAGCGCCCGCGCTGTCTCGACGATGCGGTCGGTGCTCAGGAGGGGCTTGCGCGGTCGGGCCATGGCGCACATAGTAGGGCTGCACCATGAAACTAGCAGTGCTAATTTAAATGTACGGCTTTCAATGTACGGCTTTCAAAGGCCGCTGTCTGTGGGGTGACCCGGCATGAACCTCGGGCTCAGTGATGAGCAGACCGCCGTCCGGCAGCTCGCCAAGGACTTCGTGCACCGGGAGATCGCCCCGCACGTCGTCGCGTGGGACCGCGCGGAGGACGTCGACCGGTCGATCGTGAAGAAGCTCGGCGAGGTGGGCTTCCTCGGCCTCACCATCGACGAGGAGTACGGCGGCAGCGGCGGCGACCATCTCGCGTACTGCCTGGTCACCGAGGAGCTGGGGCGCGGCGACTCCTCCGTGAGAGGGATCGTCTCCGTCTCGCTCGGGCTCGTCGCCAAGACGATCGCGTCCTGGGGGAGCGAGGAGCACAAGCGGCGCTGGCTGCCGGGGCTGACCGCCGGCGAGTACGTCGGCTGCTTCGGGCTCACCGAGCCGGGCACCGGCTCCGACGCGGGAGCGCTCTCGACCCGCGCCGTGCGCGACGGCGGTGACTACGTCATCAACGGCAGCAAGATGTTCATCACGAACGGCACCTGGGCCGATGTCGTGCTGCTCTTCGCCCGCTCCACCGACGCCCCGGGCCACAAGGGCGTCTCCGCCTTCCTGGTGCCCACCGACACCCCCGGCCTGACCCGCCGCACCATCCACGGCAAGCTCGGGCTGCGCGGCCAGGCCACCGCCGAACTCGTCCTCGAGGACGTACGGGTACCGGCGAGCGCGATGATGGGGCCCGAGGGCAAGGGCTTCGCGGTGGCCATGTCGGCCCTCGCGAAGGGCCGGATGTCGGTGGCCGCGGGCTGCGTCGGCATCGCCCAGGCCGCACTGGACGCGGCGGTGGCGTACGCGACCGAGCGGGAGCAGTTCGGGAAGACGATCGCGCACCACCAGCTCGTCCAGGAGCTGCTGAGCGACATCGCCGTCGACGTGGACGCGGCGCGCCTGCTGACCTGGAGGGTCGCCGACCTCGTCGACCGCGGGCTGCCGTTCGCGACCGAGTCCTCGAAGGCCAAGCTCTTCGCCTCGGAGGCCGCCGTGCGCGCGGCGAACAACGCCCTCCAGGTCTACGGCGGTTACGGCTACATCGACGAGTACCCGGTCGGCAAGCTCCTGCGCGACGCCCGGGTGATGACCCTCTACGAAGGCACCAGTCAGATACAGAAACTCGTCATCGGGCGGGCTCTGACGGGCGTCTCGGCGTTCTGACTCTGAGTACCTCTCTGAGTACGACGACGGATGTGGCGCGGGCCACATCCGTCGATCCTTGCCCCATGACCGAGACACCCGTCAAACAGCAGAGCACGACCGCCTTCTACGGCCAGGCCGTCGCCTCCTTCGCCATCGCCATGGCGGCCACGTCCATCGGCATCTACCAGCTGGACACCGATGCCTGGGTCCGGGCCTTCCTGGCCATCGCGGTCCTGTACCTCGTCACCTCCGCCTTCACCCTGGCCAAGGTGATCAGGGACCGGCAGGAGGCCGGTCAGATAGTGAGCCGGGTCGACCAGGCGCGGCTGGAGAAGCTCCTCGCCGAGCACGACCCTTTCGAGAAGATCTGAGCAGGCGCGCTAAGCGACCGCTCACCTTCGGCGGTATGGTGTAGCTCCTGTCACCGAGAAGGGCGAGTGAGCGATGAGCACGGCGCAGGAGACGCCCGGCGGCGAGATGCAGCCGTGGGCCGAGGTGACCCCGGACGCGGCGCGACGGCTGCTGATCGCCGCGGTGGAGGCCTTCGCCGAGCGCGGGTACCACGCGACGACGACCCGGGACATCGCGGGCCGCGCGGGCATGAGCCCGGCCGCGCTGTACATCCACTACAAGACCAAGGAAGAGCTGCTCCACCGGATCAGCCGGATCGGCCACGACAAGGCGCTGGACATCGTGCGCACCGCGGCGGCGGGCGAGGGCACCCCCGCCGAGCGGCTCTCCGACGCCGTCCGGTCCTTCGTGCGGTGGCACGCGGGCCAGCACACCACCGCGCGCGTGGTGCAGTACGAGCTGGAGGCCCTCGGGCCCGACGCGCGCGCGGAGATCATTGGGCTGCGCCGCCAGGTCGACGCGGAGGTCCGCAGCATTATCCAGGACGGTGTCGCGACGGGCGAGTTCGACGTCCCGGACGTCCCCGGCACCACCGTCGCCGTGCTGTCCCTGTGCATCGACGTGGCCCGCTGGTTCAACGTCGAGGGCCCCCGCACGCCGGACGAGGTCGGGGCGCTCTACGCCGACCTGGTCCGGCGGATGGTGGGCTTCAAGGCGTAGCCCGGGCCCGTTCCGGCCCGGGCCGCGGTGTCAGAGGTAGTAGCGGGAGACCGATTCCGCGACGCACACCGGCTTGTCGCCGCCCTCGCGCTCCACGGTGAAGGCGACGGAGACCTGCACTCCGCCGGGCACGTCGTCCACCGCGGTGATCGTCGCGGTGGCGCGCAGCCGCGAGCCGACCGGCACGGGGGCGGGGAAGCGGACCTTGTTCGTCCCGTAGTTGACGCCCATCTTCACGCCTTCGACGGCGATCAGCTGCGGGCCGAAGAGCGGCAGCAGCGACAGGGTGAGATAGCCGTGCGCGATCGTGGTGCCGAACGGACCCGCCGCGGCCTTCTCGGGGTCGACGTGGATCCACTGGTGGTCGCCGGTGGCCTCCGCGAAGAGGTCGATGCGCTTCTGCTCGATCTCGACCCAGTCCGTGTGTCCAAGCTGCTCGCCCACGGCGCCCCGCAGTTCCTCGACCGTCGCGAACGTCCTCGGCTCTGCCATGTCCCTGGCCTCCCGCATCTCATAGTCTAAGCGACTGCTTAGCATGGTCGCCTCGGAGGCGCATGTCAACGGATCGGACGGGTGGCGCGGTAGGTAGGTTGGAGAGGTGCCCCAGATCCCCGAGGCGGTCCACGAGCTGACCGTCGGACAGTTGTCGGCCCGCAGTGGCGCCGCCGTCTCCGCCCTGCACTTCTACGAGTCCAAGGGTCTCATCAGCAGCCGCCGCACCTCGGGCAACCAGCGCCGCTACCACCGTGACGCGCTGCGCCGTGTCGCCTTCGTGCGGGCCGCCCAGCGCGTCGGCATCCCGCTCGCCACCATCCGCGAGGCGCTCGCCGAACTCCCCGAGGAGCGCACCCCGACGCGCGAGGACTGGGCCCGGCTGTCCGAGGCCTGGCGCTCCGAACTCGACGAGCGCATCAAGCAGCTCGGCCGGCTGCGCGACCACCTCACGGACTGCATCGGCTGCGGCTGCCTCTCCCTGGAGACCTGTGTGCTCTCCAACCCCGACGACGTCCTCGGCGAGCGCCGGGCCGGCTCCCGGCTCATGGTGGAGCGGTCCGGCGCACGGTCGGCGCCGGTACCCGAGGAGCGGAGGCCGGGGACGGCGTGCGAACCCGGGCCGCGCCGGGAACCGGCGCCGGGAGAATGCCGCTGACGCGCCGTCCCCGAGCGCCCCGCCCCTCGACGCCCCGGCCCGTTGTCGCAAGGCGAGCGGGAGTCTCCCGGCCCTCGGCCGAGAGGCACCTCACTCGTACTCGGTGCCGCCCTTGCGGGTCAGATAGGCCGGGCTGACCGCCTTCGCTATGGCCCGTCCGCCCGTCACCGGGCTGTACCGCTCGGCGGAGACGAAGGTCCCCTCCGGCCCGTCGGGCGCGGGAGCCCCGGGACGGATCACCACTCCCTCGCGCAGATGCAGCGCGCGACCGGACACGGTCTCCCGGCCGGAGGCGATCTCCAGGACGCGCTCGACGTCGTACGGACCCTCGTACAGCCTCGGTACGAGCGGGAGTTCGCCCGCCAGCAGTTCCTGCGCGTCCAGCCAGCGGACCTCGCCGTCGATCTCCGCGGACACGTCGAACACGGCGTAGCCGATCGTCTCGCGGCGCCCGTCGGCGCCGTACGTCAGATCCTGCACGCCCGCCCCGTACACCTCGCCGAAGATGCCCACGCGGCGCGCGCCGAGGCGTCGGGCGATCCGGGCGGCGGCCTCCGCGACCCCGTGCCCGTGCACCGCACGCCAGTACAGATTGCGCGGATCCTCCTTCAGCGCCAGGGACTTGGCGCCGAAGCCCTTCGAGGACACGTGGACGCGGTCCTCGTCGGCGACGTAGGTCAGCAGGCAGGCCGAACCGTGCAGCTTCTCCGTCACGACGACGGGCTCGCCCGGCGTGAAGATGTCCGGGTACCGCTGGATGTTCTCGATGTCGACCCAGGGCAGCAGACCGGGCGCCGCCTCGACGTCGCCGCTCATCGTGGGCGGGATCGGCGGCACCCATTTCACGATGCCGAGGAACTCCGCGAAGTCCGTGCCCTCTTCGGCGGCCCGCGCCAGGTCCACGTCCGCCAGCGCCTTCGGGCGGCACACGATGCCCTGCGACAGCTCTCCGCGCAGCCGCACCGCCCTGACCCGGTCCGAAGCGCTGCCCGCCAGCCGCCCCGTCAGCCCCAGCTCCTCGATCAGCGGGACCGGCAGCACGGACTGCTCCGGGATGTAGAGCGCCCACTCGCCGGTGCGGTACGCGCCCTTGGCGACCACGGCGCGGTACAGGCCCACCTGGGCCAGTTCGAGCGCGTCGGCGTTCGGATGTTCGTGGACCGTCAGCACTTCGGCGGTGACGCGCAGCGTCGACATGGGGGGACTCCTCGGGTTGCTCAGCCGGTTTTCATCACCCCCAACTGTCCGGAGGAGAAAGGGCTGGAACCAGTGGATTTCCTGCTGCTAACGTCGCCGCCCCGCGCTGTCCAAGGACACCCGGCCGCGCGGGCGGGCCGCTCGGCCGGGCGGGGTGTTCACGCGGACACGAGCAGCCGGCCGCGCCGGGCGCCGGCCAGTGCCTCCGGGGTCAGGACGGGCCGCGGCACCACGATTCCGCAGCTCGTGCAGACGGGACCCGACGACGGTTCGTGGGCCAGGTCGTACATCCAGACGAGGCGCTCCTGGGTGCACACCGGGCAGACGGCGCCCGGCGTGCGCTCCAGCGCCGCGATCAGCCGGCGCAGCACCTCGGCCAGTGGTTCACGAGGGTGGACACGGGGGTTGTCGCACCAGGCGACACCGAAACCGCCCCAGGTCAGCCGGTGCCAGTCGTCGACACTGCCCGGCCTGCGCAGTCCGTCGTGCTTCTCCTTCTTGCGGCGCTCGGCGAACTCGGCCTCGTAGGCGAGCCAGACGGAGCGGGCCTCCTCCAGCTCCTCCAGTGCGGCCACGAGCCGCGCCGGATCGGGGGAACGGTCCTCGGGGCCGAACCCGGCCCGGGAACACAGATGGTCCCAGGTCGCCCGATGCCCGTAGGGGGCGAACCTCTCCAGGCACTTGCGCAGTGAGTACCGCCGCAGCGCCAGATCACACCTCGGATCTCGCGCCTGTCTCGCCAGACTCCGGAAACCGGCCATCGTCCTGCACCTCCGTCACACCTGCACCTGTACTCCGGTCACTTCGGCGCCGTCCCGTACGGACGTCGTCGAGTAGACGTATCGACAAGCGATTCGGCTCCATCCAATTTTTCGACGACCCCCGTGAGCCACTCGCCGTGTGTCCTCGGCCCGCCTCCCGTCACCGTCGGCCGGCCGTCCGCCGGTCCTCCGGCGTCCCCTCACTCGCTGTGAATCCCAAAAACTGACGCATGTTCATCTTCAAACTCGGGGATACCGGCGGTAACGTCCGGCCACCCCCATCGGTAGGAGCCGACATGCCACCGAGCACCCCACGCACCACCTCGGACAGACTGAGAACTCCCCGCAGATTCCCCAAGTTCCTCAAGGCAGCATCCCTATGCGTGCTCATTGCCGGTCTTTTGTCGCCGCTTTCCCGGGCGGCGGCCGCGGACACCTCGACCGCGGCGGCCGCGAACGACTACTGCGGCGGCCAGTGTTCCGACATCCTGCCGCCCGGTGAGAACGGCAACGCCACCCTCGCCCAGATCCTGCTCAACCAGGCCTTCGGCACCCAGCCCAGCCACGCCGAGGACCAGCTCGGCCTCTACGGCAACCTGGCCTCCGGCTACTCGACCCTCACCGACGCCAAGATCAACGACTTCTTCAACGACTCCTCCTTCGGCGTCGCCTCCGGCCAGGTCGAGTCGACCACCAAGCCCGGCAACCGCACCGACGTCACGATCGTCCGCGACAAGAAGACGGGCGTCCCGCACATCACCGGAACCACCCGTTACGGCACCGAGTACGGCGCCGGATACGCCGCGGCCCAGGACCGGCTGTGGCTGATGGACGTCTTCCGGCACGTCGGACGCGGCCAGCTGACCAGCTTCGCCGGCGGCGCGGCCTCCAACCAGGGCCTGGAGCAGGAGTTCTGGCGCAACGCGCCCTACACCGAGGCTGACCTCCAGGCCCAGATCGACGAGGCGACCAGCAGGGCCGGAGCCCGTGGAGCCCAGGCGCTCACCGACGCCAACGCCTACATCGACGGCATCAACGCCTACATCGACGCCTCCGACAGCGGCCGCTACTTCCCCGGCGAATACGTCCTGACCGGCCACAAGGACTCCATCACCAACGCCGGCACCATCGACCACTTCAAGCTCACCGACCTGGTCGCGCTGGCCTCCGTCATCGGCTCGCTCTTCGGCTCCGGAGGCGGCGGCGAGGTCAACAACGCCCTCTCGCTGCTCGCCGCCCAGAACCAGTACGGAGTGACCGAGGGCACCAAGGTCTGGGAGTCCTTCCGCGAGCGCAACGACCCCGAAGCGGCGCTCACCGTGCACGACGGCCAGAGCTTCCCGTACGCCGCGAAGCCCGACAGCCCACAGGGCGAGGCCCTGCCCGACGCCGGCTCGGTGACCCAGGAACCGCTGGTCTACGACCGCACCGGCAGCGCGGCCACCGCGAGCGCCACCAGCGCCTCCGCCACGGCGGCCAAGACCTCGCTCACCTCCGCCAAGCGCGGCATGTCCAACGCCCTCGTGGTCAGCGGCAAGTACACCGCCAGCGGTCACCCGATCGCCGTCTTCGGCCCGCAGACCGGCTATTTCGCGCCACAGCTGCTCATGCTCCAGGAGATCCAGGGTCCGGGGCTCAGCGCGCGCGGCGCCTCCTTCGCGGGCCTGAGCATGTACGTCGAACTCGGCCGGGGCCAGGACTACTCCTGGAGCGCGACGACCTCCGGCCAGGACATCATCGACACCTACGCCGTCGAGCTGTGCCAGGACGACTACCACTACCTGTACCACGGCACCTGCACGGCGATGGACAAGGTCGAGCGGACCAACTCCTGGAAGCCGACCACGGCGGACGGCACCGCCGCCGGCTCGTACCGGATGCAGGTCTACCGCACCAAGTACGGGCCCGTGGAGTACCGCGCGACGGTGGGCGGCAAGAAGGTCGCGTACACCACCCTGCGCAGCTCCTATCTGCACGAGGCCGACTCGATCATCGGCTTCCAGATGCTCAACGACCCGGACTTCGTGAAGAGCCCGGCGACCTTCCAGAGCGCGGTGCAGAACATCAACTACACGTTCAACTGGTTCTACGCCGACTCGGCGCACACCGCCTACTACAACAGCGGTGACAACCCGGTGCGGGCGAGCGGGGTCGACGCCGAGTTCCCGGTGTGGGCGCAGGCCGCGTACGAGTGGCAGAACTGGGACCCGGCCACCAACACCGCCACCTACACCCCGGCGTCCGCGCACCCCAACTCGGTGGACCAGGACTACTACATCTCCTGGAACAACAAACAGGCCAAGGACTACACCACGGCCTCCTGGGGCGACGGCTCTGTGCACCGCGGCGACCTCCTGGAGGACCGGGTCTCCAAACTGGTCGCGGCGGGCGGAGTCACCAGATCCGCGCTGGTCAAGGCCATGGCCGACGCGTCACTGGCCGATCTGCGGGCCGAGGACGTGCTCCCGGACCTGCTCAAGGTCGTCAACAGCTCTCCGGTCACGGACTCCACGGCCGCCGCGGCGGTGAGCAAGCTGTCGGCCTGGGTGACGGCGGGCGCCAAGCGCAAGGAGACCTCGTCGGGTTCGCACACCTACGCCGACGCCGACGCGATCCGCATCCTGGACGCCTGGTGGCCGCTGCTGGTGAAGGCGGAGTTCCAGCCGGGGCTCGGCAGCGACCTGTACACCGCGTTCGGCAACAACCTACCCATGGACGAAGCACCGTCCGCCGGGCACGGACCGACCGGCTCGCACGCCGGAAGCTCCTTCCAGTTCGGCTGGTGGAGCTATGTCGACAAGGACATCCGGTCGGTGCTCGGGGAGTCCGTGCAGGGCGGTCTGTCGCGGACGTACTGCGGCGCGGGCAGCCTCAGCGCCTGCCGGGACGCCCTGATCGGCTCGCTGAAGGAGGCGGCCGGCAAGAGCGCGTCGACCGTCTACCCCGGCGACGACCAGTGCTCGGCGGGCGACCAGTGGTGCGCCGACTCGATCGTCCAGCGGACGCTCGGCGGCATCAAGCACGGCAAGATCACCTGGCAGAACCGGCCGACCTTCCAGCAGGTCGTCGAGTACACCTCGCACCGATGAGCACCGAGCGGCGCCGCCAAGGCCGCCTCTAGGGGTGTGCGGCGCCGCAGCGGCGGCGGGTCACCTGACGCGGCCCGCCGCCAGCACCACCTGGGCCAGCTCGCGATGACAGATGTCGCTGTGCGCGCCCGCCGGGGCGCCGCCCCGGCACACCACCGAGGCGGCGTCGACGTTCACGCACCCCGAGACCGGCAGCCGGGTGCGCAGGGCCTCGGCGAGCGTGAACGACACCGTCCCCGGCACGGCCTGCACCCCGTCGTGACCCATCGCGCCCCACTGCGCGCCGAGCATGCTCCCGATGCCGAAGTCCGCCACGACGGACCGGTCGTCCCCCGCCATCCGCGAGGCCAGCGGGTAGACCGTGCCGAGCGCCGAGTCGAAGTGGGAGTAGCAGCACACCAGCGGGCCGTCGATCCGGTGGTACTGCCCGTCCAGCACACCGCTCGCGCGCGGATCGTGGGGCAGCCGCGGGGCGAACGCGTAGTGGGAGAAGGCACCTTGGAGGAGCGTCACCGACTTCACCGCGCGCACCCCGGAGGGCAGCCCGCGCAGCGCGAAGGAGACCAGCCGGGCGCCGAAGCTGTGCCCGACCAGATGGACGCGCACGTCCGGTGCCGCCGCCGCGAGCTGACCCACCACCCGCCCGAGCCCGCGCTCACCGACGGTGCCCGCGCGTCTCTTCATGGCGTAGTACGTGGCCTGGCGCAGCAGTTCGAGCGCCCCGTCCCAGAGCCGGGGCAGCGCGAACGCGGGGCCCGCCGTTCCGGCGAGCGCCTGCGCGAACTCGGCGCACACCGTCGCGGTGTCCCCGAAGAGCATCTCGGGATCGCTCTCCGGCACCCCCTCCGCGAGGGTGTCCGCCGCGAACGAGACCCCCGGTCCCTGCGGCCGGACCTCGACGAGCAGCCGTACGAGACGGCCGAACTCCTCCAGCGAGGCTCCCTCGTCCGGCTGCTGGTCGAGCAGCCGGGCGATCTGCTCGACCACGGTGGCCCGGCCGGGGAAGACCTCCAGCAGGGCGTGGCGGGTTTTTCCGTCGAGCGGCGAGGCGCTGTCCCCGGTGACACCGGCGGCCACCGACGGGGGGAAGTCGGGGATCGTCTCGTCGGAGAACCGCATCGAGGGCCAGACCACCCCCACGTAGCCGAGGCGGGCGGTGGGCGCGAGTCCGGGGACGGGTTCGAAGAACTGGCTGAACAGACGGGTGGCCGCCGAACGGTCGGTGTTCCAGCCGTGCGTGAAGACGATCAGGTCGCGGACCTTGTGCCGCGGCACCTGATCGAGCAGCCGGTCGCGTTCGCGGCCGTCCACGTCCCCGTCCGCGTCGAAGGTGAGCTCCCAGTAGGGAGAGACACTCACTGCCGGTTCCGTCATGTCAGGCCCCCTGACCCCGCGGGCGGTGCGATATGGGCGCATCGTCCACCCGGCGGGGAAAGTTGGCCATACATGACGACCTATCCGTCACGCATACATCACTCGTTCGTGCTAAAGGGCCCGGCTCACTTGTAGATGAGGTAATGCGCGCGGACCCTGCGGAAGGCCTCCAGTTCCTCCTGCCAGGCCGCGACGATCTCGTCGGTGCCCGCGCCCGCGTCGGTCATCGTGCGCACCAGCGTCGAGCCCGTCAGCTTGTCGATCCAGTCGTCGGAGCGCCAGGCGAAGCCGCTCCAGACCCGCTTCGCGGTCACCAGGAGGGCGATGCCGGTGCGTACGGGGTCGTACGCCGCCCGGTCGTGCACATGGATCTGGACGCCCCCGACGGTCTTTCCCTGGAACTTGGAGAAGGTGGGAGCGAAGTAGGCCTCTCTGAAGTGCACGCCGGGCAGGCCCAGTTCGCCCGCCGTCGCGGCCCAGCGCCCGTCGAGGCCCTCGGCGCCGAGCAGTTCGAAGGGGCGCGTCGTGCCGCGCCCCTCGGACAGGTTCGTCCCCTCGAAGAGGCAGGTCCCGGAGTACACCAGCGCGGTGTCCGCCGTCGGCATGTTCGGGCTCGGCGGTACCCAGGGCAGTCCCGAGGCGTCGTAGAAGTCCCCGCGCCTCCAGCCCGACATGAGTACCGTGTCCAGTTCCACGGGTGCCGTGAGGAACTCCCCGTTGAAGAGGCGGGCCAGCTCCGCCACCGTCATCCCGTGCGCCTGCGCGATCGGCCGGCGTCCGACGAACGTCGCGAACTCCTGGTGCAGGACCGGTCCTCGGGCCGATCGCCCGGTGACCGGGTTCGGCCGGTCGAGGACCACGAACCGCTTGCCGGCGAGCTGCGCGGCCTCCATGCAGTCGTACAGCGTCCAGATGTACGTGTAGAAGCGCGCCCCCACGTCCTGGATGTCGAAGACGACCGTGTCCACGCCGGACGCGGTGAAGATCGCGGCCAGTTCCCGACCGCTCTTCAGGTACGTGTCGTAGACGGGCAGTCCGGTCGCCGGGTCGTCGTAGCGGCCCTCGGACCCGCCCGCCTGCGCGGTGCCCCGGAAGCCGTGCTCGGGGCCGAAGACGGCGGTCAGGTCCACGCGGGCGTCGGCGTGCATGACGTCGACGACGTGCCGGACGTCGCGGGTGACGCCCGTGGGGTTGGTGACGATCCCGACGCGCTCGCCGCCGAGCCGGGCGTACCCGTCCTGGGCCAGGCGCTCGAAGCCGGTGCGCAGCCGGGTGCCGGAGTGCGCGGCCGGCGCCGCCCCGGCGGGCAGCGGGGTCAGGGTGGCCGCGGCGGCGCCGGCCGTGAGCAGTGACCGTCGGGACATGCGCATGGTGGGACCTCCGTGATCGCGGAAGGCTGGAACAGGCACGCTAAGGGCTCCCGGGGGAAGTTCGAAGGCCGCGGATCCCACCGGCCTGTCGCGGCGCGTCACGGAGGCCGCCCGTACGGCGCGTCACGGAGGCCGCCCGTACGGGCGTCACCCAGGGCGCCCGCACGGCGGCGGGGAGCCCTTCCCTTGCTACATACCGACCGGTTAGTCTGGCGTCGCAGCAGAGCCGTGTCACGTCGCGTCGAAGGAGACCCGTGGTGGAAGCCATGCAGGGTGCGGGAGTCGTCGTCACCGGAGCGGGGGGCGGGATCGGGGCCGCGCTGGCCCGCCGTTTCGCCGCGGAGGGAGCGCGGGTCGTGGTCAACGACCTCGACGCCGGCAAGGCGAAGGCCGTGGCCGACGAGATCGGCGGCATCGCGATCGCCGGCGACGCCTCCCTGATCGTGGCCGAGGCCCGCGACGCCCTCGGCGGCACCGTCGACGTCTACTGCGCGAACGCGGGCGTCGGCTCGGGCGGCTCCGAAGCCGCCGACGAGAGCGTGTGGGCCCTGGCCTGGGACGTCAACGTGATGGCCCACGTACGCGCCGCCCACGCCCTCCTCCCGGACTGGCTGGAGCGCGGCGGCGGCCGGTTCGTCTCGACCGTCTCGGCCGCCGGACTGCTCACGATGATCGGCGCCGCACCGTACAGCGTCACCAAGCACGGCGCGTACGCGTTCGCCGAATGGCTGTCCCTGACGTACCGTCACCGCGGGGTGAAGGTGCACGCGATCTGCCCGCAGGGCGTGCGCACCGACATGCTCCAGGCCACCGGCAGCGCGGGCGACCTGGTGCTCCGGCCCACCGCCATCGAGCCCGACGACGTCGCCGACGCGCTCATGAAGGGCATCGAGGAGGACCGCTTCCTGATCCTGCCGCACCCCGAGGTCGCCGCGTACTACCAGGCGCGGGCCGCCGACCCCGACCGCTGGATGACGAACATGAACCACCTCCAGCAGAAGTGGGAGACCGCCGAGTGACCCGCTACGCCGACCGGCCCTGGGTGGCACTGCTCAGCGAGGCGCAGCGCGGCCCGGTGAACCCCGCCGACACCCTGGTGCACGCCCTCGCCGACGTGGTCGCCCGCACTCCGGACCGCACCGCGCTCGCCTACTTCGACGGGCGGCTGAGCTACCGCGAGCTCGACGAGCTGAGCGACTCCGTGGCCGGGCACCTCGCCGCCCGCGGCCTGGAGCGGGGCGACCGCGTGGCGATCATGCTCCAGAACTCCCCGCACTTCGTGCTCGCCCTGCTCGGGGCGTGGAAGGCCGGCGCGACGGTCGTGCCGGTCAACCCGATGTACAAGTCCGGCGAGGTCCGCCACGTCCTGCACGACGCCGAGGTCGCCGCCCTCGTCTGCTCCGACCGCGCCTTCGACGCGTACCTGCGCGAGAGTGCCGCCGACTCGCCCGTACGGATCGTCCTGACCGCCTGCGAACTCGACCTCCAGACCCGGAACGACCCGCGCGTGCTGGCCTTCGAGCGCCTGCCCCTCGACGAGGCCGCCGACGACCTCCTCGCCGTCGCCCGGCACGGACACAAGGCGCCCGCCGGCCGGGTCCTCGGCCCGTCCGACATCGCGCTGATCAGCTACACCTCGGGCACCAGCGGCACCCCCAAGGGGGCCACCAACACCCACGGCAACATCATGTACAACGCCGAGCGGCAGCGGACCGGCCTCGCGCTGCCCGAGGCGCCGGTGTACTTCGCGCTGGCGCCCCTGTTCCACATCACCGGGATGGTCTGTCAGCTCGCCGCCTGCCTCGACAGCGCGGGCACGCTGGTCCTCGCCTACCGCTTCGAGGCCGGAGTCGTCCTCGACGCCTTCGCCGAACACCGGCCGCTCTACACGGTCGGCCCCTCGACCGCCTTCATGGCGCTGGCCGCCCACCCGGACGTCACGCCGGACCACTTCTCCTCCTTCGTGAACATCTCCTCCGGCGGCGCCCCGCTGCCGCCCGCCCTCGTCGAGCGGTTCCGGGCCGGCTTCGGGCCCTACATCCGCAACGGCTACGGGCTCACCGAGTGCACCGCGCCCTGCGCCTCCGTTCCCCCGGGCCTGGAGGCACCGGTGGACCCGGCCTCCGGGACGCTCGCCGTGGGCGTGCCAGGACCGGAGTCGGTCGTACGCATCGTCGACGACGCGGGCCAGGAGGTCCCCTTCGGGGAGCAGGGCGAGATCCTCGTCAGCGGTCCGCAGGTCGTCCCCGGCTACTGGCGCCGCCCCGAGGCGACCGCGGAGACCTTCCCGGACGGCGAACTGCGTACCGGCGACATCGGCTTCATGGACGAGAACGGCTGGCTCTACGTCGTCGACCGGAAGAAGGACATGATCAACGCGTCCGGCTTCAAGGTCTGGCCGCGCGAGGTCGAGGACGTCCTGCACACCCACCCCGCGGTCCGCGAGGCGGCCGTCGTCGGGGTGCCGGACGGCTACCGCGGCGAGACCGTCATGGCCTACATCAGCCTGCGGCCGGGGGCCACCGAGGACCCCGACGCGCTGGCCGCGTACTGCAAGGAGAGACTGGCCGCCTACAAATATCCGCGGCGGGTGGAGATCCTGCCCGACCTGCCGAAAACGGCGAGTGGGAAGATCCTCCGCCGGGAACTTCGTTCCCGGTCCCAGGACTCCGGGTAGTCTCCAGGACCCCCCGCGGACGACGGACATCGAAGTGAACGCACGAAAGGCAGGTGGCGGCAGTGCCCAGGACGACGGACGGTGACGGCACGCCCGTCCCGCAGCGGCTTCTGGCCGCCGCCACCCGGCTCTTCGCCGAGCAGGGCTACGACCGCACCTCTGTGCAGGAGATCGTCGAGGCGGCGGGTGTCACCAAGGGGGCGCTCTACCACTACTTCGGCTCGAAGGACGACCTCCTGCACGAGGTCTACGCGCGCGTGCTGCGTCTCCAGCAGGAGCGGCTGGACGCGTTCGCCGACGCGGACGCCCCGGTGGAGGAACGGCTGCGGCGCGCGGCGGCCGACGTGGTCGTCACCACCATCGACAACCTCGACGACGCCTCGATCTTCTTCCGGTCGATGCACCACCTCGGCCCCGAGAAGCTCAAGCAGGTGCGCTCCGAGCGGCGCCGCTACCACGAACGCTTCCGCGCCCTGGTCGAGGAGGGCCAGAAGAAGGGCGTCTTCTCCACGGCCACCCCCGCGGACCTGGTCGTCGACTACCACTTCGGTTCGGTCCACCACCTGTCCACGTGGTACCGCCCCGACGGCCCCCTCGCCCCCCAGGAGGTCGCCGACCACCTGGCCGACCTCCTGCTGCGCGCCCTGCGCCCGTAGAGAACCGAGGCACGGACACGGCACTGCGGCCCCACCACCGGTGGGGCCGCAGTGCCGTGACGGCACGTTCCCGGTCAGACGGTCACACGTACTTCTTGATCTCCCGGTGGGCCAGCGAGCGCTGGTGGACCTCGTCGGGACCGTCGGCGAGCTTCAGCGTCCGCGCGGCGGCCCACAGCTCGGCCAGCGGGAAGTCCTGGCTGACGCCGCCCGCGCCGTGCAGCTGGACCGCCTTGTCGAGGATGTCCACGACCGTGCGCGGCGTGGCGATCTTGATGGCCTGGATCTCGGTGTGGGCGCCCTTGTTGCCGACCGTGTCCATCATCCAGGCCGTCTTCAGGACCAGCAGCCGCAGCTGCTCGACGGCGACCCGGGCGTCGGCGATCCAGTTCTGCACGACACCCTGCTGGGCCAGCGGCTTGCCGAACGCCGTACGGGACACCGCCCGCCGGCACATCAGCTCGATGGCCCGCTCGGCCATGCCGATCAGCCGCATGCAGTGGTGGATCCGGCCCGGACCGAGGCGTGCCTGCGCGATGGCGAAACCGCCGCCCTCCTCGCCGACCAGGTTGCTCGCCGGGACCCGGACGCGGTCGAAGACGACCTCCGCGTGCCCGCCGTGCGAGTGGTCCTCGTAGCCGTACACCTGCATGGCGCGCCGGACCTCCAGGCCCGGGGTGTCGCGCGGGACCAGGATCATCGACTGCTGGCGGCGGATGTCGGCGCCGTCCGGGTCCGTCTTGCCCATCACGATGAAGATCTTGCAGTCGGGGTTCATCGCCCCGGAGATGTACCACTTGCGGCCGGTGACGACGTACTCGTCGCCGTCCCGCTCGATCAGCGTGGTGATGTTGGTGGCGTCGGAGGAGGCGACCTCGGGCTCCGTCATCGCGAACGCCGAGCGGATCTCCCCGGCGAGCAGCGGCTCCAGCCACTGCTTGCGCTGGTGCTCGTCGCCGAACTGGGCGAGCACCTCCATGTTCCCGGTGTCCGGGGCGGCGCAGTTCAGCGCGGTGGGCGCCAGGTGCGGGCTGCGGCCGGTGATCTCGGCGAGCGGCGCGTACTGGAGGTTGGTCAGCCCGGCGCCGTACTCGGAGTCCGGCAGGAACAGGTTCCACAGACCCTGCCGGCGGGCCTCGGCCTTCAGCTCGCCGACCACGGCGGGCGTGTCCCACGGCGAGGCCAGCAGGGCGCGCTGCTCCTCCGCGACGGCCTCCGCCGGATAGACGTGCTCGTCCATGAAGGCGAGCAGCCTCTGGCGCAGCTCCTCGGTGCGCGCGTCGAATGCGAAGTCCATGGCGGATCAGCCTTCCTGGAGGGTGGTCAGGCCGTGCTCGATGAAGACGGGGACCAGCTCGCCGATGCGGTCGAAGCCGCCGCCGACCGTCTGGCCCTTGGTGTAGCGGTAGTGGATGCCCTCGAGGATCACGGCGAGCTTGAACCAGGCGAAGGCCGTGTACCAGGAGACCGCGGAGACGTCGCGCCCCGAGCGCGCGGCGTACCGTTCGACGATCTCGCTCGCCGGCGGATGTCCCGCGGCCGAGGCGGTCGTGCTGATGGGGGAGTTCGGCAGCTCCAGGCGCGTGCTGTACATGACGAGCAGCCCGAGGTCGGTGAGCGGGTCGCCGAGCGTGGACATCTCCCAGTCCAGGATCGCCCTGATCCGGTCGTCGGGTCCGATCAGCACGTTGTCGAGCCGGTAGTCGCCGTGCACGACGGTGGGTGCGGGGGAGGCGGGCAGTTCACGGCCCAGGGCGGCGTGCAACTCGTCGATGCCGGCCAGCTCGCGGTTGCGGGAGGCGTCCAACTGCTTGCCCCAGCGGCGCAGCTGCCGGTCGAGGAAGCCCTCGGGGCGGCCGAAGTCGCCGAGGCCGACCTCGGCGGGGTCCACCGCGTGCAGTTCGACCAGGGTGTCCACCAGGCCGAGCACCGCGTCGCGGGTGCGCTGCGGGCCGAGCGGCGCGAGCTGGTCCGCCGTGCGGTACGGGGTGCCCTCCACGAACTCCATGACGTAGAACGGGGCGCCGAGCACCGACTCGTCCTCGCACAGGAGCACGGGGTCCGGGACCGGCACGGCCGTCGGGTGCAGCGCGCTGATCACCCGGTGCTCGCGCTTCATGTCGTGCGCCGTGGCCAGCACGTGGCCGAGCGGGGGCCGCCGTACGACCCAGCGGCCGGTGCCGTCGGTGACCGCGTAGGTGAGGTTCGACCGGCCTCCCTCGATCAGCCGGCCGGTCAGCGGGCCGTTCACGAGTCCGGGCCGCTCACGGTCGAGCAGGCCGCGCAGCCGGTCGAGATCGAGACCTGGCGGGTGGTCCGGGCTCATCATTGCTCCTCAGCACACGGGAACGGGACATGACCATGATGCCGACCAGTCGGTATGTCGTCCAGCGGCTGCGCGAAACGTGATCGGCGTCTCGCCCGGAGAGCGGATTCCCGGAAGCCGCCGTCGACGCTCCGAGGGGCGCGGCAGACTCCCGGGACACGTCCTAGAAGACCAGCGCCGCCGCGAACACGGCCAGCGCGACCGTGCACAGCGCCGCCGCCGCCGCGCGGCGGGGCGCGAGTGCGGCCGGCCCCGCCGGGCCCGCGGCCGCCAGAGCCCGGATGCGGCGGTGGGCGAGGCCGAGGAACGCCAGCCACAGGACGCAGCAGAACGCGAACGCCACGATCCCGGCGGCCGAGTCCCGGTCGTGCAGGAGCGCCTTGGCGGCGAGCACGGCGACGACCGTGCACGAGAGGGTCGTACGGCGCCAGGCCAGCCGTGTGCGCTCCGGCTGGAGGCCCGGATCGCGCTCCTCCCGCAGGGGGGTGGTCATCCCGCCCAGCCGACGAGGACGACGACGACCATCGCGACCGCGACGACCGCGACGACGACGCTCAGCACCGCCGGGAAACGCGACACCGGCAGGTCCTCGCCGCGCCGCATGGCCCGCTCGCAGCGTATCCAGTGGTTGACGGCCCGCAGCGCGCAGAGCACGCCCGACCCCAGCAGCGCCAGGGCGAGCCCCGCCCGCCAGGCCCAGCGCAGGTCCGGCAGGAACTGGTCCACGGCGAAGCCGCCGCCGATGAGTGCGAGCGCGGTGCGCAGCCAGGCCAGGAAGGTCCGCTCGTTCGCCAGGGAGAACCGGTAGTCCGGGGTACTGCCCTCGTACCGGATCTCCTGCGGCGCGAACCACAACCGGACGTTGCGCACGAGTTCGATCACGTCCAGGACCCTACCGGGGAGCCCGGCGCGGGGCCCCTCCGGTGCCGCCCGGAAGCCCGGTGCGGGGCGCCCCGGGGCCCGCCCGGCGGCGTTCGGCCGGGAGGGTCAGTCCATCGCCCGGTAGTCGGTGAGCCGCTCGTAGGCCGCGAGCCCGTCCGGCACCCAGGTCCACTCGCCCAGCCGGCGCTCCACCTCGTCCTCGGTGAGGAAGTCGTGCCAGGCGACCTCCTCCGCCTGCGGGTTCACCGGCAGCTCGCAGCGGACCTCGTACACCGCGGACCACCAGGTCGCGCCGGCCCCGTCGTCGTACAGGAACTTGAACAGGGGAGTCGGGCGGGGGAGCCCGGAGACGCCGAGTTCTTCCTCGGCCTCGCGCAGCGCCGCGTCGTCGTAGGACTCGCCCGCGCCGACGACTCCGCCCACGAACATGTCGTAGAACGAGGGGAACACCAGCTTGGTGGGGGTGCGCCGGTGGACGAACAGCCGGCCCCGGGCGTCGCGCGCCTCGATGAACACGCACCGGTGGCGCAGCCCGCGCGCGTACGCCTCCCCGCGCGGGGACTGCCCGATGATCTCGTCGTTCTCGTCCACGATGTCGAGGATCTCGTCAGCGGCACTCATGGGATCCATCCAAGCAGTTCCCGCCCGTGCGCAGGGGGCGCTCACGGCCGTCCGAGTGGTGCGCCGGGCCGGGCGGGCCGGGGCCCGCTCAGTGCGGCTGGAGGTCCCGCGAGTGTTCCGGTTCCGCCGTGCCCGAGGGCATCGCCGGGTGCATGCCCAGCAGGATGATCCCCGTCACGATGCCCGCGAGCCCCGCGGCCTGCCAGGCCAGCGCGCCGGCGTCGGTGCGCAGCTGGTCCCCGAGGAAGCCCACCCCGCAGGCGATGCCCGCCAGCGGCTGGGCGGCGGTGAGCGCGGGCAGCGACATCCGCAGCGGCGCGGTCTCGAAGGCGCTCTGGACGAGGATCAGCCCGGTCACGCCGAGGACGATCACCGCGTACGGCTGCCAGCCCGTGAGCAGTTCGCCCAGCCCGCCGGAGCCGAACCGCTGGCCGCTGATCCGGGTGAGCGCGTCCTGCAGCCCGTACAGCAGCCCCGCGGCCGTGGCGAGCAGGACGGGTCCGGCGCTCAGCCGGGACCGTTTCGCGAAGGTGGTGAGCAGCAGGGCGAGACCGACCACGATCCCGATGATCAGCCAGTGCCGCAGGGGGTCGTCGATGGCCTCGCCGCCCTGCGGCTGTCCGGCCACGATGAACGCCGAGACACCGCCCGCGAGCAGCAGGAGCCCGGCCCAGCCCTGCCGTCCGAGCGGCTGTTTGGTCTGGTGGCGGGAGAGCGCGAGCGCGAAGAGGAGGTTGGTCGCCAGGAGCGGTTCCACCAGCGAGACCTCGCCGTTGCCGAGTGCGATCGCCCCGAGGACCATGCCGCACACCATGAGCCCGATACCGCCCAGCCAGCGCGGGACCCGGATGAGGTCGAGCAGGATGCGGGGGGAGAGGAAGTCGCTGAGCGGGGCGTGCGAGGCGGCGTTCTGCTGGAGCACGAAGCCGAAGCCGAGGCAGCAGGCGGCGCTCACGGCGAGGACCAGAACCAGTACCGACACGCTGGGTACCTCGATGCGTCAGGAGTCGGGGCGGGCCAGTGGTGCGTATCCCGCCGACTGTAGTGCCATGGTCCGCGCGCCCGCCCCCGGGAACAACCGGAACCAGGCAGTTGACTCGGTCACCTTTCGTGCCGAAGGATTCGGACCGATCAGTAACAAGTGCTGGTCGGCCGCATGGCCGATCATCTCCAATGTCTCACCAACCAGCGACGCCACCGATCGGTTCGTGACAAACGTCATCAGGTCGTCCCCGTGACGCCGGCCCGGTCAGACCCGTCGGTATGCCGAGAGGACGGGCCCATGGCCTACGACGCAGATGTGATCGTCATCGGAGCGGGCCTCGCGGGCCTCGCGGCGACCGCGGAGCTCGTCGACGCCGGCCGCAAGGTGATCCTCCTCGACCAGGAGCCGGAGCAGTCGATCGGCGGGCAGGCGCACTGGTCCTTCGGCGGGCTGTTCTTCGTCGACTCGCCCGAGCAGCGCCGCATGCGGATCAAGGACACGCACGAGCTGGCCCTCCAGGACTGGATGGGCACGGCCGGCTTCGACCGGCCCGAGGACCACTGGCCGCGCAAGTGGGCCGAGGCGTACGTCGACTTCGCGGCCGGCGAGAAGCGGCCCTGGCTGCACGCGCAGGGCGTGCGCTTCTTCCCGGTGGTGGGCTGGGCCGAACGCGGCGGCTACGACGCCAACGGGCACGGCAACTCGGTGCCGCGCTTCCACATCACCTGGGGGACCGGGCCGGGCCTCGTCGCGCCCTTCGAGCGGCGGGTACGGGAAGGGGTCGCCCGGGGTCTGGTCGAGCTGCGGTTCCGGCACCGGGTCACCGGGCTGTCCCGCAGCGCGGGCTCCGTCGACACCGTCACGGGCGAGATCCTGGAGCCGTCCGGCATCGAGCGCGGCCAGGCCAGCAGCCGTACGGTCACCGGCGCCTTCGAGCTCAAGGCCCAGGCCGTGATCGTGACCTCCGGCGGCATCGGCGGCAACCACGACCTCGTGCGCGCCAACTGGCCCGAGCGCCTCGGTACCCCGCCGGAGCGGATGATCTCCGGTGTCCCAGCCCACGTCGACGGCGCCATGCTCGGGATCGCGGAGGGGGCCGGCGCCCGCCTCATCAACCGCGACCGCATGTGGCACTACACCGAGGGCATCCAGAACTGGAACCCCATCTGGGACAAGCACGGCATCCGCATCCTGCCGGGCCCCTCCTCCCTGTGGCTGGACGCGCGCGGCAGCCGGCTGCCGGTCCCGCTCTTCCCGGGCTTCGACACGCTCGGGACCCTCGAACACATCATGAGGACCGGGTACGACTACACCTGGTTCGTGCTCGACCAGAAGATCATCGGCAAGGAGTTCGCGCTCTCCGGCTCGGAGCAGAACCCCGACCTGACCGGCAAGTCGATCCGGGGCGTCCTCGGCCGGGCCCGCGCCGACGTGCCCGCACCGGTCAAGGCGTTCATGGACAACGGCGTCGACTTCGTCGTCGAGAAGGACCTCGGCGCACTGGTGCGCGGGATGAACGCGCTCACCGAGAAGCCGCTCATCGACGAGGCCGCGCTGCGCCGCGAGATCGTCGCGCGGGACCGGGAGATCGCCAACCCCTTCACCAAGGACCTCCAGGTCATGTCGATCCGCGGGGCCCGCAACTACCTCGGCGACAAGCTGATCCGCACGGCGGCCCCGCACCGCATCCTCGACCCCGCGGCCGGACCGCTCATCGCGGTGCGCCTCAACATCCTGACCCGCAAGACCCTCGGCGGTCTGGAGACGGACCTGTCCTCGCGGGTGCTGACCGAGGGCGGCGACCCGCTGGAGGGTGTGTACGCCGCCGGTGAGGCCGCCGGTTTCGGCGGCGGCGGAGTCCACGGGTACCGGTCGCTGGAAGGCACCTTCCTCGGCGGCTGCCTCTTCTCCGGCCGCACGGCGGGCCGGGCGGCGGCCGCGGCGGTGAGCTGACGACGGCCGTGACGGTGAGCTGACGACGGCCGTGACGGTGAGCTGAAGACGGACGGGGCCGGATGGCCGTCCGGCGGGTGACGCCGGGCGGCTGTTCAGGCCATCGGTTCGAAGCGGCGGCCCGACACCTCGCGACAGAGCCGCCGTTCTGCGGGCGGGAGCAAGATGGCTGCTCAAGTGACAGGTGCGGGGCGGCCGTTCGGGGCATTCGTGACAGTTCTCATGCAACTGAGTTACTGGCAAGGGCAGTTGACACGTGTAGCGACTTGGCCGGAGCTTGACTTGAACCCGTGACTCCGGGTTTGCTGTGCGTGATCACCCTTTGACGAACCGCGCCTGTGAGGTTGAGCAGCGGTGTCACCACCCCCACCCCTGGGCCGCGGCCGCAAGCGGACGTCCCAGGCCTTCGACGCCGCCCTCGACGACGCCGAACTCGCAGTCGCACGTACCTCGTTGAACCAGGGGCGGTGGACCGACGTCCGCGACCTCCTCGCGGCGACCGGCGACGACTGGGACCGCCGCGGTCATCGCGTCACCGTTCTCGCGCAGGAGCCCGCGACGCTCGCCTGGGTCCGCGACTGGCTGCTCGTAGAACCGGAGTCCGTCGACGCCGCCGTCCTGCTCGGCTGCGCCACCGTGGAGCGCGCCCTGCACGGCAAGGAGCGCCCGGACAGCGCCCGTGAGGCCTGCCACCGCGCGGCGGCCCTCGCCCCGGACGACCCGACGCCCTGGCTCGGACTCCTCCTCCTGGAGCGCTCGCTCGGGGCCGAGGACGACGTGGTCCGCCTCTTCGACGAGGTGCGCCACCGGCACGCCGTCCATCACCACGCGCACCACCTGATGGCCGCTCGGCTCGCCGAGCGCCGCGCCGAGGCGGGCCGGGACCCGCTGCACGAGGTGTACGACTTCGCCAACTGGTCGGCCGAGCAGGCGCCCGCCGACTCGCCGCTCGCGATCCTTCCGGTCGTCGCGCACGCCGAGCGCTTCCGCGTGCTCGCCCGGGCCGGGGGCGAGCTCGCCGACCCGGTCGCCTCCGGACACTGGGCCGGGCGCCGGGCCCGCCAGGTGATGAAGGCCGCCTTCGACTGGTGGCTGGAGTGGGACCACGTCGACCATCCGCGCCGGCTCGTCGACCTCAACCACCTCGCGCACGCCAAGATCTGCGAGGGCCGGGACGGCGAGGCCGCCGCCCTGTTCCTGCGCATCGCGGAGCACCCGACCGCGGCTCCGTGGTCGTACCCGGACCGTGACGGGTACCAAGCCTTCCGTGCCGCGCGCGACCGCGTGCTCGGCACGGTGTGAACGCCCCCCCCCGAAGACCGACATCCGAAAGGACGACCCCGCGATGACGACGGGCAGTTCGAGCACACCGAGTACGTCGAGCACGGGAAGACCGGACGCCGACGGCGCCGGCATCAGCACGTTCAAGGGGCAGGACCGGGCCCTGCGCGCCGGCCGGCTGGGCACGGCGGGTCTGCTGCTGTCCGTCCTCGCGGCGACCGCCCCGCTCATGGTGGTCGCGGGTGTCATGCCCACTACATTCGCGGTGATGGGTATCGTCGGGCAGCCGCTGCTCTTCGTCATCCTCGGCATCGTCCTCGTGCTCTTCAGCATCGGGTACGCCGAGATGAGCCGGCACGTCCACAACGCGGGCGCCTTCTACGCGTACATCTCGCGCGGGCTCGGCGGCACCTTCGGAGCGGGGGCCGCCGCGGTCGCCCTCGTCGCCTACAGCGCGCTCCAGGTCGGCATCTACGGCCTCTTCGGCTTCGAGGTCTCCGGACTGTGCGCCACCTACCTCCACACCGAAGTCGTGTGGTGGATACCGGCGCTGGCCGCCGTCATCGTCGTGGGCGCGCTGGCCTGGCTCAAGATCGACGTCAACGCCTGGGTGCTCGGCGTGCTGCTGGTCATCGAGGTGACCCTCGTCGTCGTCTTCGACATCGCGGCCGTCGGCGACCCCGCCAAGGCCGGCCTGTCGCTGCACGCCTTCAACCCGGACACCCTCACCGGAGCGGGCGTCGGCACCGCGCTGTGCTTCTGCATCGCGGCCTTCACCGGCTTCGAACAGGCCCCGGTGTACGCCGAGGAGACCAGCCGCCCGCACATCCTCGTGCCGCGCGTGATGTTCCTGGCGATCGGATTCGTCGCCGTCTTCTTCGCGATCAGTTCCTGGGCGCTCACCGTCGCCACCGGACCCGCCGCGATCGTGGGCACGTCCCAGAAGCAGAGCGCCGGGCTGCTGTTCTTCCTCACCGAGTCACGCCTCGGCTCCACGTTCACCGACGTCCTGCACGTGCTGTTCGTGACCGGCATGTTCGCGGCGCTGCTCAGCTTCCACAACGTCGTCGCCCGGTACGCCTTCGCCATGGGCCGCGAGGGCCTGCTGCCCAGCGCCTTCGGCCGGACCTCCGAGGCCAGCGGCGCCCCCGGTACCGGCTCGCTCCTGCACACCGTCGTCTCCCTGGTCGTGGTCGGCGGCTTCGCCCTGTCCGACGACAAGCCGACCGGCGACCCGACCGCGTCCGTGCTCCGGCTGTTCACCTGGGGCGGCAACGTCGGAGCGCTCGGCGTCACCCTCCTGATGGCGGCCGCCTCGCTCTCGGTCATCGTGTTCTTCGTCCGCCGCGGCGCGGCCCGCGCCCAGTCCTGGCGCCTGGTCACCTCGGCGCTCGCGGGCCTCGCCCTGCTCGTCATCGCGGTCTACACGGTCAAGGACTTCGACGTGCTCGTCGGCTCGGGCCCCGAATCCGCCCTGAACGTGCTGCTGCCCGCCGTCATCGGGGCGGCACTGGTCGCCGGACTGGTCCAGGGGCTGGTGATGCGCTCCCGCAAGCCCGAGGCGCACGCCCGGATCGGCCTCGGCAACGAGGCGTTCCAGTTGGACAAGGCGGCCGAGTCCGCCTCCTGATGCGGCCCCGCCGTCCTCTTCGGAGCCGATGATCCCGGACCGTTGGTAAGAAGAAATGACGGAACGCTGACGAGCACCCGCCGCCGCTGGCTTTTTGGGGGCCGCGGGTGCTCGAATCAAGGGGTGAACACTGAAAGGCCCGGGGAACCGGACCCGGAGCGACCGGAGCCCCGCGAACCGGAACGGCCCGAACCGCGTTCTCCGCAAGACCGCGGAGAACGCGGAGACGGTGAAGGCCGCGGAGAGCACGGAGAGCACGGACGCCGTGACGTCCGGGACGGCCGCGAGGCCGGTGACCTCCGCGCGGAATCCGGGGGATCCGAGGAACCCGGCGAACACCAGGCGTCCGGGGAACACGAGGCGTCCGGCGAGGGCGGCAGGCCCATCGGCCGCCGGGTCCTGCTCGGCACGCTCGGACTCGGCGCCCTCGGCGTGCTGGCCGCGCCCACGCTCCAGCGCGCGACGGACGCCTTCCTCGCCGGCGCCTCCCAGCGCGACCCCACGGGTCTGACGGGACTGCTGCCCAACGGCGGCGGATTCCGCTACTACTCGGTGGCCGCCTCCGTCCCCCACAAGAACGAGACGAACTACCGTCTCACCGTCGACGGCCTGGTCGACCACCCCACCGAATACACCCTCGCCGACCTGCGTGCCCTGCCCCAGACCCGTCTGGTGCACGACGTCCAGTGCGTCACCGGCTGGCGGGTTCCGAGCACCCCCTTCGAGGGCGTACGCCTGGCGCACCTGCTCGACGCCGCCGGAGTGCGACCCTCGGCCGGGGCGATCCGCTTCACCTGCTTCGACGGGACGTACACGGAGAGCCTCAGCCTGCGCCAGGCCTACCGCCCGGACGTCCTGGTGGCCCTGCGCATGCAGGACAAGCCCGTCGGCCACAACCACGGCGGCCCCGTCCGGCTCTACGTGGCCCCGATGTACTTCTACAAATCCGCCAAGTGGCTCTCCGGCATCACGGTCACCAAGGACGTCCGTCCCGGGTACTGGGAGAACCGGGGGTACGACGTCGACGCCTGGGTCGGCCGTTCGAACGGACGCGACGATGAACCCACGAGCTGACGAGAGGCCGGCCGTGTCCGCGCACTCCTCCCACGTACGGCGTTTCACCCGCGCCGAGCACTGGGTCCACCGTGTCACCGCGGCGCTGATGGGTGTGTGCGTGGCCACCGCGGCCTGCCTCTACATCCCCCAGTTCGCCGAACTCGTGGGCCGCCGCGAACTCGTCGTCCGGGTCCACGAGGTGGCCGGGGTGATGCTTCCGCTGCCGGTCCTCGCGGGCCTCGCCTCCCGCGCGTTCCGCCGCGACCTGGGCTTCCTGAACCGCTTCGGCCCGCACGACCGGGTGTGGCTGCGCTCGGCACTGCGCCGCGACAAGGACCCGCAGTCCCGTCCGGCGGGCAAGTTCAACGCCGGGCAGAAGATCTACGCCGCCTGGATCGCCGGGGCCACGCTGGTGATGATGGGCACCGGTCTGCTGATGTGGTTCACCCACCTCACCCCGCTGATGTGGCGCACCTCGGCGACCTTCGTCCACGACTGGCTCGCCCTCACCGTCGGCATCGTCCTCGGGGGGCACATCGGTATGGCGATGGCCGATCCGGAGGCCCGGCGGGGCCTGCGCACGGGATCGGTGAGCCGCCGGTGGGCCGATCGCGAGCATCCGCTGTGGCGGCCGTGAGCACGCGCCGGCGACGACGAACGGGCCGCGGGGAGAACCGGGTTCGGTTCTCCCCGCGGCCCGCTCGCGTCACGGCCGTGACAGGTACGGCCGTGAACAGGCGTGGCCGTGACAGGAACGGCCTGGCGGAGCAACTGTCCGGATGACGCGCCTAGATGACGAGGGACAGCAGCAGCACCAGTGCTCCGGCCACCACCGAGATGATCGTCTCCATGACGGACCAGGTCTTCACCGTCTGGCCGACGTCCAGGCCGAAGTACTCCTTCACCAGCCAGAAGCCGGCGTCGTTGACATGGCTGAAGAAGAGCGAGCCCGCGCCGATCGCGAGGACGAGCAGGGAGGTGTGGGTGGTCGACATGTCGGCCGCGAGGGGCGCGACCAGACCGGCCGCCGAGATGGTGGCGACGGTCGCCGAACCGGTCGCGAGCCGGATCGCCACCGCGATCAGCCAGGCCAGCAGCAGCGCGGGGATCGACCAGTCCTCGGAGATCTCCAGGATCATCCGACCCACACCGGAGTCGATCAGCGTCTGCTTGAAGCCGCCGCCCGCGCCGACGATGAGCAGGATGCCGGCGATGGGCGCGAGGGACTTCTCGACGGTCGTCGAGATGCGGTCCCTGGTGAAGCCCGCCGCCCGGCCCAGGGTGAACATGCCCACGATCACGGCCGCGAGCAGCGCGATCAGCGGCGCTCCGACGACGTCGAAGACGCGCTGGGTCGGGTCCGCCGGGTCGTCGACGACGATGTCCACCAGAGCCTTGGCCAGCATCAGCGCCACCGGCAGCAGCATGGTGGCGAGGGTCGCGCCGAAGCTCGGACGCTTCTCCAGGTCCTCCGAGGCGCGCGCCGGGACCATCCGGTCGGGGGCCTGCACGTCCACCCAGCGGGCCGCGTACCGCGAGAACACCGGGCCGGCGACGATCACCGTCGGGATCGCGACCAGGACACCGAGGGCGAGGGTGATGCCGAGGTTCGCCTTCACCGCGTCGATCGCGACCAGCGGACCGGGGTGCGGCGGGATCAGACCGTGCATCACCGACAGGCCCGCGAGCGCCGGGATGCCGATCCGCATCAGCGAGTAGTTGCCGCGCTTGGCGACCATCAGGACCACCGGGATCAGCAGCACGATGCCGACCTCGAAGAACAGCGGCAGACCGATCACCGAGGCGATCAGCACCATCGCCCACGGCATGGCGCGCCCGCCCGCCCTGGCGAGGATCGTGTCGACGATCTGGTCGGCGCCGCCCGAGTCGGCGAGCAGCTTGCCGAGGATCGCGCCGAGGGCGATCAGGACACCCACACCGGCCACGGTCGAGCCGAGTCCGGTGGTGAAGCTGACGATGACCTTGTCGAGCGGGGCCCCGGCGAACGCGCCGAGGGCCAGCGAGCCGATGGTCAGGGCGAGGAAGGCGTGCAGCTTGAACCGGGTGATGAGCAGGACGATGACGGCTATGCCCAGCAGCACGGCTATGCCCAGTCGAGCGTGGCCCGCCGAGGTGATCGGTTCGACGGTGTCCGCTGCCAGCATCTCGACACTGAGTCTGGTCACGGTTGGTCCCTTGCTTGAGAAAACGGACGCGGGGAAGGTGGTGCGCTGTCGCGGTTGGACAGCGTTGTCACAGGTGCGCGGTACGGGGGAGGGGAGTGCGGGGCAGGACGCCGGGCCCCGGGGTGCTGAGGCCGGGGAACCGGGGCCGGGGCGCTACCGCCTGAGGCCGGGGGTCTACCGCCGGGTCGGTTCGAGGGCGTCGAGCGCCGTCACGGCCCGCTCGGTGATCTCTGCGGGACCGCCCGACACGTCCACCTCGACGCCCGCCTCGTCCGCCGCCAGCGGCTGGAGCGTGGCGAACTGCGAGTCCAGGAGCGCCGTGGGCATGAAGTGCCCCGTGCGGTGCGACATCCGGTCCTCGATGAGTTCACGGGTGCCGGTCAGATGGACGAAGACGATCCCGGGCGCCGCCGCCCGCAGCCGGTCCCGGTAGACGCGCTTGAGCGCCGAGCTGCTGACCACGCCGCCGAGTCCGGCCCGGTCGTGCGCCCACTGCCCGATGGAGTCCAGCCACGGCCACCGGTCCTCGTCGGCCAGCGGCGTCCCGGCCGACATCTTGGCGATGTTGGCCTGCGGGTGGAAGTCGTCGCCCTCGGCGTAGGGCACGCCGAGCCGGGCCGCGAGCAACGGGCCGATGGTGGTCTTCCCGGTTCCCGCGACGCCCATGACCACGACGACGTGGGGGGTGGGACTGTGCTGCATCACGTTCTCGCTGTCTTCGTCGACATCTGATGTAGACGCCACTGAAACGCATTAGGTACGACGAATACAAGAGTGTGTGATGTATAAGTCTGACTTTTTATTCGGGACGTCGGCCTCGTACGCTGGCTCCATGACCACACGGGGCCGGGGGCTGCACGGGCACGTACTGGAAACCCTCGGGCCGGCGATCACGGCGGGCGACTACCCGCCGGGGAGCGTCCTGCGCACCGACGAGCTCGCGCAGCGCTTCGAGGTGTCCCGCTCCGTGATGCGCGAGGCGGTCCGGGTGCTCGAATCCATGTACCTGGTCGAGTCCCGCCGCCGCGTGGGCGTGACGGTCCGCCCCAAGTCCGAGTGGAACGTCTACGATCCCCAGGTCATCCGCTGGCGGCTGGCCGGCGCCGACCGCCCCCACCAGCTGCGTTCCCTCACCGTCCTGCGCTCGGCGATCGAGCCCGTCGCCGCGGGACTGGCCGCCCGGCACGCCACCGCCGAGCAGTGCGCGGAGCTCACCGAGTGCGCGCTCGGCATGGTCGCCACCTCACGCGGGCACCAGCTGGAGGGGTATCTCGTCCACGACGTCGCCTTCCACCGGGTGATCCTCAGGGCGTCGGGCAACGAGATGTTCGCCCGCCTGGGGGACGTCGTCGCGGAGGTCCTGTCCGGCCGCACCCATCACGACGTCATGTTCGAGGATCCCGACCCCGCCGCCGTCACCCTGCACGTCCAGCTCGCCGAGGCGGTCCGCGAGGGCGACGCCCGGCGCGCCGAGCAGCTCACCCGCGAGATCACGGTCGGCGCGCTCCAGGAACTGGACGTCCTGGCCCCCTGACAGCCGGTACGGCCGATCCCCGCGCCGGACCCCGCGCCGACCGCGTTCAGGCGGTCGTCGCGCGTCCGGGAACGTCAGTCGAGGAACTCCCCGTCCACGTACACCCAGGCCCCGTCCACCCGCTCGAACCGGCTCCGCTCGTGCAGCGAACCGCCCCGGTAGGAGGCCCGGAACGTCACGGTCCCCGTGGTGTGGAACGCCGAGCCCTGCCCCGTGTCCAGGATCTCCAGGCCGGTCCACCGCATCCCCGGGTCGAACTCCACCCGGGCCGGCCGGGTCCGCGGATGCCAGGTGCGCAGCAGGTACCCCTCGTCCTCCTTCACGAAGGCGCAGTAGCGGGACCGCATGAGCGCCTCGGCACTCGGCGCCGCGGCCTCGCCGCGATGGAAGCGCCCGCAGCAGCGCGCGTACGGCTCGGCGAGCCCGCAGGGGCAGGAACGGCTGGTCATCGCGTCATTCTCCCCGGACCCGGGCCGGGTCCGCGCCCGGCGGCGGATAGGTGGGCGGATAGGCGGGCCGGGCCGGCAACCGCGGCGCGGGCTCAGGCAGTTGCGGGGCGGCCTCCGGCAGCGGCGGCAGCGCCGTCTCGTACAGCCACGCCGTGAACAGATCGTCCAGCGGCTCGGGCGCGTAGCGCGAGACGTGCGCGGTGAAGACGGACGTGGTGACTGTGCCGCCCCGGTGCAGCGTCGCCCAGCCGCGCAGCATGCGGAAGAACGCCTCGTCGCCCATCGCGCAGCGGATCGCGTGCACCACGAGGCCGCCGCGCTGATAGAGCCGGTCGTCGAACATCAGCTTGCGGCCCGGGTCCGACAGCAGCAGATCCCGCGGCAGCGCGGCCAGCTTGCGGTGCGCGGCGGCGGCGAGCTGACGCGCCGGGCGGCCACCGGAGCGCTCCGACCACAGCCACTCGGCGTACTTCGCGAGCCCCTCGTTCAGCCAGATGTGCCGCCAGTCCGCGATGGTCACACTGTTGCCGAACCACTGGTGCGCCAGCTCGTGCGCGATCAGCCGCTCCGAACCCCGCGTCCCGTCCACATGATTGGCGCCGAACAGCGACAGACCCTGCGCCTCGACCGGGACGTCCAGCTCCTCCTCGGTCACCACGACCGCGTACTCGCCGAACGGATACGGCCCGAACAGGTTCTGGAACAGCTCCATCATCGCGGGCTGCCGCGCGAAGTCCCGGGAGAACTCCGGGAGCAGCTGCGCGGGCAGATACCCCGACTGCGGTACGCCCCCGAGGCCCGGGTCGCCGAGCAGCACCGTCTGGTACTTGCCGATCGACAGGCCCACCAGATAGCTGGAGGTGGGCGCGGGCTGCTCGTACACCCAGGTCGTGGTCGACGCCTTCGTCGTCCGCGTCAGCAGACGCCCGCCGGCCACCACCGCGTAGGCGGAGGGCGTGGTGACCGAGATCTGGTACGCGGCCTTGTCGGCCGGCCGGTCGTTGCACGGATACCAGGACGGCGAACCGACCGGCTGGCTCGCCACCAGCGCCCCGTCCTCCAGCTCCTCCCAGCCGAGCCCGCCCCAGGGACTGCCGACCGGCTTGGGATTGCCCGACCAGTGCACCTCGACGGTGAACGCGGCACCGGCCCGCAGCGGCTTCGGCGGACGGATCCGCAGCCGGCCGCCCCGGTGCGTGTAGTGCGGGGCCTTCCCGTCGACCCGGACCCGGCCGATCCGGAAGTCGGCCAGGTTCAGCTGGAACTCGGTCAGCGCGGCACGGCCCGCTATGGCGTTGATCCGCGCGGTGCCGGACAGCCGGTTCGGGCCGGGGCGGTAGTCCAGCGCGAGCTCGTACCGGTGCACCCGGTAACGGGAATCTCCGTTGGCCGGGAAATAGGGGTCCGGTCCCGCTGTCTGCTGAACGCTCACTGCTGCGACTGCTCCCTGCCCTGTGCTCGACGTCCCGCTGTACCGCCCTTCCTGGCCGATCAGGTCAATTCTGCTACGAACGCCAGGCCTCGATCGGGTTGCCCAGCCAGCGGGTGTCGTCGGGAACGGACTCCGCCGCCATCACCAGCGACGCGGGACCCAGAGTGGAACGGGCGCCGACGGTGCTGCCGGGCAGGACGATTCCGCCCGGACCCAGAGTGGCGCCCTCACGGAGGACCACAGTATCCGTCCGCAAGATCCGGTCGTGGAAGAGGTGGGTCTGCAGGACACAGCCCCGGTTGACCGTCACCGCGTCGCCCAGCGTCACCAGGTCCGACTCCGGCAGCCAGTAACTCTCGACCCACGCGCCCCGCCCGATCCGGGCGCCGAGCCCCCGCAGCCACGCCGTCATCAGCGGTGTACCGGGCACGGACCCCGCCAGCCACGGCACGGCGACGACCTCCACGAAGGTGTCGGCCAGCTCGTTGCGCCACACGAAACCGCTCCACAGCGGATGCTCACCGGCACGGTGCCGGCCCACCAGCAGCCACTTCGCCACGACGGAGACCAGGCACGCGAGCACACCCGCGGCGAGCACGACCGCACCCGAGAACGCCCACGCCCACGGCCCCAGCGCACACAGCGCGGCGACCGTCAGCACGGCCAGCGCCGCCGAGCAGAACACCGGCACCAGACGGCACAGCTCCACCAGGCCGCGCGCCCACAGCAGCCGGGCCGGCGGCTCGTACGTACGGCTCTGGTCGCCGCCCTGCGCCGCACGCGGCAGCTTCATCGGCGGCAGCCCCAGATACGAGCTGCCCTTCTTCGCCTTCTTCGGCGTCGCCGACAGCACCCCGACCAGACCGCCGTCCGGCACACTGCGGCCCGGAGCGGTCATCCCGGAATTGCCGAGGAAGGCCCGCCGGCCGATCTCCGCCCGCCCGATGCGCATCCAGCCGCCACCGAGTTCGTACGGCGCCGTCAGCGTGTCGTCCGCGAGGAACGCGCCGTCGCCGACCGTCGTCAGACTCGGCAGCGCGAGCACGGTCGACACCTCGGCGCCCCGGCCGACCCGCATGCCGAGGAGCCGCAGCCACACCGGCGTGATCAGCCCGGCGTACAGCGGGAACAGCGTCTCCCGGGAGCGGTCCATCAGCTGGGTGACCGTCCAGGCCTGCCAGCCGACCCGGCTGTGCGTCGGATGCGTGCCCTCGTGCAGCCCGAGACTCAGCAGCCGCACGGCCACCAGGAGCAGCAGCGCGTACGCGAGACCGAACGCGAGCGTCGCCGGAACGAGGGCGAGCGAGGCACCGCGCAGCGCCGCGCCGAGCCCGGCGTCCGCGCCCACGAACACCCGGACCACCAGCAGCGCGGCCGCCGCGGCCAGCACCGGCAGCGCGCTCAGCCCGAGCCCGGTCACGCCGTACATCACCCGCCAGTAGGTGCCGCGCTGCGGCCGGTCCTTCGGCCACGCGCGCTTGGCCTTCCCGAGCTTGACCGCGGGCGCCCCGGCCCAGCGCTGCCCCGTCGGGACCTGGCCCGCCACGGCGGACCCCGGCGCCACCTCGGCGCGCTTGCCCACCCGGGAGCCGGGGAAGAGGACGCTGCGCGTGCCGACCACGGCACCGGCGCCCACCTTGACCGCACCGATCTCCAGCCGGTCACCGTCCAGCCAGTACCCCGACAGGTCCACCTCCGACTCGACGGCGGCACCCCGGCCCATCTTGAGCATGCCGGTCACCGGCGGCAGCGAGTGCAGATCCACGTCCGGACCGATCCGGGCGCCCAGGGCACGCGCGTACCGCTCCAGCCAGGACCCGGTCAGCGAGGTCGCCCCGCTGAAGGCGGCGAGCCGCTCGGCCGTCCACAGCCGCAGATGGACACTCCCGCCGCGCGGGTACCGGCCGGGCCCGACACCGCGCAGCAGCAGTCGCGCACCGCCCGCGGCGACGGCGAGCCGCCCCGGCGGGCTGTACAGAACGAGCGCGCCGGCGCCCACCAGCCACCACGAGGCGCCCGGCGCCCACGGATACGGGCCGAACCGGTGCAGTACGTTGCCGAGGGCGGCCAGCGACACCGTCCAGCGCAGTCCGAGCAGGGCGAACAGCGGGACCAGCACGAGCAGCTGGATCAGCTTGGCGCGCACCGGGACCGGTGCGACGACCCGCTCGGCGCCGTCGTCCTGGCCGGACCGCTCCAGATACCGGGCCAGCTTGCGCAGCGCGGGCTGCTGATAGATGTCGAGCACGGCCGCGTTCGGATAGCGGGAGCGCAGTCTCGTGGTGAGCTGGGCGGCCGCCAGACTGGAACCGCCGATCGCGAAGAAGTCGTCGCCGGCGCCCCCGACGGGGGTGCCCAGCACCTCGCTCCACTGCTCGGCGAGCCAGGCCTCGGTGCCGTACAGCTCCTCCTTGGCACCGCCGGTCTCCAGGCCCTCCAGCGGCCAGGGCAGCGCGTTGCGGTCGACCTTGCCGGACGTCCGGGTCGGCAGGTCATCGACCGGCGCGATCAGCGGAACCAGTGCGGCGGGCAGTTCGGCACGCAGCTTCTCGACCGCGGCCGCCCGGTCCCAGCCGTCCTGGGTGACGACGTAACCGACGAGCAGCTGATTGCCGCCGCGCGCGGTCCGTACCGCGGCCGCGGCGCCCGCGACCCCGGGCAGTGCCTGCAGCGCCGCGTCCACCTCGCCGAGCTCGATCCGGCGCCCGCCGAGCTTGATCTGCTCGTCGGCCCGCCCGAGGAAGATCAGCCCCTCGGGTTCGGCCTTCACCAGGTCACCGCTGCGGTACGCCCGCTCCCAGCCCAGCGACGTGAGCGGCGCGTACTTCTCGGCGTCCTTCTCCGCGTCGAGATAGCGGGCGAGTCCGACCCCGCCGATCACCAGCTGGCCGCTGCCGCCCATCGGCACCGGCTCGCCCGCCTCGTCGACGACCGCGAGCTCCCAGCCGTTCAGCGGCAGCCCGATACGGATGGGCTCGTCGCCGGTCAGCAGCGAGGCGCAGGCCACGACGGTCGCCTCGGTCGGCCCGTAGGTGTTCCACACCTCCCGGCCCTCGGTCACCAGGCGCTGGGTCAGCTCGGGCGGGCAGGCCTCGCCGCCGAAGATCAGCAGCCGGACCTCGTTCAGGGTCTCGGGCTCCCACAGTGCGGCGAGGGTGGGCACGGTGGAGACGACGGTGATCTCCTGCTCGACCAGCCAGGGGCCGAGATCGGCGCCGCTGCGCACCTGGGAGCGCGGCACCGGCACCAGGCAGGCCCCGTACCGCCAGGCCAGCCACATCTCCTCGCAGGAGGCGTCGAAGGCGACGGACAGGCCCGCCATGACCCGGTCGCCGGGGCCGATCGGTTCCTCGGCCAGGAACAGGTCCGCCTCCGCGTCCACGAAGGCGGCGGCGCTGCGGTGGCTCACGGCGACGCCCTTGGGCTTTCCGGTGGAACCCGAGGTGAAGATGATCCACGCGTCGTGCTCGACGCCCGGCCGCCCGGCCGGGACCTCGGAGCGGCCGTGGACGGTCAGCTCGTGCCCGGCGCCGACGACCGCGCGCACCCCGGCCTCGGAGAAGACCAGCTCGGCCCGCTCGTCGGGGTCCTCGGCGTCCACCGGGACATAGGCGGCTCCGGCCGCGAGGACGCCGAGGATCGCCACGTACAGCTCGTTCGTGCCGGACGGGACCCGCACACCGACCCGGTCGCCGAGACCGACCCCGGCCTCCGCGAGCCGCGACCGCACGGCGTCCACCTCGGCGGCCAGGGCCCGGTAGGTGAGGGCGCGCCGGCCGTCGTCGAGGGCGGGCTCGTCGGGGTGGGCCCGTACGGAGGCGTCGAGGATGTCGACGAGCGTGCGCGGCGAGGCGGCCGAGGCGGCGGAGAAGCGCGCCTGGACACCGAACTCCGCACGCACCTCGTCGTCGGACAGCGCGAGTGCGGGGCTTTGCTGGAGGGCTGCCATCGGGTCCTCACGTGTTGTTCCCGGATGCTCCGGGGAGCCGGTGGGCCCGCAGGTACGCCTGGGGATATTCCGGTCCAGCTCCGAACAAGCCTGCAATTTTAGTACGACGCTAGCTTCGGACCTGGGGATCAGCGATGCGAGGCGCTCCCGAGAGGCTCTTCCGGCCCTCTCCTCCAGCGCTGTGACGTGGGAATACGTCAGCGTGACGAGATCTGCCCCACATCTTTGCGTGACGCCGTGAACACAGTGAGCGAGGGCCCCGAAACGGTGATCGGGGCCCTCGCCGGTCGTACGGGGTGACGCGGGGCGGCACTGTTCCTCGGTGCGGTCCCGCCGGGTCAGCCCGCGGCGCAGGAGACCGTCGGCCACGTCCACGTGCCGTTGGTCTGAATGGTGACGCCGAAGGTGTTGCCGTTGCCGTTGGGCCTGGCCGTCAGGACCTGGGCGCTGGGGTAGCTCGCGCTGGTGTTCCAGGTCGAGAGGATCTTCTCGGGAGCGGGGACGTTCATGGTCACGGTCCAGTTGCTCGATCCGGTGACGGCGACGTTGAGGTTGTACCGGTCGCTCCACTGCTGGCCGGCCGACAACGTCGCGGTACACCCGCCGCCACCGCCACCGCCACCGCCACCGCCGCCACCCGTGCCGCCGTCGGGAGCCACGGCGCGGCCGGTCCCCGGGGAGATCATCCCGGCGCACAGGCCGCGGGAGGCCAGCCCCTGCGCGATGCGCGGGATCGCGGCGATCGTGTTGGCCGGCCAGTCGTGCATGAGGATGATCTGGCCGTTGGTGAGCCGGCCGGCCGCCTGCACGATCGCGTCGGTGCTCGCGCCGTTCCAGTCCTGCGAGTCGACGTCCCAGATGATCTCGGTCAGGCCGTACTTGGCCTCGACCGACTTCAGCGTCGCGTTGGTCTCCCCGTACGGCGGGCGGAACAGTTTCGGGGTGCCGCCGCCGGCGCCGGCGATGGCCTGCTGGGTCCGGGAGATCTCCGAGTCGATCTGGGCCTGGCTCTCCTGGGTGAGATGCGGATGGGTGTAGCTGTGGTTGCCCACCCACATGCCCGCGTCGACCTGGGCCCGCACCTGGGCGGGGCTGGACGCCGCGTACTGGCCCTCGTTGAACATCGTGGCCCGCAGCCCGTTCTGCTTGAGGGCGTTGAGCAGGCTCGACGTGGTGCTGGACGGCCCGTCGTCGAAGGTGAGTCCGACGTACCCGTTGCAGGTGGCGGCCCGCGCCGGTCCGGTGTCGAGGGCGAGGGTGCCCGCGGCGGCCGTCGCCACGACGGCCAGTCCCGTGACGAGCGTGCGTAACGAGCCGAGTGGTCCGAATCTGGTGCGGAATCTCATGCGAAGTGTTCCTTCGGCCTGGTGGGGGCGGGGGTCAGCTCGCGGTGCAGGAGACCGTGGGCCAGGTCCAGTTGCCGTTGGCCTGGACGGTGACGCCGAAGTTGTTGCCGCTGCCGTTGGGTTTCGCGGTCAGGACCTGGGCGCTGGGGTAGCTCGCGCTGATGTTCCAGGTCGAGAGGATCTTCGCCGGGGACGGTACGTTCATCGTCACGGTCCAGTTGCTGGAGCCGGTGACGGCGACGTTGAGGTTGTACCGGTCGCTCCACTGCTGGCCGGCCGACAGGGTCGCGGCGCACCCGCCGGAGCCGCCGCCAGAGCCGCCGCCGGACCCGCCGCCCGATCCGGCGTCGCCGACGGTGATGTTGGAGTTCCCGCTGCTCTGGTAACCCTCGGTGGCGAGGATCATGTAGTAGTTGAAGCTGCCCAGGTTCATGCCGGCGCGGGCCCAGGCGTCGAAGTGGTTGCCGGTCGTGATGGTCCCGCCGGTCCGCTTCGACTGGCGGACGCTCCAGTACTGGTCGAAGGTGCGGGTGCCCTCGACGGAGGGGGCGTTGGTGCGCGTCGTCTTGTAGATGTCGTACGTGCCGCCGTCGCTGGTGACGGTGCCCATGAACGTTCCGGTGGGCCGATAGGTGCCCCAGTTGTCGACGATGTAGTACTCGACGAGCGGGTTGGAGGTCCACCCGTAGAGGGACAGGTAGGCGTTGCCGGACGGGTTGAAGGACCCCGAGTAGGTCACGCTCCGGCGTCCGCCGTTGCTCCAGCCCTTGCCCGCGACGAAGTTCCCGGTGTTGCTCCACGAGGTGCTGTAGTTGCCGCCGGAGCCCAGGTTCATGGACACCGTGCCGCTGCTGTCGGTCCAGAACGAGTAGTAGTACCCGTTGTCGGTGCCGGTCTGGTTCGAGGTGATGACCGTGCCGGCCTGTGCCGTGCCGGGCAGGGTCATCGCGGCCACGGCGACCAGCAGCATGGTGCAGACACCGCTGATGAGCAGCCTGAAGCGACGGAACGTCCCGGAGCGACCGCTACGGCGGCTCGGCGGGTGTGCGGGTGCGTCGATCATGTGCGTGTTTCCTCCTCGTCCTCGTGAGGTGGCGCGCTGCGAATCGCCCACAGTGTTGAACCGGCCCTGTCAAGTGTCAATACTTTCGACGCCATGGGCGAAACATTCGCCGGAGCTGGCAATGGGATGGATGGGTGTTGTGCCAGCTCAGGCGAGCCGAAAGGGTCAGCTTGAAATGAGCGATCGTCGACTGTGTGCGCGACAAGATCGAGAAGGGTCTTTGATTCATCGAAAGTTTCGAAGCCTTCTCGAATCGTTCGACGGGAGTCGGGCTCGAGCGTGAGTGAGTGCGTCGCGGCCCGGACATGCAAAAGACCCCACCGAAGTGGGGTCCCAGCTGGTGTCCGAGGGGGGACTTGAACCCCCACGCCCGATAAAGGGCACTAGCACCTCAAGCTAGCGCGTCTGCCATTCCGCCACCCGGACAGGTGTCTGTCGCGCGGGGCTTCCCTCGCGGCGACAGGTGAAACATTACCAGGCTTTCGAGGGCTCCCCGATCACCCCCCGTCGCGGCGTGAAGTGTGTGTGGCGGGGCCGGGGCCGCCCTTGGGCAGGAGGGCGGGTCGGAGAGAGGATGAGGGGGACCACCAGCGGCGACAGCGGGAGGAAGCGGCGTGAGCGAGAGCGGCACGACCAGGAACGTCACGGGCGAGGACGAGGTCGTGGACCTCTGTCGTGAGCTGATCCGGATCGACACCAGCAACTACGGGGACCACTCGGGCCCGGGCGAGCGCAAGGCCGCGGAGTACGTCGCCGAGAAGCTCGCCGAGGTCGGCCTCGAACCGCAGGTCTTCGAGTCGCACAAGGGCCGCGCCTCCACCGTGGCCCGCATCGAGGGGGAGGACCCCTCGCGGCCCGCGCTGCTCATCCATGGCCACACCGATGTAGTACCGGCCAACGCGGCGGACTGGACCCACCACCCCTTCTCCGGCGAGATCGCCGACGGGATGGTCTGGGGCCGGGGCGCGGTCGACATGAAGGACATGGACGCCATGACCCTGGCGGTCGTACGGGAGCGGATGCGCAGCGGCCGCAAGCCCCCGCGCGACATCGTCCTCGCCTTCCTCGCGGACGAGGAGGCGGGCGGCACGTTCGGCGCCCGGCACCTGGTCGACAAGCACCCGGACCTCTTCGAGGGCGTCACCGAGGCGATCGGCGAGGTCGGAGGGTTCTCCTTCACGGTCAACGAGAAGCTGCGGCTGTACCTCGTCGAGACCGCGCAGAAGGGCATGCACTGGATGAAGCTGACCGTGGACGGCACCGCCGGGCACGGTTCGATGATCCACAGGGACAATGCGATCACCGAGCTGTCCGAGGCCGTCGGGCGGCTCGGCCGGCACAAGTTCCCGGTGCGCGTGACCAAGACCCTGCGGCACTTCCTCGACGAACTCGGCGACGCCCTGGGCACCGAGCTGGACCCCGAGAACATGGACGAGACGCTCGCCAAGCTCGGCGGCATCGCCAAGCTCATCGGCGCCTCCCTGCAGAACACCGCCAACCCGACCCAGCTGGGCGCCGGTTACAAGGTCAACGTCATCCCCGGGCAGGCCACCGCGCATGTCGACGGCCGCTTCCTGCCGGGCTACGAGGAGGAGTTCCTCGCCGACCTCGACCGGATCCTCGGCCCCCGGGTCAAGCGCGAGGACGTGCACGCGGACAAGGCGCTGGAGACCGGCTTCGACGGTGCCCTCGTCGACGCCATGCAGACCGCGCTCTCGGCCGAGGACCCGATCGCGCGTGCCGTGCCCTACATGCTCTCGGCCGGCACCGACGCCAAGTCCTTCGCCGATCTCGGTATCCGCTGCTTCGGTTTCGCCCCGCTGAAGCTGCCCCCGGAGCTGGACTTCGCGGGCATGTTCCACGGGGTCGACGAGCGGGTGCCGGTGGACGCACTGCAGTTCGGCGTGCGGGTGCTGGACCGGTTCATCGACGCTTCGTGACCCGCGACCGGAGGTGCGTCCCCGGTGCGGCCCCCGGCCGGCCGGGGGCCGCACCGCCGGGCGGATGCGGCGTGTCGACGCCGGGCGGTGCGGTGTTGACGCCCGCATTCGCCCGCGCGTGCGGGGATCGCCCGCAATGGGTGAATGCGACCATAAGCCCATAGCTCTAGTACTCCCTCCTCGTTACAGGTGTTGCGATCCGCTGCTTTGGACCGCATTTGCCCATCAGGAGGAATAATGATCAAGAAGATTGTCGCCGCCGCGGCCGCCACGGGTGGTCTGGTTCTCGCGGGTGCGGGTCTGGCCGTCGCCGACTCGGGTGCCCAGGGTGCCGCTGTGCAGTCCCCGGGCGTCGCCTCCGGCAACGTCGTTCAGGTGCCCGTCCACGTTCCCGTGAACGTCTGCGGCAACACGGTCTCCGTGATCGGGCTGCTGAACCCCGCCTTCGGCAACACCTGCTTCAACCACTGACGTTGCGCCTCATCCCATGAGAGGGACCCATGCGACCCGTGGGTTCTCCCACGAGGGTCGCTTCGGGTCCTCTCGTGAGGGTCACTTCGTGAAGGCCCGAGCTCGTCCGCCCCGGAGTGCGCGCCATGCGCTCCGGGGCCGACCGGCTTCCCCGCGCACGTCCCGCGGCGTGCGCGTGTTCTCGACGGTCCACGTTCCAAGGACCGTTGGTCCACGTCCCAAGGACTGAAGGCAGGGATTCAGCTATGCGACAGGTCACCCGCAAAGGCCTGATGACCGTGGCGGCGGCCGGTGGTGTACTCGCGGTCACCGCCGTCTCCGCACACGCCGACTCGGGAGCGGTCGGCTCCGCGTCGGACTCTCCCGGCGTGCTGTCGGGCAACACGGTGCAGGCGCCGGTGCACGCGCCGGTCAACGTCTGCGGCAACACCGTGAACGTGGTCGGGCTGCTCAACCCGGCGATGGGCAACACCTGCGTCGACCACGGCGGCCGGGGAACCCGATCGGGCGGCGGCGCCCGGGCCGGCGGCGGTACCGCCCACTCGCCGGGGGTGGGCTCCGGCAACCACGTACAGGTGCCGGTCGACACCCCCGTGAACGTCTGCGGCAACAGCGTGAACGTCGTGGGGATCGGCAACGCGGCGGCGGGCGACAGCTGCGCGAACGGCGGGTCCATCGGCGGCCACCGGACACACCACCCCGGCCACCCCGGCCACCCGGGGCATCCCGGTCATCCGGGCCACCCCGGCCACCCTGGTCAGCCCGGTCACCACGGCGGCCACTGCGAACACCCGGGGCACCCCGGTCACCCGGGCGAGCCCGGCCATCCCGGTCACCCGGGGCATCCCGGTCACCCGGGCCAGCCCGGAACCCCCGGGCACACGGGCAACCCCGGAACGCCGAGTCACCCCGGCACGTCCACCTCGGGCGGCGGCAAGCACCGCCGCGGGGCCGTGCAGATCGGTCAGCCCGCATCGCGGGCCGTCGTACGGACACCGGCCGCGGACAGCACGGCCCAGCTGGCCCACACGGGCAGCGAGCTGCCGCTCGGAGCGGTCGTCCCGGCCGGAGCCGCCGCGCTGCTGGCCGGCGCCGTGCTCTACCGCCGGGCGCGCGCGGCGGCGTGACACGCGGGACAGTGACCACGGCGTGACGCACGGAACGGTGTGATGATCGCATCGGACAGCGAGGCGTAGACGTGACCCGGCGCGCGCAGGCGTGATCGCCGTGCGGCACGGTTGCGACCGAGGCGCCACGGCCTTCCCCCGTGACGTGAGTGACGGTGCGGGCCCCGCGACGGTGGGGCCCGCACCGGTTCAGCGGCCTTCTGTCACCACGTGGCGCGTACCTGGCGGATGATCCGTCGGCGCAACCGCACTCTGCGGCTGCCGTCACGGAGCAGGCTCAGGCGGTCCAGCTCCCAGTGTCCGTACTCGGCATGGTCCGTCAGCAGACGTGTCGTCTCCTTGCGGGAGACCCCGCGAGGTACGTACACGTCGACAAATTCGTATTCCGGCATCGCATCTATTGTGCGGGCAGAGGCCCGGTACGGATAGCGTCTGCACTATGTCTGATGCTGTGCAGCCCACCGCTGCCGAGGTACGCGCCGCCGCAGAGGCTGTCAAGACCGCACTCGACCGCCACCTGGCCGCGGTCGAGCGCAGGACGGGCGATGACGACCCGGACGTCTACGAGGCTTTCAACGAGCTCGCCGCGGCGGCCGAGGAGTACGACGAACTCCTCTACGACCGCTACGACGAGGTCACGCCCTTCGAGATCCCCGGCGGTGACGACACGCTGCCTCCGTACACCGGTCCCGAGGAGCCGAACGCGCTGAGCGTGGTGATCCGCCGGGACTACGCCGTGGTGGAGCCGCAGCGGCTGCTGGCGCAGGCCCAGCGGGTGGAGGCGGTGGAGGAGGACGGCGCCACCGCCAGCGAGGGCTTCGACGCGGCGGCAGGCACCGTTCACGGCGCGCTCGGGGTCCTCTTCGGAGAGTTCGAGCCGGACGAGATCGCCACCCGGCACAAGGAATTCGGTCTGGAGGAAGGCGACTCCACGCTCTGGGTGACCGCCGCGGACGAACCCGCCGAGCCGGGTGAATGGCTGGAGACGCCCTTCGAGTCGATCGACCCGCAGCGTGTCGTCTGCCGCTTCGACGTCAGCGCGGTGTTCGACGAGGAGTCGGACGACGACCTGGACGACGACCTCGGCTCCGACGGGGAGCACGACTCCCCGGACCCGCTGGACGCCGACCGCTGAGACCGCCCCGGCACACAGGGGCGCGCGGGTGTGGTGGTCACCGGATCGGGTGACCACCACCCGCGCGTTTTTTTGCCCCGAGAGTCGCCGGAGTGCGGTGCTGATCAGCCCGCCGTGGGCGTCTGCGCCGTCAGCAGGGCCTGCAGGCGTGTCGTGCGCGGCTTCTGCGGGACCTCCGCCACCGCGTGCGGGAGAGCCTGCTCCACGCCGTGCACGACGGAGAGGTGACGCTCGGCCCGCCCGAAGGCCGTGTAGACCCAGGGCCGGGTCAGGGCCCCCGCGGCGTCGCCCGGGAGCACCACGACCGCGGCGGGCCAGCGCAGCCCCACCGCCTGGTGCGCGGTGAGCGCCCAGCCGTGCCGCACCGTCTGCTCCACCCGCTCCTTCGGTACGACCACGGGGGCGCCGGAGCACTCCAGGTGCAGCCCTTCGGCGTCGGCCCGCACCACACGGCCCATGAGCGCCCGGCCCGGCGTGGGGGAGTGGACGATCCGGTCGCCCGGGTCGAAGCCGCCGAAGCGGCCCGGACCGGGGTTCAGCCGCTCCTTGAGCGCGGTGTTCAGCGCGCGGGTGCCGACCGCGCCCCCGTGCCCGGGAGTGATGACCTGCGTCTGCTCGGTCGGGACGCCGATCGCGCGCGGCACCGAGTCCGCGACGAGCTGCACGGTCCGGTGGACCGCCTCGCCCGCGTCCCGCACCGGGACGATCACGACCTCCTTGCCGGGCGCCTCGACCTGGTTGAGCTCGCCGATGCCGATCCCGGAGACCAGCTCGCCGATGGGTCCGGGGTCGGGGGTCCGCGAGGCCACCTGCGGGCAGGCGCGGGCGGCGAGCAGGTCCGCGAAGACCCGGCCGGGGCCCGCCGACCACAGCACACCCGGATCACCGCTCAGCACGAGCCGCGCCCCGTCCGGCAGCGACTCCGCGAGCATCGCCGCCGTCTCGACGTCGAGCTGCGGCGCGTCGAGGACGACCAGGACGTCCAGGTCCAGGGCGCCGTCCGCGTCCCGGCCCGGCCCCTCGGCGCCGGAGAGCAGTCCGGCGACGGTGGCGACACCGGTCGCCGCGCCGTCCGCGGGTCTGTCCCCGGGGTGGTCCGCGGTGCTTTCCGCCGGCTCCGGCCGGGTCGCCCGGGCCGTGAAGGCGTCGCGCCCGCCGGTGGTGTGCGCGGCGGCCCAGCCGCGCAGACCGAGCGCACGGCACGCCTCCAGCAGCGCCGCCGCCTCGGCCTGTGAGGCGTCGCCGCCGGTGTGCAGCACCAGAGCGTGCGCGGCGACCGCGCGGATCAGTTCCCCGGCGGACCGGGGTGCCGCGGCCGCGGCCCGCTCCCAGTCGGCGGCCGAACCGTCTGCCTTCGGCACCGAGTTCATCAGCCGGGCGAGTCCGTCGGCGAGGCTCTCCTCGGCCAGCGCGTACCGCTCGAGGCCGATCAGGATCCGCACCGGACGCTCCTGCGGCTCCTCCGTCTCCTCCTCGGCGGCCGGCGCCGGGGGAGTGCCGTCCGGCGCGTCCTGGAAGGCGAGGGCCTCGCCCTCCGCGAGCGCGCTCTGCACGGCCGCGTCCGGGTCCGGCACCGAGCGCTGGGCGAGCGCCGCGGCGAGGACCGGGGCGTCCAGCGCGGTGTGCCCGGCGACGGCGGCCTGCTCCAGCAGCCACACGGTCAGCGCCGTGCCACGGCGTTCGTCGTCCGGACCGCACTCGGCGCCGAGCAGCGTCCGGGCGAACCCGTCGGCCTGCTCGGGCCGTACACCGGACACGCGCAGCAACTGCCAGGGGTCCGCGCGCAGTCGGTCCTCGGCGCCCTCGCCCAGAACCGCGACGGCCTGGGCCGCGAGCGCTTCGGGAGCACCGGCCCCGGCCAGCACGGCACGGACGGCCGCGACGGCCTCCGGCGCGGCGCCGGGCGCGGCCGCGCCCGGCGCCGTGATCGGCTGTGGTCGCCGCGCGGGTTCCGGCGCGGCCCTGCGCGGCGCGGGCTCCGGCTCACGGAAGGCGGTGGCCACGGGTTTCTCGCCGCTCTCCACGGCGCGCACCGCCGCGAGCAGATCCGCGGCGGTGCCGCTGAGCTTGGCGCCGGCCTCGATCGGCCCCCGCTTCTCCGCCTTCCGCCGCTCGATGCGCTCCCGCTCCAGACGCTGGGCCGCGAGTTCGGCGGCGGCCTCGGACAACTGCGCGGCGCCTTCGGCCGCTTCGGCGGTCCCGGTCCCCTCGGCGCCCGAGCCGTCGTCCGCGCCGGCCCCCTCGTCCCGTTCCCCGGAGGTGTCACCGTCCCCGGAGGCGTCCCCGCTCCCGGAGCGTGTGTCCGCCCGGTTCACGTCCTCGCCCGCCGGCTCAGGGGCGCCGGCGGCCGTGTCCGCGCCCGGCGTCCCCGGCTCCGCGTCCTGAGTGGTCTCGGGCTCGGTGCTCACAGCGTGCTCCAGTCGTGATCGGGATAGTGGTGCACCGGGGCCGACACGTCGTCGAGCGCCCGGCAGATCTCGTCAGGAAGACTAAGCGTCTCCACTGACAATGCGGCCGTGAGCTGCTGCGCGTTGCGCGCGCCGACGATGGGGGCGGCGACCCCGGGCCGGTCGCGGACCCAGGCGAGCGCCACCTGGAGCGCGCTCACGGCGAGGCCGTCCGCCGCGGTCGTCACCGCCTCCACGACGCCGCTCGCCGTGTCGTCGAGATAGGGCGCGACGAAGGGCGCGAGGTGTTCCGAACCGCCCCGGGAGTCGGCGGGCGTCCCGCCCCGGTACTTGCCGGTGAGCACACCGCGTCCGAGCGGCGAGGAGGGCAGCAGGCCGATGCCCAGGTCGAGGGCGGCGGGCAGCACCTCCCGTTCGATGCCGCGCTGCAGCAGGGAGTACTCCATCTGCGTACTGGCCAGCCGGGTGCGTATACCGGGCGCCGAGAGCTGCCAGGTGGCGGCCTTGGCGAGCTGCCAGCCGCAGAAGTTGGACACGCCCGCGTAGCGCGCGCGGCCGCTGCTGACGGCCAGGTCGAGGGCCTGGAGGGTCTCGTCGAGAGGCGTGTCGGGGTCGTAGGCGTGCACGTGCCACACGTCCACGTAGTCGGTGCCCAGGCGGGCGAGCGAGGCGTCCAGCGCCGACAGCAGATGGCTGCGCGAACCGTCGAAGCGGCGGTCCGGCTCCCGTACGCTCCCCGCCTTCGTCGAGATGACCAGGTCCCGGCGCGGAACGAGCCCTTCCATCAGCTGTCCGAGGAGATACTCGGCCTCCCCGTCGCCGTACACGTCCGCCGTGTCGACGAGGTTCCCGCCCGCTTCCCAGAACGTCTTCAAGAGGTCCGCGGCGTCATGTTCGTCGGTGTCCCGGCCCCAGGTGAGGGTGCCGAGCCCGATCCGGGAAACACGCAGGCCGGTACGGCCGAGATGCCTCTGCTCCATGGACGCCGAGATTACTGTCCGGCACCGGCGATGTGAGGGCCTGTGGACAACGGAAATCATGGTGACCGCCGCGCAGGACGGGCTCCCCGCCCGGGGCGCCCGCACGCTAGTGTCTCGGACACAAGGGACGTTACTGATCGGTAAGGGGATCGGCCATGCAGCTCGGCATCAATCTCGGCTACTGGGGCGCCGGAATGGACGCGGACAACCTCGCCGTCGCCCAGGAGGCCGACCGGCTCGGATACGCCGTCTGCTGGGCCGCCGAGGCCTACGGCTCCGACGCGGCCACCGTGCTCAGCTGGGTCGCAGCCCAGACCGAGCGCATCGACGTCGGCTCGGCCATCTTCCAGATCCCGGCCCGCCAGCCCGCGATGACCGCGATGACCGCCGCGACGCTGGACTCGCTGTCGGGAGGACGCTTCCGCCTCGGCCTCGGCGTCTCCGGCCCGCAGGTGTCCGAGGGCTGGTACGGCGTGAAGTTCGACAAGCCGCTGGCCCGCACCCGCGAGTACGTGGAGATCGTCCGCAAGGCCATGACGCGCGAGCGGCTGTCGTACGAGGGCGAGCACTGGACCCTGCCGCTGCCCGGCGGCCCGGGCAAGCCGCTCAAGCTGACCGTGCACCCCGAGCGCGAGCACATCCCGCTGTACATCGCCGCGATCGGCCCGAAGAACCTGGAGCAGACCGGCGAGATCGCCGACGGCGCGCTGCTCATCTTCCCCTCCGCCGAGCACCTCGAGGACACCGCGATCAGGTATCTGCGCGCGGGCCGGGAGAAGGCCGGCAAGACGATGGAGGGCTTCGACGTCTGCCCGACCCTTCCGCTCGCCGTCGGCGAGGACAAGGACGTTCCCGCGCTCGCCGACATGTTCCGCCCGTACACCGCGCTGTACGTCGGCGGCATGGGCAGCTTCAAGCAGAACTTCTACAACCAGCTCGCCCGGCGCATGGGCTACGAGAAGGAAGCCGCCGAGATCCAGGAGAAGTACCTGTCCGGCGACAAGGAGGGCGCCGCCGCCGCCGTCCCGCACACGCTGATCGACCAGACGACCCTGCTCGGTTCCGTGGACCGCATCGCCGACCGCATGAAGGCCTACGCCGCCGCCGGGGTCACCACGCTCACGCTGGCCCCCGCGGGCTTCACGCTGGAGGACCGGATCGCCTCCCTGCGGGCCGGCACCGACGCCTTGGAGCGGGCCGGACTCGCGTAACCGCGGCGCGAGGCCGCCGGGAAAGTTCTGCGGCCGTGGTGGGGGCTCGGGGGTCTTCCCCGCCACGGCCGTCATGGGGAACAACGCACGGACGGCCCCTTGGTTACGCACCCTGCCCCGCTTCGTCGTCCGTCGTTCGGCCGATTAGTCGGACACATCGGTTGCCGGTCCGTGAACAACCCATTTGACTCGTTTTCTGCACAACTCTGCAGAGAGGGTGTCAACGATGCTGTCCGCCAAGAGCCTCTTCCAGGAAATCCTCGACAACGACGAGTCCTACCGTCTCTTCTGCTCCATCGCCGCCAGCGGGGAGTCGCAGGGCGGCTGGGAGAACGCCCGGATCGCCGCACTGGTCCCGGAGGGCGAACGCGACCTCGCCCCCAAGATCGCCCGGCACGGCGCCGACGAGGACAAGCACGGCCGGATCTTCAACGCCCTCCTGAAGAAGCGCGGCCTCCAGCCCGTCGAGGTGCCGCCCGGCACCGACTACACGATGCTCCTGGAACGGAACGGCATCGGCCTGGCACACGACAAGCTCAAGGGCGACCAGCCCCTGACCGCGCAGGACATCGTCACCTACCTGGCCCACAGCCGGGTCACGGAACAGCGCGCCTCCGAGCAGATGGACCTGCTGCGCAGGCACTTCGCCGACCACCCCGACATCGGCCGCGCGGTGAGGATGATCTCGGCCGACGAGGACAACCACCTCGCCTACTGCCACGAGGAACTGCTCCGCTTCGCCTACGCCGGCCACGGCCGCGCCATCCAGCGCACCCTGCGCGAGTGCGCGCTCGCCGAGATCCGCATCTACCGGGACGTCAGCCTCGCCGTGATGGCCCGCATGGGCCACGTCCTCGGCTGGTCCCGCCCCAAGGCGGCCGTCCTCGCCGCTGGCATCCACGCCGTGTACGCCTACGAGCGGGCCGCGGGCTGGCGCCGCATGGTCACCCTGAAGATGCCCGAACGGTGCGGAGCCCTGAACGGCCCCGCCACGACCGCACCGGAATTCGCCTGACCCGCGCGCGGACCTACAGCCAGCCCCGGCGCTTGAACAGCCGGAACAGCAGGACCTCCAGGCCGGCCATCAGAGCGATCACCGCCGGATACCCCCACAGCCAGTGCAGCTCCGGGATGTGATCGAAGTTCATGCCGTAGATCCCCGCGATCATCGTGGGAACCGCGGCCATGGCCGCCCACGCGGAGATCTTCCGCATGTCGTCGTTCTGCCGCACGCTCATCTGCGCCAGATGCGCCGAAAGGATGTCGGAGACCAGCCGGTCCAACGCCTCCACGGACTCGTTCACCCGCAGCAGGTGGTCGTTGACGTCACGGAAGAAGGGCTGCGCCTCTTCGTGCACGAACGGCACGTCCGCCACCTTCGGGCCCGACCCCGCGAGCCGTGCCAGCGGCATCGCCAGCGGCACCGTCGCCCGGCGGAACTCCTGGACCTGCCGCTTGAACGCGTAGATCCGCGACGCGGTGTTCCGCGAGCCGCCGAGCTGCGGGGAGAAGACCTCCGCCTCCAGCTCCTCCAGGTCGGTGCCGAGCTCGGTCGCCACCTCCAGGTAGTGGTCCACCGTCGCGTCGGCGATCGAGTACAGCACCGCCGTCGGCCCGTGCCGCAGCGTCTCGGGATCCGACTCCAGCCGCTGCCGGACCACCTTGAGCGGCGACTCCTCGCCGTGCCGCACGGTCACCACGAACGAGTCGCCCACGAACACCATGACCTCGCCGGAGGTGACGGTGTCGCTCTTCGGTTCGTACGACACCGGCTTGAGAACCACGAACAGCGAGTCCTCGTACACCTCCAGCTTGGGACGCTGATGGGCCTTGAGAGCGTCCTCGACCGCCAGCGGATGCAGCGCGAACTCCTCCGTGACCAGCGCGAACTCGTCCTCCGTAGGCTCGTACAGGCCGATCCACACGAAGGCGTGGCCCCCGGCGCGGCACCGCGCCAGGGCCTCGGAGAGGTCGTCGGCCCCCTCGGCCCGGCGGCCGTCGCGGTAGATGGCGCAGTCGACGATCACGGTGCGCATTCTCCCGCCGTCATGGCCCCCGCGCACACCGGGATCCGCTTTCCACAGGGCCCGCCGCCCTCCGGGGCCGTCCGTCTACGCTGGGCGGCATGCCCACGCTGATCCTCGTCCGGCACGGACGCTCCACCGCCAACACCGCGGGACTGCTCGCCGGCTGGACACCCGGCGTCGCGCTCGACGAGCGCGGCACGCAGCAGGCCGCGGCCCTCCCCGACCGGCTGGCCGGACTGCCGATCGCCGAGGTCGTCACCAGCCCCCTGCAGCGCTGCCAAGAGACCGTCCAGCCGCTCCTCGAGGCCCGCCCCGAGGTCCCCGTCCACACCGAGGAACGCATAGGGGAGGCCCATTACGGCGACTGGTCCGGCCGCAAGCTCACCGAACTCAAGGACGAGCCGCTGATGGACGTCGTCCAGGCGCATCCGTCCGCGGCCGCCTTCCCGGGCGGTGAATCGATGCGGGCCATGCAGAACCGCGCCGCCGAGGCGGTACGCGAGTGGAACGCGCGCGTGGAGCGCGACCACGGCGCGGACGCGGTCTACCTGATGTGTTCCCACGGCGACATCATCAAGTCGCTCGTCGCCGACGCACTCGGACTTCATCTCGACCTCTTTCAGCGGATCTCCGTCGAACCGTGTTCCATCACAGCGATCCGTTACACCCGGCTCAGGCCCTTTCTCGTGCGCCTCGGGGACACCGGCGACCTCGCCTCCCTGGCCCCGCGCGAGGAAGCCCCGGGCGGCGACGCTCCGGTCGGGGGCGGTGCGGGCGCACCGTGATCGTCGGCCGCAGTAGGGTGAAGCGGTCGAACCAGCACAGTAGTTGTCAACCCGTTCCCAGCCGATGCGGGCCGGCTCCGACAGCCGGCCCCCATGCCGATTCAATGGAGACAGGACGTGTCCCGTCAGGTGTTCCTCTACGACCCCCCGGACCGTTTCGTGGCCGGCACGGTCGGGTTGCCCGGACGCCGTACCTTCTTCCTGCAGGCATCCTCCGGCCCCCGGGTGACGAGCGTGGCTCTGGAGAAGACCCAGGTCGCCGCGCTCGCCGAGCGGATGGACGAGCTCCTGGACGAGGTCGTCCGGCGCACCGGGGGCAGCGCCCCGGTCCCGGCCATGGCCTCGACCGAGGTGTCCGACACCGCGCCCCTGGACACACCCGTGGAGGAGGAGTTCCGGGTCGGCACCATGGCGCTGGCCTGGGACGGTGAGGAACAGCGCATGATCGTCGAGGCGCAGGCCCTCGTGGAGGTCGAGGCGGAGACCGACGAGGACCTCGCCGAGGCCGAGGAGCGGCTCCTCCAGGACGAGGAGAACGGCCCGCCGATGCTCCGCGTCCGGCTCACCGGCGCGCAGGCCAGGGCCTTCGCCAAGCGCGCGCTCGACGTCGTCAACGCCGGCCGGCCCCCCTGCCCGCTGTGCAGCCTCCCGCTCGACCCGGAAGGACACGTATGTCCGCGCCAGAACGGATACCGCCGCGGAGCGTGACGACCGCCGAGTTGCTCGCCCGGGGCGAGCTGAAGGTACGCGGACGGATCCGCGAGGCCTCGAACGCGGTGCTGTACTGCTCCGTGTCCTACGAAGGCCGTGAGGCGTTCTGCGTCTACAAGCCCGTCGCCGGGGAGCGGCCCCTGTGGGACTTCCCCGACGGCACGCTCGCCCAGCGCGAGGTCGCCGCGTACGAGGTCTCCGAGGCGACCGGCTGGGGGCTCGTGCCCACCACCGTGCTGCGCGACGGGCCGTACGGCGAGGGCATGTGCCAGGTGTGGATCGAACCGTCGGCGGCCGAGGACGGGGAGGGGCTGCTCGCGCTCGTGGAGGGCGAGGAGCCCGCCGAGGGCTGGAAGGCGATCGGTCTCGCCGAGGTCGGCGAGGGCGAGACGGCCCTGCTCGTGCACGCCGACGACGCCCGGCTGCGCCGGCTCGCCGTCCTGGACGCCGTGATCAACAACGCCGACCGCAAGGGCGGCCACCTGCTGCCCGCGCAGGAGGGCCGCCTCTACGGCATCGACCACGGAGTCACCTTCAACGCCGAGAACAAGCTGCGCACCCTGCTGTGGGGCTGGGCGGGGGAGCCGCTCACGGACGAGGCCCTTCAGGTCCTGGCCTCCCTGCGCGACGCGCTGGCGCCGGGCGCGTCGCTCGCCACCCGCCTGGCCGAACTCGTCACCGCCGCCGAGATCGAGGCCACGCGCGCCCGGGTCGAGGCGATGCTCGCCTCCGGGAAACACCCGGAACCGAGCGGCGACTGGCCCGCGATTCCCTGGCCCCCGGTGTAGCGCGGCGGCACGCCGGCGCCGCGCGGGCCGGGGGAGACACGGAGATCCGGCCAACAGGGGCTGCCCGGTTCGTATACGGAAGTCCCGTCCGGTTAGGCTCATGACATGTATGCCTGGCCCGCTTCTGAGGTCCCCGCCCTGCCTGGTGAGGGCCGCGACCTCCGGATCCACGACACCGCGACCGGTGGGCTCGTCACCCTCGCCCCCGGTCCCGTCGCCCGTATCTACGTCTGCGGCATCACGCCGTACGACGCCACCCACATGGGACACGCGGCGACCTACAACGCGTTCGACCTCGTGCAGCGCGTGTGGCTCGACACCAAGCGGCAGGTTCACTACGTCCAGAACGTGACGGACGTCGACGACCCGCTGCTGGAGCGGGCCGAGCGCGACGGCGTCGACTGGGTGGGACTCGCCGAGAAGGAGACCGCCCTCTTCCGTGAGGACATGACCGCCCTGCGGATGCTGCCGCCGCGCCACTACATAGGCGCCGTCGAGGCGATACCCGGCATCGTGCCGCTCGTCGAGCGGCTGCGGGACGCCGGAGCCGCCTACGAACTCGAAGGCGACGTGTACTTCTCCGTCGAGGCCGACCCCGACTTCGGCAAGGTGTCCGGCCTGGACGCCGCCACGATGCGCCTGCTCTCCGCCGAACGCGGCGGCGACCCGGACCGGCCCGGCAAGAAGAACCCCCTCGACCCGATGCTGTGGATGGCCGCCCGCGACGGCGAGCCGAGCTGGGACGGCGGCTCACTGGGCCGCGGCCGCCCCGGCTGGCACATCGAGTGCGTCGCCATCGCCCTCGACCACCTCGGCATGGGCTTCGACGTCCAGGGCGGCGGCTCCGACCTCGCCTTCCCGCACCACGAGATGGGCGCCTCGCACGCCCAGGTGCTGACCGGCGAGTTCCCGATGGCCAAGGCCTACGTCCACGCCGGCATGGTCGCGCTGCACGGCGAGAAGATGTCGAAGTCCAAGGGCAACCTCGTCTTCGTGTCCCGGCTGCGGCGCGACGGGGTCGACCCCGCCGCCATCCGGCTGGCGCTGCTCGCGCACCACTACCGCTCCGACTGGGAGTGGACGGACGGCGTCCTCGAGGAGGCCGTGGCGCGCCTGGACGACTGGCGGGCCGCGGTGTCCCGACCCGACGGGCCGTCCGCCGACGCGCTCGTCGAGGAGATCCGCGCCGCGCTCGCCGAGGACCTCGACGCACCGGCCGCGCTCGCCGCGGTCGACCGCTGGGCCGCGCTCCAGCACGAGAGCGGCGGCACGGACGAGGGTGCGCCCGGCATCGTCTCGCGCGCCGTCGACGCCCTTCTCGGCGTCGCTCTGTAACACCCCCTGCGCAACCCCGTCCGGCCGTGCTCCACGAGCGCGGCCGGACACCCGAGTGCCGGGCGGAAACCCTCCGCCCGGCACTCTTCACGTTCCCGGAGCTCTCCCTCCTACCTGGTCACGATGACGGACTGGATCGTGCCGGTGCCGGTGTCGTAGATCCCGTAGACCTGCTGCCCGTAGGCGAAGGCCTTCTGGACCACCTCATGGGTCACCGGGTCGGGGTGGACGAGCCTGCGCCAGCCGTTGTCGATGAACAGGTACAGGGCCTGCGGCTGGCCGGGGAGCGGGGTCACGACGTCCTGGAAGTGCTGGGCCATGCCGATGGCCAGGGCCCGGGTCTCGACGGCACTCTGCAGGATCAGCGGCTCGCCCTGCTGGACCTGCTGGTGCTGCTGGCCGCCGAGCTGCTGGAGCAGTTGCTGGAACGGCTGCTGCTGACCGAGCTGCTGGAGCTGCTGCTGCAGGTGCTGCGGAACCTGCTGCCCGGTCTCGTGCCGGCCGAAGGGCTGCTGCATCTGCTGCCCGATCGGCATCTGCTGGCCGAACGGCTGCTGCGCGATCGGCATCTGCTGGCCGATGCCCTGCTGCTGGTAGGGCGAGGTGCTCGGGTACTGCTGCTGTCCCTGCTGGCTCATCTGCGGGATCGTGCTCATGCGCGGTGCCACCTTCCATTCATGGTTGGTTGCGTTCCGTCTCGGTCCGGTGCGATGACGTCCTCAGCCCGTGACGACCAGGCCGACGATCTCGTCGTCCGCGAACCAGACCCGTACGTCGGGCCGTCCCCCCGCGAAGGCGGTGTGCACCGCCTGGCGGATCTCGGAGGACGGACTGTCGAGGTTGCGCCAGGCGCCGGACACGAACAGCCGGAGCCTCGGCGGGAGTTCACGCGGATACGGCAGCAGCTCGTCCCAGTACCGTTCGGCCCGGCCCGAGCCGACCGCTTCCGGCAGCAGACGGGTGACCGCCGCCTTGATGTCCGGCCGGCTGCCGATCCGCTGGGAGGCGGGCCTCCCCGGCGCGTCCTGCTGCGGGGAACCCGTCGCCCGCAGCAGGACGCGCGCACGCTCCGGGGACATCGGCGCCTGGCCCGCGGCCTTGAGCATGCCCTGCAGCGAGGCCAGGGCGCCGACCACCACCGGGGAGGCGGATGAGGTCCCGGAGAACGTGTCCGTGTACCAGGCGATCTCCTCGGCCCCGCCCTGCAGATCGCCGGGCCGGTCCCAGAAGCCGCCGGTGGTCGTGACCTCGCGTCCCCAGCCCTGCGCGTCCACGCGCGCGCCGTAGTTGGAGAACGCGAGCCGTGAGCGGTCCGGTCCGTGGTCGCGGCCGTGTGTGCCGGGCGGCGGTGCGCCCGCGCCGACCAGGATCGCCCCGGAGGACGGGTTGGAGGGGTTGAAGGGGTTGCGCCACCACTCGGGGAACTCCTCGGGACGGCGTTCGTAGAGCGCGTCGTCGAGCGACTCGGCGCCGTTGCCGGCGGCCGCCACCACGAGGATGCCCCGGGCGGTCGCGTCCTGGACGGCGGCGAAGTCGTCGGGCCACCATTCGAGGGGGATGTAGCCGGCCTGGCTGTCGCGCTCCTCGAAGTCGAACCGGGGCCCCGGGGCCTGCAGTCCGACCAGGAGGATGTCGCCGGGGCCCAGCCGCTCCGCCGCCGCGTGGATCGCCGCGGCCGTCCCGATGCCCTGGAGGGACGCGGCCGCGGTCACGGCGTCCGGCACGATTCCGGTGATCCCGCGCTCATCGCGGTCGCCGCCGATCACACCGATCGCGGCGGTGCCGTGGTTGCGCCAGGCGAGGTCCGTGTGCGGCGTGCCGACGACGACACCGGCGAGCTTCGACGCCAGGTCCTCGTGTCCGAGCTGCCAGGCGCCCTCCACGTCGATCACGGTCACGCCCTGGCCCGAACCGCCCGGCCGCTGCCACGCCCAGTGCGCGTCGACGCCCTCGGGGGCCGGGCGCAGATAGCCCTGCCTGCCGGTGAAGTCGGGGGTGACCGGCGCCCCTTCCTTCAGCCGCCGGTCGTCGTCGGCGCTCCGGCCGGTCCACGGCGCCGGCCCCGGCGCGGCGGGCACGGCACCGGGCTTCACGTACGCCGTGTCGATCCCGGGCAGTGCCGCGATCCGTGCGCGCAGTTCCTGGGCACGGTTGCGCGCGCCGCGCAGTCGGTAGAAGAGCGCGAGGTCGGGCCCGTTCCCGGTGCCCGCCGCGGACTGCCGGAGCCGTTCCTCGCTGCCGAACAGCGGCTCCAGGACGAGCTGTTCGTCGCTGAGGAACATGTCGAGGGCCGAGACGTCGGCGCCCGCGGCCGAGCGGACGCCCTCGGCCCGTGCGCGCAGCCTGGCTTCCGGACGGGCGACGACGATCAGTTCCTGCTCGGCTCCTCGGTAGGTGAATCCCGCTCCGTCGGGCCCCGGCCCGGACGTTCCCGGGCCCTGCGCCGGCTGTACCTGGTCGGTCATCGCGTACCGCTCCCTTCGATCCCTGGGGTGCCGGTTCCTGCGTGTGCCGTTCGCTGCACGTGTCCCGCGCCGTGCCGTGCGCCGTCCTCCGGCCGGTGCGGTGCGCCGACTCCCGTCGCGGGGCGGCGCCTTCGAGGCACAACCTGGCACGCCGACGGCATCCCGTCCACCCCGAATGCGCCAACTTGGTTTGAGAACAAGTTGAATTGGGCAACCTGTGCAATCCGCCCCGAAGCAGATGTCACGCCGAATTCAGGCCGAAGGCTGACGAGACGGATGTCATGTCGTGTGACGGCACGGGTGGTTGACCACCCCCGAGCGCGCCCGTACGGCATCGCCGCAGGACCCGGACAGCGGCAAGGGGCGGTACGCGTGGCGCGTACCGCCCCTTGCGGACCTGTCAGTCCTCGGAGGAGTCCTCCGCGTCGGAGGAGCCGGGAGAATCGGAGGAGCCGGCGGAATCGGAGGGGCCGGAGGCATCCGGAGTGTCCGTGGACTCCGGCGTGCTCGGCGTTCCCGGGCCGTCCTCGGAGCCGGGCGCGCGGTCCCGGGCGTCGGGGTCGTTCTCCTGCCCGCCGCCGGACTCGGGGCGCTGCGCCAGCGGCGGCCGGGTGCGGCCCCCGGGCGTGTCCCGGAGGTACGGGGCGGGCTCGCCGCTCTCCGTCGCGTGGCCCTGCGTTCCCGCCGCCGGGCCGCCGCCGTCCCTGCGGCGCAGATAGCGCTCGAACTCGCGGGCGATCGCCTCGCCCGACGCCTCCGGCAGCTCGGCGGTGTCCCGGGCCTCCTCCAGCGTCTGCACGTACTCGGCGACCTCGCTGTCCTCGGCGGCCAGCTGGTCGACGCCCAGCTGCCAGGCCCGCGCGTCCTCGGGCAGCTCGCCCAGCGGGATGCGCAGGTCGATGAGGTCCTCCAGGCGGTTGAGCAGCGCCAGCGTCGCCTTCGGGTTCGGCGGCTGCGACACGTAGTGCGGTACGGCGGCCCACAGGGACACGGCGGGCACGCCCGCGTGCGTGCACGCCTCCTGGAGGATGCCGACGATGCCCGTGGGCCCCTCGTACTTGGTCTCCTCCAGATCCATCGTGCGGGCCAGGTCGGCGTCGGACGTCACTCCGCTGACCGGCACCGGACGGGTGTGCGGGGTGTCGCCGAGCAGCGCGCCCAGGATCACCACCAGCTCCACGCCCAGTTCGTGCGCGAAGCCGAGCAGTTCGTTGCAGAACGAGCGCCAGCGCATCGACGGCTCGATACCCCGGACCAGCACGAGATCGCGCGGCTTCTCGCCGCCGATCCGGACCACCGACAGCCGCGTGGTCGGCCACGTGATCTTGCGTACGCCACCGTCCAGCCACACCGTCGGGCGGTTCACCTGGAAGTCGTAGTAGTCCTCGGCGTCCAGCGCCGCGAACACCTCGCCCTTCCATTCCCGATCCAGATGCGCGACCGCGGCGGAGGCGGCGTCACCGGCGTCGTTCCAGCCCTCGAACGCGGCCACCATGACTGGGTCGATCAGCTCGGGAACCCCCTCCAGCTCGATCACCCAGCGCCTCCTTCCGATCTGCCCTCGCGTACGTCTCAACCTTACGGCGTGCCGAGGGGACCTCCGCAGCCCCCTTGCACGGGGGAGTGAACGGATCACTGCCCCGTCGAAGGCCCGGAAACACGCGCGCCCGCCACCTCGCCCCGCGCGCTCGTCCGCGCCGTCCTCGGCCAACTCGCCCGGGGACGGCGTGCATTGCAGTGCCGGACGGGCCCGTGAGAGCGCGCGGTGAACCGTCGACGGGGGGGGGGGGGCCCCCCCCGTGGGTGCCGCCCCCCTCCCGTCGACGGACGTCTACTTGTCGTCGAGCAGATCCTGGACCCGGCCGCGGACCTCGTCCGTGGCCAGACCCCGGATCGTCAGCGTCGTACGGCGGCGCAGCACGTCGTCCGCCGTCTCGGCCCACTCGTTGTCCCGGGCGTAGACGACCTGCGCCCAGATCTCCGGGGCGTCCGGGTGGACGCGCTCGCCGAGTGCCGGGTTCTCGTTCGCCAGCCGGGCGATGTCGAAGGCCAGCGAGCCGTAGTGGGTGGCCAGGTGCCGGGCCGTGTCGGCGGCCATGCGCGGACCGGGCGCCGGGCCGTCCACCAGCAGCCGGTGGGCGACCGCGCGCGGGTTGGCGACACCGGGCAGCGGCAGCTTCCGCGGCAGTTCGGAGATCGGCTCGAAGTCCTCGCCGAGCGGGCGGCCCGGCAGCGACTCCAGCTTCTTCATCACCGTACGGCCGATGTGCCGGAAGGTGGTCCACTTGCCGCCCGCGACGGACAGCATCCCGCCGCGGCCCTCCGTGACCACCGTCTCGCGCTTGGCCTTCGACGTGTCGCCGGGGCCGCCCGGCAGCACCCGCAAGCCCGCGAAGGAGTACGTGATCAGGTCGCGCGAGAGCTGCTGGTCGCGGATGGAGAACGCGGCCTCGTCGAGTATCTGGGCGGTGTCCTTCTCCGTGACCGAGACGTCCGCCGGGTCGCCCTCGTACTCCTCGTCGGTGGTGCCGAGCAGCAGCATGTCCTCCCAGGGGAGGGCGAAGGTGATGCGGTACTTGTCGATCGGAGTGGCCAGCGCCGCCTTCCACGGGGAGGTGCGCTTGAGGACCAGGTGCGCGCCCTTGGACAGCCGGATCGACGGAGCCGCGTCCGGGTCCTCCAGCTTGCGCAGGTGGTCCACCCACGGGCCGGTCGCGTTCAGCACGAGCCGGGCGTTCACCCCGAACTCGTCGCCGGACAGCCGGTCCCGCAGCTCCGCGCCCGTCACCCGGCCCCGGGTGAAGCGCAGGCCCGTGACCTCGGCGTGGTTCAGGACCGCGGCACCCGACTCGACGGCCGCGCGGACCGTCATGAGCGCCATACGGGAGTCGTTCATCTGGTCGTCGCCGTACACGGCCACGGCCTTGAGGTTGTCGGTGCGCAGCTCGGGCACGTCCTGCGCGGCCTTGGCGGGGCTGAGCAGATGTCCCACGCCGTCACCGAACGCCGACAGGGCGGAGTAGGCGAAGACGCCCGCCCCGAGCTTCGCCGCGCCGTGCGGCCCGCCCTTGTACACAGGGAGGTAGAACGTGAGCGGATTCGCCAGGTGGGGGGCCACCTGGCGGGAGACCGCACGGCGCTCGAAGTGGTTCTCCGCCACCAGCTTCACCGCGCCGGTCTGCAGGTAGCGCAGACCGCCGTGGAGGAGCTTGGAGGAGGCGGAGGAGGTGGCGCCGGCGAAGTCGCCGGCGTCGACCAGCGCCACCCTGAGCCCGGACTGCGCGGCGTGCCAGGCGGTGGAGATGCCCAGGATGCCGCCGCCGATGACGAGGAGGTCGTACGTCGCCTTGGAGAGCTGCTCCCGGGCCTCGGCGCGGCTCGGGTTGGAGCCGGAGGCCGGGTGCGTACCCAGGGCAGGCACGGACTGCAGGGTGGACTGACTGGTCATTGCGGGTTCTTACTCCTCGTCAGTTCTCGTCTTCGATCCAGCCCATGGTCCGCTCGACGGCCTTGAGCCAGCTCTTGTACTCACGGTCGCGCACGTCCGCGGCCATGTTGGGGGTCCATTCCGCGGCCCGGCGCCAGTTGGCGCGCAGGTCCTCGGTGTTGGTCCAGAAGCCGACGGCCAGACCGGCGGCGTAGGCGGCGCCGAGGCAGGTGGTCTCGGCGACCATCGGGCGCACCACGGGGGCGTCCAGGACGTCGGCCAGGGTCTGCATCAGCAGGTTGTTGGAGGTCATGCCGCCGTCGACCTTGAGCGCCGTGAGCTCGACGCCGGAGTCCTTGGTCATGGCGTCGCTGATCTCACGGGTCTGCCAGGCGGTGGCCTCCAGGACGGCGCGCGCGATGTGCGCCTTGGTGACGTACCGGGTCAGGCCGGCGATCACACCGCGGGCGTCGGGACGCCAGTACGGGGCGAACAGACCGGAGAAGGCCGGCACGAAGTAGGCGCCGCCGTTGTCCTCGACCGAGGACGCGAGCGTCTCGATCTCGGCGGCGGACTGGATCAGGCCCATCTGGTCGCGCATCCACTGCACCAGCGACCCGGTGACGGCGATGGAGCCTTCCAGGGCGTAGACCGGGTCCTGGTCGCCGATCCGGTAGCCGACCGTGGTCAGCAGGCCCGAGTACGAGTTGATGATCTTGTCACCGGTGTTCATCAGCATGAAGGTGCCGGTGCCGTAGGTGGACTTGGCCTCGCCCTCGGAGAAACAGGTCTGGCCGAACAGGGCCGCCTGCTGGTCGCCGAGCGCGGAGGCGACCGGGATGCCGCCGAGCAGCTCGCCGAGCGGACCGCCGGTGATCTCGCCGTACACCTCGGCGGAGGAGCGGATCTCCGGCAGCATCGCCAGCGGGACGCCGATGGACTCGGCGATCTTCTCGTCCCACGCCAGGGTGTGCAGGTTCATCAGCATGGTGCGCGAGGCGTTGGTGACGTCGGTGACGTGCTTGCCGCCGTCGACACCGCCGGTCAGGTTCCAGATGACCCAGGTGTCCATGGTGCCGAAGAGGATGTCCCCGGCCTCGGCGCGCTCGCGCAGGCCCTCGACGTTGTCGAGCAGCCAGCGGGCCTTGGGGCCGGCGAAGTACGACGCGAGCGGCAGGCCCGTCTCGCGGCGGAAGCGGTCCTGGCCGACGTTGCGGCCGAGTTCCTTGCAGAGCGCGTCGGTGCGGGTGTCCTGCCAGACGAGCGCGTTGTGGACGGGCTCGCCGGTGTTCTTGTCCCACAGCAGCGTGGTCTCACGCTGGTTGGTGATGCCGATGGCCTTGATGTCGTCCCGGGTGATGCCGGCCTTCGAGACGGCTCCGGCGACGACCTCCTGGACGTTGGTCCAGATCTCGGCGGCGTCGTGCTCGACCCAGCCCGGCTTCGGGAAGATCTGCTCGTGCTCCTTCTGGTCGACGGAGACGATGCGTCCGTCGCGGTCGAAGACGATGCAGCGCGACGAGGTGGTGCCCTGGTCGATGGCGGCGATGAAGGGGCCGGCGGTGTGTGCGTCGGTCACGGTGTGCTCCTGGTGTCCGTGGAAGAGGGGCTGTGTACGGCGCGGTGCTTCAAAGCGGTGCTGTGCGGCTCATGGTGCATGGGACGCGGCTTCCAAGCGTGCTGGAGCGGGGGCTCCTAGGCGAAGGCGACGTTGTAGATGCCTGCTGCGATCGCGCCGCCGATGAGCGGGCCGACGACCGGTATCCAGGCGTAGCTCCAGTCGGAACCACCCTTGTTGGGCAGAGGGAGCAGGGCGTGCACGATGCGCGGACCGAGGTCACGGGCCGGGTTGATCGCGTAGCCGGTGGGGCCACCGAGCGAGAGGCCGATGCCCACCACCACGAACGAGGTGATCAGGGCGCCGAGGACGCCCAGGCCGTCGCCGTTGTTGTTCAGTCCCTGCGTGAGGATCGCGAGGATCAGGACCACGGTGCCGATGATCTCGGTGGCGAGGTTCTGCACCACGTTGCGGATCTCGGGGCCGGTGGAGAAGACACCGAGCACCGGGCCGGCGCCGGCCTCCTCGGCCTCGACGGCCTTCGCGACCCGCTCCTCGGGAACCCCGACGATCTCGCTGTCGGTGAGGTGCGCCAGGAACTGGCCGTAGTAGACGACCCAGACCAGCACCGCACCGATCATGGCGCCGAGCAGCTGCCCGCCCCAGTAGGTGGCGAGGTTGCTGTAGTCGTCGTCCTTGATCGCGAGGGCGAGGCTCACGGCCGGGTTGAGGTGAGCGCCGGACAGCGGCGCCGAGATGTAGACCGCGGTCATGACCGCGAAGCCCCACCCGAAGGCGATGGCCAGCCATCCGGCGCCACGCGCCTTGGATGCCTTCAGCGTGACGGCGGCGCACACGCCACCGCCCAGCAGGATGAGAACGGCGGTACCGATGGTCTCGCCGATGAAGATGTCGGAGCTGGACACCCGCGACTCCTTTGTCCTTCGTCCAGGGGAAGCCGAACCCCGGGTCCCACCGGTGGTTCGTGCTCTCAGGGAGCGAGAGCGATATCGGCCCCGGCATTGCCACACCCTAACGTCTATTGCCGGTAGGTGTTCGACAATGTCGACCGATGGACGGGAGTCTCGCTTCCGCTTCGCCGCCTCGTCAAGGGTTGAGTTATCGAAAGTGCGATCGTTATTGATTGCTGTGTGCTATCGATGCATCACCGCTCGTCGGAGGGCATGCGAAGAAGGCCGGGAAGCATTCCGCTTCCCGGCCTCGAACCCTGCGAACGACGGCCTCCGTCCCGTACGGAACGAGGGCCGGAGCGTGTGAAAAACACCGACGACCGGTGTACGCGTCAGGGCCGCGGGTCGCGGGCGCACGCACCGGAACCGTCAGGCGAACGGTGTACGTGCCGGAAACCGCCCAGGGGACGGTGCGCGCCGGAGTCGCCCGGCGAACGGTGCGGGCGCCGGAACCGTCCAGGGGACGGTGCGCGCGTCGGAGTTGCCCGGTGAGCGGCGTGGGTGCCGGAAACGGTCCGGCGAACCATGTGCGCGCCGGTACGGCCCCGCGAACGCCGTTCGCGTCAGAACCGCCCGGCGCCCAGGTCGCGCGACACCGCGCGGGCGCAGTCGCGTACCGCGGCGATCAGCTCCGGGCGCAGCTCCCCGTCCTTGCACACCCGCTCCACGGCCCCGGTGATGCCCACCGCGCCGACCGGCATGCGCCGCCGGTTGTGGATCGGGGCGGCCACCGAGGCGACACCCGTCCACGTCTCCTCGACGTCCTCGGCGTACCCGCGCGCCCGCGTCACGTCGAGGACGCCCTCGAAGTCGTCCAGCTCGCTGATCGTCCGCGGTGTGAACGCCTTGCGCTCGACCTCCAGGACCTCGCTGTGCGCCACCGGGTCGTACGCGGAGAGCACCTTGCCCAGCGCCGTGGAGTGCAGCGGCTGCATCGCCCCGACCTCCAGGACCTGCCGGCTGTCGTCGGGCCGGAAGACGTGGTGCACGATCAGCACGCCCTGCTGGTGCAGCACACCCAGGTAGACGCTCTCGCCGCTGGCGCGGGCCAGGTCGTCGGTCCACACCAGCGCGCGCGCCCGCAGTTCGTGCACGTCCAGATAGGTGGTGCCCAGGCGCAGCAGTTCGGCGCCCAGCTGATAGCGCCCGGAAACCGTGTCCTGTTCGACGAACCCCTCCTGCTGGAGGGTGCGCAGGATGCCGTGGGCCGTACCCTTGGCCAGGCCGAGCGAGGAGGCGATGTCCGACAGGCCGAGCTGCCGCTCGCCGCCCGCGAGCAGCCGCAGCATCGCCGCTGCCCGTTCGAGCGACTGGATGTTCCGTGCCATCGCCGTGCTGCCTCCGTCCCCTTCGACCGTCGGCGCGACCACCCGCTGCCGTTCGGCAATGTCGAACACTACCGGTCGTCACCGAACTCTCGCCAATGGGTGGCCGTCCCGGATTCCGTCCGCCGTCACACCGCCGTCCCCCACGCCACGCCCGTCCGCCTCGTGGACGCCCATGACCGATCCGTGGTGCTCCGGGCTACCCTGACGGCGTGCGCCTTCCATGGGAAGCGCAAAGCCGACAGCCGTCGCACTCCAGGGAGCACCTTCATGGCCTCGTTGCCGAACCCGTCCCTTTCGTCCGGTCTTTCCGAAGGCCGCAAGCGAACCGACGCACTTCGAGAAGCGCTCGCCACCCGTGTCGTGGTGGCCGACGGCGCGATGGGCACGATGCTCCAGGCGCAGGACCCGACGCTCGAGGACTTCCAGGACCTCGAGGGCTGCAACGAGATCCTCAACATCACCCGGCCCGACATCGTGCGCTTGGTGCACGAGGCCTACTTCGAGGTCGGCGTCGACTGCGTCGAGACGAACACCTTCGGTGCGAACCACTCCGCAATGGCCGAGTACGACATCGCGGACCGCGTGCACGAACTCTCCGAGGCAGGGGCCAGGATCGCCCGCGAGGCCGCCGACGCGTTCGGCGCCCGCGACGGCCGCCAGCGCTGGGTCCTCGGCTCGATCGGCCCCGGCACCAAGCTGCCCACGCTCGGCCACGTCTCCTACGGCACCCTGCGCGACGGCTTCCAGGCCAACGCCGAGGGACTGCTCGCCGGCGGTGCCGACGCCCTGATCGTCGAGACCACCCAGGACCTGCTGCAGACCAAGTCCTCCGTCCTGGGCGCCCGGCGTGCCATGGAGGCGACCGGCGTCCG
>NZ_JBIRQM010000018.1:0-195273 GCF_044333225.1 Streptomyces sp. NPDC021080 | reverse complement strand
ATCGACTCCTTCGACCAGTGGGGCGTCGAACTCGGCAAGGTCCTCGCCAAGCGCGTCGAACCCGCCCTGACCGAAGGCGCCGACGTACCCGGACTGGACGGATCGAGCAAGGCCCTGGTCGCCAAGTACCGTGAACTGCGCGGTCGTTGAGCCTGAATGAGGGGAAGCGGGCGGCGGGAGTCCGCCCGCTTCCCGTAGCATCCTCCGTGATCACGATGGCGATCGTTCGGGGGAGCGGGAATTGGCCGGGTCACGTGAGAGATGGACGAGGGACCGACTGACGGTCAGGACCTTCCTGAAGCCGAAACGGATGGCGAAGGCGCTGTTCCACCCGGCGTGGATTCCCGAGCCCGTCGATCCGTCGGTGGAGCGCCTCAAGCGCGTTCGGGTCGTCGCCGGAGCGGTCGCGGCGTTCGGCGTGTACACCTTCGTGCAGCACAAGTTCGACACCACGGAGATCCTGGGCAACATCCTGACGGCGGCCGTCGTCCTGCTGTTCATCACGCCGCTGACCGTGGGCGTGATGCTCTTCGTATGGCGGCGCACCGGCACCGTCCGGCAGCTGCGGGGCCCGCTCCTGAGCTCGCTCAAACTGCTGCTGCTGTTCATCGGCACGGCCGTGGTCGCCGTGCTGCTCATGCAACTGGCGACCGCCGTCGGAGGCGCCGCGCTGGTCCCGCTCGGGTTCGTGGCGCTCTATCTGATCGCCGTCGTCGCCTACGGAGCGGTCACGCTGTCGGGGAACTACTTCGGTTCCGGAGCCGTGCACCGCTGTCTGCCGCCGCTGCTCGCCTCGGTGACGACCTGGCTCATGGCCATCCCCGATCTGGTCACCGGTGACCTGCACGGACTCAGCCTCAGGATGGGTGTCGTCTTCATCCTGGGCGCCCCGGTGACCGTCACCGCCATCGCCGTCCTGGAGATGAACCGGCTCCGCCGCCACTACGGCATCCGGCTGCGCGCCCACCCCGCGACGCTGCCGGTCCTGCGCCCGGCGGCCTACCCGCCGGGGACCCCGTATCTCCCGCCCCAGGGAACCCCGTTCCCGCCCGGCAACCCGTACGCGCCGTATCCGCCGGCGCCGGGCGCGGGGCACAACCCGTACGGCCGCGGACCCTATGGAAGTTGACGACGACGAACGACCGCGGGGGCGGCGAGGTCACATGACCCCGCCGCCCCCGCGGTCGGTTCTGCCGCTCCGCCGTCAGGCGGACGCCGGCGGGTACAGCGAGCGGGGCAGTTGTGACGCCGCTGCCGCGTCCAGGAGCCACAGGGTGCGTGAGCGGCCGTACGCGCCGGCGGCCGGCGCCTGGATCTCGCCCGCGCCGGACAGGGCGATCGCGGCCGCCTGGGCCTTGTCCTCGCCGGCCGCGAGCAGCCACACCTCGCGGGCGGAGCGGATCGCGGGCAGGGTCAGTGAGATCCGGGTGGGCGGCGGCTTGGGCGCGCCGTGCACGCCGACCACCGTCCGCTCCGTCTCCCGCACCGCGGGCAGCTCCGGGAAGAGCGAGGCCACGTGGGTGTCCGGGCCGACGCCCAGCATGAGGACGTCGAAGGCCGGGACCGGGCCGTGGTTCTCCGGCCCGGCGGCCTTCGCGAGCTCCGCCGCGTACGACTCCGCCGCCGCCTCGACGTCGGCGCCGTACGGGCCGTCGGACGCGGGCATCGCGTGCACCCGCGCCGGGTCCAGCGGCACCGCGTCGAGCAGGGCCGCGCGGGCCTGCGTGTCGTTGCGGTCGGGGTCGCCCCCGGGGAGGTACCGCTCGTCGCCCCACCACAGGTCCAGACGCGCCCAGTCGACGGCGTCCCGGGCGGGCGCGGACGCGAGCGCCGCGAGGAGCCCGTTGCCGTTGCGCCCGCCGGTGAGCACGATCGACGCGTAGCCGCGCGAGGCCTGCGCGTCCACGATCTTCGTGATCAGCCGCGCCGCCGCGGCCTCGGCCATCAGTTCCTTGTCGCGGTGGACGACGAGCTGCGGGGTGTTCACTCGGCGGCCGCCTTGTCCGCCGCCTTCTTGGCGAGCGTCTCGGCCACCCCCGCGGGGGAGTCCTTGGCGACCGGGGCCGTCTTCGTGGCGGTCGCGGTGCCGCCCGAGGAGGTGGACCCGGCGGTGTCCGCCGCCGCGTTCAGCCGGTCCACCCCGAAGCGCAGCGCCGAGGCGTAGGTGTCGTCCGGGTCGAGGCGGCGCAGCTCCTCCGCCATCAGCTCGGCCGTGTCCCGGCGCTTGAGCGCCACGGCACGGTCGGGCTGCCCCTGGATGGACAGCGTCGCGAGGGTGCCGTCGGCGCGGTCCAGGACGATCGGGCCGCAGCTCGTGTCCAGCCGGACCGCGGTGAGGCCGGGGCCCGAGGACAGCGACCGCTTGACCGGGACCTCCAGCCGGTCCGCGAGCCACATCGCGAGCAGCTCGCAGCTCGGGTTGAACTCCTCGCCCTCCACCTCGACCGCGTCCACGTCGCAGGTGACCTGGTCCAGGGCCGCGGCCAGCATCGAACGCCAGGGCGTGATGCGGGTCCACGACAGGTCGGTGTCGCCCGGGGTGTAGGTCTCGGCGCGGGCGTTGAGCTCCCGTACCGGGGCCTCGGCGGCGTAGGTGTCGGTCACCCGGCGCTGCGCGAGCGCGCCGAGCGGGTCGTTCGCCGGGTCGAGCGGCGCGTTCACCGGCCACCAGACGACGACGGGCGCGTCCGGCAGCAGCAGCGGCAGGACGACCGACTGGGCGTGGTTGATCACCTCGCCGTACAGGCGCAGCACCACCGTCTCGCCGGTGCTCGCCTCCGCACCGAGCCGCACCTCGGCGTCGAGCCGCGACGTCGTGCGGTCGCGGGGCGAGCGGGAGACGCGCTTGATGACCACGAGGGTGCGCGAGGGGTGCTCGCGCGAGGCCTCGTTGGCGGCCCTCAGGGCGTCGTAGGCGTTCTCCTCGTCGGTGACGATGACGAGGGTGAGCACCATGCCTACGGCGGGTGTGCCGATGGCGCGGCGGCCCTGGACGAGCGCCTTGTTGACCTTGCTGGCCGTGGTGTCCGTGAGATCGGTCTTCATGGGCGACGCCAGCTCCGTCCGTCTCGTTCGAGCATTTCGTCGGCCTCGACGGGTCCCCAGGTGCCCGAGGGGTACTGCGCGGGCTTGCCGTGCTTGTCCCAGTACTGCTCGATCGGGTCGAGGATCTTCCAGGACAGCTCGACCTCCTCCGTACGCGGGAAGAGGTTCGAGTCGCCGAGCAGCACGTCGAGGATCAGACGCTCGTACGCCTCCGGGCTCGACTCGGTGAAGGACTCGCCGTACGCGAAGTCCATCGAGACGTCCCGGATCTCCATGGAGGTGCCGGGCACCTTGGAGCCGAAGCGGACCGTGACGCCCTCGTCGGGCTGGACGCGGAAGACGATCGCGTTCTGGCCCAGCTCCTCCGTCGCCGTGTGGTCGAAGGGGGAGTGCGGTGCGCGCTGGAAGACGACCGCGATCTCGGTGACGCGGCGGCCCAGGCGCTTGCCGGTGCGCAGGTAGAACGGGACTCCCGCCCAGCGGCGGTTGTCCACCTCCACCTTGATCGCGGCGAAGGTGTCGGTCTTCGACTTGGGGTCGATACCGTCCTCCTGGAGGTAGCCGACGACCTTCTCGCCGCCCTGCCACCCCGCCGCGTACTGGCCGCGGACCGTGCTCTTGCCCAGGTCCTTCGGCAGCCTGGTCGCGCCGAGCACCTTGGTCTTCTCCGCGGCGAGCGCGTCCGCGTCGAAGGAGGAGGGCTCCTCCATGGCGGTCAGCGCCATCAGCTGAAGCAGGTGGTTCTGGATGACGTCACGGGCGGCACCGATGCCGTCGTAGTAGCCGGCCCGGCCGCCGATGCCGATGTCCTCGGCCATCGTGATCTGGACGTGGTCGACGAACGACCGGTTCCAGATCGGCTCGAACATCGTGTTGGCGAAGCGCAGCGCCAGGATGTTCTGGACCGTCTCCTTGCCCAGGTAGTGGTCGATGCGGAAGACCTGGTCCGGGGCGAAGACCTCGTGCACGATCGCGTTGAGCTCCTCGGCCGACTTCAGGTCGTGGCCGAAGGGCTTCTCGATGACCGCGCGGCGCCAGGAGCCGCCCGACTGGTCCGCCAGCTTGTGCTTCTTCAGCTGCTGGATGACCACCGGGAACGCGGACGGTGGTACGGACAGGTAGAAGGCGAAGTTGCCGCCCGTGCCCTGCGCCTTGTCCAGCTCCTCGATGGTGGAACGCAGCCGGTCGAAGGCGTCGTCGTCGTCGAAGGTGCCCTGGACGAAGCGCATGCCCTGGACGAGCTGCTGCCAGACCTCCTCGCGGAAGGGGGTGCGGGCGTGCTCCTTGACCGCGTCGTGGACCTCCTGGGCGAAGTCCTCGTGGGCCCACTCGCGGCGGGCGAAGCCGACGAGCGAGAAGCCCGGCGGAAGCAGACCGCGGTTGGCGAGGTCGTACACCGCGGGCATCAGCTTTTTACGTGACAAATCGCCCGTGACGCCGAAGATGACCAGGCCCGACGGCCCCGCGATACGCGGGAGCCGTCGGTCTGCGGGGTCACGCAGCAGGTTGCTGCTCGACAAGGTTTCAGCCCTCCGAAGGGGCGAGGCGCTGGAGCTCCGCCTCGGTCGACTTGAGCAGGTCGTTCCAGGAGGTCTCGAACTTGTCGACGCCCTCGTCCTCCAGGAGCTGGACCACGTCGTCGTAGGAGATCCCGAGCTTCTCGACGGCGTCGAGTTCGGCACGGGACTGCTCGTACGTGCCGGCGATGGTGTTGCCGGTGATCTGTCCGTGGTCCTCGGTGGCCTCCAGGGTGGCCTCCGGCATGGTGTTCACGGTGTTCGGCGCGACCAGCTCGTCGACGTACAGGGTGTCCTTGTACGCGGGGTCCTTGACGCCGGTCGAGGCCCACAGCGGGCGCTGCTTGTTGGCCTGCGCCCGGTCCAGGGCGGCCCAGCGGTCGGTGGAGAAGACCTCCTCGTAGGCCTCGTAGGCGAGCCGGGCGTTGGCGACGCCCGCCTTGCCGCGGGCGGCCTTGGCCTCGGGGGTGCCGAGGGCGTCGAGCCGCTTGTCGATCTCGGTGTCCACACGGGACACGAAGAAGGACGCCACCGAGTGGATCTTCGAGAGGTCCAGGCCGCGCTCCTTGGCCTTCTCCAGGCCGGCCAGGTAGGCCTCCATGACCTCGCGGTAGCGCTCCAGCGAGAAGATCAGCGTGACGTTGACGCTGATGCCGAGGCCGATGACCTCGGTGATCGCCGGCAGACCCGCCTTGGTGGCCGGGATCTTGATGAGGGTGTTGGGGCGGTCCACCAGCCAGGCCAGCTGCTTGGCCTCGGCGATGGTCGCCGTGGTGTTGTGCGCGAGGCGCGGGTCGACCTCGATCGAGACCCGGCCGTCCTGGCCCTCGGTCGCGTCGAAGACGGGACGCAGGATGTCGGCGGCGTCGCGGACGTCCGCCGTGGTGATCATGCGCAGGGCCTCTTCGACGGTGACCTTGCGGGCAGCCAGCTCGGTGACCTGCTGCTCGTAGCCGTCTCCGCTGCTGATCGCCTTCTGGAAGATCGACGGGTTGGTGGTGACGCCCACGACGTGCTGCTGGTCGATCAGTTCGGCCAGGTTGCCGGACGTGATCCGCTTGCGCGACAGGTCGTCCAGCCAGATCGCGACGCCTTCCTCGGAGAGGCGCTTGAGTGCGTCTGTCATGGAAATTGCATCTCCTACGTGTCGTATGTCAGCGTCAGCGCTGGGCTGCGGCGATCGATTCCCGGGCGGCTTCCGCGACGTTCTCGGCAGTGAAACCGAATTCGCGGAAGAGCACCTTGCCGTCGGCCGAAGCACCGAAGTGCTCCAGCGAAACAATGCGTCCGGCGTCCCCGACGAACCGGTGCCAGGTGAGACCGATTCCGGCCTCGACCGAGACACGGGCCTTCACCGACGGCGGCAGGACGCTGTCCCGGTACCCCTGGTCCTGCTCGTCGAACCACTCCACACACGGCATGGAGACGACCCGCGTGGGGACGCCCGCGGCCTGGAGCCGCTCACGCGCCTCGACGGCCACGTGCACCTCGGAGCCGGTGCCGATCAGGATGACCTCGGGCGCGCCGCCCTCGGCCTCGAACAGCACGTAACCGCCCTTGGCGGCGTCCTCGTTCGCCTCGTACGTCGGCACACCCTGACGGGTGAGCGCGAGACCGTGCGGGGCGCCCTTGCCGAACACCTTGGTGTAGCGCTTGAGGATCTCGCGCCAGGCGATCGCCGTCTCGTTGGCGTCCGCGGGACGGACGACGTTGAGGCCGGGGATGGCGCGCAGCGAGGCGAGGTGCTCGACCGGCTGGTGGGTGGGGCCGTCCTCGCCGAGACCGATCGAGTCGTGCGTCCACACGTACGTCACCGGCAGGTGCATCAGGGCCGACAGGCGGACCGAGTTGCGCATGTAGTCGGAGAACACCAGGAAGGTGCCGCCGTAGATGCGGGTGTTGCCGTGCAGCGCGATGCCGTTCATCTCCGCGGCCATGGAGTGCTCGCGGATGCCGAAGTGGATCGTGCGGCCGTACGGGTTCGCCTCGGGGAGCGGGTTGTCCGCCGGGAGGAAGGACGACGTCTTGTCGATCGTGGTGTTGTTCGAGCCGGCGAGGTCGGCGGAGCCGCCCCACAGCTCGGGGATGACCGCGCCGAGGGCCTGCAGCACCTTGCCGGACGCGGCGCGGGTGGCGACACCCGTGCCCGCCTCGAAGACGGGGAGCTTCTCCTCCCAGCCGCTCGGCAGCTCGGTCGCGGCGATGCGGTCGTACTCCGCCGCGCGCTCCGGGTCGGCGGTACGCCAGGCGGCGTAGCCCTTCTCCCACTCGGCCTTGGCCTGGGCACCCCGGTCGAGCGCCTGACGGGTGTGGGCCAGCACCTCGGCGGCGACGTCGAAGGACTTCTCCGGGTCGAAGCCGAGGACGCGCTTGGTGGCCGCGACCTCGTCGTCGCCGAGCGCCGAGCCGTGCGCGGCCTCGGTGTTCTGCGCGTTCGGGGCGGGCCAGGCGATGATCGAGCGCATCGCGATGAAGGACGGCTTGTCCGTCACCTTCTTCGCGGCCTCGATCGCGTTGTAGATGGCGTGCGGGTCGAGGTCGCCGTCCGGCTTCGGGGCGATCCGCTGCACGTGCCAGCCGTACGCCTCGTAGCGCTTGACCGTGTCCTCGGAGACCGCGGTCTCCGTGTCGCCCTCGATCGAGATGTGGTTGTCGTCCCACAGCAGGATCAGGTTGCCGAGCTTCTGGTGCCCGGCCATGGAGGAGGCCTCCGCGGAGATGCCCTCCTGGAGGCAGCCGTCACCGGCGATCGCGTAGATGAAGTGGTCGAACGGGGACTCGCCCTGCGGCGCGTCCGGGTCGAACAGGCCACGCTCGTAGCGGGCGGCCATCGCCATGCCCACCGCGTTGGCGACACCCTGGCCGAGCGGACCGGTCGTGGTCTCCACGCCCGGCGTGTGACCGTACTCGGGGTGTCCGGGGGTCCTGCTGCCCCAGGTCCGGAAGGACTCCAGGTCGTCCAGCTCCAGGCCGAAACCGGCCAGGTAGAGCTGGGTGTAGAGGGTCAGGGACGAATGGCCGGCGGACAGCACGAAGCGGTCGCGGCCAACCCAGTCGGTGTCCGCCGGGTCGTGCCGCATCACCTTCTGGAAGAGGGTGTAGGCGGCGGGCGCCAGGCTCATGGCCGTACCGGGATGGCCGTTGCCGACCTTCTGTACGGCATCGGCGGCCAGGACGCGGGCGGTGTCCACGGCCCGCTGGTCCAGCTCGGTCCACTCGAGGTCTGTGGTGGTCGGCTTGGTGCTCACCCTGGGTCAGGGCTCCTCTCCACATGTCACACATGTCGAAATGCCGGTGCACTGGGCGCCCCGGCCGTTGTCGAGCCTACCCCCGTGAGTACGCGCGTTTTTTCGAGTCATTCCAGACTGCCGGGACTCATCGGGATCCGCCTCCCGACTGGGCCGTTCCGTGTTCGGCACATGAATACGGAGCCGCTCGTCCGAGTGCTCAATCGAGTCTCGATCAGCTCTTCCGGCCGCACTCCCCAACACGGGCGCACCCCCGCGAATGCCGGGGTCTGGGCAACGTCTACAGTGGCGTGGTACGCGCGGGCCTTTACGGGGAATTCATCCCGGGGCTCGCTGGGATGTCTCTGTCAGGGGTGTGCGTGACGGCCGTCGAATCCCGTCCAGCGGGTGTGCTCGGGACGAGCAGCAGCCGGGGCCAGCGGCCGTTCGGGGCCCGTCTCAAGGCGTTCGTGGCGCTGACCAAGCCGCGGATCATCGAGCTGCTGCTGATCACCACCGTTCCGGTGATGTTCCTGGCCCAGCAGGGTGTGCCCGATCTGAAGCTGGTGCTCCTCACCTGCCTCGGCGGTTATCTGTCCGCGGGCGGCGCCAACGCGCTCAACATGTACATCGACCGCGACATCGACGCCCTCATGGAGCGCACCTCGCAGCGGCCGCTCGTCACCGGCATGGTCAGCCCCCGTGAGTGCCTCGCCTTCGGCATCACGCTGGCGGTCGTGTCGACCCTGCTGTTCGGTCTCGCCGTCAACTGGCTGTCCGCCTGGCTGTCGCTCGGAGCGCTCCTCTTCTACGTCGTCGTCTACACGATGATCCTCAAACGGCGTACCTCCCAGAACATCGTCTGGGGCGGGATCGCCGGCTGTCTGCCCGTGCTCATCGGCTGGTCGTCCGTCACGAACTCCATGTCGTGGGCGCCGGTCATCCTCTTCCTCGTCATGTTCTTCTGGACGCCGCCGCACTACTGGCCGCTGTCGATGAAGGTGAAGGACGACTACGCGCGCGTGGGCGTGCCGATGCTGCCGGTCGTCGCGAGCAACAAGGTGGTCGCCCGCCAGATCGTCCTCTACAGCTGGGTGATGGTCGCGGTCTCGCTGCTGCTCACCCCGCTCGGGTACACGGGCTGGTTCTACACCGTGGTCGCGCTCGGCGCGGGCGGGTTCTGGCTGTGGGAGGCGCACGGTCTGCAGAACCGGGCCAAGGCCGAGGTGACGGGCGTCAAGCTGAAGGAGATGCGGCTGTTCCACTGGTCGATCACCTACGTGTCGATCCTCTTCGTGGCCGTCGCGGTGGACCCCTTCCTCCGCTAGACCGCCTGGAGAACTCGAACGGGAGGGGTGCGTGGTCAAGGCCACGCACCCCTCCCGTCGCCCTTTGATCTACCCGTCGGTAGCATCCTGGCCATGGCAGAAACCCAGCAGATCGACGAGACCCCCGGCACCGTCCAGGACCCGAGGGCCGACCGTGCCGCCGCCAAGCTCGCGCAGCGGATCACCGCCTTCTCCAAGGCGCACGGCGGGGCCGAGGCGCAGGTCGCGTACATCGGACAGCGCGGCGCCCGCATCGTCCTCGTCGGCGAGGACGGCGGCTGGGGCGACCTCGTGGCGACGAGCTACGAGATCGCCGAGAGCGCCGTGAAGAAGGCCGGGATCACCGTCCACGAGACCTTCGACGGCGAGTTCGCGGCCAAGGTGAAGACCGGTCCGTACGAGTGGAAGCGCATGGCCGGCATCCAGGTCGGCGGTCCCTCCAACGACTGACACGTCACCCGTCGCACGGACGGCCGACAATCGTCGGCTGTTCGCACGGGGTGTGCGCGACCAACACCTGACACCCGGCTCAGCCGTTAGGACCTGAAAAGCAACGGTCCATTCGCGGGGAGTCCGGATGATCGAAACGCCGTCCCTCGTGGACCAGTACTGCCACGGCGTACTGCGGACGGAACTGGGCCTCGGCACGTTCGAGGCCCACCTCCTGAGGACCGAGGCGCTGCCGGCCGCGGGCACCACCTTCTTCGACACCCAGACCGGCTTCGCCGTACGGCGCTGGTGCCCGCCCCTGCTCGGGCTCGAACCGCACTGCTCGCCCGCCCGTTATCTGGCCCGGCGCCGTGAACTGGGCGTCCTGGAATCGGGGCGAAGACTGCTGCGCGGCAGCGGCATCACCACGTATCTCGTGGACACCGGGCTGCCCGGCGATCTGACCGGGCCGGGCGAGATGGCCTCCACGGGAGCCGCCAGGGCGCACGAGGTCGTCCGTCTGGAGCTGCTCGCCGAGCAGGTCGCCGACACCTCGGGAACCGTCGAGGCCTTTCTCGCCAATCTCGCCGAGTCCGTCCACGGAGCCGCCGCGAACGCCGTGGCCTTCACCTCCGTGGCGGGCGTGCGGCACGGTCTGGCCCTCGCGCCCGAACCGCCCGGACCCGGGGAGGTCCGGGGCGCGGCGGGCCGCTGGCTGGCGGGCCGACGGGTGGGCGGGGCGCTCACCGACCCGGTCCTGCTGCGCCATCTGCTGTGGATCGCGGTCGCCTCGGGCCTGCCCCTGCAACTGCACGCGGGCCTCGGTGACCCCGGACAGCGCATCGACCGCACCGACCCCGTGCTGCTCACCGACTTCGCCCGCGCCACCGCCGGCCTCGGCACCGACCTGGTCCTGCTGCACGGCTACCCGTACCAACGGCACGCGGCCCACCTCGCCGGGGTCTTCCCGCACGTCTACGCCGACCTGGGCGCCGCCCTGGCGCGCACCGGCGCGCGGTCGGCCGCCGTCCTCGCCGAGATACTGGAACTGGCGCCCTTCGGCAAGCTCCTGTTCTCCAGCGGAGCGCAGGGCCTTCCCGAACTCCATGTGATCGGAGCACACCTGTTCCGCGAGGCGCTCGCCCGCGTGCTCGGCGAGTGGGTCGCCGAAGGGGCCTGGTCACCGGCCGACGCCCAGCGGGTCGCGGCCCTGATCGCGGCGGGAAACGCCCGGCGGGTGTACGGGCTGGAGTGAGCGCCCAGAGGCGGGAGCGGGGCGGGAGCCGCCCGAAGGCGGCCCCGGAGGGGCTACGCGCGGGTGAGGGCCGAGGTGGTCGCGGGACCCGGCAGGTCCGTCACGATCTCCGGGCGTTCGCGCAGGGACAGCAGGACCCGCACCACCCCGATCCACACCAGGCAGGAGCCGAGCATGTGGAGGGCGACCAGGGCCTCGGGCAGGTCGGTGAAGTACTGGACGTAGCCGATGACGCCCTGGGACAGCAGGATCAGGAACAGGTCACGGGTGCGCCGCAGGGGACCCTCGGGGGCGTCCACCGCCTTCAGGACGAACCAGAGGGCGAAGGTCAGCGTCACGACGATCCAGGCCAGCACGGCGTGCAGCTTGGCGACGTTCTCCCAGCTGACAGGGATGCGGTCGACCTCGCTCGAGTCACCCGCGTGCGGTCCCGCGCCGGTGACGACCGTGCCGGCCGCGATCAGCAGGACGGAGGCGGCGACCAGGAACCAGACGAGCTGCTGCACCGACTTGCCGACGAGCGGACGCGGTGCCGCGTCGCCCTCGCGGGTGCGCTGCCACATGAGCGCCGCGACGGTGATGAGCGCGGTGGAGAGCAGGAAGTGGGCGGCGACCGTGTACGGGTTGAGGCCGACCAGGACGACGATCCCGCCGAGGACCGCGTTGCTCATGACGATCCAGAACTGGGCCCAGCCGAGCCGGGTCAGGCCGCGCCGCCACGGCTTCTGCGAGCGCGCCGCGATGATCGCCCAGCCGACGGCGGCGCACAGCACGTACGTCAGCATGCGGTTGCCGAACTCGATGGCGCCGTGGAAGCCCATCGCGCTCGTCGCCGTGAGCGAGTCGTCGGTGCACTTGGGCCAGGTCGGGCAGCCGAGGCCGGAGCCGGTGAGCCGCACGGCACCGCCGGTCACCACGATCACGACCGACATGACGAGCGCCGCGAGGGCCGCGCGCTGCACCGTCCGGGAGGCCGGGGTCCAGCGCTCGGCGATGAAGGCGAGCGGATTGCGCACCGCGCTGAGGGCGTCGGCTCGGGTCAGGTTCTGCACGCGCACCATCGTAGGGGCCCGCTTGTGCACGCTTTCACGAGGGTCCGCCCCCGGACGGGACGATTCCGTCACTCCCAGCGGAAGAAGCGGCCGGCCGCGCCGAGCCCCACGACCGCCCAGACCGCCAGGACGCCCAGGTCCCCCCAGGGCATCTGGGCGCCGTGCTGGAGCACCGCCCGCAGGCCGTCGGAGAGCGCCGAGATGGGCAGCAGGCCCAGCACGTCCTGGGCACCCGCGGGGAACTTGTCCAGCGGCACGATCACCCCGCCGCCGACCAGGAGCAGCAGGAAGACGAGGTTCGCGGCGGCCAGCGTCGCCTCCGCCTTGAGCGTGCCCGCCATGAGCAGGCCGAGCCCGGAGAAGGCGGCCGTGCCGAGGACCAGCAGGAGCAGGACGGCCAACGGGTTGCCGTGCGGCGACCAGCCCAGCGCGAAGGCGATCGCGGTGAGCAGGATCACCTGGAGGATCTCGGTCACCAGGACCGACGCCGTCTTCGCGGTCATCAGTCCCCAGCGGGGGAGCGGCGAGGCCGCCAGCCGCTTCAGGACGCCGTAGCGGCGCTCGAAGCCCGTGGCGATGGCCTGGCCGGTGAACGCCGTCGACATCACGGCCAGCGCCAGGATGCCCGGCGCCAGGAAGTCGACCGCCTTGCCCGGGCCCGTGTCGATGATGTCGGCCGAGCTGAACAGGACCAGCAGCAGCGTCGGGATCACCACCGTCAGCAGCAGCTGCTCGCCGTTGCGCAGCAGCATCCTCGTCTCCAGCGCGGCCTGCGCCCCGATCATGCGCCGCAGCGGGGCGGCGCCCGGCTTCGGGGTGTACGTGCCGGCGGCGGTCACGGACGCGGCTCCTCGCCGGTCGGCTCCAAGCTGTGCCTGGCTCATGAACGCAGCTCCTTGCCGGTCAGTTCCAAGCTGTGCTTTCCCGGGGGACAACCCCCGGACCCCCGGCCGGGCTCCGGTCGCACTTGGTTCATGAGCGCAGCTCCTTGCCGGTCAGCTCCAGAAAAACGTCTTCCAGGGTGTGGCGCTCGACCGAGATCTTCTCCGGCATCACACCGTGCTGGGCGCACCAGGACGTCACGGTCGCCAGCAGTTGCGGATCGACCTTGCCGCCGATCCGGTAGGACCCGGGTGTCAGCTCGGCCGCCGTGCAGTCCGTGGGCAGGGCCTTGAGCAGCGAGCCCACGTCGAGTCCCGGGCGGCCGGTGAAGCGCAGGGTGTTCTCGGCGCCGCCGCGGCACAGTTCCTCGGGGGAGCCCTGGGCGACGACCCGGCCCGCGTCGATGATCGCGACGTCGTCGGCGAGCTGTTCGGCCTCGTCCATGTGGTGCGTGGTGAGGATCACCGAGACACCGTCGGACCGCAGGTCGCGGACCAGGTCCCAGGTGGCGTGGCGGGCCTGCGGGTCGAGGCCGGCGGTCGGCTCGTCCAGGAAGACCAGCTCGGGCCGGCCGACGACCGCCATGGCGAGCGCGAGGCGCTGCTGCTGGCCGCCCGACAGCCGCCGGTACGTGGTGCGGCCGCAGCCGCCCAGGCCGAGCCGCTCGACGAGCGCGTCCACGTCCAGGGGGTGGGCGTGCAGTTTCGCGACGTGGCGGAGCATCTCGTCCGCGCGGGCGCCCGAGTAGACGCCGCCGGACTGGAGCATCACGCCGATACGGGTGTGCAGCTCGCCGGACTGTCTCGCCGGGTCGAGGCCCAGGACGCGCACCGTGCCGGAATCCGGCTTCCGGTATCCCTCGCAGGTCTCGACCGTGGTCGTCTTGCCCGCGCCGTTGGGTCCGAGGACGGCGGTGATGCCCGCCGTGGCCACCAGGTCGAGGCCGTCCACCGCGGTCTTCGTGCCGTACCGCTTCACCAGGGCCTGGACCTGGACCACGGGCTCGCTTCGCATGAGGAGCAAGTCTAGGGACGTCGCGGCGACCCGGAACCGCCGGGGGCGGCAGCGGTCTCCACGGCCAGGTCCCGCGGCCGGTGCACCGGCAGCCACCGCTCCGCGTACGCCACCGCGTCGGCCACCGGGAAGAGCCGGGCCCGGGCCGCGCCCACGGTGCCCCGTACGACGGGACGGTCCCGTTCGAAGTCGGAGCCCAGCTCCTCGAACATCTCGGAGGTGATCGACACCTCCCGCACCGTCTCCCAGCCCGTGGGCGACGGCCGTCCGACCTCCACGACGGGCGCGGGGACGCGGTACTCGGCCAGGTGGAAGCTGGTGCAGGTGTCGTAGCCCGCGCCGAGCAGCAGGACCCGGGCCCCGCGGGCCTCCAGCCGGGCCAGCGGGCTCCGCTCGCCGAGCCGGCAGTCGACCGCGTGCCCGCCGACGACCGCCGCCGCGGCCGGGCCCACCGCCGCGAACGAGGTCTCCGGGTGGTCGCTGCGCAGGGCGCCGGGCCAGGTGCGGACCGTCTCGGGTATCACGCCGACTCCGCGGGAGGGCGTCACGCGGGGGTCGTAGGCGGGCATGGTCGCCCGGATGGCCGGCCACCACTCCTCGGGGACCGGCGGGCGGCTCCACAGCGCGGGGTCGGAGAGGTCGCCGGACTGGGTCGGGACCACCAGGGTGCCGCCTGGACCCAGGGCGTCGAGCAGTCCCTGGACGACGGCCACGGCGCCGCCGTTGACCCACCCGAGGGCGCTCAGCGAGGAGTGTGCGAGAAGCGTTTCCCCCGTTCGGACGCCGAGCGCGCGCAGGTCCGCCGCGAGGGTGTCCCGGGTGACGAGTGGGCCGGTCGGAGGGGGTGTCGACATGGTCCGGGAGTCTTCCCGAGAGCGGGCCCGCGTGCCACCGAATTGATCGATCAAAGATCGTTTGCCCAGGTCACCTTAGGTATACCTAAGTGACGCAGCGCACCGTCCGCCCCGGAGGGCGCGGCTTGTCAGGTCCTGAGGAATTACGCAACAATGGTGTTGTGAAAAACGTTGGCGAGGCTCGGGAGACCCCCGCGGGGGCCCCGCAGGAGGAACTCGCGACCGGTGAGCGCTCGACGCGCAACCGGGTCGTGCGGTCCGTCCTGGACCACGGCCCGTCGACCGTCGCCGACCTGGCGGGCCGACTGGGCCTGACCCACGCCGCCGTGCGCCGTCATCTGGACGCCCTGGTCGCCGACGACATCGTCGAAGCACGTGAGCAGCGGGTCTACGGAGCGCGTACGCGCGGTCGTCCCGCCAAGGTGTTCGCCCTGACCGACTGCGGCCGGGACGCCTTCGACCAGTCCTACGACAAGCTCGCCGAGGACGCCCTGCGCTGGATCGCCGAGCGCGAGGGCGGGGACGAGGCGATCCTCTCCTTCGCCCGCGCCCGGATCGCCGCACAGGCCGGGGCGTACCGCGAAGCCGTCGAGGCCGCGACCCCCGAGGAGCGCACGGAAGCGCTGGCGAAGGCCCTCAGCAAGGACGGGTACGCTGCCACGGCGCGCAGCGCACCGGTCGGCGAGCAGCTCTGCCAGCACCACTGCCCGGTCGCGCATGTCGCCGAGCGGTTCCCGCAGCTCTGCGAGGCGGAGACGGAGTTCTTCTCCCAGCTGCTCGGCACGCATGTCCAGCGACTGGCCACCATCGCCCACGGCGACGGGGTGTGCACGACGTTCATCCCCAAGATCTCGCACGACACTCACAACGCATCCGCAAGCACGGCCGGGAGGAACCCCGCATGACGCTCCCCACGGAGACTGCCCACCCCGAACTCGAGGGTCTGGGCAAGTACGAATACGGCTGGGCCGACTCCGACACGGCCGGCGCCTCCGCCAAGCGCGGTATCAACGAGGACGTCGTCCGGGACATCTCCGCGAAGAAGAGCGAGCCGGAGTGGATGACCAAGCTCCGTCTCAAGGGCCTGCGCCTCTTCGAGAAGAAGCCCATGCCCAACTGGGGTTCCGACCTGTCGGGCATCGACTTCGACAACATCAAGTACTTCGTGCGCTCCACGGAGAAGCAGGCGGAGTCCTGGGAGGACCTGCCCGAGGACATCAAGAACACGTACGACAAGCTCGGCATCCCCGAGGCGGAGAAGCAGCGCCTCGTCGCCGGTGTCGCGGCCCAGTACGAGTCCGAGGTCGTCTACCACCAGATCCGCGAGGACCTGGAGGAGCAGGGCGTCATCTTCCTGGACACCGACACCGCCCTCAAGGAGCACCCGGAGCTCTTCAAGGAGTACTTCGGCACGGTCATCCCGGTCGGCGACAACAAGTTCGCGTCGCTGAACACCGCGGTGTGGTCCGGCGGCTCCTTCATCTACGTGCCGAAGGGCGTGCACGTCGAGATCCCGCTCCAGGCCTACTTCCGTATCAACACGGAGAACATGGGCCAGTTCGAGCGGACGCTGATCATCGTCGACGAGGACGCCTACGTCCACTACGTCGAGGGCTGCACGGCGCCGATCTACAAGTCGGACTCCCTGCACTCCGCGGTCGTCGAGATCATCGTGAAGAAGGGCGCCCGCTGCCGTTACACGACCATCCAGAACTGGTCGAACAACGTCTACAACCTGGTCACCAAGCGCGCCGTGGCGTACGAGGGCGCGACCATGGAGTGGATCGACGGCAACATCGGCTCCAAGGTCACCATGAAGTACCCGGCCGTCTACCTGATGGGCGAGCACGCCAAGGGCGAGACCCTGTCCATCGCCTTCGCGGGCGAGGGGCAGCACCAGGACGCCGGCTCCAAGATGGTCCACATGGCGCCGAACACCTCCTCGAACATCGTGTCGAAGTCGGTGGCGCGCGGCGGCGGCCGTACGTCCTACCGCGGTCTCGTCGAGATCGGCGAGGGCGCCCACGGCTCCAAGTCGAACGTCCTGTGCGACGCGCTGCTCGTCGACACCATCTCCCGTTCGGACACGTACCCGTACGTGGACGTCCGCGAGGACGACGTGTCCATGGGCCACGAGGCGACCGTCTCCAAGGTCTCCGAGGACCAGCTCTTCTACCTGATGAGCCGTGGTCTGACCGAGTTCGAGGCGATGGCCATGATCGTGCGCGGCTTCGTCGAGCCGATCGCCAAGGAACTGCCCATGGAGTACGCCCTCGAGCTCAACCGGCTGATCGAGCTCCAGATGGAGGGCGCGGTCGGCTGACGCCGAACACCGTCCCCGTCAAGCCACTCACGTAAGAAAGCGAGCAGACCGACAGCCATGGCTGAGGCTCAGAACTCCCCCAAGTCCTCGACTGCGCTCGGACAGGGGGGACCCCCACCTGCGGGCTCGACCACCGCGGGCCAGATCGCGGTGGCCGCCGAGTCGACCGTCGCCACGCGCATGAGCGCGCCCCCGTCCTTCGACGTGGCGGACTTCCCCGTCCCCCACGGCCGCGAGGAGGAGTGGCGGTTCACCCCGCTGGAGCGCCTGCGCGGGCTGCACGACGGCACCGCCGTCGCGACCGGCGAGGGCGTACGGGTCGAGGTGCAGGCCCCCGAGGGCGTCACCGTCGAGACGGTCGCCCGTGACGACGCGCGGATCGGCCGGGCCGGTACCCCGGTGGACCGTGTCGCCGCCCAGGCGTTCTCGGCGTTCGAGAAGGCCGGCGTCGTCACCGTCCCCAAGGAGGCGGTGCTCACCGAGCCCATCCGGATCGCCGTGCACGGCGAGGGCGGTGTCGCCTACGGCCACCAGGTCATCGAACTGGGAGCCTTCGCCGAGGCCGTCGTCGTCATCGACCACACCGGTGACGCGGTCCTCGCCGCCAACGTCGACTACGTCCTCGGCGACGGCGCCAAGCTGACCGTCGTCTCCGTCCAGGACTGGGACGACACGGCCGTCCACGTCGGCCAGCACAACGCGCTCATCGGCCGCGACGCCACCTTCAAGTCCTTCGTGGTCACCTTCGGCGGCGACGTCGTACGCCTCCACCCCCGCGTCGCGTACGCGGGCACCGGCGGCGAGGCCGAGCTGTTCGGCCTGTACTTCACGGACGCCGGCCAGCACCAGGAGCACCGTCTCCTGGTCGACCACAACACCCCGCACTGCAGGTCCAACGTCATGTACAAGGGCGCGCTGCAGGGCGAGGGGGCGCACGCCGTCTGGATCGGCGACGTCCTCATCGAGGCCAAGGCCGAGGGCACGGACACCTACGAGATGAACCGCAACCTGGTTCTGACCGACGGTGCCCGCGTCGACTCCGTGCCGAACCTGGAGATCGAGACCGGCGAGATCGTCGGCGCCGGCCACGCCTCCGCGACCGGCCGCTTCGACGACGAGCAGCTCTTCTACCTGATGGCCCGCGGCATCCCCGCCGACGAGGCGCGTCGTCTGGTGGTCCGCGGCTTCTTCGCCGAGCTGGTCCAGCAGATCGGTGTCGACGACATCGAAGAGCGCCTCCTCGTGAAGATCGACGAGGAGCTGGAGGCGTCGCTCTGATGCCCGGCACCTTCGTGCGCGTCTGTGGGCTGAGCGAGCTGGAGGAGAACACCCCCAAGCGGGTGGAACTCGACGGCACGCCGGTCTCGGTCGTGAAGACCGAGGGGGAGGTGTTCGCGATCAACGACATCTGCTCGCACGCGAACGTCTCGCTCTCCGAGGGCGAGGTGGAGGACTGTCAGATCGAATGCTGGCTGCACGGCTCCGCGTTCGACCTCCGCACCGGCAAGCCGTCCGGCCTTCCCGCGACGCGCCCCGTCCCCGTATACCCCGTTCAGATCGAAGGGGACGACGTGCTCGTCTCCCTCAACCAGGAGTCCTGAGGCAACCCATGGCAACGCTTGAAATCCACGACCTGCACGTCACCGTCGAGGCCGACAACGCCACGAAGGAGATCCTCAAGGGCGTCGACCTGACCGTGAAGCAGGGCGAGACGCACGCCATCATGGGCCCCAACGGCTCCGGCAAGTCGACCCTCGCCTACTCGCTCGCGGGCCACCCCAAGTACACGGTCACCGGCGGCACCGTCACCCTCGACGGCGAGGACGTCCTCGCGATGTCCGTCGACGAGCGCGCCCGCGCCGGCCTGTTCCTGGCGATGCAGTACCCGGTCGAGATCCCCGGCGTCTCGGTCTCCAACTTCCTGCGCACCTCCGCCACCGCCGTCCGCGGCGAGGCCCCCAAGCTGCGCACCTGGGTGAAGGAGGTCAAGGAGACCATGGAGCGCCTCTCCATGGACCCCTCCTTCGCCGAGCGCAACGTCAACGAGGGCTTCTCCGGCGGTGAGAAGAAGCGCCACGAGATCCTCCAGCTGGAGCTGCTCAAGCCGAAGATGGCGATCCTCGACGAGACCGACTCCGGCCTGGACGTCGACGCCCTGCGCATCGTCTCCGAGGGCGTCAACCGCGTCCGCGAGACCGGCGAGGTGGGCACCCTGCTCATCACGCACTACACGCGCATCCTGCGCTACATCAAGCCCGACTTCGTCCACGTCTTCTCCGGCGGCCGCATCGTCGAGTCCGGCGGCGCCGAGCTCGCGGACAAGCTGGAGAACGAGGGCTACGAGTCGTACGCAGTCGACACGAAGGGTGGCGTATCCGCGTGACGCAGCTGCCGGGCCTCCTCGACACCGAGGCGATCCGCAAGGACTTCCCCATCCTGGACCGCCAGATCCACGACGGTAAGAAGCTGGTGTACCTGGACAACGCGGCGACCTCGCAGAAGCCGCGCCAGGTCCTGGACGCCCTGAACGAGTACTACGAGCGCTACAACGCCAACGTCCACCGCGGTGTGCATGTGCTCGCCGAGGAGGCCACGGCGCTGTACGAAGGCGCGCGCGACAAGATCGCCGCGTTCATCAACGCGCCGAGCCGCGACGAGGTGATCTTCACCAAGAACGCCTCCGAGTCGCTCAACCTCGTGGCCAACATGCTCGGTTGGGCCGATGAGCCCTACCGCGTGGACCACGAGACCGAGATCGTCATCACGGAGATGGAGCACCACTCCAACATCGTTCCGTGGCAGCTGCTCTCGCAGCGCACCGGCGCGAAGCTGAAGTGGTTCGGCCTCACCGACGACGGCCGTCTCGACCTGTCGAACATCGACGAGATCATCACGGAGAAGACGAAGATCGTCTCCTTCGTGCTGGTGTCGAACATCCTGGGCACCGTGAACCCGGTCGAGGCGATAGTGCGCCGCGCCCAGGAGGTCGGCGCCCTGGTCCTGATCGACGCGTCCCAGGCCGCGCCGCACATGCCGCTCGACGTCCAGGCCCTCCAGGCCGACTTCGTGGCCTTCACCGGTCACAAGATGTGCGGTCCGACGGGCATCGGCGTCCTGTGGGGCCGCCAGGAACTCCTGGAGGATCTCCCGCCGTTCCTCGGCGGCGGCGAGATGATCGAGACCGTGTCGATGCACTCGTCGACGTACGCTCCGGCGCCGCACAAGTTCGAGGCGGGCACGCCCCCGATCGCGCAGGCGGTCGGACTCGGCGCGGCGATCGACTACCTGTCCTCCATCGGCATGGACAAGATCCTCGCCCACGAGCACGCGCTCACCGAGTACGCGGTGAAGCGGCTCGCGGAGGTCCCCGACCTGAGGATCATCGGCCCCGCCACGGCCGAGGACCGCGGAGCGGCGATCTCGTTCACGCTGGGCGACATCCACCCGCACGACGTGGGCCAGGTGCTCGACGAGCAGGGCATCGCGGTCAGGGTCGGTCACCACTGTGCCCGTCCGGTCTGCCTGCGCTACGGAATTCCTGCGACCACGCGGGCGTCGTTCTATCTGTACTCCACGCCGTCCGAGATCGACGCTCTGGTCGACGGCCTGGAGCACGTAAGGAACTTCTTCGGCTGAGGGGCTGGCTGGGAACGTGCTGTGCCATCCCGGGGGGGGCAACCCCCGGACCCCCGGCCGGAAGGCCATGTAACGGACACTGGGATGCGAGGTTCGCCGCAGTGAAGCTGGATTCGATGTACCAGGAAGTCATCCTGGACCACTACAAGCACCCGCACGGGCGCGGTCTGAGGGACGGCGACGCCGAGGTGCACCACGTCAATCCCACGTGCGGTGACGAGATCACCCTGCGTGTGAAGTACGACGGCGAGCGGATCGAGGACATCTCGTACGAGGGCCAGGGCTGCTCGATCAGCCAGGCCTCGGCCTCCGTACTGAACGACCTCCTGGTCGGCAAGGACGTGTCCGACGCGCAGAGGATCCAGGAGACCTTCCTGGAACTGATGCAGTCCAAGGGCCGGATCGAGCCCGACGACGCGATGGAGGAGGTGCTGGAGGACGCGGTCGCGTTCGCCGGTGTCTCCAAGTACCCGGCCCGGGTCAAGTGCGCCCTCCTCAGCTGGATGGCGTGGAAGGACGCGACGGCCCAGGTTCTGGGCGAGAGCGCCGAGAGGAAGACGGCATGAGCGAGAACACTGTGACATCGGACGAGACCGCCGTGACGTCGGACGAGTCCGTGGTCGCGGCGGCCGAGGCCGCCGTGGCACCGGCCGAGGGCCTGACGTCGAAGCCCGCCTCCGAGGAAGAGGTCCGCGAGGCGCTCTACGACGTCGTCGACCCCGAGCTGGGCATCGACGTCGTCAACCTCGGCCTCATCTACGGCATCCACATCGACGACGCGAACATCGCGACGATCGACATGACCCTGACGTCCGCGGCCTGTCCGCTCACCGACGTCATCGAGGACCAGGCCAAGTCCGCCACGGACGGCCTCGTCAACGAGCTGCGCATCAACTGGGTCTGGATGCCGCCGTGGGGCCCGGACAAGATCACGGACGACGGCCGCGAGCAGCTTCGGGCGCTCGGGTTCAACGTCTGATCTTCTCGCTCCGGGGCCCCGGCTCCTGAGTGCCTCGCACGGGGCGGCGCCTTCGGGTGCCGCCCCGTTTCGCGTTCCCGGGCGGGCCCCGGGTTCAGGCCAGGCCCCGCACCAGGCGGAACGCCGAGTCCTCCCCGTAGAGCCTGTCGCGCTCGTGACGCCCGAGGACGAGCTGGAAGTTGCGGTGGCGCAGGAAACGGCCCGGGTAGTTGACCGACTCCAGCCTGACCGCGTCCGAGTGGGAGGACGCCCGCGGGCAGAACGTGGCGTCCTCCCGGAAGAGGGCGGAGCCGTCGTTGCGGTCGGCGTGCAGGACGAAGTCGCGGTGGCGCAGGTAGGAGCCGTCGCCGGTGGCGAAGGAGTAGCAGGAGGACTTGGCCAGTCCCGGGACCACCTTGAAACTGGCGGCCCGCCGGGTCGCGGCCGAACTGGACGGGCTCACCTGGTCGAGCCGGATCTGACCGTCACTCAGGTGCCAGTACCGGTCGGGGTAGTTGACCGACCGGACCGACTTCAGCACCGAGGCCGGCCGGGGTGCGGAAGCGGTGCCGGACGCGGTGGGCGCCGACTTCCCGGGTGCGGTCCGGCCGCCGGAACCCTTGCCCGACGGCGTCGGCGACGCGGAGGCCCGTGACGCGGAATCAGGTGAGGCCGAGCGTGAAGTCCCCGGTGAGGACAGGGCGTTCTTGCCGGACGGGGCCGTGGTCGTACCCGCGGGCGCTGCGGGGGCGCCGAGGAGGAACGGATTCGCCGTGTCGGACGTGGTCCTGTTGCCCGCGCCACGTGACGAAGCGTCGGAAGACGTCGTCTGTACGGAGATCACGGCGATGGTGGCGATGGTGACGGCCACCGCGAGCCCGCCGGCCAGCCAGAGCCGCCGCGTTCCCGGCAGCCTGCCCTCGTCCGCTCCGACCGCCTCCCAGGGCGCCGGGGACACGGGAACGAGGTCGGCCGACACCGGGTAGGGCGCGCCGCGCGGGGTGGGGCGCCAGGGCACGATCTCCCTGGAGCGGGTGGATCCGTCGGGGCCGGATCCGGGTGTCACTTCTGGCATGCGCGTTCCTAAGCGGGGGGAGGGCGAGCGCGTGAGAGGGCGAAGCGAGGGGTGGAGGATGAGTGCGGCACACGGAGCGGGGTGGCCATGAAGACCCGGTGTGCGGCTGGTGAAACAGTAGTGGAAATGGTGACTACTGAGCAGTCGTTTCCCGCGGCCGTGCAGGTATTTACGTGCGGCTCTTTTCGGACAATCGCCCACAGAGGATGGGGAGTTGGGTCGGGTCGGCGCTCATCAGGGGTGAGGGCCGACGGGTGGTCGGGCGAGAGCGCCCGCGGGGAGCGGCCGGCCCGGGTGTGTGCACCGTGCCTGTCGGCGGAGGCCTCGTCGCCGGGGAGCGTGCCTGCGGGGGTGGGGGCACCGGTGCGCCTGCCGGCCGAGCCTTCGTCGCCGCGGGAGACTGCCGTTCATGGCTGTCTCCTTCTACCAACTGGTCGTCGACGCCCACGACCTGCCGGCGCTCGCCCGCTTCTGGTGCCAGGTCCTCGACTGGCAGGTGCTGTTCGAGGAGGAGGACGAGATCGTCATCGGAGCCGACGCGCACGCGCTGCCCGGAATCTGCTTCGTGCCCGTGGGCGAGCGCAAGACCGTCAAGAACCGTCTTCACATCGATCTCACGCCGGACGACCGGGACGCCGAGGTCGAGCGGATCCTCGCTCTCGGGGCGCGCCGGGCCGATGTGGGGCAGGGCGAGGACGTCACCTGGACCGTCCTCGCCGACCTCGAGGGCAACGAGTTCTGTGTGCTGCGGCCGAAGAAGTCGCTACTCGACTGACCCCGGCGTCCCCGGCCCGCCGGGCGCCTCCGGCCCACCGGGTGCGGCAGGCCCCTCGGGCGTGCCGGGTCCGCCGGGCGCCTCCGTGACGGCGGCCGCGCGCATCAGCACGTCCGCCAGACCTTCCCTGCGGATGCGCTGGTCGATGTACAGCAGACTGCCGACCAGCGGCATGAACACCAGGGAGAAGAGCTGGACGAAGAGGCTCGCGATCGTCGAGAGCACCAGGGAGCGCCCCATGGAGGGCAGGATCTGGGCGTAGACCTCGGTCACGCTCACGGGTTCCTGTGCCGACGAGAGGTCGTACGGCTGCGGGGTGGGCATCGCCAACTGGAACGGCACGTTGACCACGAGGGAGACGATGAGCGTGATCAGGCCGCCCAGCAGCAGGATGCCGAACGTACGCCACCACGCGCCGCGGACCAGTCGGGCCGACCGGCGCATCGCCGTCACCGGAGAGGCCCCCTCCAGGACGGCGGCGGCCGGGGCGAAGCTGAACCGGACGAACAGCCAGACCGCCAGCGGTATCGCGAGCAGCATGACCAGAGGGAAGAGGCTGAACGCCACGAGCGGAGCCTTGCTCGCGATCGCGGCCAGCAGCAGCCCGAACAGCACGACGAGGAGAACCAGCGGGACCACCACGACCAGGCCCAGCAGCAGCGTCACCCCGAGCACGGACGGGGTGCGCGACCAGGCGCGCTTCCACACGGCCCCGACCTGCGCCCGGCGCCCGAGCACGGCGTCGTGCAGGGTCGCCGCGGACGAGGCCTGGACGAAGGAACTCGCCACCAGCGAGACCACCATGCCCACGACCCACACGGCGCCGAACGCGATCAGGACGGTCCGCAGATCGGTCCAGTCGACGGACCGGGGCGCCGCGATGATGCGGTCCAGCTGGGTCTTCACCGAGAGGTAGGCGAGGTAGTCGAGACCCAGGGTCAGGCCCGCCAGGATCGCGACGCCCAAGAAGGTGAGCCCGAACAGCGGCTTCGCGTAGCGGCGCATCGTGGCGAAGGCGCCGCCGAGGATGTGGTCCACACCGAGCGGGGCCAGGGGGATCACACCCGGCTTGGGCGGTGGCGGCGGCATCCAGCCCCAGCCGCCCGGGGCACCCCAGTACGGCCCTGACGGTCCCGACGGTCCCGACGGCCCTGACGGTCCCCACCCAGAACTGTCCGACATGCCTCTCGCACTCCATATGTTGTTGATGTTGTCGGGAGTCTGTTCGACTCCGGCCCCCTTGTGATCGCGAACCATATCTGCTGGGGCTCGTGGTGCCCATGGCATATACGCGATCCATACGCGCCGGGCCGCGGACGGGAGGTGCGTACGCCTGTACACATCCCGCGTGCCCCATGTGTACAGTCGTACATATGGGATACGTGCTGCTCGCCGGTGCCATCGCGGCCGAGGTCGGGGCGACCACCGCGATGAAGTACACGGAGGGCTTCAGCAGGCTGTGGCCGTCCTTGGCGACCGTCCTCGGATACGTCGTCGCCTTCGCGCTGCTGGCGCAGACCCTGAAGACCGTCTCCGTCGGCACGGCCTACGCGATCTGGGCCGGCGTCGGCACCGCCGCCATCGCCGTGATCGGCATGCTGTTCCTCGGCGAGGGGCTCACGGCCGCGAAGGCCGCCGGGATCGTCCTGATCATCGGCGGGGTCGTCCTGCTGAACCTGGGCGGGGCGCACTGATGTCCGGGCCCGGCGCGGCGGGCGGCCGGCCGTGACGGCGCGGCGGTACGACCCCGAGCGGCGGCAGCGGATCATCGACGCGGCGATCCGTGTCGTGGGCGCCAAGGGCATCGCCGGGCTCAGCCACCGCTCCGTCGCGGCCGAGGCCGACGTGCCGCTCGGCTCCACCACGTACCACTTCAAGACCCTCGACGAACTCATGGTCGCGGCCCTGCGCCAGGCGAACGAGGGCTTCGCCAAGGTGCTCGCCGCACGCGGCACCCTGGAGGACACCCACGCGGACCTGGCCGCCGAACTCGCCGGACTGATCGGCGAATGGCTGGCCGGTGACCGTACGGGCGTGGAGCTGGAGTACGAGCTCTACCTCGCCGCCCTGCGCAGACCCGCGCTGCGCCCGGTGGCCGCCGAGTGGATCGACAGCCTCGTCGGCCCGCTGACCCACCGCACGGACCCGGTCACCGCACGGGCGCTCGTCGCGCTGCTGGACGGCATCTGTCTCCAGGTACTGCTGACGGGCACCACCTACGACGAGGGGTACGCGCGGGAGGTGCTGGCCCGGATCCTGGGGAGCGGCGAGGGAGCCGGGGAAGACCCGGGGCGGTGAGGCGAGGGTCCGGAGAAGGGGCCGGGGTGGTGAGCCGAAGGGTCCGGAGAAGGGGCCGGGGTGGTGAGCCGAGGGGTCCGGGAAGGGGCCGGGGCGGGAAAGCCAGGAGGGCCGGGGGCGGTTCGGGCCGCGACCGGACGCCCGCTCACCGAGACGCCCCGCGCACCGGTTCGCTCGCGCGGCCCCCGTCAAGTTAGGTTGCATCCATGACCGACACGACTGCTTCTCGTACCACCGGCGCCGTCGCCGCCGGGCTCGCCACCCTCACCGCCGACGGCACCGTTCTCGACACCTGGTTCCCCGCCCCCGAACTGTCCGCCGAGCCCGGTCCGGCCGGCACCGAGCGGCTGTCCGCCGAGCGGGCCGTGGAACTCCTCGGCGAGGGAGCCGCGCAGGCCATCGGCCCGGACGCCCGCCGGGGCGTCGAGGTGGTCGCGGTCCGTACGGTCATCGCCTCGCTGGAGGACAAGCCGCTCGACGCGCACGACGCGTACCTGCGCCTGCACCTCCTCTCGCACCGCCTGGTCAAGCCGCACGGCCAGAACCTGGACGGTCTGTTCGGGCTGCTCGCCAATGTCGCCTGGACCTCGCTCGGCCCGGTCGCCGTCGACGACGTCGAGAAGGTCCGGCTGAACGCGCGTGCCGCCGGCCTGCACCTCCAGGTGACCTCCATCGACAAGTTCCCGCGCATGACGGACTACGTCGCTCCCAAGGGCGTCCGCATCGCCGACGCCGACCGGGTCCGCCTCGGCGCGCACCTCGCCGAGGGCACGACCGTCATGCACGAGGGCTTCGTGAACTTCAACGCGGGCACGCTCGGCACCTCCATGGTCGAGGGCCGCATCTCCGCCGGTGTCGTCGTCGGCGACGGTTCGGACATCGGCGGCGGCGCGTCCACCATGGGCACGCTCTCGGGCGGCGGCAACGTCCGTATCACCATCGGCGAGCGCTGCCTCGTCGGCGCCGAGGCGGGCGTCGGCATCGCGCTCGGCGACGAGTGTGTGGTCGAGGCCGGGCTGTACGTCACCGCGGGTACGCGCGTGACGATGCCCGACGGCGACATCGTCAAGGCCCGCGAGCTGTCCGGGGCTTCGAACATCCTCTTCCGCCGCAACTCGGTCACCGGAACCGTCGAGGCCCGCCCGAACAACGCGGTCTGGGGCGGCCTGAACGAGATCCTGCACAGCCACAACTGATCAGGGGCGGCCGTGACGTACGGCCGCCTGACCGGTCGACGTGTTGACCTGCTGCCGAACTGGCGGAGCCTGTCGACGTCGGTCACCATTGAGCGCCCTTCCACGGCCCGAGGCCGGCCCGGGAGGGCGCTCGTGCGTGAGTACCGCATGAGGAGTTCGCTCCACTTCGGCCTCGCCCGGCTCTCCGAGCCGTTCCCTGTCCAGGGGCCCGACCCGGCGCGGGTCCTCGCGCTCCTGGAGGAGCGCCCGGAGGAAGAGGACTTCGAAGGGATCGAGGACTTCGACCAGGCGTACGAGGCCTGGGGCGAGAAGTGGGACCCGGTGATGCGGAATCCCGAGCGGACGGTCGGCGCCGTCGTCCTCTGCCATGCGGGCTGCGCCTACCGCCGGTGGCTCGTCGTGAGCGGTCCCGAACGCGGTCGTACCTGGTCCGACGACCGGGTCGACGAGCGGGACCTCGAGCCGCTGCTCGGGCCGGAGCAGGAACCGGTCACCTTCTCCCGTCGGTATCGGGACCGGTTGGCGGAAGAGCTCCGAGCGGCCGAAGGGAACCGGTGACGGACCCGGCCGGAGGCCTTGGCGTCGGACTGCCCCTGATCGCCCGGTTCCACCGGCGACCACGGGCAGCACCGTGGCTCGTCGACCAGGAGTTCCCGCTGTCGTGGGAGGGCATCTCTACGTCGCGAGGCTCTTCGCGAACTCCCTCAGGGCCTCGAAGTCGCTCTCGCGCAGGCCCAGACGGGGGTTGACGTGGTGCAGGAGGGCGGGGGCCGGGTGGCGGGCGGCCACGAACGTGTCGTCGGGAGGGCCCTGTTCGTCGTCCACCCAGGCGAACGGGCGGCCCCCGGCGTAGTCCACGATGCGTTCCGTCTTCCAGTGGACACCGTCGGGGCGCTCGTCGAAGAGGGCGCCGGTGAAGTCGACCCAGGGGAGTTCGGGCAGGCCGATCACGGGGGCGATCCAGCGGTTCGCGGCGTCCATCCAGGTGGTGGCCCAGCACAGGTCGTAGCCGAGGTCGAGGAGAGCGCGGCCGTGGCCGGGGTGGAGCCAGACGCGCAGCGGCCGGCCGGGGTGCAGGGCCACCCGGATCGTGGTGTACCCCGCGGGCCGGCGCTCCTTCTGGGCCGCGTACGGATTGAGCGGGCCGTCGACGTCGAGGAACAGCAGGGGGCGGCTCATCGGGTCACGGTAGAGGACAGCGGGTCCGGGGGCGGGAGGATTTCTCGCGGTTCGATCATCACGGGGAGGCATAGCGGGGGGCGGCGGCGCGCGTCATCAGGGGCACAGGGGTGGGACACACGAGGCCTGCCGAGGAAGAGAAGGTGACGATGGATGCCGAAGGGCTCGAAAGCTTCAGACAGTTCGTGGCCGGTAGGTCCGCCGCCCTGCTGAGGACGGCCGTGCTGCTCAGCGGCGGCGACCGGCACGCGGGGGAGGACCTGTTGCAGAGCGCCCTGGCCAAGGCCGCCGGCCGCTGGCACCGCATCGACGAACCCGAGGCGTACGTACGGCAGGTGCTCTACCGCCAGCAGATCAGCCGCTGGCGGCTGAAGTGGCGGCGACGCGAGTTCAGCGTCGCCGAACCACCCGAGAACGGACCGCCGGGCACCGACACGGCGGCCGCCGCCGACCTGCGCCTGGTGATGCGCGAGGCGCTGTCCCGGCTCACCGCGCGCCAGCGGACCGTCCTGGTGCTGCGGTACTTCGAGGACCTGCCGGAGGCCGACGTGGCCCGGCTGCTGGGCTGCTCCGTGGGGACCGTGCGGTCCACCACCCACCGCTCCCTGGCCCGGCTGCGCACCCTCGCGCCCGAACTGGCCGCCCTCGCCCCGGCCGTCGGCGGACAGCCGGCGTCCCGTGACTACTCGCCCGTGGAGGTACGGCCGTGAACGTCGAGGAACTGGTGCGTGAGGCGCTGCGCGAGCAGGCCGCCGAACAGCCGCCGCCCGGCTCCGGCCTCGCCGACCGGGTGCTGACCGTGCGCAGACGCAGCCGGAACCGGCGCATCGTGTCCGCCGCCGTGGCCGTGGCCGCGGTGCTCACCGCCGTCGTCGGGGTGCCGCGGCTGGAGTCCGGCGGGCACGACGTACGGCCGTCGGGCGTGGTGAAACACGACGACCGGATCGACGCGCAGCCGGCGCAGTCGCCGCCGCGCAGGACGGTCGGAGCGGGAAACACGGTGATGGCCGCGTACTTCACCGAGAAGACCCACTGGCAGACCTCCCGCCAGGGCGTCGGGGTGCGCACCTACTCGCTGCTGAACCCGAAGTCCGGCCGCTACGAGAAGACCACCCGATGGTCGTGGGTCGCGGTGGCCCCGGGCCTGCGGACCGCCGCCGTACTGGAGCAGCACCTGCCGGTGCGCCGGATCGGGCTGCTCGACCTCACCAGCGGCAAGGTGGAGCGGTGGATCCCGGTCGACCACCCGGTGGGCGGTCTCGAGTTCTCGCCCGACGGCACGAAGCTCCTCGCGACGACGTACGACAAGAACCCCGACCACCGGACCAAGGAGGAGGGGAATCAGCCCATCAAGCCCTACGACTCCGTCCGCACCGGGTTCCACATCTTCGACGTGGCGTCGGGGAAGGGCTCCTGGGCCCCGGTGACGGTCGAGCCGGACATCATGGGCAACTCGCTGAACGTCCGCCAGGACTTCCACTTCTGCCGCGACGGGAAGACCGTCTGGGGCGGGCAGCCGAGCAAGCCGTACATGCGTTTCTACGACGCCTCCGGACACAAGGTGAGCGTGTCCGACGGGGAGCAGTACCGCGACTGGTTCGTCGACGCCGGCCTGTCGCCCGACGGCTCCAAGCTCGCCGGGGATTTCGCGGGCGAGAAGTGGCACACCTCCTCGTGGCTCCTCGACCCGCGCACCGGCAAGCACATGGCCGAGATCCACGGCCAGCAACTGCTCGCCTGGGTGAACGAGAAGTCCCTCATCGCCTGGGACCTCGGCAAGGCGGACAAGAACGAGTTCCATCCGCGGCTGGTGCTGGTCACGATCGGCAGCGACAAGGAGGTGCCGCTCAGCGGCTTCCTCCATGGCAGCGACGTCAGCGAGGGACGCTGGGAGCCCGTCTTCGCCCGGCGCTGAGCCGCTGCCCCGCGGGTTCTGGGGCCGGGCGGACGGGAATTGTCAGACAGGCCCTAGACCGGCGCGAGCTCGTCCGTGACCTGCGCCAGTACCGCCCGCAGCCCGTCGGCCGTCTCCCGGCCGGCGGGCCGCAGCGGTGCCCGGACCGGGCCCGCCGGCAGCCCGAGCGCGGCCAGCAGTGCCTTCGCGGTGACCGTGCCGGGCAGGTCCGCCGCCATCATCGCCTCGATCAGCGGCACGGCCCGCCGCATCAGCCGGGTCGCCCCTGCCGTGTCGCCGGCGTCGAACGTGTCGAGCACGGACCGCATCAGTCCCGGCACGACGTTCGCCACCGTGCTGACGTACCCGGCGGCCCCCACCGCGTACAGGGCGAGCGCGTGCTCGTCGCAGCCCGCGTAGTACGCCAGATCCGTCAGCGCGAGCACCTTCTGGGTGCCGAGGAAGTCGTAGGAGCAGTCCTTCACGGCCACGATCCGGGGGTGCGCGGCGAGCCGGACCATCGTGCCGGGCTCGATGCGGGTGCCGGTGCGGCCGGGGATGTCATAGAGCATGACCGGCAGCGCGCTCGCGTCGGCGACCTCGGTGAAGTGCGCCTCCAGCGCGTCCTGCGGCGGCTTCGAGTAGTACGGGGTGACGACGAGCACGCCGTCCGCGCCCGCCTCACCGGCCGCCAGGGCGAGGCCGACCGTGTGCCGGGTGTCGGACGAGCCGACGCCCGTGACCAGGCGGGCCCGGTCGCCGACCGCTTCGCGGACCGCACGGACCAGCGCGGACTTCTCGGCGTCCGAGGTGGTCGGCGATTCGCCCGTGGTGCCGTTCAGCACCAGGCCGTCGCAGCCCTCGCGCACCAGGCGGTCGGCCAGGCGCCGGGCGCCGTCGAGGTCGAGTGCGCCCGCCTCGGTGAACGGTGTGATCATCGCGCAGAGCGCCCGGCCGAAGGGTGCCGGAGACCGGTCGGAGTTCGTCATACGAGCAGTTTCGGCGCGATGACCGTACAGCTCCACTTAAATCTTCTACGGGATATCGATTAGCGCTGCTGAGATGTTCTGCCGGGTCCCCGGCCCGAGGCCCCATGTCCCTTTCGGCCCTTCATGGGCCACCATGGATCGGAAGGTCACCGACCGCAGGTCATGGGAGGCGTCATGAGGCTCGGCAAGGCACTCGCCACCGGAGTCGCGGAGGAAGTCGCGCGGGAAGAGACCACGGCACCCGAGGATGCGCTCGAACTCCCCGGGAACGTCGAGGAGTCGGAGACGTCCGTGCCCGACGGGGTTCCGGCCGGACGATGAGGCTGCGGCTCCCCGAGGAACGCCCGACGGAGCCGCCGACCGGATACAAGATCGCCCACCCGGTGCTGTCCCGGGACGGCACCCGGGCCGGGTTCACCGGAGTGTCGCTGGGCGGAGCGCTGCCGTACGGAGTGCTGGACGAGGCGCGCTGTGTCTACGGACGGCGGCATCGCGCGCCGCACCGCCGCTGCGACTGCGGCTTCCACTGTGTGCACGAGTCCGCCGTCGCCGAGGCGATGCTGTGCACCGCCGAACACCGCGCCGCCGTCCTCCTCGAAGTCTCCGTCCTCGGCGCGTACATCCGCTTCGAGCGGGGGTTCCGCTACGCCCGCCAGCGGGTGCGCGGTGCCACCGTCGGCCCGTGCGACTGCGGCGCCGTGGCCGCGGCGCTGGCCGACGCCGGCTGGGGCCGTCCGGGCTGGCGCGCCCTGACGGCCGCCTGTGCGGGATGCGTGCGCGGCCGTACGTCGCTCTCGCTCGCCTCCTTCGCGCGGCTGGCCGGTGAGGGCCTGCGGGTCCGGGCCGCCGGTGGTTCCGTGGCCGCCCCGGCCGGCCTCGGGGTGTCGGAGCTGGCCGCGGAGGCCGCACTGCTCCAAGCCCGACTCGACTGGTTCCAGAGCCAGTTGGCCCGGCTGCACGACCGGGGAACGCAGGAATAGCGCGGGCCGGTCCGGGGGCCGCCCCGGTCCGGCCGCCTCGGCCTGAACCCGGGTCCGCACCTCGGCCCGAGCCCGGGTCCGCACCTCGGCCCGAGCCTCGGGCCCGCAGCTCGTATCCGCCCAGGGTGTCCCGGCCGCCTCCGCGGGCACCGGCGCGACACTCGTTTCCGCCTTCTCCCGCGCCGCTCCGCCGAAGCCCGCCGGGAGCGTCCGGAGCGCCCGCCCTCGTGGCGCGCGGGCCACCCGGGAGTCCCGGACGCGCGACCCACCGACGATTCGAATCGTCTGGACAAAAAAAGTTTTCGGTGGGAGGGTGGAGTCATGTTGGACGTGACCGTGATCGAGGACGCCGAGGCCGCCGCCGTGTCGCTGGACCCCGTACGGGCCCGGCTGCTCGCCGAGCTGGCCGCCGGACCCGCGTCGGCCGCCATGCTGGCCGGCAAGGTCGGCCTCCCCCGGCAGAAGGTGAACTATCACCTCAAGACGCTGGAGCGGCACGGCCTGGTCGAGCTGGCGGGCGAGCGCCGCAAGGGGAATGTCACCGAGCGGTTGATGCGCGCGACCGCGGCGTCGTACGTCATCTCGCCGCAGGCGCTGGCCGCCGTGCAGCCCGATCCGGACCGCTTCCGGGACCAACTGTCCGCCCGCTGGCTCCTCGCGCTCGGCGCCCGGCTCGTCCGGGACGTCGGCTCCCTCGTCACCGGAGCCGCGAAGGCCCGCAAGCGGCTGGCGACGTACGCGCTCGACGGTGAGGTGACCTTCGCGTCGGCGGCCGACCGGGCCGCGTTCATCGAGGAGCTGACGGCCGGGGTGAGCGCGCTCATCCGCAAGTACCACGACGGGGACGCGGAGGCCGGGCGCCCGCACCGGATCGTCGTCGCCGTGCACCCCGCGGTCAGACCCGAGGCCGCGGCCGGACCCGAGGCCGTGACGCGGACCGGATCCGCGGCGGGATCCGGATCCGCCGCGCAGACCGAAGTCGTCGTAGGGACCGAAGCCCCGGTGCAGGCCGAGGGTGTCGCGCAGGCCGAAGTCGTGGAAGCCCCCGTGGGTCCCGAAGCCACCCACTGATCATCCAGGAGTCATCATCATGCCCAAGGAATTCGAGGTCGCCCGCGAGTACGAGGTCGGCGTTCCGCCCGGTCAGGTGTGGGACGCGATCACCAGCGGCAGCGGCGGCTGGCTGTGGCCCATGGAGTTCGAGCCCCGCGAGGGCGGTGCCGGACCCTTCGGCAGCGTCATCACCACCTGGGACCCGCCGCACCGGCTGACCGTGCGCACCGAGGACGTCGGATTCCCGACGCAGAGCCTCAACCAGATCGACCACACCATCGAGCCCCGCGACGACGGCCGCAGCTCCTGGGTCCGCTATGTGCACAGCGGCATCTTCACCGACGACTGGGACAACCAGTACGACGGAGCCGACAAGCACACCGACTTCTATCTGCACACCCTGCGCGAGTACGTGACCCACTTCGCGGGCCGCCCGGTGGCCTTCGCGACCTTCGACGGGCCCGGCGCCTCCACGGGCACCGACGCCTTCACGGCCGTCGGACGGGCCCTCGGTCTCGCGGAGGACACCGCCGAGGGCGCGCGGGTGCGGGCGCAGGGTCCCGGTGGCGAGGGCTTCGACGCCGTACTCGACTACCGCAACCCGTACTTCATCGGGCTGCGCACCGACGGCGCGCTCATCCGCTTCTTCGGCCGCGGCCGCTGGGGCGCACCGGTGGGCATGAGCGTCCACGACTTCGCCCCCGGTGCCGACGCCAAGGGCAACGAGACGGCCTGGAAGGGCTGGCTCGACGAGGTCTTCGCGGGCTGACCCGCGGGCGGGGAGCGAACGCTCCGGACAGACGAAGAGCCCGGCCCCCCGGACGAAGGGGCCGGGCTCTTCGCCTGCGTGGGACTACGGACGGAACCGCAGCACCTGCGGGTCGTGGTCGCTGATCTGGTCGGAGAACTCCGAGTTGATGTGCACGCTGTCGTACTCCAGGTCGCAGCCCTTGCGGATCGAGGGGCTGACCAGGATCTGGTCGAGGACCTGGGCGTTGCCCTGGTAGTCGTACGTGTAACGCTGGCTCTTCGGCAGCGACTTGATCGCCGACCAGAGTTCGCCGTCGCCCTCCAGGATCTTGGCGGTCTCGGAGAACTCGAAGTCGTTCATGTCGCCGAGTGCGATGACGTCGGCGTTCTTCTGCGTCTTCAGGATCTCATCGACGAAGGCGTTCACCACGGTCGCCTGGGCGTGCCGCTGCACCTCGGAGCTGCGCGTCGGCGGCTGGTACTGCGCGGTCAGCCCCTGGTCACCGCCCTTGGAGTTGAGGTGGTTGGCGATCACGAAGACCGTCCGGCCGCGGAAGACGAACTCGCTCGCGAGCGGCTTGCGGCTGCTCTTCCAGGCCTCGTTCGCCGGGTCGATGCGGCCCGGGGACGCGGTGAGCTGCGCCTTGCCGTGCACCTTCGTGACACCGACGGCGGTCGTCGAGTCGCCGCCCGCGCGGTCGGTGAACGAGACCCGCTCGGGGTTGAAGAGGAAGACCTGGCGGATGTTGCCGCCGGGCTCGCCGCCGTCCTGGTCGTTGACCGGGTCGATGGAGCGCCAGTCGTACTTCGGGCCGCCCGCCGCGACGATCGCGTCGATCAGCTTGTTCACCGTCTGGTCGGCGGCGACCGTGCCGTCGTCCGTCGCGCCGTTGTTGTCCTGGATCTCCTCCAGGGACACGATGTCGGGCGAGTTCAGGTTGTTCACGATCGCGGACGCGTGCGCGGCGAACGTGCCGTCGCCCGGGTCCAGGTTCTCGACGTTGTACGTCGCCACCGCCAGCTCGCCGCGCGCCTGCTTGCGCGTGGTCTCGCGCTCCAGGCCGCCCTTCTGAAGGGTGCCCAGCTGGTTGGCGACCAGGGTGTAGCCGCCGAACTGGTTGTAGTCGAGCGGACCCGCCGTGGTGCCGGTGAGCTTGTCGCCGACGTTCGCGGCCGGGAAGTCGGCGGTCGCGCCGAGGGACTGGACCTGTATGCGTCCCGTGTTCTGCGAGGTGTACGAGCCGTACACCGTGCCGCCGCGGCGCGTGGCGTGCTCGTGCGGCTTCACCGTGACCCACAGCTCGCTGTAGGGGTCGGTGGCGGTGACCACGCGGGTGTCGGCGACCTGGACGTTCATGCCCTCGAGGGACTCGTAGTGGTCCAGGGCGTACTTCGCCGGCTCCAGGGTGAGGGCGTTGACCGAACCGCCCGCGGCGGTGTCGCCGGCCGGGGCGTAGTCGTCCGGCACGGACTTGGCGTCGACGACCGTCGCGGCCGGGACGGGGTTGCCGCTGGAGACGACGGTGACCGTCGGCTTGGTGACCTCGGTGACCGACTGGTTGCCGGTGGAGACGCCGCCCGGGACGTACTCCGAGACCGTGCCCGTCACCGTGACCGAGTCGCCGACGGCGACCTTGGGGGCGGAGCTGGTGAAGACGAAGACGCCCTCACTGGTGGCGGGGTCGGCGTCCGGGGTGGGGTCCTGGAACCAGAAGCCCTTGGACGAACCGTACGTCCGCACACCGGTGACGATGCCGGGCACGTCGGTGACCTTCGTGCCCGCGAGGGGGGAGGTCCGGGTGGTGCCCTGGATGTCGTGGATGTGGACGGTGTCCGCCCGGGCCGGTGTGGTGAGCACGACGGCGGAGACGGTGGAACAGACCGCGGCGACGGTCAGCGCGCCGATGCGCGCGGTTCTCTTGCTCGGCAAGGGAATCCCTCCGGGGACGTTCATGAGCGTCGGGACGAGGGTGGACTGGTGGGGGGAGCGCGAACTGCTTGCGGGCCAGTGACGCGCGTAGAAGGGCTCGGCTGTACGGCCGTTGAACTTCTACGCGCGTCAATCTCGTGTGTGACGGGGGGAGTTGTCAAGGTTTCGACGGTGTACGAGACCTGTCGGATACATGAACCGGGCGGCATGGGTGGAAATCCGTCTAGGCTGAGCAGTTGGCACCTGCCTGCCTGCCCGCCCGCCCTGCCCGTCGTGGTCGTTCGGAGGAGAACCCAGCCGATGTCAGACAGCTCTTCCCTGCCGCCCGTGCGGCTGCACTCCGAGGCTCGGCTGGCGCGGGACGCTCTCGCCGTGCCGCTGCTCTCCCGCGCCGCACGGCTGGCCCGCTGGGCAGGCCCCGCCACCCGTGTCGGTGCCGGGGGCGAACTCGACGAGGAACAGCTTCCCGAAGCGGCCGGCGTGCTCGGACTGTCCGGCGACGACGCCGCCGCCCTCGCCTCCGAGGCCTGGCGGGTGGCCGTCGACACCGGGCTCGTCGAGATCGTGGACGAGGAGGAGGGCACCGTCTCCGCGGGCGAGGACCTCGCCCTGCTCACCTCCGGGGCCCCGCAGGACGTCCTCGGTATCTGGCTCGGCGCGCTCGACGCCGTCCTGGCCGACGCGAGCGTGCCCGACCTCGGGGATCTCGTCGACGCCATGGACGAGGGGGGAGAGATCGACCTCTCCTCGCTGGACTGGGACCCGGAGGCGGAGTCCGAGTTCCTCGACGGGGTGCTCGGCAACCTCTATCTGCTGACCGTCGGCGAGGACGCGCTCGGCGGGGTGTCGGTGCCGCTGCCCGCCCTCGCCGCCTCGATGATCCTGCCCGACGACATGGGAGAGCCCACCAACGACGTCCTGGAACAGGTCTCGGACGCCATGATGCGGCTCGACGACCAGTTCCGGCTGCTGGAGCCCGTCGGACTCGTCGACTTCCAGCCCGTCGACGAAGCCCTGATGGCGGACACCGCCGAGGAGCCGGCCCCGGCCGACGACATGGACGTGTCGCGGTACGGGGTGGTGCGTCTGACACCGCTCGGTCTGTACGGGCTGCGCGCCCGGCTGATCGAGGCGGGTTTCTCCGCCCCCGCGGTGGGCGAGCTGACCGACAAGGGCGCGGACACGCTGCTGGACGGCACGGCAGGCTTCCCGCCGACCGCCGCGCAGGCCGAGATCGAGCAGTGGCTCGCCCGGCGTGAACCGCTCTCCGCCGCACAGGAGTTGCTCTCCGCCGCGCGCGGAGCGGACCCGGGCGGCCCGCTGCGCCGCCTGCACTGCCAGCAGGCGCTCGCGCTCGTCGGGGCGGAGGCCGAGCCCGCGCTGCGCGAGGTGCTCGACGACGCCGAGCTGGGCGGTCTCGCCCGGGTCTGGCTCTCCGAGCGCGGCGCGGCCGACGTGCCCCCGCCCTCCGAGGCGATGGTCTTCTGGCTGACCATCGACACGGTGGCGGCGCAGCTCGCCGCCGAGGGGAACTCCGACGAACTGCAGGCCCTGGTCGAGGGCCTGGCCCGGCAGCACGGCGGCTTCTTCGACACGGCCTGGCGGGTCGAGCACCCCGCCGCCCCGGACGTCCTGGAGGCCATGGGCCGTCTGCACCCCGACAAGAAGGTCGCCAAGGAGGCCCGCAAGGCGGCGTTCAAGGCCCGGTCGCAACAGGGAGCGTGACCCCCCCCGGCCCGGTGAGGTGCCCCGGGGCGGGATGCCGGGTGGCTGTGCTCTGCCCGGGGCCCAGGGGCCCGATGCTGTGGCACCCGCGACCCGGGTGCTGTGCCCCGGGGTGCGGGGTGCCTGTTCTGTGACGGACCCGGCCCGGGTGCCGGGTGTCAGTGCCCGGGCCGGGGCCAGAGGCCCGGCCGGGAGCGGGTGGGCTGTTCCGCGGAGCGGTCCGTTCCCCTGCGCCGGTCGGGTGGATTCACGCAAGCGGGACCTCGGAAGTCGGCGCGCGTTCAACCCGTGTTCAGACGGGGACGGGACGGTGTGGCCGCGAACCGAGGTCCGGCCACCCCCCACGACAGTCCGAGTCCACCGTCACAGGAGACATCACATGTCGCTCTCTCGCAGGGACTTCGCCCGGCAGTCCGCGATCACCGGCGCAGGCGTGGTCCTGATCGGCAGCGTGGGCGCCCTCGCCACCGCGCCCAACGCGCTCGCCGCCACGGAGACGGAGACCGAGGGCACGGGTGAGGGCTCGGCGGAGACCCGCCACGGCGGCGTAGGCTACGGCCCGCTCGTCACCGATCCCAAGGGCCTCCTCTCGCTGCCCGCCGGCTTCTCCTACCGTGTCATCACCTACAGCGGCCGCACCAAGCTGGACTCGGGTGAGTTCACGCCGTCCAACCACGACGGCACCTCCACCTTCCAGGGTCCGCGCGGCGCCACCCTCCTCGTCAACAACCACGAGCTCAAGGGTCCCCGCTCCGGCTGGACACACCCCGTGCCGCTCACCGAGGGACTCGTCTACGACCCGGCCGCGTCCGGCGGCTGCACCGTCGTCGAGGTACGCCACGACCACGTCGCCGAGTGGGTCGGCATCGCCGGCACCTCCACCAACTGCGCGGGCGGCAACACTCCTTGGGGCACCTGGCTCACCTGCGAGGAGACCGAGGACAAGGCCGGCCAGAACGGCATGACCAAGGACCACGGCTACGTGTTCGAGGTCGACCCGCAGGACCGGCGGCGCAACCGGAACCCCAAGCCCCTCAAGGCACTGGGCCGTTACGCCCACGAGGCCGTCGTCGTCGACCCCAAGCGGGGCCGGCTCTACCTCACCGAGGACGCCTCGGGCCCCAACGGCCTGCTGTACCGCTGGACGCCTCCGCAGGGCTTCGAGCACGGCCACGGACAGCTCGCCACCTTGGCCGACGACGCCGGAGCGCTCCAGGCGTTCAAGTGCTTCGACTCCGGCGGCAAGTTCGTCGACGACCTCTCCCGCGCCACCAGGATCGGCACGGTGTACGGCGTGGACTGGGTCGACGTCCCCGACCGCGACGCCACGGGCGTCTCCGTCCGCAAGCAGTTCACCGACGGCCAGGTCACCCGCGCCCGCAAGCTCGAAGGCATGTGGTGGGGCGACGGCGGCGCCTACATCGTCTCCTCCTACGCCCGCGCCGAGAGCCCCGGCCAGGCCCACGACGGAGCGGTCTGGTTCTACGACCCGGGGCGCCGCACCCTGACGCTGAAGGTCCTCATCGGCGTGAACCCCGACCCTTCCGCGGACGGCGCCTTCGACGGACCGGACAACATCACCGTCTCCCCGTACGGCGGCCTCGTCATCGCCGAGGACGGCGAAGGCGTCCAGCACCTCTTCGGCGCCACCGAGAGCGGCCGTACGTACCCGATCGCCCGCAACGAGCTCAACCTCGGCACCGCCGAGGCCCCGGAGTACAGCGAGTTCACCGGTGTCACCTTCTCGCCCGACGGCCGCACCCTCTTCGCCAACATCCAGGAACCGGGCATCATGCTCGCCATCACGGGCCCCTGGAAGCGGCAGAAGCGCGGCTGAACTCCCGCCGTTCTCCCCGGGAATTAAATCGCTCGCCGGACTCGCGGCGGCCCTCCTAAAGTGGTGCACGTCCAGGTGCGAAGGCAGGACCTACTTCCACTGATAATGGGGCGGTCGCGGGTTCGAGTCCCGCCGCCGGCACAACGCGCCGGTGTAGCTCAGGGGTTAGAGCACCTACGTCGGTTCCGCCGATCTCGATCTCTGGACACCACAACTTCATGCACCTCCCGGTGCGCGGGCCGCGGCTACTTCTCTTCCAAAGAATCCACGCCGCTGCCGACTTGATCTCGGGAGGCGCAGCTCATGGTGGGTGCCCGGTGCGCAGGCGACGGTTACTTCATCTGGGATCAGGAGGATGCGGGTTCAAATCCCGTCACCGACGTCCGGTCGGTGTGGCTCAACCCGGCCGAGCGCCTGCGTAAGCCCGTTGCCGAATTCTGACCTCGGACACCTTCCATTTGCTGCGCCTCCCTCCGAAAAACTCACGAATTCGGGGGAATTCACCATGGCACGCTTCAACAACAAGACGGCGAAGGCACAGCCCACCTCGCGCGTGACGTCCACCGGCCGAGTGCTGCGGACGCACCAGGGCGGCCTCGGCCGCGAGCGCGACGCACGCTCCGAGCTCTTCCTGCTCGCGATCGCCAACTTCGTTTCGCAGCAGACCTTCTACGAGACCGGCGACGCCCGCGACGACCGGTTCGCCGCGCTCGTGCGCGAGCTCGCCGTCACCGATCCGTCCTGGACCGCGGGTCTGCTCGGCTGGCTGCGCGGAGAGGGAAACCTGCGTACGGCCTCGCTCGTGGGCGCCGCCGAGTACGTGAAGGCACGCCTCGACGCGGGCGCCACCGACGGCCCGGCCAACCGGCAGGTCATCGCCTCCGTACTGCGCCGTCCGGACGAGCCGGGCGAGCTGCTCGCCTACTGGACCTCCCGGTACGGCCGCAGCGTGCCCAAGCCCGTCAAGCGGGGCGTCGCCGACGCCGTACGACGTATGTACAGCGCCAAGTCGCTGCTGAAGTACGACACCGCGTCCAAGGGCTACCGCTTCGGCGACATCCTCAACCTCGTGCACGCGGCGCCGGACCCGGACAAGCCGTGGCAGGGCGACCTGTTCCAGTACGCGCTGGACCGGCGCCACAACCCGGACACGGCCGTCGTCCCCAAGTCGCTGCCCGTGCTCGCCGCCCACCGCGACCTGATGGCGCTGCGGCCCGCCAAGCGGCGCAAGGTCGTCACCGGCTCGCAGGGCGCGCAGCGTCTGGCGGAGGCCGGCATGACCTGGGAGGCGCTGGCCGGCTGGCTCCAGGGACCGATGGACAAGGCGGCCTGGGAGGCCGTCATCCCGTCCATGGGTGCCATGGCGCTCGTCCGCAACCTGCGCAACTTCGACGAGGCCGGCGTCAGTGACGAGGTGGCGGCACAGGTCGCCGCGAAGATCAGCGACCCGGCGGAGGTCGCGCGCTCGCGGCAGTTCCCGTTCCGCTACCTCGCGGCCTACCAGCACGCGCCGTCGCTGCGCTGGTCGTACCCGCTGGAGCAGGCGCTCGGCCACTCGCTGGCCAACGTGCCCGCGCTGCCCGGCCGGACCCTGGTGCTCGTGGACCGTTCGGGCTCGATGTTCTACTCGCGGCTGTCGGAGCGCTCCGAGCTCAACCGGGCCGACGCGGCGGCGATCTTCGGCACGGCGCTCGCGCTGCGGGCGGCGGACGCGGACCTCGTCGAGTTCGGCACCACCAGCAAGCGAGTGGACTTCAGCGCGGGCGAGTCCGTGCTCAAGGTCATCGGACGGTTCGGCGACCTCGGCGGCACCGACACGACCGAGGCGGTCCGCGCGCACTACAAGAAGCACGACAGGGTCCTCATCGTCACCGACGAGCAGGCCATGTACAGCCAGTACGGCGACCCGACCGAGCAGGTGCCGGCGCACGTTCCGGTCTACACGTGGAACCTCGCCGGCTACCAGGCGGGCCACGGCCCCTCGGGCAAGGGCAACCGCCACACCTTCGGAGGGCTCTCGGACGCGGCTTTCCGGATGGTGCCGCTCCTCGAGTCGGCGCGGGACGCGGACTGGCCGTGGGCCCAGGCGGGCTGAGGCTCGGGGGCTGAGCGGTCGGGTCTGAAGCCCGGGGTGGGCGCGGTCCGTACTTCGGTACGGGCCGCGCCCTCGCGCGTGCCGGGTCCGGTGAGGACACCCCCTAGGCGCCGCGTTCGCGTCCGGCGCTCGTGATCACCAGCGCCGACAGCACCAGTGCGGCCAGGGCGATCAGGGAGCCGGCGCCGAACGCGCGGGCCGAGCCCTCGGTGAGGATCTCCGTGGGCGAGCCGTGGGCGTGCCGGGTCGCCGTGCCGAAGACGGTGACCAGGACGGAGAGCCCGAGGGTGCCGCCCAGCCACTGGAGGGTCTGGAGGAGTCCGGAGGCGGACCCCGCCTCCCGCGGTTCGACGCCCGCGAGGATGGTGGCGTTGAGCGGCAGGAAGCTCAGACCGACGCCCAGCCCCAGCAGCAGCAGTGGGCCGAGCAGGCCCACGAGGTAGCCGTCGCCGGGCTCCAGCCGCCACAGCCAGCCGCCCGCGACGGCGATCAGGGACATTCCGGTGAGCAGGACGGGCTTGGCGCCGAAGCGCTGGAGCAGCCGGGGCACGAAGCGCACGGTCGTGAACATCAGCAGGGTCATGGGAAGGAAGGCGAAGCCGGCGCGCAACGGGCTGTATCCCAGCGCCTGCTGGCCGACCAGCGTGAGGAAGTAGAACGCGCCGAACATGCCAGCGGGCAGCAGCAGGACACCGGCGTAGGCCCCGGCGCGGTTGCGGTGCGCGAACAGGCGCAGCGGCATGACGGGCTGCTCCGCGCGTGCCTCCACCAGGACGAAGCCGACGAGCAGGGCCGCCGCCGCGCCGAAGGCCGTCGTCGCCGGGGCGTCGCTCCAGCCCTCCTCCGAGACCCGGATGAACGCGTAGACCAGTGAGGCCGTGCCCGCTGTGCCGGTGAGGGCGCCGGCCGCGTCGAAGCGGCCCGCGTGACGCGGGGTCTCGGGGACGAAGCGGGGGAGGGCGGCGGCGACCGCGATGCCGATCGGCACGTTGATCAGCAGGGACCAGCGCCAGGACGCCCACGACGTGAGCATGCCGCCGAGGACCAGGCCGACGGACGCGCCGATCCCCGCCATCGAGGAGTAGATGCCGAGGGCGTGATGGCGCCGGGGGCCTTCGGGGAAGCTGGTGGTGATGAGGGCGAGGGTGCTGGGAGCGATGAGCGCGGCACCCACGCCTTGGAGCGCGCGGGCCGCGAGGAGCCAGGACCCTTCGGTGGCGAGGCCGCCGAGCAGGGAGGCGGCGGCGAAGAGGAGGGCGCCCGTGGCGAGGGTGCGGCGGCGGCCCGCGATGTCGCCGATCCGGCCGCCGAGGAGGAGCAGGCCGCCGAACGCGAGCGTGTACGTGTTGAGGACCCAGGACAGGCCGGTGGAGGTGTAGCCGAGGTCCCGCTGGATGTCCGGCAGTGCGACGTTGACGACGGTGGAGTCGACTCCGACCATCAGGTAGGCGGTCACGATCACGAGCAGGGTGGCGGCTGTGGTCGGACCGGCTGGGCCAAGTCGGCTCGTACGTAAGGTGGTTGACGGTGTGTCGGTGGACGGGGTGGGCATGGAGTTCTCCTGGTCCGGCGTCCCCGGTACGGTGCGGGTGGGCAGCGCGGACTGCTCGCCGAGATAAGCGGGGACTGTCTCCGTTTGACTCTCGCCAAGATACGGAGAGGGTCCCCGGTTCGCAAGGAGTATCTGAATGGCCCAGGTCAAGCCGATGCGGGCGGATGCGCGGCGGAACTATGAGCGGCTCCTCGAGGAGGCGGCGGCCGCGTTCGCCGAACACGGGGAACACGCGTCCCTGGACGACATCGCCAAGCGGGCCGGGGTGGGATCAGGGACGCTGTACCGGCACTTTCCCACCCGGCAGGCGCTGTTGGAGGCCGTCTACGTGGACGCCGTCGAGGCGCTCGCCGTCCGTGCGGACGAGCTCGCGGCCGAGCTGCCGCCGGGGGAGGCCCTCGTGGAGTGGCTCAACGAACTCGGCCTCGGGATGATCCAGGTCCGCGGGCTGAAAGCGCTGCTCGGGTCGGCCGTCGCGGACGGGAGCTCCGAGGTGCTGGCCCGGTGCGGGGCCTTTGTGAAGGGGGCGGCGGGGCGGCTGGTCGAGGCCGCTCAGCGGGAAGGGACCCTGCGGACCGACGTGGAGCCGATCGACGTGTTGCGGCTGGCGCACGGGGTGGCCACCGCGTCGGAGCTCGGGAGCGGGGACGGGGCGTACATCCGTCGGTATGTGTCGCTGCTGACGGAGGGGTTGCGGGCGTAGCGGGTTCGCTCGCGCCGGCCGTCGCGGGGTCGGTCCGGTTGGGGGTCGGGGCCGTGCCGGTGCATCAGCCCGTCGCCGTCGGGTGAGGTGTGGGCGTCGGTGGCGACGGGCATCGATGTACCGGCACGGCCCCTCCTGCCGGATCCCGGCTGCGGGTGCGTGGTGGTACCGGTCCGTATTCCGGCCCCGACCGGTCCACTTTTCAGTTCCGGCCGGGGAGGGTCCAGCCCCTCCGGCGTTTGAGGAGCGGGGTCTGGGGCGGAGCCCCAGGGGTGGGTCGGGCAGGGGCGGAGGGGGCGAGGAAACGCGGTGCCGGGGGCCGGGCTCTCGCCCCCGGCCGGGGGTGGCTCGTCTCGGGTCAGAGGGATTCCGCTGCCGGCTTCACCATGCTGCGGACCGTGCGGGACTTGACGAAGCTGCCCAGGGCCGTCATCTCCCACTCGCCGGAGAACTGCTTGATCAGCTTGGCCATCATGACGCCCGTCTCGGCTTCGGCGTTGGTGAGGTCGAAGCGGACGAGCTCCTCGCCGCTGACGGCGTCGATGAGGCGGCAGTACGCCTTGGCCACATCGGTGAACTTCTGGCCGGAGAAGGAGTTCACCGTGAAGACGAGGCCGGTGACCTCCTGGGGCAGACGGCCGAGGTCGACGGTGATCACCTCGTCGTCCCCGCCGCCCTCGCCCGTGAGGTTGTCGCCCGAGTGCCTGATCGAGCCGTTCACGATGGACAGTTTGCCGAAGTAGCAGCTGTCGATGTGGTTGCGCTGCGGGCCGTACGCGATGACCGAGGCGTCCAGGTCGATGTTCTTGCCACGGAACGCGGGTTCCCAGCCGAGGCCCATCCGGACCGTGGACAGGAGCGGGGCACCACCCTTGACCAGGGACACCGTCTGGTTCTTCTGGAGGCTGACCCGGCCCTTGTCCAGGTTGATCTTGCCGGTGGCGGCGGGCGGCGCCGGGGGCATCGGCGGGGCCGGGGGAGCGGCCGGGGGCTGCGGGGCGGTGAGGTGGGGGGCCGCGGCCGGGGGCTGGGCCACGGGAGTCGGCTGGGCGGGTTCCTCCACGCTCACGCCGAAGTCGGTGGCGATGCCGGCCAGGCCGTTCGCGTAGCCCTGGCCGACCGCGCGGACCTTCCAGGCGCCGCCCCGGAGGTAGACCTCGACGATCACCAGGGCCGTCTCCGTGCCGAGGTGGGGCGGGGTGAAGGTGGCCAGGACCGTGTTGTCGTCCGCGTTGCGGATGGTGGCCGTGGGCTCGATGCCCTGGAACGACTGGCCCGCCGCGTCGGGGCTCGCGGTGACGACGATCTTCTCGATGCCCGGGGGCACCGCGGCCGTGTCGACCGTGATCGCGTCGGGCTCCGTGCCGCCGCCCGAGCGGTAGGTCACACCGGGGCCGGTGGGCTGGTTGTAGAAGATGAAGTCGGCGTCGGAGCGCACCTTGCCGTCGGCGGTGAGCAGCAGGCTCGACACGTCGAGCCGCACCGGGGCGGTGACGTCCACCGTCACGCGGGAGACGGGGAGAGGGATGTTCGAGCCGGGCGTCATAGCTGTCATGACTGGGGTAACGAGCGGAGGCGCTTTACCGTTCCCTTACTCAAGGGTAGGGGCAGGGGCAGGGGTGCGGGCCCGGGACCGGGGGGCGGGGCGTGCGTCGGGTCCCGGGCCGGTGGTCCGGGACCCGGCGTGCGGGATTTCTCAGGGCACTACGACGATCTTGCGGCCTACGCCCGACGCGAACTGTTCCAGCGCCTGGGGGTTGGCAACTGCTGCGCGTTGACTGCGTTCAAGGGTGCTCTGGCGTGTGCGAGTGAGTGTCGGCGGTCTCCGTGCGTACGAAGTTCGGGAGGGAACGGGAGTTCTTGTCTCGAATGCGTGATCTTTGCGGGTGGTGGTCGTCGGATGCGATGACGGGGATGACCGACACCCGCTGTAGAACTGCCCGTTCGGTGCCCGCCCGCCCCTCGGCCTTCGACCGCCGCGTCAGTACGGCCAGATCGGCGGGTGCGTGGTGAAGTGGCCGCCCAGGTGGGCGTGGTCCGGGTTGTCCGGGTCGAGCTCGCCCTGCTCGGCGATGAGCTTCTCGGCGTACGGCTCGGAGTCGTCGCGCGGTTCGTAGCCGAGGGCCCGTGCCGTCGAGAGGTCCCACCACAGGCGGGTGTTGGCGGACGAGCCGTAGACGACCGAGTGCCCCACGTCCTCGGCGGTCAGAGCCGTGTGGAAGAGGCGGGCACCGTCCTCGGGGCTCATCCACACCGAGAGCATGCGCACGCTGGTGGGCTCCGCGAAGCAGGACCCGATGCGCACCGAGACGGTCTCCAGGCCGTGTTTGTCCCAGTAGAGCTGCGCCAGGTCCTCGCCGAACGACTTGGACAGGCCGTAGAAGGTGTCGGGGCGGCGCGGGGTGTCGACGGGGATCAGGGGGTCGTCCCCCCGCGGGCGCGGGGTGTAGCCGACCGCGTGGTTGGAGGAGGCGAAGACGACACGGCGTACACCCTCCTCGCGCGCCGCCTCGTACAGGTTGTACGTCCCCTCGATGTTCGCCTTGAGGATCTTGTCGAAGGAGGCTTCCAGGGAGATGCCCGCGAGGTGGACGATCGCGTCGACGCCCCGCACCGCCGCGCGCAGCGCCGCCCGGTCGGCGAGGTCCGCGGTGATCGCCTCCGGCTCGCCCTCGACCGGGAGCATGTCGAGCAGGCGCAGCTCGTAGCCGTACGCCGGCAGCAGCCCGCGCATCAGGGTGCCGAGTCCGCCGGCGGCGCCGGTGAGCAGAACGGTGCGGGGAGCGGGCATGCGGGGTCTCCTCCGTGGGGGTGCGGTGCGCCAGGGCCGGGCGTCGTGGGGCGGTCGGTGGGTGGTCGGTCGGTCGGTGGGGGCTCCGCCCGTGGGGCGGTCGGTGGGACTCTGTTCGGTCAGCCGTATTCGTGTATCAGATTCACATCCGTGGACACGCTAAGGAGCGTCGGCGCGTCGCGTCAAGTGTCACGCGGAGGGGGGGAAATCCGCCTTCGTGTTGCGGGTTTGCGTGCTTGACCGGCCCGGAGGTGGCGGCTTAGCGTGGGCGCGTTCAGGGATATGGACGTGGATCAGAAACGTGCACTCGGTGGGCATCTTTTACGAGGAGAGTCCGTGACGTCAGCCCCTCTTGCCGCTCGGCTGAGCATTCCCAGCGGGCCGCTCTTCTTCCCCGTCGCCGCGTACGGCCCCGACGGCGCCGTCGATCCCGGCGTCTACCGGGAGCACGTGCGAAGCGGCGTCGAGGCCGGAGCGGCGGCGGTCTTCGCGTGCTGCGGCACCGGCGAGTTCCACGCGCTCGTGCCCGAGGAGTTCGAGGTCCTGGTGCGGGCGGCTGTGGAGGCGACGAAGGGGCGCGTCCCGGTGGTGGCGGGCGCCGGATACGGGACCGCCCTCGCCGTGCGCTACGCGCGCCTCGCGGAGGCCGCCGGGGCCGACGGACTGCTCGCCATGCCGCCGTATCTCGTGACGGCCGGGCAGGAGGGACTGCTGCGGCACTACCGGGAGATCGCCGTCGCCACCTCCCTCGACGTCATCGTCTACCAGCGCGACAATGCCGTCTTCACCCCCGCGAGCGCGGTCGAACTCGCCCGCACCGAGGGGATCATCGGCTTCAAGGACGGGCTCGGCGACCTGGACCTGATGCAGCGGATCGTCAGCGCCGTACGCAGCGAGACGCCCGGCGGCTTCCTCTACTTCAACGGTCTGCCGACGGCCGAACTGACCGGGCTCGCCTACCGGGGGCTGGGCATCACGCTCTACTCCTCGGCGGTCTTCTGCTTCGCCCCCGAGATCGCGCTGGCCTTCCACCGGGCCCTGAACACCGGGGACGACACGACGGTGAACCGGCTGCTGGACGGCTTCTACCGGCCCTTCGCCGATCTGCGGGCGCGGGGACGCGGCTACGCGGTCGCCCTCGTCAAGGCCGGTGTGCGGCTGCGCGGACTGGACGTCGGCGAGGTGCGGCCCCCGCTGCACGAACCGGCCGAGGACCATGTCAAACAGCTCGCGCAGCTGATCGACCGCGGTTACGCGCTCATCGAGGAGGGCCTGTGAGGGCGTCCGCGTTCCTTTATCCCTGGGACGTCGACGGGGACCCGGAGGCCGCCGCCAGGACCGCAGGTCTCGGTGTCCGCCAGGTGACGCTCGCGTCCGCCTATCACTCCACGCGCGCGCTGACGCCCCGCCACCCCCGGCACCGGGTCGTCACGGCCGCGCACGCCGCCGTGCTGTATCCGGTGGACGAGGCGCGGTGGCGGGGCCGGGCCCTTCGCCCGTACCCGGCCGGGGCCTGGGCACCCGGTGACGCGTACGGCGAGGCCGCCGCCGCGCTCGCCGGGGCCGGGCTCGACGTCCACACCTGGGTCGTGCTCGCGCACAACTCCCGTATGGGGGAGGAGCATCCGGAGACCTCCGTCGTCAACGCCTACGGGGACCGTTACCCCTGGGCCCCCTGTGTCGCCCGGCCCGCCACCCGTGCCTACCTGGCCGACCTCGCGGTGGAGGCCGCGGTCCGGCCCGGTGCGGCGGGTACGGAACTGGAGTCGCTCGGCTGGTACGGGCTCGCTCATCTGCACGCCCACGACAAGACCGGCGGGGTGCCGCTCGGGGACGCCGGGCAGTATCTGATGTCTCTCTGCTTCTGCGCCGTGTGCGCGGAGGGGTACGGCCGAGAGGGCCTCGACGCCCAGGAGTTGGCGTCCTTCGTGCGCGGTGCGCTGGAGCCGGTGTGGCGGGGGGAGCCGTCCGGAGGCGGCTGGGCCGGAGTCGAGAAGCTGCTCGGGGCGGGGACCGCGGCGGCCACCCGCGTCTGGCGCGACCACGTGGCCCGCTCGCTCCAGGAGGAGACGGTCTCGGCGGTGCGCTCCGCCGCGCCGGCCGGTTTCCAGGTGCTGCTGCACGCCGACCCCGTGTCCTTCCACTGCGGCGCCAACGCCGGGGTGGACCCCGGGCACATCCTGTCCGTGGCCGACGGTGTGGTCGTGCCGTGTACCGGAGGCGCGGGTCTGCTGACGCCGTTCTCGGAGGCGGTGCGGGCAGGGGCGCGGGGCAGGGTGCTGGCCGCCAACTTCACCGTGGTGTCCGGGATGGGGGGCCGGCCGGACGGTCTGGCGGCCGACGCGGCCCGCGCGGCCGCGCTCGGCGCCACGGAACTGCGCCTGTATCACGCGGGGTTGGCCTCGGACGCCGATCTGGACGCTGTGCGGAGGGCGTTGGCGGGGCTGGACTAGGGCCTGTCGTCACATTCCCGTCGTCGCCCGGAGGGCGGCCTCGCGGCGTCTGGTGCGTGCTCTCGGCGTGCCGGGTGGAAGTCCTCGTACTGGACGTACTCGGGCTTTCGCTCGGTGCGGCGAGAGTACGTGCCAGACGTTGCGGGGCAGACGGGAATGTGACGACAGGCCCTAGGGGTCCCGATTCTCTGCCGCGCCCGCCCGCCGGGGGTCACCCGTACTTCGCCCCCTCCGCCCGGGACGGGGCGAAGGGGGCGGGCACGGGCCATGACGTCAGCCCGTCACAGGCTGCTGGCGGTGATGTCGCCGTGGGCGGTGGTGGCGTGGATGGTCAGGGCGGGGGTGTCGCCGGTGTTCTTGAGGGTGTTGCTGATCCGGCCGAGGGTGGTGCCGGCGTCCAGGGTCGCGGAGACGCCGGGGGCCGCGCCGACGGTGATGTCGCCCTTCCGGGTGGTGAGCGTGAGGGTTCCCTGTGCGGCCTGGCCGACGGTGATGTCGCCCGCCAGGGTGCTGAGTGTGAGGGTGCCCTGTGCGGCCCGGGTGATGTTCAGGTCGCCCTTCTGCGTGCTGATCTCGGCGGTGCCGTTGAGGCGGCCGACGGTGATGTCGGCGTCGAGGCCGGTCAGGCGGACGCTGTCGGCCTCGTCGAGCTTGACGGTGCGGTGGCCGCCCTCGAAGGCGACGTCGCCGAGCCGCCCCACGCCGCGCAGCTCGGCGGCGGCCGCCTTCGCCTCGACGCGGGAGCCGGCCGGCAGCTGCACGGTCACCTCGACGGACCCGGACGAACCGAGCAGCCGGTTCCTCGCCCCCGGGATCTCGACGCGCAGGACACCGTCGGCGCAGGAGACCTCGGTCTGCTCCGCCGCCTTCACGTCGCGGCCCTTGGAGGCGTCCGCGGGCAGGACCTCGACGGTGGTGTCGGCACGGTCGGCGGCGATGAACCGGATGCGTCCCGCGGGGATGTCGACGACGGCCGAAACGGGGGCGGGGGTGTCGAACTTCTGCATGGTGCTCTCCTTTGTCTGCGTCACGTGCGTTCCCTGTTTGTTTCTGACAATGGAAACGCTACGTTGCATTCATGGATGAGGCAACATGCTTGTTGCTCAACTCCCTTGTTATTGCAGTTCAATGCCGGAAATTCGTTGCAATGGTTCAGATTCTAATGCAACGCTCCGACCGAATTCGTTGCAATGAAATGAAGGTGAACGCTCTGCGGGGCGTCCGTGCCGGTCCGGGCGCCCCGCCGGGGATTCTCTCGGTCAGTTCTTCAGCAGGGCGCAGACGAAATTCTCCTCGACCCTGCGCAGCTCCTTCAGCAGCTCGGGCTTGGTCGACTCGTTCACCTGGGTGGTGAGCGAGAAGGTCAGTGACCGCCGGCCGTCCGGTGTGGCGGCGATCAGCTGGGTGTAGCCGGGGAAGTTGCCGGTGTGGCCGAGGACGACTCCGCAGCGGGTGGAGTAGCGGAAGATCGCCGCTCCCGCCTTGTTGCGGCCGGGTCCCGCCGGCTCCGAGGCCCCGTCGATCCAGCGGCGCTGCTCGCGCAGGGTCGCCCCGGAGATCAGGGCCCCGCCCGCGTACCCGCGGATGAAGCGGGTCAGGTCCGCCGGGGTCGAGATGATCCCGCCCGACGCCCACACGCCCGACGCGCTGAGCACCTCGCTGACGTCCTCCGGCGGATTCGGCGGCGTGACGTCGTAACCGTGCATGTACGGCTCGGGCATCTCGTAGCCCTGCGGCAGGCTCGTGTCGCGCAGGCCGAGCGGCCGGTAGACGAGTCCCCGCAGCAACTGCTCGTAGCGCGTCCCGGTCGCCGCCTCGGCCATCAGCGCGACCGCGATGTTGTCCGAGTTCGAGTACTTGTACCGCGATCCCGGCCGGAACAGCAGCGGCTCGCCGGCCACGTAGTCGAGCAGCCGGCGCGAGTCGAAGTGGTGGTGCGGATCGGCGGTGAGGATCTTGATGAACTCAGGGCTCTGCGAGTAGTCGGGCAGTCCACTGGTGTGGTTCAGCAGCTGGCGCAGCGTCACGGCGCCCCACTGTCGCGGCAGGGACGGCAGCCGGCGGCCGATGGTGTCGTCGAGGGAGAGCGCGCGCCGGTCCACCAGGCGCAGCGCCACGGCGCCGCTGAACGCCTTCGCCGTACTCGCGATCCGCGTGTGGTCGTCCGGTTCGATCGGACGTCCGCTGCCGAGGTCGGCGACTCCGGCGCGCACGACACGGGACTCGCCCTCGCGGCGCAGGACGGCGATGACACCGGGCGGGCCGCCGGGGCTGCGCACCAGCTCTTCGAGCTGCTTCCGCAGGGCGCGGTCGTGGTCGCGGTCCGCGGAGCCGGGGCCGGCGTCGGCCGGTGCGGCCACGGCGCCGGTCAGGCAGGCGGCGGCCAGCAGGGCGCCGAGGGAGGGGCGCAGCCGGGGGCGGCGGGGCAGGGGCATGGGGATCTCCCGAGTCGGGCGGGGCGTGGGCACGCCCAGCTTCGGTCCCGGATGATCGCTCCGCCTGCGCCGCTGCTGCATACGGAGGAGCGGGCCGCCGGGCCGTCCGGCCGCCCCGGTGCGGAACCCCGCGCCGGGGAACCGATGAGTCTCGGGTACGGACGGGGTCTACCCCACGGGAGTGCACCCACGGACCTGCCCGACGGCTCGCCCCGGCGGGAGCGCCCCCATGGGCTTGTCCGAGGGGTCGCCCTCGTGGGATTCCGCACGGGTCTCCTTCGCGGGAGTCCCCTGCGGACCTGCCCGGGCGGGCTTCCTCACGGGAGTGCCCCGAGGGGCCTGTCCCACGGGTCTCGCTCACGGGTGCCCCCGTGTTCCCGGGGGTCCCCGAACCGACAAGCAGACGGATACGCGTTCTGAGGAGAATCGAATGACCGGTCAGACCTTCGACTTCGGGCCGCAGGCCCTCGTCGTGGCGCGCCTCGCGGAGGGTGTCACGGACGCGCAGCTCGACGGGGTGACCCCCTGTCCGGAGTACGCGGTACGCAACCTGCTCGGGCATCTGGCCGGACTGGCCGTCGCCTTCCGTGACGCCGGGCGCAAGGACCTGGGCCCCACGACCGACACCAGCCCGGCCGCCTCCCTGCCCGACATCGGGCCGGACTGGCGTGCGGCTCTGCCGAAGGCGCTCGACGAACTCGCCGACGCCTGGCGGAACCCGGCCGCCTGGACCGGAACGACCCGGGCGGGCGGAGTGACTCTGCCCGCCGAGGTCGTGGCGGCCGTCGCCGCCGACGAACTGGTGGTGCACGGCTGGGACCTCGCGCGGGCCACCGGCCAGGAGTACACCCCCGACGACACCGCCCTGGAGGTGACGCACCGGTTCCTCGCCGGTGTGGCCGACGACCCGACCCGCGTCGGGGGCATCTTCGGCCCCGTCGTCCCGGTGCCGGACGGTGCACCGCTCCTCGACCGTGTGATCGGCCTCAGCGGCCGTGACCCCGGCTGGAAGCCGTAGCGGGGAGCGGCCGGCGGCGGGGTGCGGTTCGGCGCCGCCGCGTCACGGAAGCACACGGAAGCGCACGGACTCCACGGCGGCCGGCGGCGGCCCGGCCGCCCGGCCGCCGCACGGGGCCGGCGCGCCGGTCTTCCTGCCGAACTTCCGTCTCCATGGGATGAGTCACGGGCTGTCCGCCGAGCGGGCAGCCCGTACGCGTACTCCGGTACGGCATCGCGGGAGCGAACATCCGGATGCGCCCCCGCCCCGGGGAAGGCGCGGACCCCCGGACGCCCGCGCCTCACGTCTCTCCTCGGCTCCCTCCTCGACGCCCTGCACGGCTCCCTCCGTAACTTCCTCTGCCGGAAGCGTTGACGAAACACGGTCACGCTCCTACCTTCAACGCGTCGTACTTCGTACGTCATATATGAGACGCGATATGCGAGACCGGGGCCGGTGTCCGCGACCGGTGCCCGGCTCCCGTGATCCGAGACGTGAGACCAGAGAGGCGCGCATGACCTCTGTGCCCACCCCGATCCCGTCGTCCCGCACGCAGTTCGTGCTGGAGGGGATCAAACACCGCATCCTCACCGGACAGTTGACCCCGGGTCAGGCCCTGGTCGAGACCGACCTCGCCGCGCAGTTCGGGGTGTCGAAGACCCCGGTGCGCGAGGCGCTCAAGACCCTGGCCGGCACCGGGCTCGTCGTGATGAACCAGTACAAGGGCGTCACGGTGCGCATGGTGGACGCGGACATGGCGCGCGAGGTGTACGACGTACGGCTGCTCCTCGAACCCGAGGCGCTGCGGCGGGCGGTGCGCCGGGGAGCGTCCCTCGACGCCGCCCGTGACGCGCTCACCCGCGCCGACGGCGCCGCCGACACCGCCGAACGGTCCCTGGCCAACCGGGAGTTCCACCGCGCCCTGTACACGCCCTGCGGCAATCCGCTGCTCGGCCGGATGCTCGACGAGGTGCGCGACCAGGCGGCCCTCGTCTCGGCGGTCGCCTGGGCGTCCGATCCCTCCTGGGAGCGGGAGGCGAGCGAGCACCGGGAGATCCTGCGGCTCGCCCTCGACGGCGACGCCGACGGCGCGGCCGGAGCCCTGCACGCACACATCGCCTCGTTCGTGCGACGGGCCTTCCCTCAGGGCGAGGAAGAGGACGGACGGGAATGACAGCGACGTTCGAGACCCAGCGGGCGGCACTCGCCGAGGTCGTGGCGATCCCGGTGACCCCGTTCGCCGAGGACGGCACGATCGACCGGGACGCCCACCGGGCCCTGCTGCGCCGGCTGATCGACGGCGGCGTCCGCACCCTCACCCCCAACGGCAACACCGGTGAGTTCTACGCCCTCACCCCCGAAGAGCGCCGCACCATCACCGAGTTGACCGTCGAGGAGGCCGGTGACCGCGCGGTCGTCCTCGTCGGCGTCGGTCACGACCTGCCCACCGCCGTCGCCTCCGCACGGCACGCCCGCGCCCTCGGCGCACCGATGGTGATGGTCCATCAGCCCGTCCACCCCTACGTCTCGGAGGGCGGCTGGGTCGACTACCACCGGGCGATCGCCGAGTCCGTGCCGGAGCTCGGCGTCGTGCCGTACATCCGCAATCCGGTGCTCGCCGGGTCGCGGCTGGCCGAACTCGCGGACGCCTGCCCGAACGTCGTCGGTGTGAAGTACGCCGTCCCCGACGCGGCACGCTTCGCGTCCTTCGCCCGGGACGCCGGCCTCGAACGGTTCGTGTGGGTGGCCGGCCTCGCCGAGCCCTACGCCCCCTCGTACTTCTCGGCCGGCGCCACCGGGTTCACCTCGGGTCTCGTGAACGTCGCCCCGGCCGTCTCGCTGAACATGATCGAGGCGCTCCGCTGCGGCGACTACCCGGCCGCGATGAAGGTCTGGGAGCGGATCCGCCGCTTCGAGGAACTGCGCGCCGCCGACGCCTCCGCGAACAACGTCACCGTGGTCAAGGAAGCGCTGTCCTCGCTCGGTCTGTGCCGCCCCGACGTGCGCCCGCCGAGCAGGCCGCTGCCCGCGAGCGAGCGGTCCGAGGTCGCCGCCATAGCCGCCGGATGGTCGCTGTGAAACGGCCCGAGGAGCTCAGAAGCCATCAGTGGTACGGCACCGACGGGCTCCGCTCGTTCAGCCACCGGGCCAGGACCCGGCAGCTCGGCTACCTCCCCGAGGAGCACCTGGGCAAGCCGGTCGTCGCGATCCTCAACACCTGGTCCGACATCAACCCGTGCCATGTGCACCTGCGCGACCGCGCCCAGGCCGTCAAGCGGGGCGTGTGGCAGGCCGGCGGATTCCCGCTCGAATTCCCGGTGTCCACGCTGAGCGAGACCTTCCAGAAGCCGACCCCGATGCTCTACCGCAATCTGCTCGCGATGGAGACCGAGGAACTGCTGCGGTCGTACCCGGTGGACGGGGCCGTGCTGATGGGCGGCTGCGACAAGAGCACGCCCGCCCTGCTCATGGGGGCCGCGTCGGTCGACCTGCCGGCCGTGTTCGTGCCCGCCGGGCCGATGCTCCCGGGCCACTGGCGCGACGAGGTCCTCGGCTCCGGCACCGACATGTGGAAGTACTGGGACGACAGGCGCGCCGGGATCATCGGGGACTGTGAGATGACCGAGCTGGAGAGCGGGCTCGCCCGGTCGCCGGGGCACTGCATGACGATGGGCACCGCGTCCACGCTGACCGCCGCCGCGGAGGCGCTCGGTGTCACCGTTCCCGGTGCGTCGAGCATTCCCGCCGTCGACTCCGGACACGACCGGATGGCGGCGGCGGCCGGGCTCAGGATCGTCGAACTCGTCCACAAGGGACGCGTGTTGTCCGACATCCTGACGGCCGAGGCCTTCGCGGACGCGGTGACGACCGTCCTCGGACTCGGCGGCTCCACCAACGCCGTGATCCATCTGATCGCCATGGCCGGACGGGCCGGTGTCACGCTCACGCTGGACGACTTCGACCGGATCGCCCGGACCGTGCCGGTCCTGGCCGACGTCCGGCCCGGCGGACAGAAGTACCTCATGGAGGACTTCCACTTCGCCGGCGGCCTGCCCGGGTTCCTGTCGCGGATCACCGACCTGCTGCACCTGGACCGGCCCACGGTGTCGCACGACAGCCTGCGCGAGCAGCTGGCGGGCGCCCGGGTGCACGACGACGACGTCATCCGCACCCGGGACAACCCGGTCGCGGCCGAGGGCGGAGTCGCCGTCCTGTGCGGCAACCTCTGTCCCGACGGCGCCGTCATCAAGCACATCGCCGCCGAGCCGCACCTGCTGAAGCACACCGGTCCCGCGGTCGTCTTCGACGACTACCGCACCATGCAGCGCACCATCGACGACCCGTCGCTCGGCATCACCGCGGACAGCGTCCTCGTGCTGCGGGGCTCCGGTCCCAAGGGCGGCCCGGGCATGCCCGAGTACGGGATGCTGCCCATCCCCGGCCATCTGCTGAAGCAGGGCGTGCGGGACATGGTGCGGATCTCCGACGCCCGGATGAGCGGCACGAGTTACGGCGCGTGCGTGCTGCACGTGGCACCCGAGTCGCATGTCGGCGGCCCGCTCGCCCTCGTGCGCAGCGGGGACCGGATCACCCTCGACGTCGCGTCACGGTCGCTCCACCTCCATGTGGACGACGCGGAGCTGGAGCGCAGGCGGGCCGCGTGGACCCCGCCGCCCGTCCGGTACGAACGCGGCTACGGCGCGCTCTACAACGACCAGATCACCCAGGCCGACACCGGCTGCGACTTCGCGTTCCTGGCCCGGCCGGGCCAGGTGCCGGACCCGTACGCGGGCTGAGGCCCCGGCACACCCGCACACCCGCCCAGCACACCCGCACGTGGAAGTGCCCGGCCCACGGGGTCGTAGCAAGCGCTTCCTGCACCCGCTGTACGTGCCCCACTGCGAACGGAGAACAGTCATGGCCCAAGCCGCAGCCGTGGCGAAACCGCCCGCGCCACCCCGGCGGCGCCGTGCCTCCACGACCCCGCGCAGGCTTCCGTATCTGCTGATCGCCCCGGCGGCGCTGCTGATGCTGGGCTTCATCGCCTACCCCGTCGTCAGCGTCTTCTACTACAGCCTGCAGAACTACAACCCGACCAAACCCTGGCGCAACGGCTACGCGGGCTTCGGCAACTTCGCCCACGCCTTCACGGACGACCCCCAGTTCTGGGACACCCTGACGTTCAGCGCCCAGTGGGTCGTCGTCGAGGTGGGGCTCCAGCTGCTGTTCGGCCTGGCACTCGCGCTGATCGTCAACCAGACCTTCGTCGGCCGGGCGGCGGCACGAGCCCTGGTCTTCTCGCCCTGGGCCGTCTCCGGGGTGCTGACCTCGGCGATCTGGGTGCTGCTCTACAACTCCCAGACGGGCATCACCCGTTACCTCGCCGACGCCGGCATCGGCTCGTACGGGACGAGCTGGCTCTCGGACACCTCCACCGTCTTCCCGGCGGCCGTGGTCGCCGACCTGTGGCGCGGGGTCCCCTTCTTCGCGATCCTGATCCTCGCCGACCTCCAGTCCGTCTCCAAGGACCTGTACGAGGCCGCCGAGGTCGACGGAGCGAGCCGTGTCCGCCAGTTCCTGCACATCACGCTGCCGCACCTCAAGGACGCGATCGTCCTCTCCACGCTGCTGCGCGCCGTGTGGGAGTTCAACAACGTCGACCTGCTCTACACCCTGACCGGCGGCGGACCCGCGGGCGAGACGACGACCCTCCCGCTCTACATCGCCAACACCAGCGTCGACGCCCACAACTTCGGTTACGCCTCGGCCCTCACCACGGTCGCGTTCGTGATCCTGCTGTTCTGTTCGATCGTCTATCTGCGGCTGAGCAAGTTCGGAGGCGGGGACAAGTGATCACCAAGGACGCCGAGGCGACCGCCCCGGCCGCACCCGCCCCGCCCCTCGAGGCACCCCGGCCGCGCGCGCCGAGGAAGCGGCGCGCCTGGGACGAGGTCCCGCGCAGCCACCTCTACCTCCCCCTGGGCGGCTACCTCCTCTTCACCCTGATCCCCTTCTACTGGATCCTCCTCTTCGCGCTCCGCCCGGCCGGGTCCACCTCGCTCGTGCCCTGGCCCATGACCCTCGACCACTTCGACAAGGTGTGGACCGAGCGCAGCTTCGGGACCTATTTCCAGAACAGCGTGATCATCGCCGTCGCCACCCTGGTGATGACCACCCTCGTCGCTCTCGCCGGCGGTTACGCGCTCGCCCGCTTCGACTTCCGCGTCAAACGCGGCTTCATGCTCGCGCTGCTCTGCTCGCAGTTCGTGCCGGGTGCGCTGCTCCTGGTCCCGCTCTTCCAGATCTTCGCCGAGCTCCGGATGATCAACTCGCTGGTCAGCGTCGTCATCGCCGAGACCGTCTTCCAGCTGCCGCTGTCGATGATCCTCATCAGCGGGTTCATCAGGAACGTGCCGTACACCCTGGAGGAGGCCGCCTGGGTGGACGGCTGCAACCGCTTCGACGCCTTCCGGATCGTCGTCCTCCCGCTGCTGCGCCCCGGGCTGATCGCCGTCGGCTCCTTCGCCTTCGTGCACGCCTGGAACCACTTCCTGTTCGCCCTGATGTTCCTCAGCGACCAGAGCAAGCAGACCATCCCGGTCGGCCTCAACACCCTGATGAGCTCCGACAGCGTCGACCTGGGCGCGCTCGCCGCGGGCGGCATCGTCGCCGCCGTCCCCGTGGTCGTCGTCTTCGCCTTCATCCAGAAGTGGCTGATCACCGGATTCAGCGCCGGGGCGGTGAAGGGATGACGGCCGCCTCGCGCCAGGACCGTGACCGGCACCCGGACGGTCCCCGCACCACGCCCGCCGGCACACACCGGCTTCCGCTGCCCGTCGTCCTCGCGGGCGCCCGGGGCCACGGCCGGTGGCACCTGGACAACATCCGCCGTCTCCAGGACAAGGGCGTGGTACGCCTCGCCGGGGTCTGTGAGCCGGCCCCGCTCACCGAGGAGGAGCTGGGCGGGCGGCGCGTCGAGCAGTCCGCCGACCTCGGGGCCCTCCTCGATGCCACCGGCGCCGCCGTCGCGGTGATCTGCACCCCCATCCCCACCCACACCGACCTCGCGCTGACCGCCGCGCGCCGGGGCGTCCACCTGCTCCTGGAGAAGCCGCCCGCGCCCTCCTACGCCGAGTTCCGGCGGATGGCCGACGGGGTCGCGGCCGCCCGAGTGGCCTGCCAGATCGGCTTCCAGTCGCTCGGCTCGCACGCCGTGCCGGCCATCAGGAGACTGATCGCCGAGGGCGCCGTCGGCCGGGTCACCGGCATCGGCGGGGCAGGCGCCTGGGCACGCGACGAGGCGTACTTCCGGCGCGCGCCCTGGGCGGGCCGGCGCCGGCTCGACGGCGTGGACGTCGTCGACGGCGTCCTGACCAACCCGCTGGCCCACGCCGTCGCCACCGCCCTCGCGCTGGACGGCTCGACCCGCGCCGAGGACGTCACCGGCGTCCGGACCGAGCTGCTGCGCGCCAACGCCATCGAGTCCGACGACACCTCGTGCGTACGGGTGACGACCACCGGGGGCCGGATCACCGTCGCCGCCACGCTCTGCGCCGAACGCCCCGGCGAACCGTACGTCCTGGTGCACGGCACGGGCGGCCGGATCACCTTCTGGTACAAGCAGGACCGGGTCCTCGTGCAGCGGTCCGGACACGGCCCCGAGGAGACCGGGTACGGCCGCACCGACCTGCTGGAGAACCTGGCCGGGCATGTGACGGGGGGCGCCGAACTGCTGGTCCCGCCCGAGTCGACGGGCGCCTTCATGAAGGTCGTCGAGGCGATCCGGCAGGCCCCCGACCCGGTCGCACTGCCCCCGGACGCCTGGGAGACGCCCCCGGGCGAACACCGCCGCGTCGTGCCCGGCGTCGACGGATTCGTCGCGGCGGCGGCCGACACCCTCGCCCTCTACTCCGAGCTGGGCGCCCCCTGGGCGCTCCCGAAAGAGGTGAGCACCCGATGAACGACGACTCGGTGGTCCTGCGGATCGGTGGCCGTCCCGTCGCCCGCTGTGTCACCCGGCCCGCACTGCCCGGCCGGCTCTCGCCGCGCCCGTACCTGCACCCCGTCACCACCCTGGCCGGCACGGCCGTCACCGAACTGGGCCCGGCCGATCACCCGCACCACCTCGGCGTCGGTGTGGCCGTACCCGACGTCGAGGGGCACAACTTCTGGGGCGGGCGCACCTACGTCCGCGACCGGGGACCGACCGAGCTCGACAACCACGGCGCCCAGCGGCACATCGGCTTCCGGCTGCGCGACCCGGACGGCTTCGTGGAGGAACTGCGCTGGACGGCCGCGGGCACCGAACTGCTGCGGGAACACCGTACGGTCGCCGCCGCCCGGCTCACCGAGACCGCCTGGGCGCTGGACTTCACCTTCTCGCTCACGAACGTCACCGCGCGCGGTCTGTCGATCGGCAGCCCGGCCACCAACGGACGGCCGGACGCGGCCTACGGCGGCTTCTTCTGGCGGGCCCGCAAGGAACAGGACGCCCCGAGCGTGTTCACCGCCGACGCCGAGGGCGAGGAGGCCGTGCACGCGCGGACCGCGGACTGGCTCGCCCTCGCGGGCGCCGGCTGGACGCTCGTCCTCGCCGGCGCGACCGCCGCGACCCGGTGCGACCCGTGGTTCGTGCGCACCGCCCAGTACCCCGGCGTCGGTTCCTCTCTCGCCCACGACCGGCGGCTCACGGTCGAGGCGGGCGACACGCTCGTACGCCGGGTCGTCACCGTCGTCGCCGACGGGGCGCTGGACAAGGCCGGGGCCGCCGCGCTGGTCCGCGAGGCGGTGACCCCCTGATGGCCCTGCCCTCCGCCGACCTGGGTGACGGCACCTACCGCAACCCGGTCCTCGACGCCGACTGGTCCGACCCCGATCCGCTGCGCGTCGGCGACGACTTCTACCTCACCGCCTCCAGCTTCGGCCGCGTCCCCGGCCTGCCCCTGCTGCACTCCCGGGACCTGGTGAACTGGACGCTCGTCGGGCACGCCCTCCAACGCCTCGAACCCGCACGCGAGTTCATGATTCCCCGGCCCGACCGTGGTGTGTGGGCACCCGCGTTGCGTCACCACGACGACCGTTTCTGGATCTTCTGGGGCGACCCCGACCACGGCATCTTCCAGGTCAACGCCCCCCGGATCAGGGGACCTTGGACCCGGCCGCACCCGGTGAAGGAGGGCCGGGGACTCATCGACCCCTGCCCGCTGTGGGACGAGGAGACCGGCGAGGCGTATCTCGTGCACGCCTGGGCCGGATCCCGTTCGGGAGTGAGGAACCGGCTCACGGGACACCGGATGCGTCCCGACGGCACCGGCTTGCTCGACGAGGGGAAGGTGATCGTCGACGCCGACCTGATTCCCGGCTGGTTCACCCTCGAAGGACCCAAGGCCTACCGGCACGACGGCTGGTTCTGGATCTTCGCGCCCGCCGGGGGAGTCGGGACCGGCTGGCAGGGTGCCTTCCGCTCGCGCGGCTTCTTCGGGCCCTATGAGGAACGGGTGGTCCTGGAGCAGGGGGACACCCCGGTCAACGGCCCGCACCAGGGCGGCTGGGTGCGCACGGCGGCGGGCGAGGACTGGTTCGTCCACTTCCAGCAGCGCGGGTCCTACGGACGGGTGGTCCACCTCCAGCCGATGAGCTGGGGTGCGGACGGATGGCCGGTGCTCGGCGACCGGGGCGCCCCCGTGGCCGTACACCGCAAGCCGGACCTGCCGGCCCAGCCGCCGTCCGCGCCCGCCACCGACGACGACTTCCCCGGCGGCCGCTTCGGACGCCAGTGGCAGTGGGCCGCCAACCCCCAGGACGGCTGGGCCCCCCAGCACTCCGGCGACGGACTGCGGCTGAGCTGCGTCCGTACGGCGTACGCGCACGACCTGCGCGCGGTGCCCCACGTCCTGACCCAGCGGATACCGGGTACGACCGCCACCGTCCAGGTCGACCTGTGCCTCGACAGCGAGGAGCCGGGGGCGCGGGCCGGGCTCGTGGTGCTCGGGGACGCGTTCGGCTGGATCGGCCTCCAGCGCGAGCCCGGGGGGTCGGTACGGCTCGTGCACCGGTTCGCCGAGACCCCCTCCGCCGGGGCACCCGCCGTGCGCTCGGGGCGGCGCGAGGGCGAGCGCGACGCCGCTCCGGCACGCTCGGCGCCCGAGGGCCGGGCCCGGCTGTGGATCGAGATCGGCGCCGGAGCCCGCTGCCGCTTCTCCTACGACACCGGCGGCGGCCGGCAGCCCTCGGGGCAGGTCTTCTCCGCCACCGGCCGGGGCTGGGTCGGCGCCCTGCTGGGCCTGTTCGCGCTCGCGCCGTCCGGCGCGGGGCACGCCGGTGCCGCCACCTTCACGCGTTTCCGAGTCACCGCGACCCCCTGAGGGTCACCGTCCGCCGTTCGCCGGTGTTCGTCAGCCGTCCGTCCGCCTGTTGGGAGCCGCAATGTCGTACCCCCGTAGCAAGCGCTTGCCGAATGTGGAGGGAAGGGTGCGTCCCTTCCGGAAGCAGCCGGGTGCCGATCTCCGAGGACACCTCGCCACCCCGCCGGAACCAGAAGAAGAGAGCCGATCGATGAAGAGAAGCCCACTGAACAGCAGCCCACTGGGGACCGGCGCACCGGAGTCCGGCCCACCGAAGTCCGGCATCCGCGGCGCCGGACGCGCCGCCGTGGCCGTCGCCCTCGGTTCCGTGCTGGCGCTGACCGCCACCGCCTGCGGTGACGACGGCAGCGGCAGTGCGGGGGACAAGGGGGGCGAGGGATCCGGCAAGGGCGAGATCACCTTCTGGGACAACAACGGCGGTGTCCGCACCGACATCTGGAAGCAGATCATCGCCGACTTCGAGAAGAAGTACCCGGACATCAAGGTCAAGTACGTCGGCATCCCGGCGGCGAGCGCCCAGTCGAAGTACGACACCGCCATCCAGGGCGGCGGCCTGCCCGACGTCGGCGGCGTGGGCACCGCGATGCTCGCCGAGGTCGCCGTCCAGGGGGCGCTCGAGCCGCTGGACAGCCGGATCGAGAAGAGCCCGCTGAACGGAAAACTGAGCCAGAACCTGCTCGACGTCAGCCGGGCCGCGGGCGGCGGCGACACCCTGTACCAGGTGCCGACCTCCGCCAACAACGGCACGCTCTGGTACCGCACCGACCTGTTCAAGGCGGCGGGCCTGGACGCGCCGACCTCCTGGACGAAGTTCTACGACGCCGCGGCGAAGCTCACGGACAAGGGCGGGAACAAGTTCGGCTTCACCATCCGCGGCGGTGAGGGCTCCATCGCCCCGGCGCTGGACGCGGCGTACGGCCAGACCGGCATCACCTCGTTCTGGGACGGCGACAGGACCACCGTCAACGACCCGAAGAACGTGGCCGCTCTGGAGAAGTACGTCGCCCTCTACAAGAAGGACACTCCGTCGGCCGACGTCAACAACGACTTCACCAAGATGGTCGCGCAGTGGGACAGCGGCACCATCGGCATGCTGAGCCACAACCTCGGCTCCTACCAGGACCATCTGAAGGCGCTGGGCGCCGGCGCGTTCCGCGGCATCCCGAACCCCACCCTCGACGACGGCACACGGGTGCAGGTGTCCAACCCGGTCGACGGGCTGAGCCTGTTCAAGTCCGGCAAGAACAAGGCCGCGGCCTGGAAGTTCATCGAGTTCGCCGTCTCGGCGGCGGAGAACTCCAAGTTCAACGAGTCGGCCGGTCAGGTGCCGGCGAACACCGACGCCGCCAAGGACGCCTGGGTCCAGCGGGCCGAGCCGACCAGGCTGGCCGCCGAGGCCCTGAACGGCACCGGCACCAAGATCGTGCAGCTGCCGTACTACCTGCCCGACTGGAACACCATCTCCAAGGCCGACAACGAGCCGAACTTCCAGAAGGTGCTGCTCGGAAAGATGAGCGCGAAGGACTTCCTGGACACGCTGGCCGACCAGCTGAACAAGGCGCAGGCCGACTGGAAGGCCCATCACTAGCCCGGCGTGCCAGGGCCCGCGGGTCCCGGCCGCGGCGAGTGCCGCGGCCGGGCCGGGGCGACCGCTTCCCGGACCCCGGCCCGAGTCCCCGCGGGACCTCCGCCGGATCCCTCCCGAACCTCTGTCGAAAGGCACACCCCCGTGTCCCTCACGCGCAGACAGGTCACGTCGGCGGCCGTGGCCGCCTTACCGCTCGCCGTCGCCGCCGCGGGCCCCGCGCTCGCCGCCCCGTACCGCCGGCCGCGCACGCTCCACATCGCCGGCGACTCCACCGCCGCCCAGAAGTACGCCGACGCCGCGCCCGAGACCGGGTGGGGCACGGCGCTCCCGTTCTTCCTCCGCGAGGACGTCGTGGTCGCCAACCACGCCGTGAACGGACGGAGTTCGAAGAGCTTCATCGACGAGGGGCGCCTGGCCGCGATCCTCGACGTGATCCGGCCCGGCGACCTCCTGCTCGTCCAGTTCGGGCACAACGACGAGAAGAGTGCCGACCCGACGCGCTACACCGAGCCGTGGACGACGTTCCAGGACTGTCTGCGGCAGTACCTCGACGGTGCGCGGGCCCGGGGCGCCCGGCCGGTGCTCGCCACCCCGGTGGAGCGCAGGAAGTTCGACGCGGACGGCAACGCGGTGCCGACCCACGGCGACTACCCGGCGTCGATGCGCGCGCTCGCCGCGGACGAGCACGTGGCGCTCCTCGACCTCCAGGCCCTGTCCATCGCGCTGTGGCAGCGGCTCGGCGTCGAGGAGACGAAGAAGTACTTCAACTGGACCGCGACCGAACAGGACAACACGCACTTCAACCCGCCCGGCGCCATCGCCGTGGCCCGCCTCGTCGCGGGCGCGCTGCTGCGCCGCCGGGTGCTCGCGCCCCGGGACGTACGCCGTCTCGGCGCCGAGATACCCGAGTCCTGGATCACCTGGCCCACCGCATGAACGCCGAGTCCCTGAGTTTCTGAGTCCCTGAGTCCGAGCCGAAGGAAAGAGAGTCGCACCATGAACACACGAATATGGCATGAGCATGCCATTGATTGGCGTGCGGTCACCGCGCGGAGAGCCGCCGCGCTGATCGGCTGCACCGCCCTCGTGCTCGCCGCCACGAACGCCACCGCCGAGGCACGTCCCGGTGACCTCGGCCGGCAGACGCTCGCCGCGGGCGACGGCTGGGCGTCCGACGGGACCGGCACCACCGGCGGCTCGGCCGCCGGCGCCGCGCAGGTCAGCACCGTCACCACCTGGGCGGAGTTCAAGGCCGCGCTCGCCGCGGGCGGCAGCGCGCCGAAGATCATCAAGGTCAGGGGCACCATCGACGCCAACGCCGAGGGCTGCGACTCCTTCGCCGCGCCCGGCTACGACTTCGATCGGTACCTCGCCGACTACGACCCCGCGGTGTGGGGATACGACCAGGTCGTCAGCGGCGAGCAGGAGGACCTGCGCGCCGCCTCCGCCGCCGTTCAGGACACCGCCATCAAGGCGTACGTCCCCGCCAACACGACCATCGTCGGCATCGGACGCAACGCCGGCTTCAAGGGCGCGAGCCTCCAGATCAAGGACGTCGACAACGTCATCGTCCGCAACCTCGCCTTCGAGAGTCCCCTCGACTGCTTCCCGCAGTGGGACCCCACCGACGGCGACACCGGCAACTGGAACTCCGAGTACGACAGCGCCGTCGTCCACGGGGCCACGCATGTGTGGCTCGACCACGACACGTTCACCGACGGCGACCACCCGGACAGCTCGCTGCCGACGTACTACGGCCGGATCTACGAACAGCACGACGGCGAACTGGACATCGTCAAGGGCGCCGACTATGTGACCGCCTCCTGGAACGTCTTCGCCGACCACGACAAGACCATCCTGATCGGCAACAGCGACAGCGCGGCGACCGCCGCCGTGGACCGGGGCCATCTGAAGGTCACCCTCCACCACAACCTGTTCACCGGACTCGTCGAGCGCGCCCCGCGCGTGCGCTTCGGGCAAGTGGACTCCTACAACAACCACTTCGTGGCCGACTCCACCTACGGCTACAGCTACGGCATCGGCATGGAGTCCCGACTCGTCGCCGAGCACAACGCGTTCACACTGCCGGAATCGGTCGGGGCCGGGCTGATCCTGAAGAAGTGGAAGGAGGCGCCGCTGACCGCTTCCGACAACTACGTCAACGGCGTCCTCACCGATCTGATCGCCGTGCACAACGCGGAGATCCCCGCCGAGACGCTCCGGTCCGGTGCCGGCTGGACCCCGGTCCTGCGGACGAGGGTCGACCCGCCGAGGGCCGTACCCGGCATCGTCGACCACCACGCGGGCGCCGGAAAGACCTGCTGACCATGGCCGGACACCCCGTCAGCAGAAGGGCGTTCGTCGCCGCGGGCACCGGAGCCGTGCTGGCTCCCCTGCTCGCGGCCCCGGCCCGTGCCACCGGGCGCCCGCCGTTCGGGCGCCACGGCTCGCCGTCCGCGCGGCTCGACGCGAAGACGCTGTACGTCCATCCGGGCGGCCTCGGCGACCACACCACCGTGCAGGCCGCCGTGACCGCCGCGACCGGCGCCGGATTCACCCTGGTCATCGCACCCGGCGTGTACCGCGAGACGGTGTCGGTCGGCGCGGTCGACCCGGCGACCGGTCTGCCCGGCGCCGCCGGCTCCGAGATGACCTGGATCGGCGCCTCCGGCGACCCGCGCGATGTCGTCGTGGTGTACGACAACGCCAACGGCACGCCGAAGCCCGACGGTTCGGGCACCTACGGCACCACCGGGTCGGCGACCACCACCGTGCGCACCGACGGCTTCACCGCCCGCGCGGTCACCTTCGCCAACGACTGGCTGCGCGCCGACCACCCCGGGATCACCGGCACCCAGGCCGTGGCGATCAAAGTGCAGGGCGACCGCTCCGCGTTCCACCGGTGCCGCTTCCTCGGCCACCAGGACACGCTGTACGCCGACACGATCGCGCTCGCCGCCTTCGCCCGGCAGTACTACCGGGACTGTTACGTCGAGGGGGACGTGGACTTCGTCTTCGGGCGGGCGACGGCGGTCTTCGAGCGCTGCCGCTTCCGCACCCTGGACCGCACGGACCTGGCCGGCGCCCCGTACGGTTTCGTCTTCGCGCCGTCCACGGCCGTCGCCGACCCGCGCGGATTCCTGGTCACCCGCTGCGGGATCGGCAGCGCCGCGCCGGACGCGTACTACAAGCTGGCCCGTCCCTGGGTGCCCGGCTCGGACCCCACCGCCCGGCCGATGCTGACCGTCCGCGACACCCGTCTGGGCGCCGGCGTCGACGCGGTCGCTCCCTATACGAACATGTCCGCCGCCCACCCCTGGCAGAGCCAGCGCTTCGCCGAGTACCGCAACACGGGTCCCGGCGCGGTGATCACCGTCCCGGAGAACCGTCCCCAGCTCACGGACGCGGAGGCCGAGCAGCACACCCGTGCGGCCTACCTCGGCGACTGGTGTCCGTGATTCCCCCGTTCCGTCCGCCAGCACGACGAAAGGACCCCACTCCATGTCTCGTCGTACCGCTCTCGCCCTCGGCGCCGCTCTGGCACTGGGCGCGGGCCTCGCCGTCCTGCCCGGACAGGCGCAGGCCGCCACCGTCGTCGTGGACACCACCGCCGAGCTGACCTCCGCGATCTCCGGCGCGGCCGCCGGAACCGTCATCCAGGTGCGCGGCGGCACCTACTACCCGACGGCCACCCTCCAGTCCACCGCCAACGGCACGTCCTCCTCGCCGGTGACCCTCACCGCGTACGGTTCGGAGACCGTGAAGATCGACGGCTCCTCGCTCCCGTCGGGCAGCTGGATCTTCAAGCTGACCGCCGACCACTGGAACGTCTCGGGCATCACGTTCCAGAACTCCCCGGACAGCGCGGTCGTCTGCCAGTCCTGCACCGGCACCGTCTGGAACAACATCAAGACCATCGACGGCGGCGACTCGGGCTTCACCCTGACCGGCGACGGCACCGTCGACAACACGGTGAAGAACCTCGACTCGTACGGCAACTACGACGCCGCCACCCACGGCGAGAACGCGGACGGCGTCGCCGTGAAGTTCGGCTCCGGTACCGGCAACCTGATCACCGGGGCGCGTCTGTACAACAACTCCGACGACGGCATCGACTTCTGGTCGTTCTCCTCACCCGTCACCGTCGAACACACCTGGTCCTTCGGCAACGGCAAGAACCGCTGGGGCGACTCGGCCTTCGCGGGCGACGGCAACGGCTACAAACTGGGCGGCGACGGCGAGGTCGTCGCCCACGTCGTCAACAACTCCGCGGCCTGGGACGACGCGGGCAACGGGTTCACCGAGAACTCCGACACCGGAGCCATCGTCATCAACCGCACCACCGCCTACGCCAACGGGAAGTACGGCTACTACTTCGCCACCAGCGCCGCCAAACTGGGCAAGAACCTCGCGGTGGGCAACGGCACCGCGGTGTCCAAGGGCTCCTCGGTGACGTCGGCCGGCAACAACTGGGACTCCGGGGTCTCCACCCCGTCGTTCATCTCCACGGACGCGACCACCACGTACAACTCCCGTCAGTCCGGGGGTGCGTTGCCCGCGACCACCTTCCTGACGACGGGCAGTACGACCATCGGCGCGACCATGAACTGACGCTCTCCGGAAAGGGCGTGGGGCTCAAGTCGGCCGAAAAGTATGTATCGATCCGGCAAAGGTCCTCGCGCCCACGGACGTTACGCGCGTAGAAAACCTGTCATGCATAAGCCACTCCGCATCGCGGCCGTCGCCGCGACCTGTGTCGTCGCCGGTGCCGCCCTGTACGGCACCGGCGTCGCCACCGCCGGTCAGTCGACGGCGAACTCGACGCACGAGCCCTACAACATCGGCGTCCTCGTCAAGGACATCGACACCTACTACGGCACCACCGCCGACAGCAACGGGGTCTACCAGGCGTCCCCCGACAGCCAGTACGCCAAGGACCTCGCGCGCCTCGACGCCGCCGCGAAGCGGCACATCGACCAGGCGGCCCGCAAGGCCCACCACCGGCACGAGAAGGCCGCGGTCGTCTTCGACATCGACGACACGCTGCTGCTCTCCCTCGACTACGAGAAGAAGACCAACTACACCTACAACTCGGCCTCCTGGGCCGCCTACGTCGCCCAGGCGGACCGTCCGGCCGTCTTCGGCAGCCCCGACCTCGTCAACTACGCCGCTTCCAAGGGCGTCGAGGTGTTCTACAACTCGGGCCTGAAGGAGTCGCAGCGCGTCTCCGCGGTCGAGAACCTGAAGAAGGTCGGCGTCGACGTCAACCTCGACTCCGCGCACATGTTCCTCAAGGACGCGGCCAACCCGCCCGCCTACCTGAGCGACTGCGCCACCGCCGCCGCCTGGAACTGCACGACCGTGCAGTACAAGTCCGGCACCCGCAAGCACATCGAGTCCCTCGGGTACGACATCGTCGCCAACTTCGGCGACCAGTACTCGGACCTCGACGGCGGCTACGCCGACAAGACCTACAAGCTCCCGAACCCCACGTACTTCGTGAGCTGACCCGCCCCCATGGTCGAACGCCCCCACCGGTCCTCACCGGTGGGGGCGTTCGTCTGCGGGGCGAGGGGCCGAACCCGATTTCCGTAACACGGAGAAAACCTGAAACCGGTTGAACGGGGGAACAATCCAGCCAGCATCCGCACACCGAGCACGCAGGCAACGAGGAGAATCGCCATGTCCGAAGCGCAAAAGGTCGACAACCGGCCAAGTGCCGCACCACCGGCGGCAGGCGGGGTCGACGGGTTCTTCAAGATATCCGCCAGAGGCTCCACCATCGGCCGGGAGATACGCGGCGGATTCGCCACCTTCTTCACCATGGCCTACATCCTCGTCCTGAACCCCATCATCCTCGGCAGCGCCAAGGACAAGTTCGGGCACACGCTCGACACCGGCCAACTGGTCACCGCCACCGCGCTGGTGGCGTGCGTGATGACCGTCGTCATGGGCATCGGAGGCAACCTCCCGCTCGCCATCGCCGCGGGCCTCGGCCTCAACGCCGTCGTCGCCTTCCAGCTGGCGCCGCTGATGAGCTGGGACGACGCGATGGGCCTGGTCGTCCTCGAAGGCGTCCTGATCTGCGTCCTGGTGCTCACCGGCCTCCGGGAAGCGATCATGAACGCGATCCCGCAGCAGCTCAAGCAGGCCATCGGCGTCGGCATCGGTCTGTTCATCGCCTTCATCGGCTTCGTGGACGCCGGGTTCGTCAGCCGCATCCCGGACGTCGCGCACACCACCGTCCCCGTACAGCTCGGTGCCGTGGGCCGGCTCACCGGCTGGCCCGTCCTCGTCTTCTGTCTCGGCGTCCTGCTGACCATCGCGCTGCTCGCCCGCAAGGTGAAGGGCGCGATCCTCATCAGCATCGTCACGATGACGATCGTGGCGATCGTCATCGACGCCGTCGCCGACATCAAGAGCTGGGGCCTGACCACCCCCAAGGTCCCGGACAAGATCGTCGACACTCCGGACTTCGGGCTCCTCGGTCACTTCAGCCTGTTCGGCGGCTTCGCCGAGGCCGGGGTGCTCACAGCGGTCCTGCTCATCTTCACCCTGGTCCTCTCGGACTTCTTCGACGCCATGGGCACCATCGTCGGGATCAGCGCCGAGGCCGGACTGCTCGACGAGCAGGGGCAGGTCCCGGGCATCGGCCGGGTCCTGTTCATCGACGGCGCCGCCGCCGTCGCGGGCGGTCTGGGCTCCGCCTCCTCCAACACCGCCTACATCGAGTCCGCGGCCGGCGTCGGCGAGGGCGCCCGCACCGGCTTCGCCAACCTGGTCACCGGCGGCCTCTTCGGTCTCGCGCTCTTCCTCACCCCGCTGCTGACCATCGTCCCGCTCCAGGCCGCGGCGCCCGCGCTGATCGCGGTCGGGTTCCTGATGATGACCCACGTCAAGCACATCGACTGGGACAAGTACGAGATCGCGATCCCGGCGTTCCTGACCATCGTCGCGATGCCGTTCACGTACTCCATCACCGACGGCATCGGCGCCGGTTTCCTCGCCTACGTCGTCATCAAGGCGGTGCTGGGCAAGGCGAAGGAGGTCAACTGGCTGCTGTGGGCCGTCTCGGCGCTGTTCCTGGTGTACTTCGCCATCGACCCGGTGGAGCAGCTGCTCGGCGTGAAGTGACCGGCCCGCGCGCGAGGGCCGGCACCTGAACCCACCGGCCCGCACGGCCGAGCCCCGCACGGCCGAGCTCCGTACACGAGCGGCCCCGCACCCCGTCCGATACATCCGACGGGGTGCGGGGCCGCCTCGCGTACGGGCCGGGCGCGCCTCAGTTCTTCAGCGCCGCCCGCATCATCGCCTTGGCCACCGGCGCGGCCAGTCCGTTGCCGCTGACCTCCGAGCGCGCCGCGTCCGACTGCTCGACCATGACCGCCACGGCGACCTCCTTGCCGTTCGAGTCGGACTTCGCGAACGAGGTGAACCAGGCGTACGGGGTCTTGCTGTTCTTCTCGCCGTGCTGGGCCGTGCCGGTCTTGCCGCCCACGGTCGCGCCGGGGATCAGGGCGTTGGTGCCCGTGCCGTCCTCGACGACCGTCCGCATCGCGGACCGGAGCTGCCGGGCGGTCTCCGAGCTGACGATCTCCTTGGTCCCGGCGCTGTCGTCGTAGTCCTTCAGCACATTGCCGTCGGCGTCGCTGGTCTGCGACACCATGTGCGGCGAGACCAGCTTGCCGTCGTTGGCAATGGCGGCGGACACCATGGCCATCTGGAGCGGGGTCGCGGTGACGTCGTACTGCCCGATGCCGGTCAGCGCCGTGGACGAGTCGTCCATGCCCGAGGGGTACACACTGGCGTACGCCCGCACCGGCACGTCCTGCTTCGTGTCGTTGAAGCCGAACTTCTCCGCCATCGCCCTGACCTTGTCCTGGCCCAGGTCGACCGCCATCTTGCCGAAGACGTTGTTGCAGGAGTACTGGAGCGCGACCCGGATCGAGGCGTTCTCGCAGGGCGCGGACGCGTTCTCGTTCTTCAGGACGGTCGTCGTGCCCGGCAGGGTGTACGGGTCCGGGCTGTCCGTCTTCGCGTCCACGTCGGCGTAGAGCCCGTCCTCCAGCGCGGCGGCGGCCACCACCAGCTTGAACGTCGAGCCCGGCGGCAGCGGCTGCCGCAGCGCGCGGTTGACCAGCGGCTTGTCGGGGTCGCCGGTCAGCTTCTTCCAGACGCTGTTGTTGCCCGCGCTGATCGACGTCGGGTCGTACGACGGGGTCGAGACGACCGCGAGGATCTTGCCGGTCTTCGGGTCGATCGCGACGGCGGCGCCCTTGTTGTTCCCGAGCGCCGCGTACGCGGCCTTCTGCACGGCCGGGTCGATCGTCGTGACCACGTCACCGGGGTCGGCGTGCTGGTTGGTGAGCGTGTCCAGCGGGTTCTTCAGCGAGATGTCCGAGCCGTCCAGCAGCTTCTGGTAGATGCCCTCCAGCTGCGTCGCCCCGTAGACCTGCGAGCTGTAGCCGGTGACCGCCGCGTACAGGCTGCCGTCCTTGTACGTCCGCTTGTACTTGAGGTCGCTCCCTGTCGTCTGTGCCGAGCCGGTGATCGCCTCACCGGCCACGACGATGTTCCCGAGCGGGTTCGCGTACAGCGAGATCGCGTTCCGCCGGTTGTCCTTGTCGTCCGCGAGCGCCCGTCCGTCGTAGAACTGCACCCAGGTCGCCCTGACCAGCAGGGAGAGCACGAGCAGCAGAGTGAAGACGGCGGTACGCCTGATCGTCTTGTTCATCCCGCACACAAGGACGAGCGATCAGGCGTGAATCGTTCCCATCCGCCCGGTTTTCTCATGCATCCCTCATGGAGCGGTCGGCCGGAGAGCGAGCGGCCGGCCGGAGGGCCGCTCAGAGCCTGCGGGTGGCCAGCGTGAGCCGGTCGCGGGCGTCGAACAGGGCGTCCTTGACCATCTGCTCGTGCGCGGGGGTGAGCCGGGCCACAGGCACCGAGCAGCTGATCGCGTCACGGGCGGGCGTGCGGTACGGGATCGCCACGCCGAAGCAGCGCAGCCCCAGCGTGTTCTCCTCGCGGTCCACCGCGAACCCCTGCTCCCGCACCTGGTGCAGCTCCTCGATGAGCTTCTCCCGGTCGGTGATCGTGTGCTCGGTCAGCGCGGGAAGCGTCTCCGGCAGCATCTTGCGGACCTGCTCGTCGCCGTACGTGGCCAGCAGCGCCTTGCCGAGCGAGGTGGAGTGGGCGGGCAGCCGGCGGCCGACGCGGGTGAAGGGGCGCAGGTAGTGCTGCGACTGCCGGGTGGCCAGATAGACGACGTTCGTGCCGTCCAGGCGCGCGAGGTGGATCGTCTCGGTGGTGTCGTCGGAGAGGCGGTCGAGGGTGGGGCGGGCGGCGGCGACCACCTCGTCGCCGTCGATGTACGAGGTGCCGACGAGCAGGGCCCGTACGCCGATGCCGTACCGCGTGCCCGTGGCGTCCGTCTCGACCCAGCCGAGTTCCACGAGCGTGCGCAGCAGCATGTACAGGCTGGACTTGGGATATCCGACGGCCTCCTGGACCGCGGCGAGGGAATGCATTCCGGGCTTGCCGGCGAAGTACTCCAGCAATTCAACGGTCCGCACCGCGGACTTGACCTGCGCCCCGCCGCCTGTCTCGCCTGCCGACATCGCCCTTGACCCCTTCGTTGGACGGGAAATAGTCTCCGAACAGGAAGTTCACCATCAGAGACAGCGTTCAGCATATCGAACACCCCTGGTGAGTGACACAAGAACTTTGGTGAGAACTGTGGCATCACATCTGAAGGGACCCGCGGTGGCAGCAGCACCAGTCTGGAGTGTCGACCCCCGTACCGGGAAGCAGCGGGAACAGGTTGCGGTGGAGGCCACAGGCCAGGAGGTGGACGAGGCCGTCCGCGCCGCGCACGCCGCGCGCCCCGCGCTGGCCGACCGCTCCGTGCGCGCCGCGTTCCTGCGCTCCGCCGCGGACCAGCTCGAGGACGCCAAGGACCTGCTCGTCGAGGCCGCCGACGCGGAGACCGCGCTCGGCCCGGTCCGGCTCACCGGAGAACTCGCCCGCACCTGCTACCAGTTGCGCGCATTCGCCGGAATCGTGGACGAGGGTGCCTTCCTCGACGTCGTCATCAACCACCCGGACGGCACGGCCACCCCGCCGATCCCGGACCTGCGCCGCTACAAGGTGCCGCTGGGCGTCGTCGCCGTCTACGCGGCCTCGAACTTCCCCTTCGCCTTCTCGGTGGCCGGCGGTGACACGGCGAGCGCGCTGGCCGCGGGCTGCCCGGTCGTCGTCAAGGCCCACCCCGACCACCCGGCCCTGTCCGAACTGGTCGCGGCCGTCCTGCGCCGCGCGGCCGGCCGGCACGGCATCCCCGAGGGCGTCGTCGGCCTCGTGCACGGCTTCGAGGCCGGCGTCGAACTGGTCCGGCACCCGCTGGTCACGGCCGCCGGGTTCACCGGTTCCGTCCGCGGCGGGCGCGCGCTGTTCGACGCGGCCGCCGCGCGTCCGGTGCCGATCCCGTTCCACGGCGAGCTGGGCTCCCTCAACCCCGTCGTCGTCACCGAGGCCGCGGCCGCCGAGCGCGCCGAGGAGATCGGCACGGGACTCGCGGGCTCGATGACCCTGGGCGTCGGCCAGTTCTGCGTGAAGCCGGGCCTGGTGCTCGCGCCGGCCGGCGCCGCGGGCGACCGGCTGCTGAAGTCCCTGACCGACGCGGTGAGCGACACCGCCGCCGGGGTCCTGCTCGACCACCGCATGCGCGACAACTTCATCGCCGGGGTCGCCGAGCGCGCCGGGCTGCCGGACGTCCAGAGCCCGGTGACACCGGGCGCGGCCGGTGAGCACACGGTGAGCCCCGGCTTCCTGACCGTGCCCGCGAGCAGGCTCGCGGCCGACGGCGAGCACGATCTGCTCCTCGAGGAGTGCTTCGGGCCGCTCACGGTCGTGGCGCGCTACGAGGACGAGTCCGAGGCGGGCGCCGTGCTCTCCCGGCTCCCCGGCAACCTCACGGCCACCGTGCAGCTCTCCGCGGAGGAGGCCGCGGGCGAGGGACGCGGCGCCGAGATCCTCGCCGAACTCACCTCGCTCGCGGGCCGGGTGCTGGTGAACGGCTGGCCGACCGGGGTCGCCGTCGCCCCGGCCCAGCACCACGGAGGGCCGTACCCCGCGACGACCTCGACGTCCACCTCGGTCGGCGGCACCGCCATCGAGCGGTGGATGCGGCCGGTGGCCTACCAGGGCGTGCCCGAGGCCCTGCTGCCGCCCGAGCTGCGCGACGACAACCCGCTGGGGCTGCCGCGCCGGTACGACGGACGCCTGGAGCGCTAGCGCCTTCCGCGGCGGGCCGGTTTTTTCCCTGATGGGCCGGTCCGGTGCCGTTACGGACCGGCCCGGATCCTCTGCGGTCCGGTCCGGCTCCGTGGTGGTCCGGTCCGGCTCCGTGGTGGGTCTGTCGCGCCCCCGGTTCCTCCCGGCCCGTCCGGAATCGTCGCCGCTCCTCACGCGGCCGTTCGCGGGCCGGGGCGACACCCCGCGCCCCTGATGAGGCCGGCCCCGGACCTGAGAGACTCGGAGCCATGGACGTCACACTCCCCGAACTCCCCTTCGCCCTTCGCACCTACGGACCCGACGGGAACTGGTCGTACGAGGACGGTGTGCTCACCGGCTGGGCCGGGCCCCGGCAGGACCGCTTCGTGACGCCCACCGGTGAAGGACTCGACCCGGCCTCCGACGCGCCGCGGCTGCTCGGCTCGCCGGAGGGGGACTTCCAGCTGATCGCCCGCGTGACGGTGGGGTTCGGGGCGGCCTTCGACGCGGGCGTGCTCTACGTCCACGTCGGGGAGCGGGCCTGGGCGAAGCTGTGCCTGGAGTTCTCCCCGGACGTGCCCACCGTCTGCACGGTGGTCACCCGGGAACACTCCGACGACGCCAACTCCTTCACGGTGGAGGGCAGTTCCGTCTGGCTGCGGGTGAGCCGCACCGGCCGCGCCTTCGCCTTCCACGCCTCCCGCGACGGCGAGCGCTGGACCTTCGTCCGCCTCTTCACCCTGGGCGGCGAGAAGGAGACCGGGGCGGCGCTGGTGGGCTTCATGACCCAGTCGCCGATGGGGGAGGGCTGCGTCGTGACCTACGACCACATCGAGTTCAGGCCCGACTGGCCGAGCGACCTGAGAGACGGAAGCTGAGGGCGGACGTCACCGTGAGCAGGGCCGCGCTGACGGCCAGGCTCAGCCGCATGCCCGCCTCGAAACCGCTCGCGACCAGCGCCCCGAACACCGCGATGCCCAGGCCCCCGGACACCTGCCGGGCCGCGTTGAGCACCCCGGCCGCCAGTCCAGCCCGCTCGGCGGGAACGGCGTCCAGCATCGCGGTGGTGAGCGGCGGCACCGTCAGGGCGCACCCCAGCGCCAGGGGGACCAGCAGCAGAGCCACCAGCACCGGGGGCGTGCGGGCGTCGACGGTCAGGAGGGCGAGCAGTCCGGCGACGGCCACCGGCTGTCCCACCAGCATCGGCAGCCGTGGCCCGTAGCGTCCCGTGAGCTTGCCGGCCACCACGTTCGTCACCGCGATCAGGCCCGTCATCGGCAGGAACAGCAGCCCGGAGTACAGCGCGGAGTGGTGCTGGACCTGCTGGAAGAAGAGCGAGAAGACGAACACCATGCTGTAGAACGCCACGCTGACCGCCGATCCGGCGGCGACCGTCGTGACCACCGTCCGGTTGCGGAACAGGCCGAGCGGCACCACCGGATGCGCCTGCCGCGACTCGATCCACAGGAACGCGGCACCCGCGACCACGGCCACCGGCAGCGCGACGCGGCCCGCCGTCCCGCCCTCGATCACCGCGAAGGCCAGGGCCGCGAGGGCCACCACCGCCGTGAGCTGGCCCGGCAGGTCCAGTGGGGCCGGGCGGGGCCGTGAGCGCGGGGCCCGGACGAGCAGGACCAGGATCGCCACGCCCACCGGCAGATTCACGAAGAAGATGCCGCGCCAGCCCCAGGCCGTGGTCAGCGCGCCGCCCGCCACCGGGCCGAGCGCCACCGCCAGCGAACCGCCCGCCGCCCAGGCGGCCACCGCGCGGGCCCGCCGCGCCGGTTCCGGGTACGCCTGCCGCACCAGCGCCAGCGAGGCCGGGAGCACGACCGCCGCCGCCACGCCCTGCACCACCCGGGCGCCGATCAGGGCCGGCAGGTCCGGGGCCAGGCCGCAGGCCACGGAGGCGAGCGTGAACACCGCGGTGCCCAGCGCGTACGCCCGGCTCGCCCCGGTCCGGTCGGAGAAGGCGCCGGTGGACAGCATCAGCGCGGCGAAGGCCAGGGTGTAGGCGTCCACCACCCACTGCAGGCCGGACATCCCGGCGCCGAACGAGGAACCGATCGTGGGCAGGGCCACGTTCACCACGGACGCGTCGAGACAGGTCAGCGCGAAGCCGAGCAGCGCGGCGGTGAGGGTGAGCGTGGCGGAGGGCTTCCCGGACCCGGACCCCAAATCCTCCTGCTCAAGGCCGGGTTCGTGGGATCTGGACATCTGGTTCGTCGTCATGTCCCCATGCTGCGGACCCGCGGCGCCGTACAGTAGTGGCCCGAATGCCATACGTCCGGAGGTTCTGGCCATGCCCGAGCGGTTCGCCCCGCACCGCGTCACCGTCATCGCCCCGTCCCCGGTCGCGCTCTTCAACCTCGCGATGCCGGAGATGCTGTTCGGCAAGGTCCAGGTGGACGGCAGGCCGGGTTACGAGGTGGTCGTCTGCACGGCCGAGCCGGGACCCGTGCCCACGACCGGCGGACTCGACCTGTACGTCCCGCACGGTCTGGAGGCCGTGCGGGAGGCGGACACGGTGGTCGTCGCCGGTACCGGGGCACCGTTCGAGCCGGACCCGCGGATCGTGGCGGTCGTCCGCGAGGCGGCCGACGCCGGCAAGCGTGTCGCGTCCATCTGTACGGGCGCCTTCCAGCTCGCCGAGGCGGGCCTGCTCCAGGGCCGCAGGGCCACCACGTACTGGGCCCACGCCGAGGAGATGCGCAGGCGCTACCCGCGGGTCGACCTGCGCGGAGACGTGCTGTACGTACAGGACGGGCCGTTCCTCACGTCCTCCGGCTACGCCGCCGGCATCGACCTGTGCCTGCACGTCATCCGCACCGACTACGGCGCCGCCGTCGCCAACGAGGTCGCCCGCCTCGCCCTGGTCGCCCCCGTACGGCCCGGCGGCCAGACCCAGTTCACCCAGACCCCGTTGCCCCCCGAGCGCGGCAACGCCTGTGCCGACACCCGCGGGTGGGCCATGCGCAACCTCGACAAGCCGCTCACCCTCACCGACCTGGCCCGGCACGCGGGTGTCAGCGTGCGCACCCTCACCCGCCGCTTCCACGCCGAGAGCGGGGTCAGCCCCCTGCAGTGGCTGCTCCACCAGCGGGTGGAGCGGGCCAGGGAACTCCTGGAGACCACGACCCTGCCGATGGACCAGGTGGCCGCGGCCTGCGGGCTCGGCACGGCCGACTCGCTGCGCGCCCATGTGGTCCGCCGCACCGGCCTCACCCCGAGCGCCTACCGGGCCCAGTTCAGCCGGCACGCAACCGCGACCGGAGCGATGACGTCCTCCGTTGCATGATCAGTGAACGAGTGACCGGCGCGCCGGTGATCCGCACCGCCCTGCCCGCCGAGGCCGGGACCATCGCCGATCTGCACTTCCGGGCCCGCTCGACGTACTACCCGGACGGCGTCCCGCAGGGTGACGTCGACTGGGCCGAGGCCTGGCGCGGTTCCATCGCGCGCCCCGACGGACAGGTGCTGTGCGCCGTCGCCCAGGGACGGATCGTCGGCATCGCCTCGTTCCGTACGGCCGATGGCACGCCCGCCGACACGGTCAAACTGTTCCAGTTCCACGTCGACACCGACCGCTGGCGCGCCGGGATCGGAAGGGCCCTGCACGCTGCCTGCGTGGAGCAGTGGCAGGCGGACGGGAAGCGCACGGCGACCCTCGACGTGCACGTCGACAACCTGCGCGCCCAGGCCTTCTACGCCCGCCTGGGCTGGGTCCCCGACCCGGAGAACCCGCCCGAGGAGGGTGATCATCACCTGTACCTGCGGTACGCCGTGGCCGGGCACGCGGACGGGCACGCGGACCGGACCGGGGGCGCGGACGGGCACGCGGGCACGGCCGGGGAATGACCCGAGCCGCTTGAATGTTCACTTAAACGACGTCCCCGGAGGGTGTCCCGTAACCGCACGACCTGGAGAGAGCCGAAGAATGCGCGTCGAGATCTGGTCCGACATAGCCTGCCCCTGGTGCTACGTCGGAAAGGCCCGCTTCGAGAAGGCGCTCGACGCCTTCCCGCACCGCGACGAGGTCGAGGTCGTGCACCGCTCGTTCGAGCTGGACCCCGGACGCGCCAAGGGCGACATCCAGCCCGTGATCACGATGCTCACCAAGAAGTACGGCATGAGCGCGGCGCAGGCGCAGGCGGGCGAGGACAACCTCGGCACGCAGGCCGCCGCCGAGGGGCTCGCGTACCGCACCCGGGACCGCGACCACGGCAACACCTTCGACATGCACCGCCTGCTGCACCTCGCCAAGGCGCGCGGTCGCCAGGACGAGCTGATCGGCCTCTTCTACAAGGCCAACTTCGCCGAGGAGCGGACCGTCTTCGGCGACGACGAGCGGCTCGTGGAGCTGGCCGTCGCCGCCGGGCTCGACGCCGACGAGGCCCGCGCGGTGCTCGCCGACCCGGCCGCCTACGCCGACGACGTCCGCGCCGACGAGCGCGAGGCCGCCGAGCTGGGCGCGAACGGCGTCCCCTTCTTCGTCCTGGACCGCACGTACGGGGTCTCCGGCGCCCAGCCCGCCGAGGTCTTCGCCCAGGCGCTGGCCCAGGCCTGGGGAGAGCGTCCGGGGCTCACACCGATCCAGGACGCCAGCGCCGACGCCGAGGCCTGTGGCCCGGACGGCTGCGCCGTTCCGCAGAACTGAGAAGCGCCTGAAGGGGTCCCGGCCCGGGAAGCCGCAGGTCGGGGCCCATTCATAAGCAGCGCTTGGGGAAACCACGTAAAGGTCCGCAATGGACTTGGGCATCGTCCGGGCCCACAGTGGTCGCATGGAGACCTTCGAGACCCTCGTCCGTGCCGAGTTCGCCCCGGAGAACACCTTCCTGAACACGGCCAGCAGCGGCCTGCTGCCGGCCCGTACCGTCGCCGCCGTGAACGAGGCGGTGGCCCTGCGGGCCGCGGGCAGGCCGCTCGACCCGCTCTTCGAGGACGTCGAGCTGGCCCGCGCCGCCTTCGCCCGGCTGGCCGGTGTCCCGGCCGCCCGGGTCGCCGCCGGCCCGTCCGTCGCCGCCCAGACCGCGCTCATCGCGACCGCCCTGGCCCCGGGGGCCGAAGTCCTCACCGCCGAGGACGACTTCACCTCCGTGCTGAACCCGTTCCACGTCCGCGGCGACCTGAAGGTGCGCGCCGTACCGCTGGAGCGGCTCGCCGAGTCCGTGCGGCCCGGCACGGTGCTCGTCGCGGTCAGCGCCGCCCAGTCCGCCGACGGACGGATCGCCGACCTGCCCGCGCTGCGCGAGGCGGCCCGCGCCCACGGGGCGCGCACCTACGTCGACTTCTCGCAGGCGGCGGGCTGGCTGCCCGTCGACGCGAACGGCTACGACTTCACCGTGTGCACCACCTTCAAGTGGCTGCTGGGCCCGCACGGCGCGGCCTTCCTCGTCGTGCCCGAGGACCTCGGCGGGCTCACCCCGCTGCTGGCCGGCTGGGTGGCCGGGGAGAAGCCCTGGGACAGCTGCTACGGGCCGGTGCAGGAACTGGCCCACTCCGCCCGCCGGTTCGACGTGAGTCCCGCCCTGTTCACCTACGCCGGGGTGCGCCACTCCCTCGCGCTGATCGAGGAACTCGGCGTGGAGGCCGTCCACGCGCACGACCTGGCCCTCGCGGACCGGTTCCGCACCGGGCTGGCCGCGCTGGACCACGAGCCGCTGCCCGCACCCGGTTCCGCCATCGTGTCGGTGCCCGGACTGGGGCACCGGCAGGGCGAGTTGAGCCGGGCCGGCATCGAGGTGTCGAACCGCGCGGGCAATCTGCGGGCGTCGTTCCACCTCTACAACACGCCTGCCGACGTCGACCGGCTGCTGGACGTGCTCGGCGGCTGACCGGCGGGACCGCCGACGCACGGCCCCGGGGGCGTGTTCCCCGGGGCCGCGTACCGATCGTCCGGCCGACGGGCTCACCGGACCGGCGTGAAGTCCCGCGCCCCGATGAACTCCGGCCTGCGCACGGGCGCCGCGAACGGCTCCACCGCGGCGTTCTCCACGCTGTTGAACACGATGAAGACGTTGCTGCGCGGGAACGGGGTGATGTTGTCGCCCGAGCCGTGCATGCAGTTGCAGTCGAACCAGGTCGCCGAACCGGCCCTGCCCGTGAAGAGCTTGATGCCGTGCCGGCTCGCCAGGGCGGTGAGCGCCTCGTCGGAGGGCGTTCCGGCGTCCTGCATCTGCAGCGACTTCTTGTAGTTGTCCTCGGGCGTGGCCCCCGCACACCCGAGGAACGTCCGGTGCGACCCCGGCATGATCATGAGGCCGCCGTTGGTGTCGAGGTTCTCGGTCAGCGCGATCGAGACGGACACGGTCCGCATGCCCGGAAGACCGTCCTCGGCGTGCCAGGTCTCGAAGTCCGAGTGCCAGTAGAAGCCGCTCGCCCCGAAGCCCGGCTTGACGTTGATCCGCGACTGGTGGACGTACACGTCCGAGCCGAGGATCTGCCGGGCCCGGCCCACGACGCGTTCGTCGCGCACGAGCCGGGCGAAGACCTCGCTGATCCGGTGCACCTCGAAGACGGACCGGATCTCCCGCGTGCTCGGCTCGACGATCGAACGCTCGTCGGCGCGGACCGCCGGATCGGCCACGAGCCGCTCCAGCTCCCGCCGGCAGACGGCGACCTCGTCGTCGGCGATGAGCTGCTCGACGGAGAGGAAGCCGTCGCGCTCGTAGGAGTGGAGGTCCGGGACCGAGATCGGGCCGGGTTCGTCCGGCGCGCCCCAGAGGACCGGGTCCTGGCGGGGCACGGTCACCTCGGTGGCGGTACGGCTGGGGTACGGATCGGTGAGTGTGGTCATCGGTGTGTCACACCTCCTCGGGTTCGGTGAGCAGGGGGTAGACGCCGTTTTTGTCGTGGTCCTCCCGTCCGGTGACGGGCGGGTTGAAGACGCAGACGCAGCGGAAGTCGGTCTTCGGGCGCAGGGTGTGGCGCTCGTGACCGTTCAGCAGGTACATCGTCCCGGGGGCGATCCAGTGCCTCTCACCGGTCTCCTCGTTCGTGAGTTCGGCCTCGCCCTCCACGCAGAGCACAGCCTCGATGTGGTTCGCGTACCACATCCGCGTCTCCGTACCCGCGTACAGGACCGTCTCGTGCAGGGAGAAGCCGACCTTCTCCCTGGCGAGGACGATGCGCTTGCTCTCCCAGGTGCCGGACGCGGCCTTCACATGCCGGTCGGTGCCCTCGAGTTCCTTGAACGAACGGACTATCACGGTGGTGCGATACCTCTCTCTCGTGCGAGTCGTGCGAGTCGTGCGAGTCGTGCGAGTCGTACTGCTCGTGCTGCTTGCCGGTCTCTCGGAGCGCCGGCTCAGACGGTCTCGCGGACGGCGCGTTCGAGGGTGCGCAGGCCCTCGTCGAGTTCGTCGGGGGTGATGGTCAGGGCGGGCAGCAGTTTCACGACCTCGCTCTCCGGGCCCGACGTCTCGATGAGCAGGCCGAGTTCGAAGGCGCGGCGGGCGACGCGCGAGGCGCGGGCCTTGTCCTTGAACTCCAGGCCCCAGACGAGCCCGCGGCCCCGGTACTCCTTGACGTCGGCGAGGTTCTCCTCGGTGACGGAGATCAGCGCCTGCTCGATCTGCTCGCCGCGGGCGCGGGTCTGCTTCTCCATCGCGGCCCCGTCGGCCCAGTAGGTCTCCAGCGTGGCGGCGGCCGTGACGAACGCCGGGTTGTTGCCGCGGAAGGTGCCGTTGTGCTCGCCCGGCTCCCAGACGTCCAGCTCGGGCTTGAACAGGCACAGCGACATCGGCAGCCCGTACCCGCTGATGGACTTCGACACCGTCACGATGTCAGGCACGATCCCCGCCTCCTCGAAGGAGAAGAACGCGCCGGTCCGCCCGCAGCCCATCTGGATGTCGTCGACGATCAGCAGCATGTCGCGGCGCGCGCACAGGTCGGCCAGGGCGCGCAGCCACTCGGGCCGCGCCACGTTGATCCCGCCCTCGCCCTGCACGGTCTCGACGATCACCGCGGCGGGCTGGTTGAGCCCCGATCCCTGGTCCTCCAGGAGCCTTTCGAACCACAGGAAGTCCGGGACCTGCCCGTCGAAGTAGTTGTCGAACGGCATCGGGGTGCCGTGCACCAGCGGGACGCCGGCGCCCGCCCGCTTGAAGGCGTTGCCGGTCACCGCGAGCGAGCCGAGCGACATCCCGTGGAAGGCGTTGGTGAACGACACGATCGCCTCGCGTCCCTTGACCTTCCGCGCCAGCTTCAGCGCCGACTCGACCGCGTTGGTGCCGGTCGGGCCGGGGAACATCACCTTGTACGGCAGGTCGCGCGGCCGCAGCACCAGGTTCTGGAAGGTCTCCAGGAAGCCGCGCTTGGCGGTCGTCGACATGTCGAGCCCGTGGGTGACGCCGTCGCGCTCCAGGTAGTCGATCAGGGCCCGTTTGAGCACGGGGTTGTTGTGCCCGTAGTTCAGCGACCCGGCACCGGCGAAGAAGTCGAGGTACTCGTGCCCGTCCTCGTCGTACATGCGGCTGCCCCGGGCCCGGTCGAAGACGGTGGGCCAGGTGCGGCAGTAGCTGCGCACCTCCGACTCCAGGGTCTCGAAGACGCTATGGGGAGAAAGGATGCGGCCGGAGGCCGCTCGGTTGAGGGCGGTGGTGGGAGACGGGTGGGAAGGCTGGGTGACGGTCACGAAGAATCGCTCCTCGAAGCGTGGGGGGAGGGGAGGAAGAGGGAGGAGGCGGGGGCTCAGGCGGGGAACGGGCCGATGCGGTACAGGACTTCGGGGTCGTGCGGTCCGTCGGGGAACTGCCCCGCCTCGAACAGCACCTCGCGCTCGACGGCCGCGCCGTGACGCCGCGCGTACGACGTGAACAGGCGCTCGGAGGCGGTGTTGCCCGGAGTGACGGTGGTCTCGACGGCGGACAGCCCGCGCTCGGCCGCCACCCGCGCGGTCAGTCCGTCGAGCAGACGCGCGGCCAGTCCCCGGCCACGGTGCGCCGCGTCGACGGCCACCTGCCACACGAGCAGGGTCCGTGGACGTTCGGGGCGCGCGTACGCGGTCACGAACCCGACGGGGTGTCCGTCGGCGTCACGCGCCACCGCCGAGGTGCCGGCGAAGTCACGGCACCACAGCAGGTAGCTGTAGGAGGAGTTCAGGTCGAGGGTTCGGGAGTCCTTGGCGATACGCCAGAGGGCGGCCCCGTCGGCCACCTCCGGACGGTCGATCCGAAGGCCGTCCGGCATTTCCAGGAATTCCTCTGACAGGTCTGTGCGTGCGGCGGTCATGCGGATTGAATTTACCGACGGAAAGATCGGATTGCATCGTCGTTCAGGGTTACGCGCGGCATTCCGGTGTGTTATCACGCGCCCGTGAAAGGGTGACCGCGGACACGGTTCTATGACCGGTTTTGCCTGGAAAATACCACAGAAAAAGGGCGTGCTGTGGAGTGCGTCACAGCGATGAAATGCATGGAGGAACCGCCTGGATCGCGCCGTTCCGTGTTCGCGAAATCTTTGCGTTTAGCCACCGGAAAAGCGGGCAGAAGAATGCGGGAGGCCGATCGGAATCAATTCGGTTCCCTTTGGCGCACTGTTTGGATCGGCGAACCGTTTGATGCAGGGGTCGTCGCGTGAAGCGGATCTGTGATTCCCCGGTGCTTTCCGGGCCGGCGGGGGTCCGGGTGCCCCCGCCGGTCGCGCCGGGGTCAGCCCCAGGCCAGTGCCACGGCCCGGCGCGCCCCTTCGAGGTCCGCCTCGACGCCGGACTCGGCCAGCGCCGCACCGAGGCCCGCGAGGCCGGCGTGGACGGCATCCCGGGTGGCGTCGGGACCGTAGTGGTTCACGCGGATCATCGACTGCGCGAGCGCGCCGCCGCCCGCGGCGAGCGGCAGCGAGGGATCCACGGCCAGCGCCTTCGCGACCACGGCGGACGCGTCCACGTCCTCGGGCACCCGCAGCGTGGTGGCGACGGGCGCCGCCTCGGCCGCGGAGTCCACGTACGGCGCGAGACCGCCGCCGAGGGCCAGTGCGCCCGCCCGGGTGGCCGCGGCGGCCGAGGCGTGGCGGGCCGTCACCGCGTCCAGGCCCTCGCTCTCGATCCGCTCGACGCACGCCTCCAGTGCCAGCATCTCCAGCTGCGCCGGTGCGTGCAGCAGCGCCGTGCGGCCGCCGTCGATCCAGCGCTCCTTCCAGTCCAGCAGGGAGAGGTACGAGCGGCGCGGCGCACCGGGGTTCGCGGCCATCCGCGCCCACGCCCGCTCGCTCACCGACACCGCCGACACCCCGGCGGGACCGCCCATCGCCTTCTGTGCCCCGATCACGCACAGATCGACGCCCCAGGCGTCCGGCAGCACCGGCTCGGCGCCGATCGACGCGACGGCGTCCAGGTAGAAGAGGGCGCCGTGCTCGCGTACGACCTCGCCGATCTCCGCCACGGGGTTGGTGTTGCCGGTGGCGGCCTCGGCGTGCACGAGCGACACGAAGTCGATCGACGGGTGCTCGGCGAAGGCCTCACGGATCTGCGCGGCGGTGACCGCGGTGTGGAACGGCACCGCCAGATCGATCACGGTCGCCCCGCAGTCCCGCAGCCAGTTCCCGAACGTCTGGCCGTAGGGGCCGGTGACGACGTTCAGGGCCGTGGTGCCGGGACCGGCCGTGCCCCGGATGGCCCCTTCCAGCGGGAGCAGCGCCTCGCCCTGCATGATCACGACGTCCTGCGCGGTGCCGAGCAGCCGGGCGACACGGTCCTCGATCGACGCGAAGCGGGCGGCGCTCATCGGCGCGAGGTCAAGGAAGGGGTGGGTCACGGCGTTGCTCTCTTCACTCACGGTGGGGTCGACGATCAGAGCGTAACCGCCGATCCTGAGGTACTCGGACCGGCGAATTCTGAGGCCAGACGGCCCAGTGGCCATCGGATTGATTTGAGCAACCCAAACCTTTCCTTATAATCGGAACTCTCTGTTCTCTCAGTCGACCCTCTGTTCCCCTCACTGGAGGTCTCCGTGTACCCGGTCCTCGGACGCCGGACCCGCATTCTGGCCGCCACCACCGCCACGGCCGGGCTGCTGCTCGTGGCCGGCTGCTCCTCGGGCGGCGGGGGCGGCAAGACCACCACCGCGAGCGGGGTCCCGCTGGTCAAGAGCGGGCAGCTCACGACCTGCACCCACCTGCCCTACCCGCCCTTCCAGTCGGAGATCGACGGCAAGGTGCAGGGCTTCGACGTGTCGCTGATCGACCTCGTCGCCGCCGACCTGGGCGTGAAGCAGGCCATCGTCGACACGCCCTTCGAGAACTTCAAGACGGGCGCGTTCCTGAACTCCGAGCAGTGCGACCTCGCCGCCGCCGGTATGACGATCACCCCGGAGCGCAAGAAGAACGTCGACTTCTCCGACCCGTACTTCGACGCCACCCAGGCCGTCCTGGTCGACAACAAGAGCGGCATCACCTCGCTCGCCGACGTCAAGGCGAAGGGCAAGAAGCTCGGTGCCCAGGCGCAGACCACCGGTGAGGACTACGCGAAGAAGCAGGGCTTCGACCCGGTCTCCTTCGAATCCTCCGACGCCGTCCTCAGCGGACTGCGCAGCGGGCAGGTCCAGGCCGTCATCATCGACTACCCGGTCGTCCAGGGCTGGCTGAAGGACAAGGCCAACGCCGACGCCTTCAAGGTGGTCGACAACCTCAACACCGGTGAGCAGTACGGCTTCACGGTGAAGAAGGGCAACACCAAGCTCCTCGCCGCCATCAACAAGGCCATCGCGGACGCCAAGGCCGACGGCACGTACAAGAAGCTCTACGAGAAGTGGATCGGCCCGTACGACGCCGCCGCGGCCTCCGCCTCCCCGTCCGCCTCATGAGTGATGCCGGTGCACCCGTCCAGCAGCCCCGCCGGTCCGGCCTGAGCCGGCGCCAGAAGCGCCGGATCTCGCGCGGCGCGCAGTACGTCGTCTTCGCCGCCGTCGTGATCGCCTTCGCGGTCACGGCGGACTGGGGCCGTCTGAAGAACCAGTTCTTCCAGTGGGACCTGGTCAAGCAGATGTTCCCGGAAGTCATCACGCTGGCGCTGAAGAACACGGTCCTCTACACGACGTTCGGCTTCGTCGTCGGGCTCGTGCTGGGCATCGTCATCGCCCTGATGCGTCTGTCGTCGGTGGGCCCCTACCGCTGGTTCGCCGGTATCTACATCGAAGTCTTCCGCGGTCTGCCCGCCCTGGTGATCTTCATCTTCGTCGGCGTCGCGGTGCCGCTCGCGTTCCCGGGCACGGAGATCCCGGGCGGGACGTACGGCAAGGTCGCCATCGCGCTCGGCCTGGTGGGGGCCGCGTACATGGCCGAGACGTTCCGGGCGGGCATCCAGGCCGTGCCCAGGGGGCAGATGGAGGCGGCCCGTTCGCTGGGCTTCTCGCACGCCCGGGCCATGGTCTCGATCATCGTCCCGCAGGCGTTCAGGATCATCCTCCCGCCGCTCACCAACGAACTCGTGACCCTCTTCAAGGACTCCTCGCTGGTGCTGTTCCTGGGTGTCACCCTGGAGGAGCGGGAACTGTCCAAGTACGGCCGGGACCTGGCCAGCACGACCGCCAACTCCACGCCGATCCTGGTCGCGGGCCTGTGCTATCTGCTCGTCACGATCCCGCTCGGTTTCGTCGTACGACGTCTCGAAGCGAAGTCGGGGGAGGTCGCCAAGTGAGCACGTCCGAGGTCCAGGTGAAGGGCCTGTACAAATCCTTCGGTGACAACGAGGTGCTGAAGGGCATCGATCTGGAGATCGGCCAGGGCGAGGTCGTCTGCGTGATCGGCCCGTCCGGCTCCGGCAAGTCGACCCTGCTCCGCTGTGTGAACCTCCTGGAGGAACCCACCAAGGGCCGGGTGTTCGTCGGCGGCACGGAGGTCACGGACCCCGACGTCGACATCGACGCCGTGCGCCGCCGTATCGGCATGGTCTTCCAGCAGTTCAACCTCTTCCCCCATCTGTCGGTGACCGCCAACCTCACGCTGCCGCAGCGCCGGGTGCTCGGCCGGGACAAGGGCGAGGCGGCCCGGATCGCCGCGGAGAACCTCTCCCGGGTGGGTCTCGCGGAGAAGGCCGACGCCTTTCCGGCCTCGCTCTCCGGCGGCCAGCAGCAGCGCGTCGCGATCGCCCGCGCACTGGCCATGGGCCCCGATGTGATGCTCTTCGACGAGCCGACCTCGGCACTCGACCCCGAACTCGTCGGCGACGTGCTCGCCGTCATGCGGATGCTCGCCGACGAGGGCATGACGATGATGGTGGTCACCCACGAGATGTCCTTCGCCCGCGAGGTCGCCGACCGGGTCGTCTTCATGGACGGCGGCGTGATCGTCGAGGAGGGCGCCCCCGCGCAGGTGATCGGCGCCCCGGCCCACGAGCGGACCCGGCACTTCCTGTCCCGGCTGCTCGACCCGGCGATGGCGGACGTCGAGGAAGGGACGGCGGACGCGGAGGACACGGAGGCGTAGGACCGGCCGCGCGAGGCCGGGGCGGGGCGGGGAAGCGGACCGGGGGAGCGGGGGCGGGGAGGGGAGCCACGAGGGGGGACCCGCCTCACTAAGGTGCGGAGTATGAGCGATCACCCGGTACTGCACGTGAAGGGGCGGGTCCTCGTCGGGCCCGACGACGTCCGCGACGAGCTGTGGGTCGTCGGCGGCCGGATCTCGTACGAGCGCCCCGGCGGCGCCCGTGACGTCCGCACCGTCGAGGGCTGGGCCCTGCCCGGCCTGGTCGACGCGCACTGCCATGTCGGGCTCGACGCCCACGGCCCGGTCCCCGCGGACGTCTCCGAGAAGCAGGCGCTGACCGACCGCGACGCCGGCACGCTCCTCCTCCGGGACGCCGGCTCGCCCTCCGACACCCGCTGGATCGACGACCGCGACGACCTCCCGAAGATCATCCGCGCGGGCCGGCACATCGCCCGCACCCGCCGCTACATCCGCAACTACGCCCACGAGATCGAGCCCGAGGACCTCGTCGCGTACGTTGCCCAGGAGGCCCGGCGCGGTGACGGCTGGGTCAAGCTCGTCGGGGACTGGATCGACCGCGGCACCGGCGACCTGAGCGCCTGCTGGCCGCGCGAGGCCGCCCGGGCGGCGATCGCCGAGGCGCACCGGCTCGGCGCCCGGGTCACCGCGCACTGCTTTGCCGAGGACTCGCTCCGCGACCTGGTCGAGGCGGGCATCGACTGCATCGAGCACGCCACCGGCCTCACCGAGGACACCGTCCCGCTCTTCGCCGAGCGCGGTGTCGCCATCGTCCCGACCCTCGTGAACATCGCCACCTTCCCGCGGCTCGCGGACGGCGGCGAGGCCAGGTTCCCGCAGTGGTCGGCGCACATGCGACGGCTGCACGAACGCCGCTACGACACCGTGCGCGCCGCCTACGACGCCGGGATCCCCGTCTACGTCGGCACCGACGCGGGCGGCTCCCTCGCGCACGGCCTCGTCGCGGCCGAGGTCGCCGAGCTGGTCACCGCGGGCATCCCGCCGGTCGAGGCGCTCTCCGCCACCGCCTGGGGCGCCCGGCGCTGGCTCGGGCGGCCCGGACTCGACGAGGGGGCGCCCGCGGACCTCGTGGTCTACGCGGGGGACCCGCGCGACGACGTACGGGTCCTGGCGGATCCGCGCCGGGTGGTCCTGAACGGACGGATCGTCGGTTGACGGCGGGCGGAACGCCGGTTGACGGAGCGTGACGGACCCGGTGGCGCGCTCGTTGCACACCACCGGGCCCGCCGCGTGCGGGAACGGTTCATCGGCGGGCGCGTCAACCGGCGCGTTCATCGCGGGTGTTGACCGAGTGACGGTGGGGAACAGCCGTGCCCCGGGATTCGAAGGCGTGCACGGAGAACCCACGAAGGAGTGAACTCACGTCAGGTGCCTGACTGTTCACTCTCAGTGCGTAATTCTGTCCGGGTCCCAGGCTTTCTCCTATGGGGGTCCCACCCTTGAACAGCATCAACCACCGCATGCCCGCACGCCGTTTCGCCGTCACCGCGGCCGCCACCGTCCTCGCCGCGGGTCCCACCGCGCTGGCCGGCGCGGGCTCCGCCCACGCGAGCGACGGCCACGGCCGCGCGAGCGCCGTCGTGCTCCGCACCGGACTCGACGTGTCCCTCCTGAAGAAGACCGTGAACGTCCCGCTCGCGGTCTCCCTGAACGAGGTGCAGGCACCGCGGAGCGCCGAGAAGACCGCGCTCACCGCCCGGCTGGACGGTGTCGACGGCGGGCGTCCGTTCAGCGTGCTGCGCGCGGACGTCGCCACCGCCCGGGCCACCGTGTCCGCCACGAAGGCCGAGGGCTCCACCCGTCTCGCGCACGCCGCGGTCCACGTCCCCGGGCTGCCGCTGCTGTCGCTCATCGAGGTCGAGGAGGTGACCTCGAAGGCGACCTGCGAGGCGGGCAAAAAACCCGTCGCCACCGCGAACCTGCTGGGTTCCGTCACCGTTCTCGGCAAGAAGGTCACACTAACGACGGGCGGCCCGACACACGTGAAGGTGCCCGGGGTCGGTGAGGTGCGCCTCGACCTCTCCCTGACCCGGACGACCTCCCGGACGGCCGCCGCCTCGGCGCTCGAACTCAACGTGTCCGTCGACCCGTTGAAGCTCGGCGTGGCCGCGGTCGAGGGCACGGTGACCCTGGCGAAGGCCACCTGCGAATCCCCGGCCGGGCTCGCCGCCCGGGAGTCCGCGTCGGCCGTACCCTCCAAGGAGGCGGCCGCCCCGGTGGCCGAGGCGAGCCCGCAGGGAGCTCCCGAGGGAGGAGACCTCGCCGAGACCGGAAGCAGCTCCATGACGCCGTACCTGGCCGGCGGCGCGGTGGTCCTGCTCGCCGCGGGCGCCGGAGCGGTCACCCTCTCCCGCCGCCGCAGGAGCTGACGCCCGCCGCACCCCGGTGCCGCCCCGGGCGCCCTCCCCGCCCCGTGTTCCCCGGGCGCCGCGAGGACTGAACGGCCCCGGCCCGTCAGGAGGTTCGAGGGCCCGGCCGGTCAGGCCGGGGAGGACGTCCGTGGGGGCTCCGGGTGCGGGCGGGCGAGGACGGCGGGGGCTGTCGGGGGCGGAACGATCCCGTTCAGCCCCCGGCGCCCGCACCGGCGCCGGTGCGGTGACCACCCCCGGCGCTTTCGTCTCCGCCGTCCGCGGCATTGACACCGCTTCCCGCGCTCACACCGTCCCCGGTGCCGTTCCCTCCGTCGCCCCGGCGCTCACACCACCCCCGGTGCCTTCGCCGTCGCCGGCGGAGTGGGCCCCGCCGTCCCCGGCGGCCGTCATCGCCCGGTCCAGGGCCTGCAGGAACCGGTTGACCGTCGCCCGGTCCCGTACCGCGATGCGCAGCCACCCGTCCCCGAGCCCGGGAAACGTGTCCCCGCGCCGCACCGCGAACCCGAGATCGCGCAGCACACGGCGCACCCCGGCGGCCCGTGGCAGCCGGACCAGGACGAAGGAACCCTCCGCCGGCTCCACCACCCGCAGACCGTCGGTGCAGGCGAACTCCCGCAGCCCCGCGACCAGATGGTCCCGGTCCTTGGCGATCCGCCGTGCCGCGTGTGCCGCCTCCGCCAGCGCCTGCGAGGACACGCACGCCTCCGCCGCGGCGAGCGCGGGCGTGGAGACCGGCCACAGCGGCTGGGCGCGCTCCAGCCGGGCGATCGTCCCGGGGGCGGCGAGCACGTAGCCGATCCGCAGCCCCGCGAGCCCCCACGTCTTCGTGAGGCTGCGCAGCACGACGAGTCCGGGCACGTCGGTCCGCCCGGCCAGACTCTCGCGTTCGCCCGGCACCGCGTCCATGAACGCCTCGTCGACCACCAGCACCCGCCCGGGACGGGCCAGTTCGGTGACGGCCCCGGCCGGGTGCAGCACCGAGGTCGGATTGGTCGGATTGCCGATCACGACCAGATCGGCGTCCTCGGGGACGGCGGCCGCATCGAGCCGGAATCCGTCCTCCTCGCGCAGCAGGACGCGGTCCACCGTGTGCCCGGCGTCCCGCAGCGCGGCCTCGGGCTCCGTGAACTGCGGATGGACGACCACCGGCCGACGCACCTCCAGGGCGCGCGCGAGCAGCACGAACGCCTCGGCCGCGCCCGCCGTGAGCAGCACCCGCTCCACCGGCAGCCCGTGCCGCGCCGCCACCGCCGCCCGCGCGGCCCGCCCGTCCGGGTAGGCCGCCAGCGACGGCAGCGAGGCGGCGATCCGGTCCAGCAGCCACCCGGGCGGGGTGTCCGCCCGGACGTTGACGGCCAGATCGGTCAGCTTGGAACCGTCGTCGCGCACCTCGGCGTCGCCGTGGTGCCGCAGATCGTGCCCGCCCTCGGCGGCCTCTTCAGTGGGCATGGGAATGCGTGTGTCCCCCGTGATGGTGGTGCCCGTGTCCGTCGTGGTGGCCGTCGTCGTCCGGGTGGAAGTGCGGCTGCTGGGGGAGCCCCACCTTGTCCTCGAAGCCGGGCAGCGCGATCCGGTACACGCAGGAGTCGCAGTTCATCCGCAGATCGCCCGCGACGGCCTCGCGGTAGCGCTCCATGACCAGGTCGAGCAGCTCGGGCTCGGGACCGATGACGTCGGCGGAACGCACCTCGACGCCCGGGTGCGCGGCGGCCCAGTCCTCCGTCTGCCGCCGCACCCGGTCCGGGAGGATGCCGGTGAACAGGAAGTAGGGCAGCACCACGATCCGGCGCGCGCCGAGCTTCACGCAGCGGTCGAGGCCCGAGGGCACGTCCGGTGCCGCCAGGGACACGAACGCGGTCTCGACGCCCGCGTACCCCCGGCCCTCCCACAGCAGCCGCGCGGCCTTGTGCACCTCGGCGTTGGCGTCCGGGTCCGTGGACCCGCGGCCCACGAGCAGCACCGTGACCCCGGCCCGCTCCTCGGGGGTGCGGGCACCGTCGCCGAGGGCCTCGTCCAGCCGCCGCTCCAGCACGGCGAGCAGCGACGGGTGCGGGCCCAGCGGACGCCCGTACGTGTACGAGATCCCGGGGTGCCGTTCCTTCTCGCGGGCCAGTGCCGCCGGGATGTCGCCCTTGGCGTGCCCGGCGGACACCAGCATCAGCGGTACGGCGGCGAAACGCCGTACGCCCTGTCCGACGAGTTCGCCGACGGCTTCGCCCAGCGGGGGCGGCGACAGCTCGATGAACCCGCCGGCGACGGGCAGTTCGGGATGGCGGCGGCCCAGCTCCCGTACGAAGGAACGGAAGGCCTCGGCTCCGGCCTCGTCCCGGGTGCCGTGTCCGGCGATGAGCAGGGCGGGGGGCGGGGTGGTCACGATGTCTCCTCGGCGGCAGGGTCGGCCGCGGCGGTCTTCGGGGCCTGGTGGGCCTCAGTGGTCTTCGAGGCCCGGTCGGCCTCGGGAACGGGGGGATACGGCACGGTGTCGGGCGCGACGGCCGAGGCCGGCGGACCGCACCGCGCACACAGGCCCTCGCCGGCCGTGCGACGGCGTGCGGACGGCGGGCCGGCGGCGGAGCGGGCCGGCCGCGCCACCGGAGGTGTCGGCGGCGCCGGGCGCGCGGTGTCCGGGCGGGCGCGCAGCCGCCGGAAGGACCCCCGTACGACGGGGTGCCCGGCCCGGGGCCCGGGCGGTGCCTGGTTCACCGGTCTCACTCGGGCTCCTTCTGCCAGCGGTAGCCGCGCGGGGTCACCATGCGCCCGGCGATCTCGCGGGTCGCGGTGTTGCCCACGGTCACCACGGTCATCATGTCGACGATTCCCGGATCCAGGGACCCCAGCGTCGTGACCCGGCTCGATTCGTCCGGACGGGAGGCGTTGCGCACCACACCCACCGGCGTCGTCGGCTCCCGGTGCTCCGCGAGGATCGCGAGGGCCTTGGGGAGCTGCCAGTTCCGGCCCCGGCTGCGCGGGTTGTAGAAGGTCACGACGATGTCGGCCTCGGCCGCCGCGCGCACCCGGCGCTCGATGACCTCCCACGGCGTGTGCAGGTCGGACAGGCTGATCGACACGTGGTCGTGGCCGAGCGGCGCGCCGAGGATCGCCCCGGCCGCGAGCGCCGCGGTCACCCCCGGCACCCCGACGACGTCGATGTCGTCGGACGCCTCGGCCAGCGCGGGCGACGCCATCGCGTACACGCCCGCGTCGCCGCTGCCGATCAGCGCGACGGCCTGTCCGCGGCGCGCCTCGGCCACCGCCGTGCGCGCCCGCTCCTCCTCGGCGCCGAGACCCGACTCCAGGATCAGGGTGCCGGGCCGCAGCAGGTCGCGGATCTGGTCGACGTACTGGTCGAGCCCGACGAGCACCGCGGCCCGCCGCAGTTCCGCCGTCGCCCGCGGGGTGAGCAGATCACGGGCCCCAGGGCCGAGGCCGACGACCGCGAGCCGTCCGCGCGCCGGGCGCCGTACGACCGCGCAGGTCGCCATCGCGGGCCGCCCGTCCGCGCGCACCGACTTCCGCTTGGGCACGAGGAGTTCGCCCCCGCCGATCAGCGCGGCGGCCTCCGCCACGGACGGGGTCCCCACGGCGGCGAGCGGTGCGCCGGAGGGGTTCGGGACCGCCACCGCCGCCAGTTCCTCCGCGGTGTACGTCACGACCGGGACCCCGAGCCGGGCCGCGGCCCCCACGATGCCGGGCTCCTCGGACTTGGCGTCCACGGTGGCGAGTTCGGCCACCGACGACGCGGACAGTCCGGCCTCGCGCAGGGTGTCCTCGACGAGACCGAGGACCTCCTCCACGGGCGCGCCCCGGGAGGCGCCGACACCGACGACGAGGGTCGGCGGACGCAGGACGACCTCGCGCGCGGCCCTCTCCCGGACCCGGTCGTCCACCCGGACGACGGCGGCACCCGGTGCCGCGGGGCTCCCCACGTTCGGCGGCAGCGCGGGCAGCGGCCAGTCCGACTCCCGCTCCAGCACCACCGGTTCGCCGTCCAGCATGGCCCGCGAGACCCCGGCGAGATCCCCTTCGACCGGGAGGCCGAGGGTGTCGAGCCCGGGTACCCCGACCGCGTCGGTCGCCGTCGTCACCACCGGCTCGGCTCCGAGCAATCCGCCCACCTCGCGGGCGAGTTCGTTGGCGCCGCCCGCGTGGCCGCCGACCAGCGACACGGCGAACCGCCCCGCCTCGTCGACGCACACCACGCCGGGATCCGCCTTCTTGTCCGAGAGCAGCGGAGCGACGAGCCGTACGACCGCGCCCGTGGCGAGGAAGCACACCACCTGGTCGCACTCCGCGAAGGCCCGCCGCACGGCGTCCGCCACGGGCCCGTCGTACACCCGGGTACGCGTGGACCAGGCCGCGGCGAGCCGGTCACGGGCCGCTGCGCCCGCCGCCGTGGCGGAAATCAGGCCGATCACTGGGGGACTCCTTCGGTAGTGGCCGGAGGCCGGACGCCCCACAGCACGAAGACGGGATTGGCCGCCGCGAGCCGGGAGACCCCGCCCGGCAGCGGGGCGAGCCGCGAGGACTGCAACAGGACGCCGTCGCAGGTGAATCCGGCGGCGGTGAGCGCGTCACGGGCAGCCGGCACCCGGTCGAGCGCGGCCATCGCGACCACGACGGCCCGCCGGGCACGGCGCGCGCACTCCGCGACGATCTCCGACAGCTCACGTCCGCCGCCGCCGATGAAGACGGCGTCCGGATCGTGCGGCTCGTCCAGGCCGGACAGCACGGCGGGCGCGGCCCCGTGCACGACCCGCACGTCCACGCCGTGCGCCGCCGCGTTGGCGCGGACGCGGCCGCAGCCGTCCGCGGTCTTCTCGACCGCGGTCACCGCGGCGCCGAACCGCGCGCACTCCACGGCGACGGAACCCGAACCCGCCCCGATGTCCCAGACCAGGTCACCGAGCCGTGGCCCGAGCCGGGCCAGCGCCAGCGCCCGCACCTCGAACTTGCTGATCATCGAATCGCGGTGGGCGAACTCGCTCTCCTCCAGGGCCCAGCGGCCCGGACCGGCCACCGGTCCGGCGACGGTCCGCACGGGAGCCAGGGCCCGCGCCCCGTCCAGGCAGAGCACGACACTGACCGCCGGACCCCAGCCGCGGGCGGCGGCCTCGGCGGGCGTGACCCGCTCGACGCGCTCCCGCTCCGGATCGCCGAGGGCGCTCGCCACCACCAGGACACGCTCGGCGCCCGCGTCGGCGAGGGCGGCGCCCAGCTCGGCGGGCCCGGACCCGGGAGCGGTCAGCACCGCCACCTTGGGCCGCGACCGGCAGACCTGGACGGCCGTCCGCAGATCACGCCCGTGCGCGCTGACCACCACGGCGTCGTCCCAGGGCAGGGCGAGCCGGGCGAAGGCGGTCGCCACGGACGAGACCCCGGGCCGGACGTCCAGCCGCCCGTTCCCGAACCGTTCCGCGAGCGCCCGTACGATCCCGAAGAACCCGGGGTCGCCCGACGCGAGCACCACGACCGGGCCCCCGCGCGCGCCGTCGGCCGTGTACCGCTCGATGCGGTCCAGGGCCGGCGCCAGCGGCCCGAGCACCACCCGCTCCGCCCGCTCCGGCGGCCGGGCCGCCGCCAGATGCCGCCGGGCACCCACGACCAGCCCCGCCCCGGCGAGCACTCCCTCGGCGTCCGGGGACAGCGGTGCCCCCGTGCCCGTACCGACAACGGTGATCACGCCGCGGCGGTCCGCCGGACCGGCGGATTCCCCTTCCGCGCCGACCGGTCGACCCTCCGTGCCGGTGACGTCCACGCTCACGACGCGGAGTCCTGAGCGCCGTCCGTACCGCCCGCACCGCCCCGGCGCGCGGCGCGCAGCTCCGCGCGCGCCTGCGGGTCGGCCCTGCGGAAGCCGTGGAAATGACCCGGGTGGTAGAGGTGCGAGCGGGTGCCGCTCGCGTCCAGCGCCGGGCCGACCAGGAAGAGCGTGTGCTTCCAGAGCTTGTGCTCCTTGACGGTCTCCTCCAGCGTGCCGACCGTGCACTTCACGATCAGCTCCTCCGGCCAGGTCGCCTGGTAGGCGACCACGACCGGTGTGGTCGTCGGATAGCCGCCCTCCAGCAGCTCCCGCACGAGCTGTCCGCTGCGCGCCGCCGACAGGAACAGCGCCATCGTCGTGCCGTGCTTCGCGAACTCCCGCACGTCCTCCCCGGGCGGCATCGGAGTCTTGCCGCCGCCGAGCCGGGTGAGGATCACGGACTGGGCGACCTCGGGAATCGTCAGCTCGCGCTGCGCGATCGCGGCGACCGCGGAGAAGGACGAGACACCCGGGACGATCTCGGTCTCGATGCCGAGCTCCGCGCACCGGTCGACCTGCTCCTGCGTCCCGCCCCACAGGGCCGGGTCGCCGGAGTGGATCCGCGCCACCGACAGGCCCTGGTCACGGGCCCGCTCGTAGACGGCGACGACGTCCTCCAGCGACATCGTCGCCGAGTCGAGGATCTCGGCGTCCTCGCGCGCGTGGCCGAGCACCTCGGCCTGCACCAGGCTCGCCGCCCAGATCACGACATCGGCCTCGGCGATGGCGCGCGCGGCGCGGAACGTCAGCAGGTCGGCGGCGCCGGGGCCGGCACCGACGAAGGTCACCTTGCCGGTGGGGGCATCGGCCATGGGAATCGGTCCTCTCCTACGGAAAATCAGGGTGCTGCGGAAGCTTCAGTGGGCCCGGGGCCGTCGCCCCGGGTGCGGACACGGGGGTGCATCGGATAGCAAGGGCCTATGGCGGTCCTCGTCGCGCTCGGCGCGTTCCTGATGACGCTGGTCGGCGGCTGGACCGCGCAGCGGGTGACCGACCGCCGCCATCTGGTGCTCGGCCTGGCCGGCGGCCTGATGCTCGGCGTGGTCGGTCTCGACCTGCTGCCGGAGGCGCTGGCCGCGGCGGGCACCGAGGTGTTCGGCGTACCGGCCGCGCTGCTCCTGTTCGTGGCCGGCTTCCTGCTGGCCCATCTGGTCGAACGGCTCCTCGCCCACCGCCAGGCCGCGCACGGCGGCGAGGAGCACGCCGGACGCGCGCCCGAGGTGGGCCTCACGGCGGCCGCCGCGATGGTCGGTCACAGCGCGATGGACGGCGTCGCGATCGGGGCCGCCTTCCAGGTCGGCGGCGGCATGGGTCTCGCGGTGTCCCTCGCGGTGATCGCGCACGACTTCGCCGACGGCTTCAACACGTACACGATCACGAGCCTGTACGGGAACGCCCGTCGCAAGGCCCTGCTCATGCTGTACGCGGACGCGGCGGCCCCGATGGTCGGCGCGGCCTCGACGCTCTTCTTCACCATCCCCGAGCGGCTGCTCGGCGGCTACCTCGGCCTCTTCGGCGGCGTGCTCCTCTACCTCGCCGCCGCCGAGATCCTCCCCGAGGCGCACCACGAGCACCCCGCCCGTTCGACCCTGCTGTGCACGGTCGCGGGCGTGGCCTTCATCTGGCTGGTGGTGGGCCTCGCGGGCTGAGCCCGGACGGTTCGCGGGGTACGGCGCGCGGGCTCCTGGGCGGCTCCTGGTCACAGCTTTCCGCCGCGTGTCCCGTCGCGGCGCGCGGGCGCGATGAGCGTCGAGAGGTACTGGAGCGGCTCCCCGTCGAGATCGGCGGCCGGCCGGATCGACTCGTCCTCCAGACCGAGCGCCGACCCCCAGACGGCGTCGTCGAGCCGCCCGCTGTCCCGCAGCGCCTCGGCCACCTCGGCGGCCTGCCGCCCGAACTTGTACGCGACCACCGTGCCGGGTCCGTTCAGGGCGTCCTTGAGCACGGCCGCCCCCGCGGTCACCGGGACGAGGATGAGCGGCTCGGTCCCCTCGGTGAGGACGGCTCCCGACCGTGCGGCGAGGTCCTGCATGGCGGTGATGCCGGGCACGGTCTCCACGACCGTGCCCGGGACCAGTTCCCCGATCGTGTGGGCGAGATAGGTGAACGTCGAGTACACGTTGGGGTCGCCGATGGTGGCGAAGGCGACCGTGCCGTGCCGGGCGAGAAGACCCGCGACCCGCGCGCCCGCGGCGTCCCAGGCCGCCTCGCGCCGCCCCCGGTCGCTGCGCTCGTTGAGCGCGAACACCACCCGGACGACCTTCTGCTCGGGCACGTAGTGCAGGACGGTCGCCTCGGCCCGCCCCCGCTCGCCACCGTCTTTCCCGTCCGGTGCAGCCATGACGGGGACGACGACGACGTCCGCGGCGCGCAGGGCGTTGACGCCCTTGACGGTCACCAGCTCGGGGTCGCCGGGGCCGACCCCGACTCCGATCAGCTTGCTGCTCATGACGTCAGGCACCTCTCGACGAACCGACGGGCCACGCCGGGCTCGGACGCCCAGTGCGTGTGCAGATAACTCGCGTGCACGCCCTGCTGCACGAAACCTTCGACGCGCCGTTCGGGGGAGCGCATCCCCCAGGCGGGAACGGGACCGGCGCCGGGCTCCACGACCGTCCGGTGGAACTCGTGCCCGCGCATCCGGGTGCCGGCCGCGGCGAGCACGCTGTCGCCGAGGGCCACGGCGTCCCGGTAGCCGAGGGTCAGCCGCTCGTCCATCCGGGCGGTCGCGTCGAGCACCCCGCACATCGGCCGCCCGTCCAGTTCCCGGCACAGATAGAGCAGCCCGGCGCACTCGGCGGCCACGGGGGCGCCCGACTCCGCGAGGGCCGCGACGGCCTTGCGCAGCGGTTCGTTGGCGGACAGCTCGGCCGCGTACACCTCGGGGAAGCCGCCGCCGATGACCAACCCGCCCGTCCCGTCCGGCAGTTGCTCGTCGCGGAGCGGATCGAAGGTGACGACCTCGGCCCCGGCGGCGGTGAGCAACTCGACGTGCTCGGCGTAGGAGAAGGTGAACGCCTCCCCGCCGGCGACGGCCACCACGGGCGCCCGCCGGCCGGCGGAGCGAGTCGGGTGGACGGTCAACGCCTCGCCACTGGCGCCGGCCCTCAGCAGTCCCCGCTTCTCGGCCGAGCGAGTCGGGTGGTCGTGGGTGGGCAAATCCACGGCCTCGGCGGCGTCCCAGGCCGTGCCCGACAACGCACCGGCACTCCGCGCCAGCGCCGCCAGCGCGTCCAGATCGCACCCGTCGGAGACCTGCGCGGCCATCGCCGCGACGGCCGAGACCGCCTCCGCCCGCCGCTCGGCGACCGGCACCAGACCGAGGTGCCGCGACGGCGTGTCCACCTGCGGCGCCCGCCGCAGCACCCCGAGCACCGGAACCCCGGAGGAGTCCAGAGCGTCGCGCAGCAGGTCCTCGTGCCGGTCCGAGGCGACCTTGTTCAGGATCACGCCCCCGATCCGCACCTCGGGGTCCCAGGAGGCGAACCCGTGCACCAGCGCGGCCACGGACCGCGACTGCGAGGACGCGTCGACGACCAGCACCACCGGCGCCCGCAGCAGCTTCGCCACCTGGGCCGTGGAGGCGAGTTCCCCCTCGCCCGCGGCCCCGTCGTACAGCCCCATCACGCCCTCGACGACCGCGATGTCGCACCCGCGCGCCCCGTGCGCGAACAGCGGCCCGATCAGCTCCGTGCCGCACAGGTACGCGTCGAGATTGCGCCCCGTGCGCCCGGTGGCGAGCGCGTGGTACCCGGGGTCGATGTAGTCGGGACCCACCTTGTGCGGGGACACGGCGAGCCCCCGCCCTGCGAAGGCCGCCATCAGCCCCGTGGCGACGGTGGTCTTGCCGCTGCCCGAGGAGGGCGCGGCGACGACCAGCCGGGGAACGGAGGACGTCACCACTCGATGCCCCTCTGGCCCTTCTGGCCGGCGTCCATCGGATGCTTGACCTTGGACATGTCGGTCACCAGATCGGCCAGCTCGACCAGCTTCTCCGGGGCGTTGCGCCCGGTGATCACGACGTGCTGGGTGCCGGGACGGTCCCGCAGCACCGCGACGACCTCGTCCGTGTCGATCCAGCCCCAGTGCATCGGGTACGCGAACTCGTCGAGCACGTACAGCTTGTACGTCTCCGCGGCGAGGTCGCGCTTGACCTGCTCCCAGCCCTCGCGGGCCTTCTCCTCGTTGTCCATCTGCGCGTCGCGCTGGACCCAGGACCAGCCCTCGCCCATCTTGTGCCAGTCGACGGACCCGCCCTCGCCCGAGGCCCCGAGCACCCGCAGCGCGTTCTCCTCGCCGACCTTCCACTTCGCCGACTTGACGAACTGGAACACCCCGATGGGCCACCCCTGGTTCCAGGCGCGCAGCGCGAGCCCGAACGCGGCGGTGGACTTGCCCTTCCCGATCCCCGTGTGCACGACGACCAGCGGCCGGTTACGACGCTGACGGGTCGTCAGTCCGTCCTCCGGTACGACACTCGGCTGTCCCTGCGGCACTACGCGGCCCTCCTCGACGTCCCCTGCACACCCTGAACACCCTGTACGTCCCGGACGAGACCGGCGATGGAATCGGCCCGCAGCTCGTCCAACGTCACCGCCGTACCGCCCAGTTCACCCGCGAGCCGCCCCGCGAGACCGAGCCGTACCGGCCCGCTCTCGCAGTCGACGACCACGGAGGCGACGCCCTCGGCCGCGAACAGCCGCGCCGCCCGCCCGGCCAGCGCCACCGGCTCCGGCCCGCCCGTGGCGCGCCCGTCCGTCACCACCACGACCAGCGCCCGGCGCGCCGGGTCCCGCAGCCGCTCCACCCGCAGCACCTCGTGCGCCTTCAGCAGTCCGGCCGCGAGCGGAGTGCGCCCGCCCGTCGGCAGCGACTCCAGCCGCGCCGCCGCCGCGTCCACCGAGGAGGTGGGCGGCAGCGCGACCTCCGCGGCCGACCCTCGGAAGGTCACCAGGCCCACCTTGTCCCGCCGCTGGTAGGCGTCGAGCAGCAGCGACAGCACGGCGCCCTTGACCGCGCCCATCCGCTGCCGGGCCGCCATCGACCCGGAGGCGTCCACGACGAACAGCACGAGGTTGCCCTCACGGCCCTCGCGCGTCGCCTGCCGCAGATCGTCCCGCCGTACGACCAGACCCCGGCCCGACCGCCCCCGTGCCCGCTGGTGCGGAGCGGCGGCCTGCACGGTCGCCGCCAGGTGCAGCTTGGTGAGCGCCCCGCGGGGCCGACGCGACCCGGTCGTGCGGCCGTGCTCGGTCCGCGCCCGCGAACGCCGTCCGGCGGCACCCTGGCCCACCCCGGGCACGCTGAGCGCCTTGGCGCGGAACGGCTCGGCGGCCCGTACCGGCGCCTGCTCGCCGCCCTGTCCGGCCGGTGCCTTCCCGTCGTCCGAGGGCTCGCCCTGCGCCGGGACGTCACCGGCGGGAGAGCCGTCGTCCGGCCCGTCCTGAGGCGGCTGTCCACCCCCGCCGGGCCCGTCCGGGTCCGGGTCCGGGTCGTCGTCGGAGGGACCCTCGCCGGACGTCTCGTCCGAACCGCCGAACTCCTCCAGCGTCTCGTCGAGCTTGTCCTCGTCGAGTCCGGGCGCGTCGAAGGGGTTGCGGCGGCGCCGGTGCGGCAGCGCGAGCAGCGCCGCCTGCCGTACGTCCTCGGCGATCACCTCGGTGCGTCCCGCCCACGCGGCCAGCGCGGTCGCGGTCCGCGCCATCACGATGTCCGCGCGCATGCCGTCCACCTCGAAGGCCGCGCAGGTCGCCGCGATCTGCCGCAGCGCCCCGTCGCCGAGCCGCACGGAGGGCAGCAGCGCGCGGGCCGCCACGATCCGCGCCCGCACGGCGGCCTCCTCGTCGGCCCAGCGCGCGGCGAAGCCCGCCGGGTCGTCGTCGTGGGCGAGCCTGCGCCGCACGACCTCGACCCGCTGATCGGGCTCGCGCGAGGCGGCGACCTCGACGGTCAGCCCGAACCGGTCGAGCAACTGCGGCCGCAGCTCGCCCTCTTCGGGGTTCATGGTCCCCACGAGCAGGAAGCGCGCCGCGTGCCGTACGGAGACGCCCTCGCGCTCGACGTACGTGGCGCCCATCGCGGCCGCGTCCAGCAGCAGGTCGACCAGATGGTCGTGGAGCAGGTTGACCTCGTCGACGTACAGGATGCCGCGGTGCGCGTCGGCCAGCAGGCCCGGCTCGAAGGCCTTCACGCCCTCGGCGAGCGCCCGCTCGATGTCCAGGGCGCCCACCAGCCGGTCCTCGGAGGCGCCGACGGGCAACTCGACCATGCGGGCAGGGCGCCGTGCGGCGGTCCCCGCCTCGTGCGGCCCGTCCGGGCAGGCCGGGTCGGCGGCGGCCGGGTCGCAGGAGAACCGGCACCCGGGCACGACGGTCACCTCCGGCAGCAGCGCCGAAAGGGCGCGTACCGCCGTCGACTTGGCGGTGCCCTTCTCGCCGCGCACCAGCACACCGCCCACGGCCGGCGACACGGCGTTCAGCAGCAGCGCGAGCCGCAGGTCGTCCTGGCCGACGACGGCCGTGAAGGGGAAGGGGGTACTCACTGGTCGTCGCCCTCCAGGTCGCCTTCGAGCTCCAGATAGGTGGCGCGCAGCCGTTCCAGCGTGTCCGCGTCCGGCTCCGCCCACAGCCCCCGGTCCGCCGCCTCCAGCAGCCGCTCCGTGATCCCGCGCAGGGCCCACGGGTTGGACTTCTTCATGAAGTCCCGGTTCTCCGCGTCGAAGACGTACTCCGCGCTGAGCTTCTCGTACATCCAGTCGTCCACGACCCCGGCCGTGGCGTCGTACCCGAACAGGTAGTCCACGGTCGCGGCCATCTCGAAGGCGCCCTTGTAGCCGTGCCGGCGCATCGCCGCCATCCACCGCGGGTTGACCACCCGGGCCCGGAACACCCGGTGCGTCTCCTCGCCCAGCGTGCGGGTCTTCACCTGGTCCGGTACGGCGGAGTCGCCCACGTACGCCTCGGGGCTCGCGCCCGTCAGGTGCCGCACCATGGCCACCATGCCGCCGTGGTACTGGAAGTAGTCGTCCGCGTCGACGAGGTCGTGCTCGCGGGTGTCGACGTTCTTGGCGGCGACCGCGATCCGCCGGAACGCCGTCTCCATGTCACCCCGCGCGGCCCGCCCGTCGAGCCCGCGCCCGTAGGCGTAGCCGCCCCACACCGCGTACACCTCGGCGAGGTCGGCGTCCGAGCGCCAGTTGCGGGCGTCGATCAGCGGCAGCAGACCGGCGCCGTACGCGCCCGGCTTGGAGCCGAAGATACGGGCCGTCGCGCGCCGCCGGTCGCCGTGTTCGGCGGTGTCCTCGTCGGCGTGCGCGCGGACGAAGTTCCGGTCCGCGGGCTCGTCCAGCTCGGCCACCGCCCGTACGGCGTCGTCCAGGAGACCGACCACGTGCGGGAACGCGTCCCGGAAGAAGCCGGAGATGCGGACCGTGACGTCGATGCGCGGGCGGCCCAGCTCCTTCAGGGGCACGATCTCGAAGCCGGTGACCCGGCGCGAGGCGTCGTCCCAGACCGGGCGGCAGCCGAGCAGCGCGAGGATCTCGGCGATGTCGTCGCCCTGGGTGCGCATGGCGGAGGTGCCCCAGACCGTCAGTCCGACGGACGTCGGGTAGGCGCCGGTGTCCTGCAGATACCGCTGGACCAGGGAGTCCGCGAGGGACTGGCCGACCTCCCAACTCAGCCTGGAGGGAATGGCCTTGGGGTCGACCGAGTAGAAGTTGCGGCCGGTCGGCAGGACGTTGACGAGCCCGCGCGTCGGTGAGCCCGACGGGCCCGCCGGGACGTAACCGCCGTCCAGGGCCTTGAGGATGTGCCCGATCTCGTCCGTCGTCCGGGCGAGCCGCGGCACGACCTCGCGGCAGGCGAACTCGAGGACCGCGACGGCGTCGGGGAGTTCGGTGCCGAGGACGTCACGCACGAGCGCCGGGACGGCGGCCGGGTCCCAGCCCCGCTCCTCCATGCCGAGGGCCGCCCGGCGGCAGAGCTGCTCCAGCAGGTCGATCGCGTCGGCCGCCGTACGGGCCGGACCCTCCACGAGGTCGGTCAGCTCGACGGGCGCCTTGACCGGGGCGCCCGGCTCGGCGAGCAACTCCTTCTCCACCAGGCCGAAGTGCTCGGCGAGGGCGGCGCGCAGACCGGGCAGCGCGTTGGCCGCTCCGCCCCACACCTGCGAGGCGCGCAGCACGGCGAGCACGAGGTTCACCCGTGGTTCGGCCTCCGGGCCGCCGCCCAGGATGTGCAGGCCGTCGCGGATCTGTACGTCCTTGATCTCGCAGAGATAGCCGTCGATGTGCATGACGAACTCGTCGAAGTCGCCGTCGTCCGGCTGCTCGTCGACATGCAGGTCGTGATGCAGCTCGGCCGCCTTGACCAGCGTCCAGATCTGCGCGCGGACCGCGGGGGCCTTCGTCGGGTCCAGGTCGGAGACCAGCGCGTACTCGTCGAGGAGCTGCTCCAGCTTCGCGAGGTCGCCGTAGGTGTCGGCGCGGGCCATCGGCGGTACGAGGTGGTCGACGACGGTGGCGTGCCCGCGGCGCTTGGCCTGAGTGCCCTCACCGGGGTCGTTGACGATGAACGGGTAGATCAGCGGGAGTTCGCCGAGGACGGCGTCGGGCGCGCAGCCGCCGCTGAGCCCGAGCCCCTTGCCCGGCAGCCACTCCATGGTGCCGTGCTTGCCCATGTGCACGACGGCGTCCGCGCCGAAACTGTTCTCCAGCCAGCGGTAGGCGGCCATGTAGTGGTGCGAGGGCGGCATGTCGGGGTCGTGGTAGATCGCGATCGGGTTCTCGCCGAAGCCGCGCGGAGGCTGGATCATCACGACGACGTTCCCGAACTCCAGGCAGGCGAGCACGATGTCGTCGCCGTCGACGTAGAGGGAGCCCGGCGGCTCGCCCCAGGCCTCCAGCATGCCCTCGCGCAGCGCGGGGTCGAGGGTGTCGAACCAGGCCCGGTAGTCGGCGAGCGGCACCCGTGCCGGGGCGGCGGCGAGCTGCTCCTCGGTCAGCCACTCGACGTCGTGGCCGCCGGCCGCGATCAGCCGGTGGATCAACTCGTCGCCGTTGTCGGGGTATTCGGTGAGGGCGTAGCCCGCGTCGCGGAGCGCGTCGAGGACCCGGACCGCGGAGGCGGGGGTGTCGAGGCCGACCGCGTTGCCGACCCGGGAGTGCTTGGTCGGGTAGGCGGTGAAGACGATCCCGAGCTTCTTCTCGCCGTTCGGCTTGTGCTTCAACTCCGCGTGCCGCAGGGCGATTCCGGCGACCCGGGCGGCCCGCTCGGGGTCGGCGACGTACACCGGGACGTCGTCGGGTCCCTGTTCCTTGAACGAGAACGGCACGGTGATCAGGCGGCCGTCGAACTCCGGGATGGCGACCTGCATGGCCGCGTCCATCGGGGACAGGGCGGCGTCCGAGGCCTCCCAGGCGCTCTTCGACGAGGTCAGGCAGAGCCCCTGGAGGACGGGGACGTCGAGGTCGGCGAGCGCCCCGATGTCCCAGGCCTCCTCGTCGCCACCCGCGGACGCCTGCGAGGCGTGGGTGCCGCCCGCCGCCAGGACGGTGGCGACGAGCGCGTCGGCCCGGCCGAGGATCTCGTACAGGCCCGGGTCGGCTCCGCGCAGCGAACCGCAGTACACGGGAAGGGCGTTGGCGCCGCGCGCCTCGATCGCGTCGCACAGGGTGTCCACGAACGCGGTGTTCCCGGACAGTTCGTGCGCCCGGTAGAACAGCACGCCGACCGTCGGCCGGCCCTCGGTGAAGGCGCGCTCGCCGTGGACGCCGAACTCGGCGGTCCGGTGCGGCTCCTCGAAGCCCTCACCGGTCAGCAGCACGGTGTCGGACAGGAACCGGGCCAGCTCGGACAGGTTGGCCGGACCGCCCTCGACGAGATAGCGCAGCGCCTCCGCGACGACACCGGCGGGCACCGACGACTCGGCCATCAGCTCGGCGTCCGGGACGGACTCGCCGCCCAGCAGCACGGTCGGGATCCCGGAGGCCTTCAGGAACGCCAGCCCGTCCTCCCAGGCCCGCTTGCCGCCGAGGAGGCGCACGACGGCCAGGTCCGCGCCCCGGGTGAGCGCGGGGAGTTCGCCCGTGACGTCCACCCGGGTCGGGTTGCCGATCCGGTAGGCGGCGCCGCTGGCGCGGGCCGCCAGCAGGTCCGTGTCGGCGGTCGACAACAACAACACAGTGCTCATGCGGGTGCTCCCGGTGGAATGAAGGGCAGTCCTTGTGGCGCGCCGGACTCGATGAGCCGCCACAGCGCGTCCGTGTCCGCGTGTTCCTCGATCAGGTCGCCGAGCCGGTCCAGCTGCTCCTCGCGCAGCGCCGCGAACGACGTGTCGGGGGCCGGCACGAAGCGGCGGCCCGCGGCGGCGGCCACCTCGCGCAGGAAGGCCCGCCGGAATCCGTCCGACTCCAGTGATCCGTGCCAGTGGGTGCCCCAGACGGAGCCGACCCGGCAGCCGTCCAGGCCCTGTCCCGCGGCGTCGGACATGAACGTCTCGCCGCCGGTCACCTCGGCGACGCCGTGATGGATCTCGTACCCCTCGACGTGCTCGCCGAGGGCCGTGCCCACCGGCCGTGCCAGTGTCTTCTCCCGCGCGAACCGCACGCGTACGGGGAGGAGCCCGAGCCCCTCGACCCGACCGGCGCGGGACTCGACGTCGTCCTCGATGTGCTCCCCGAGGAGCTGGTAGCCGCCGCAGACGCCGAGGACGGGCCGCCCCTCGGCGGCCCGGCGTGCGACGGCGTCCGCGAGGCCGCGCTCGCGCAGCCACCGGAGCGCCTTGACCGTGCCCCGGGTCCCGGGCACGACGACCAGGTCCGCGTCGGCCAGTTCCTCGGCCCGGTCCACGAACCGCACGACGACGCCCGGTTCGGCGGCCAGCGCGTCCACGTCGGTGAAGTTGGACATCAGCGGGATCGCGCAGACGGCGACCCGCAGGACGTCCTCGCCGACGGGTGAGGAGACCGCGGACTCGCGGACGGCCCCGCGCAGCGAGACGCGCAGCCCGTCCTCCTCGTCGATGCCCAGACCGTGCCGGAACGGCAGTACGCCGTACGAGCGCCGCCCGGTCAGGCCGTGCAGCATGTCGAGGCCTGGCTCCAGCAGGCTGACGTCACCCCGGAACTTGTTGACGAGGAACCCGGCGACGAGCGCCTGGTCCTCGGGGGACAGCAGCGCGACCGTCCCGAAGAACGAGGCGAACACCCCGCCCCGGTCGATGTCGCCGACGACGAGCACGGGAAGCCCCGCGTTCCGCGCCACCCCCATGTTCACGATGTCGGTGCGCCGCAGATTGATCTCGGCCGGGCTGCCGGCTCCTTCACAGATCACCGCGTCATACGTGCCCCGCAACTGCGCCAGACAGTCGAGGACGGGCGCCAGGAGTGCTTCCTGGCGCCCCCCGCGCAGCCGGTCCCCGGGCGATGCGGCACCCGACGAGGGGTCCGCCGCGGACCCGGCCGTCCCGAAGAACCCGCGCGCGCTCATCTCGCCGACCGGCTTTCCCATCAGGACGACCTGGCTGGTGCGGTCGCCGCCCGGCTTGAGCAGCACGGGATTCATCAGCGCGGTCGGCTCCACCCGGGCGGCCTGCGCCTGCATGGCCTGCGCCCGCCCGATCTCGGCGCCCTCGCGGGTCACGAACGAGTTCAGGGACATGTTCTGCGCCTTGAAGGGCGCGACCTTGACGCCCCGGCGCGCCAGCCACCGGCAGATCCCGGCGGTCACGACGCTCTTGCCCGCGTCGGAGGTGGTTCCGGCGATCAGCAGCCCGCCGCTCATGCGGTGCGCCCCTTCCTGATGGACGGAACCCGTCCGGTTCGGGTGAGCAGGACCCGTGCGGTGGCACTCACCCCGAGCGCGAGCCAGCCGACGCGCCGGGAGAGCCGTACGGCCCGTTCGATGTCGTGGACCTGGACGGCGCGCCCCGCGCCGCCCAGCACGGGCCGGTGCTCGACCCGTCCGCCGTACGAGAGGGTGCCGCCGAGCCGCACGCCGAGCGCGCCCGCGAACGAGGCCTCCACGGGCCCGGCGTTGGGGCTCGGATGCCGGTGGGCGTCCGCGCGCCAGGCGCGCAGGGCGCCGCGCGGGTCCGGCCCGGCCACGGCCGCGAGGACGGCGGTCAGCCGGGCCCCCGGCCAGCCGGCGACGTCGTCCAGCCGGGCGGAGGCCCAGCCGTAGCGCCGGTACCGGGGGGACTTGTGTCCGACCATGGCGTCGAGGGTGTTGACGGCGCGGAAGGCGACGAGGCCAGGCACGCCGGCGACGGCGCCCCAGACCAGCGCGCCCACGACGGCGTCGGAGGTGTTCTCGGCGACGGACTCGACGACGGCGCGCGCGACGCCGTCGGCGTCCAGCGCCTGCGGGTCACGTCCGCACAGATGCGGCAGCCGCTCCCGGGCCACGCCCAGGTCACCCGCCGCGAGGGCGCCGCCGATCGCCCGTGCCTCGCGGCCGAGGGAGGTTCCCCCGACGACGGACCAGGTGGCGGCGGCGGTCAGGGCGACGGAGGCGGTACGCGACGTGCGTACGCGGCGGCTCGCGAGCGCGGCCAGTGAGGTGGCGCCGCCCACGCAGACGGCGGTGTGCAGGGCGCCCCACCCGCGGTGGTCCCGCCACAGGGTCCGCTCCACGGCCGCGGCGGCCCGCCCGAACGCGGCGACCGGATGCCCCCGGCGGGGATCGCCGAGCAGCAGGTCGCCGAGAAGGCCGGCGGCGGCGCCGTACGCGAAGACGCGATCGGCACGCACGGGGTCAGCCGGCCGTGGGGTGAGGCGGAACCTTCGTACTCAGCGGAACGGGCAACGGGCAGCCGCGCATGGCGATATGTCCTCACTCAGGGTGTCCACGCCCTGGTTCGACGAGACCGGCGGTGAGAGTTCCTGGCTCCCGGGGAGTTCCTTCCCCGATGACAGTGGCGGGACCGCGCCGGATTCGCACCGGCTTCCTCTCATGCCGCCGTACTTGGCTCCGGCAGTCCACCACGGGGCGAGAACGGCCGTCAACTGGCTGTTGACCTGCGGAGGGACAGTGTGCGCAGGCCCACATACGCGTGGGGCGCGGGACCCGTGCGCGTGGGGCGGGGGACACATACGCGTGGGGTGCGGGACGGTGATCCGTCCCGCACCCCACGCGCGGTACCGCCCGGCGCGACCCGGTTGCGGGTCGCGGGGCCTGTCGTCCGGACCAGGCCCCGTGCCGGGCTACTTGGTGATGATCAGGGAGATGCCGTACGCCACCGCCGCGGCGCAGGCCGCGAAGCAGACGTAGGCGCCGGTGGCCGCCGCGACCGCGGAACCGCCCTGGGACGTCTCCTTCTTGGAGAGGCCGGCGACGCCGAGGGTGAAGAGGGCGACGAGGGCCACGGTCACTCCGAGGCTGACCCCGAAGACGGATCCGAGAGCTGACCAGTCGATGTTCATGCTGCTTTTCCTTCGGGTCTCAGGCCACGCGGGACTGCGCCGACGGGTTCACCGTGGGCTCGGCCGGAGCGGGGATGGTGGCCGTGAGGCCGTCGGCCACGGTGCCGGCCGGGGGCGGGGTGACGGCGGCGATGGCCTGCGTCACCACACCGGCGGGCTCCGCGTCGTCGTTCACGTTGTTGTGGTCGATGACCTCGCGGCGCGAGCGGCGCCAGATCGCGAAGCTGGACGCGACCAGGAAGACGGCGACGAGCGCGGTGCCCCAGGCGCCGAAACCGGTCACCCACTCGGCGAGGGCGCCGACCATCGCGGCGGCGGGCAGGGTGAGGACCCAGGCGACGGCCATGCGGGTGGCGGTGGACCAGCGGACCACACCGCCCTTGCGGCCGAGGCCCGCACCCATCACGGAACCGGAGACCGAGTGCGTGGTGGAGAGGGAGAAGCCGATGTGCGAGGAGGCCAGGATGACCGTGGCCGCGCTGGTCTGGGCGGCGAAACCCTGCTGCGGCTGGAGGTCGGTCAGGCCCTTGCCCATCGTGCGGATGATGCGCCAGCCGCCCAGGTAGGTGCCGAGCGCGATCGCGAGACCGGCGGAGAGGATGACCCAGACCGGCGGGTCGGAGTCGGGAGCGACGGCGCCACCGGCGACCAGGGCCAGGGTGATGATGCCCATCGTCTTCTGCGCGTCGTTGGTGCCGTGGGCCAGCGAGACCAGGCCCGCGGAGGCTATCTGGCCGGCGCGGTAACCCTTCTTGGTGGCCTTGGTCTCGGCGTCACCGCTGAGCTTGTACGACAGCCGGGTGGCGACCATCGCCGCCAGGCCCGCGACGATCGGGGCCGCGACGGCGGGCAGGAGCACCTTGCCGACCAGGACGTCCCCGTGCACCGCGCCGGTGCCGGCGGAGGCGATGGTGGCGCCGACCAGACCGCCCATGAGGGCGTGCGAGGAACTGGAGGGGAGTCCGACGAGCCACGTCACCAGGTTCCAGAGGATCGCGCCGACGAGCGCGGCGAAGATCACCTCCGGCCGGATGCCCGTCTCGTCGACGAGGCCTTTGGAGATCGTGTTGGCGACCTCGACGGAGAGGAAGGCGCCGACAAGGTTGAGGGCGGCGGACATGGCCACCGCGACCTTGGGCTTCAGAGCGCCGGTCGAGATGGTGGTGGCCATCGCGTTGGCGGTGTCGTGGAAACCGTTCGTGAAATCGAACACGAGAGCGGTGACGATCACGATTCCGAGGAGGAGCGTGATGTGTTCCATTTACCCAGGCTTCTGTTGGACGTCAGTGGCAGGTGGACCGTAGGCAACCTGGGTGAACGGAAGGTGAACTGGGTCGGACTTCGCGATGTCTCGAACGGTGGACAGTCGTTCCGCTTGTGTCGGAGGCCGGCTCGGCAGGCTCGAACGGATGCGGAATTCCGTGCTCCACTTGGGCTCGCGGGGTCGGGCGCGGCCATCGGGTCGGAGCAGGTTTGAGGAGCGAGATCCCCGTCACGTCCAGGCTGTAGCCGTCGTCACACCTTCCGGAGGGCCGAAGCGGTCGCCCCGGAGGTGGTGTCCGGGCGTCGGTCGGGTCGTAGTGGACCGGCCACGGGGTGTGATCCGCGGTGAATGTCCGAGCGGGGTCACGTCGGCGTTCCATTGATGTGAAGTGATGTAAATCACATACAACCATGGGGTCTTGGCGGCCGGACACCTCCCGCATCCGTCCCGCGAGCACTCCCGCAAGGGGTGCGCGAAGGAGGGCGCCTGGCAGGATCGCGTCATGACTGAGCGGCACCGGGACACCCCGGACGGGCGGGAGCACCCACGGACGACGGACGAGGCCGGCGGGCGGGGCGAACCGGCTCCGCGGGACACCCGCGACACCCTTGGACGGGCCTGGGACGAGCTGGTCTCGACGGCCCGACGCACGGTCGCCGACGGACTGGTCGTCGGCACCTCCGGCAACGTCTCCGTCCGGGTCGGCGACACCGTCCTGGTCACACCCACGGGCGTGCCCTACGACCGGCTGACGCCCGACGACATCGTCGGCGTCGGCCTCGACGGCCGGCAGGTCCTCGGTTCGCTGCGCCCGACCAGCGAACTGCCGATGCACCTCGCCGTCTACCGCGCGACCGGGGCACGGGCGATCGTCCACACCCACGCGCCGCACGCGACGGCCGTCTCGCTCCTCGTCCCCGAACTCCCGCTCGTCCACTACATGGCGGCGGCCATGGGCGGCCCGGTCCGCGTCGCCCCCTACGCGGCCTACGGCACACCGGAGCTGGCCGAGAACACGCTCCGAGCCCTGAGCGGTCGCACCGCCTGCCTCCTCCGGAACCACGGCACCATCGCGCACGGGGCCTCGCTGCACCAGGCGTACGACCGCACAGCCCAGCTGGAATGGATGTGCCGCGTCTGGCTCCTGGCCTCCTCGGTCCCCGGCCTCACCCCCGCCCTGCTCTCACCGGACCAGCTCGCGGAGGCGGGGGAGCAGCTCGCGGGGTACGGCCAGAAGGAGTGAGGGCACCGGACCGGACCCCGGCCCGGGGATCGGGCGAGCGCAGGCCGGCCCGGAGGTCCGGTGAACGCAGGTCGGCCCGGAGGTCCGGTGAGCGTCGGCCGTCACCCCTGGAGGCGCTCCCGCTGGCCGATGGCCGGGACCCCCGGGAAACTGGTCGGGTGCGCACCCTAAGAGCCACGGCAGCGGCCGTCACCGTAGCCATAGCCGCGGGCGCGGCCTCCGTGGCGGCGGGCCGGTTCGCCAGCGACGCCGCGCTGAAGACGCGGCCCGGCAAACCCCTGCCCACCGAGCCCCGGCTCACCGTGCACGCCACGACGGCCGGCGGAATCACCCTCACCCGGGCCCTCGCCTCCCGGCGCCCGGGAACCTACGGCCTCGCGGGAGACGGCTCCCACGCGGTCGTCGGCCCCGTCCAGAACTCCGTGCCCCACACCGCCGACACCGTCGTACGCAGCCTGGAGCGCGTCACGCACGGCTCCCTGGAGCGCGGTGACAAGGTGTGGCTCACCCCGAACCTGTACGTCGGCGATCCCGGGGCCGCCCTCGGACTCGAACACGCCGACGTCGACGTGCCCGGCGAACTCGGCGCCCTGCCCGCCTGGTTCGTGCCCGCCGTCCGCGACACCTGGGTCATCACCGTGCACGGCCTGGGCGCCACCCGGGAACACCCCATGAACCTGATGGAGTTCCTGAACGACCGGCACTTCCCCGTCCTCGACCTCGCCTACCGGGGCGACCTCGGGGCGCCCCGCCCGCCGGACGGACTGAACCACCTCGGCGAGACCGAATGGCGCGATCTCGACGCGGCCATCCGGTACGCCGTCCGGTTCGGCGCCGAGCGGGTCGTCCTGTTCGGCTGGTCCACCGGCGCCACCATGGCCCTGCGCGCCGCCGCCCACTCCGCCCTGCGCGAGCGGATCTCCGGCCTCGTCCTGGACTCGCCGGTCCTCGACTGGGAGACCACCCTGCGCGCCCTCGCCGGCGCCCGCCACACCCCGGGCTTCCTGCTGCCGCTCGCGGTGCGCGCCGCACAGGGCCGCACCGGCGTACGCGGAGACCGCATCGCGCACGCCGCGCACCCCGACCAGGTCAAGGTGCCGACCCTGCTGGTGCACGGCCCGGACGACGGCATCGCCCCCTGGGGCGCCTCCCGCCGCCTCGCCGCGAGCCGCCCCGACCTGGTCACCCTGCACACGGTCCCGAACGCCCCGCACGGAGCCATGTGGAACGCCGACCCGGCGAGCTACGAGGAAGCCCTGCGCCGCTTCCTCACCCCCCTGATGTAGGCCTCGGCACTCCACCGGGAGGAGACCGGCACGCCCCCGGAGCCGACGCGAGGACGCGCTTCCGGTCGGGGCCCGGACGACTCCGCGCGGCACCGTTTCCCATGCGCCGGGCACCCCGGGAGGGCCCCGCTCCCGGCGCCCCCGTGGCCTGCGAGGGCATTCCGTTTGGGTTTTCGGACCGTCAACCGCAAGACTGCACCCGTGACGTCCCGTAACCCGCGCGACTCCAGGCTCCGACTCGTCAGCCCGCGGTCCCTCGCGACCGCTCCCCGAGAGGTGACCCAGCGCCGTACACGCCGCCCCGCACCGCGGCCGCCGGAAGGCACACCGCCGCCCGCGGAACTCGCCCGCATGGCGCGAACGCGTCTGTCCGACGCGGCCCGGGTGGCCCGCTGGGCCGACGCCGTCCTGCGCCCGGGGCGCGACGGAGCGAACCCCGACGGCAAGGGAACCCTCTCCGACGCCACCGCGCAGCGCGCCGCCACGGATCTCGGACTCACCCCGGTCCAGGTCCGCGGCGACTGGGACACCGCCCGCCTGGCCGGTCTCATCGAGGTGCACGGCGACGACGCCCGCCCGGGATGGCGGCTGCGCGCCTGGAGCCGCGACGACAGCGCCGTCCTGCGCGGCTGGGTCGCCCTCTTCGACGCCTGGTCCCTCGCGTACCCCGAGCCGGTGGAGCGCGAGCCCGCGGCCGTCGCCGAGGTCGTCTCCGCGATGCCCCAGGTGCTCTCCTTCCTCCAGCTCTCCGCCGGGCCCGTCCCGGTGGACCAGCTTCTCGACCTCCTCGGACAGCGCGTCACGGAACTGCGCACCGAACGCTGCGAGATCTCCTACGGCCCCGAGCCCGCGACCGAGCCCGCCCCGGAACCCGCCGAGGTCCCGGACGCACCCCTCGCCCCGCTCCTCGACTGGGCCCTGCAGGCCCTCGCCTCCGTCGGCGCTCTGACCTACGGCGAGGGACAGGCCACCCTCACCGCCCTCGGCAGCTGGGCGGTCTGGGTCAAGCTGGAGCAGATCTGCGTCGCCGCGCAGAGCCCCGCCGGCAACATCGAGCAGTCCGCCGAGGACATGCTCCGCGGCTGCGCCCAGCTCCGACCCAACGCCGCCCGCGCCGAGTACCGCGCCTGGCTCGCCGCCCGCCCGGTCGGCGGAGCCGTCACCGAACTCATCGACGCGGCCCGCGGCGAGGACGCCCTCACCCGCGGCCTCGCCTTCGAGGCGCTGCGCGTCGTCGGCGCCCCCGCCGAGCCCGATGTGCGCGCCGTGGCCGAGGAGACCCCGCTGCGCCCCTACGCCCTGCTGTGGCTCGCCGAGCACGACGGCTACGACCCCGAGGACGCCCACGAGGTCCTCACCCGCGCCGAGTCCACCTGGCTGTGGGTCGACACCGCCGCCGCCGTCGCCGACCACGGCGAGGCCCCGCTCCTCGTCCGCCACCTGGAGTCCGCGGTGCAGCCCACCGTGCCCGCGCTCCTCGACGAGGTGCGCGCGGTCGGGCACCCGCGCACCGTGCAGGTGCTGGTCGCGCTCGCCGCCGCCCACCCGGACCCGGCGCTCGCCAAGGCCGTGCGCCGGGCCGCCTTCCAGGTGCACACCGGGGGGAGCTGACCGGCCCGTCCGGCCCGAGGCCGCCGCGGGCCGGACCCCGGGGCGGTCCTACGCGCCCGTCTCCGGGGCGTAGGTGCCGAAGCTCCAGATGTTGCCCTCCAGGTCGCGGGCCATGTAGTCCCGCGAGCCGTAGTCCTGGTCGGCCGGGGCCATCAGGATCTCCGCGCCGTGGTCCACGGCCCGCTGGTGGTGGGCGTCGACGTCGTCCACGACGATGTACACCCCGCACGGGCCCGCGTTCTTCATCGCCTCGTCGAAGCGGCCCCCGCGGCCCTTGGAGCCGAGCAGCACCGCGCCGTTGCCCTGCACCAGCTCGGCGTGCATCACCGAGCCGTCCTCACTCTCGTAGACGGACAGCTCGGTGAAGCCGAAGGCCTCCGTGAGCTGTCTGATCGCCGCCTTCGCGTCGGTGTACAGCATCGAGGGGTAGATGCTCGGGCGCCCGCCGTCCGTGCCGGCCATGCCGATACCTCCGTCTTGTCGCGCGGTGCGGATTTCGATCCGCCGCCCAGTCTGGCACCGGCCACTGACAACGCCCCGCGGCCCGGCGGCCCGCCGCACCGGGACGTGCCGCACCGTGCAGTGCCGCGGTCGGCGAAGTCCTGGTCGCGGACGATCCCCGGCGCCCCGGGACGGGGCGAGTGTCACAGTCCCGGACGCCCGCACACCGGAAAAGTGCTTGCACCGCCCCGTTAGACTTGGCCCATGGCCATTCTCCTCGCGCATTAGACGGCGGGAACGTCCTCAGCCGCCCGCCCCGCCACCTATCCCGCTCTGGAGCCTGTCCGTGATCTCCGCCTCCGGTATCGAGCTGCGCGCCGGTGCCCGCATCCTCATCGAGTCCGCCACCTTCCGCATCACCAAGGGCGACCGCATCGGCCTGGTCGGCCGCAACGGCGCGGGCAAGACGACGCTCACCAAGGTCCTCGCGGGCGAGGGCCAGCCCGCCGGGGGAACCGTCGCCCGCTCCGGCGAGGTCGGCTACCTCCCGCAGGACCCGCGCACCGGGGACCTCGACGTCCTCGCCCGCGACCGCGTCCTGTCGGCCCGCGGCCTGGACGTCCTGATCCGCAAGATGCGCGAGAACGAACAGCGCATCGCCAACGGCTCCGGCGCCACCCGCGAGAAGGCCATGCGGCAGTACGAGCGCCAGGAGACGGAGTTCCTGACCAAGGGCGGGTACTCCGCCGAGGCCGAGGCCGCGACCATCGCCGCCGCGCTCAACCTGCCCGACCGCGTGCTCGGCCAGCCCCTGCACACCCTCTCGGGCGGTCAGCGCCGCCGCATCGAGCTGGCCCGCATCCTCTTCTCGGACGCCGACACCCTGCTGCTCGACGAGCCGACGAACCACCTCGACGCCGACTCCATCGTCTGGCTGCGCGACTACCTGAAGACCTACCGCGGCGGCTTCATCGTGATCTCCCACGACGTCGACCTCGTCGAGACGGTCGTCAACAAGGTGTTCTACCTGGACGCCAACCGCGCCACGATCGACGTCTACAACATGGGCTGGAAGCTCTACCAGCAGCAGCGCGAGGCCGACGAGAAGCGCCGCAAGCGCGAGCGCCAGAACGCCGAGAAGAAGGCCGCCGCGCTGAACGCGCAGGCCGACAAGATGCGGGCCAAGGCCACCAAGACGGTCGCCGCGCAGAACATGGCCAAGCGCGCCGACCGGCTGCTCTCCGGCCTGGAGTCCGTCCGTGTCTCCGACAAGGTCGCCAAGCTGCGCTTCCCGGAGCCCGCGCCCTGCGGCAAGACCCCGCTCATGGCCGAGGGCCTGTCGAAGTCGTACGGCTCCCTGGAGATCTTCACGGACGTCGACCTCGCCATCGACAAGGGCTCCCGGGTCGTCATCCTCGGCCTGAACGGCGCCGGCAAGACGACCCTGCTGCGCCTCCTCGGCGGTGCCGAGAAGCCCGACACCGGAGAGGTCGTCGGGGGCCACGGCCTGAAGCTCGGCTACTACGCCCAGGAGCACGAGACCCTCGACCCCGAGCGCACGGTCCTGGAGAACATGCGCTCCGCCGCCCCCGACCTGGACCTGGTCGAGGTCCGCAAGACCCTCGGCTCGTTCCTGTTCTCCGGCGACGACGTCGACAAGCCGGCCGGCGTGCTCTCCGGCGGCGAGAAGACCCGGCTCGCGCTCGCGACCCTCGTCGTCTCGTCCGCGAACGTCCTGCTGCTCGACGAGCCGACGAACAACCTCGACCCGGCCAGCCGTGAGGAGATCCTCGGCGCGCTGCGCACCTACAAGGGCGCCGTCGTCCTCGTCACCCACGACGAGGGTGCCGTCGAGGCGCTCCAGCCGGAGCGGATCATCCTGCTCCCGGACGGTGTCGAGGACCTGTGGGGCGCCGACTACGCCGACCTCGTGGCCCTCGCCTGAGTCCCGCGCGGCCCCCTGGAGGGGGCCGGTACCGCGTGATCGATTGACTGATCCACTCCGTATGGATCATTCGGCCGATCCGTGATCCATCATCTGTGTGAGATCTCCTCGTACCGGGGTGTGTCGTACATCGATTTCACGGCCGAGTCCTTTGTTCCCAAGGGCTCGGCCGTTTTGCGTCGCTGACCAGGCACTTCGCCGTGGAACCCGTTCGGCGGTACGGGTCGCACCACCCGGAATTCTTGATTCCACTCGTGGGGACGGGCTCCTGTCGTCAAAACCTTGTCTTACGGACCTTGCCGAATGGGTGGCCATGGCGCCCGAAAGGGGTGATCATGAGAGTCCAGAGCGCACTTCCCATGAGGAGGACCGGGTGGCCGAGACTCTGAAGAAGGGCAGCCGGGTTACCGGCGCCGCGCGCGACAAGCTCGCGGCAGACCTGAAGAAGAAGTACGACTCCGGTGCGAGTATCCGAGCGCTGGCCGAAGAGACCGGCCGCTCGTATGGCTTCGTGCACCGGATGCTCAGCGAGTCGGGTGTCACGCTCCGAGGGCGTGGCGGTGCGACGCGGGGCAAGAAGGCCGCCTCGGCCTGAGGCCGGGCGTCCCCATCGGCTTCGGTGGTGACCACCCGGTCGGTCGGGTGACCGGCCGGGTGGTTACTGTGCAGTCACTTAGGTGCGTTCCTCGTCTGGTCGAGGCACGTGCCTGATCCGACCGCACCCATCGGAGGCACCGCATGGCTTCGCTCGACAAGGATCTCGACCCGGTACTCGACCAGGACGGCGTACGGCTCACCGTCGACGGCGCGACCGCCACGGTGACGCTGACCAATCCGGCCAAGCGCAATGCCCAGAGTCCTGCTCTCTGGCGGGCCTTGACGCAGGCCGGTCGGTCACTGCCGGGCTCCGTCCGGGTGGTCGTCCTGCGCGCCGAGGGACAGTCCTTCTCCGCCGGGCTCGACCGGCAGGCGTTCACGCCCGAGGGCTTCGACGGGGAACCGTCGTTCATCGACCTCGCGCGCGGCTCCGACGCCGAGCTCGACGCGACCATCGCCGAGTACCAGGAGGCGTTCGCCTGGTGGCGGCGCAGCGACATCGTGTCCATCGCCGCCGTCCAGGGGCATGCCATCGGCGCGGGGTTCCAGCTCGCGCTCGCCTGTGACCTCCGCGTCGTCGCCGACGACGTGCAGTTCGCCATGCGCGAGACCAGCCTCGGTCTGGTGCCCGACCTCACCGGGACGCACCCGCTGGTCGGCCTCGTGGGGTACGCCCGTGCGCTGGAGATCTGCGCCACGGGCCGCTTCGTCCTGGCCGAGGAGGCCGAGCGCACCGGACTCGCCAACCTCGCCGTGCCCGCAGCGCAGCTCGACGCGGCGGTCGGCGACCTGGCCGCGGCGCTGCTGGCCGCGCCGCGGGACGCCGTGATCGAGACGAAGGCGCTGCTGCGCGGGGCACAGGAACGGTCGTACGAGGAGCAGCGCACCGCCGAGCGGGCGTCCCAGGCCCGCAGGCTCCGCGACCTCGCGGGCGTGGGCGAGTAGCCCTCCGGGCGCGCACCGGGCTCTTTGCTCCCGCCCTTTCGAGGCGGCACCCGGTGTCGCAGGGCGCCCCGCCCCGCAACGGTCGAACTCCTGAGGACCGGGCGCCGAGGCCCCGGTCCGCGGGGCTCACGTGTTCCGGGGGCGGGTGCGCTGCCGTGCGTACGTCGTACTTTCCCGGGCGGACGTCTCGGCTTGCGGTGGTCGCGTTGCCGGACGGGGCCCGGCCCGCGGTGGTCACGTTCTCGGACGGTTGGGTGCCCCGGCCCGCGGTGGTCGACGTTCTCGGGCGGGGGTGTCCCGGCCCTCGGTGGTCATGGTCGCCGTGACGGGGTCCCGGTCCCCGGGGTCACGGCGGTCACCAGTACCGCCACGGTCGGAGCGTCCCGTGCGGCCTCGGCGACCGCGGCCCTGACCGCCCGTGCCACGTCCACCGCCCGTCCGTCCCCGGAGACCTCCAGCTCGACGCGGATGTGGCGGCGCGGCAGGGCCGGTTCCGCGGCGGGCGCGCTCTCGACGTGGACCGGCCGGCCCAGGGCGTCCGTCAGACGGATGACGCCAGGGACGGCCAGGGCGGCCGCCGCGATCCGGGCCTCCTCGGGGTCCTTCGGCACGGACGCCGTCCCCGTGCCACCGGCCGCCCCGCCGTCGGCCGTGTCCCGAGTCCCGTCGGCCGCCCCGTCTCGGGTCCTCTCCCGTACGCCGCCGGCCGCCCCGCCGACGGCGCTCTTCCGTACGCCGTCGGCCGGGGCCGCCGCGGGCGTGCCCCGTTCCGTGCCCGCCGGGTGTTCCGAGGGTGCCTCGTCCTCCTCCAGGAGGTCCGTCACCCGTAGGTCCACCTCCGTGACGTCGAGACCCAGGCGCCGCGTCGCCGCGGACACCACGGTCAGGCGCAGCCGGGCCGCGACGGCCGGAAGGGGTTCGGTGCCCTGGGTCGTGGGATCCGCCGAGGCCCCGAACTCCGCGGTGACGCGCAGCGGGCCGGGCGGCAGGGCGCTGGGCGGAGGCGGTACGGCCGGTGTGCCGGCCAGGTCCGGGTCGGCGAGCGCGATCCGCAGCACCCCGAGCCGCACCCCCGCCACGGTCGCCGTCTCACGCCGCAGCACCGCCTCGGCCGCCTCCTCCGTGATCCACGCGCCGTCGAGTGCGAGCCCCAGCGGCAGGAGTCTGCCGAGCCCGAGTTGATGCCGTACCCCGTGTGTCCACCGATCCGCCGTCATCGTTCCAGCGTGCCCCATCCATGGCGCGCGATCGCGCGACCCGACCTACTGTGAGCAGAGGAGGACGACCGAAAGGGACGTACGGCGATGACCGACATGACCGAGCGGAACCGGACGGACAGCCCCGACACCGAGAAGGAGCCCCAGCAGACCCGTAAGCCCACCAGGCGCGGCGGCGGAGACCCCGCCACGCGGGGACGGACCACGATCGCCGACGGAGTCGTGGAGAAGATCGCCGGGCTCGCCGCCCGCGAGGTGTTCGGTGTCCACACGATGGGCAGCGGGTTGAGCCGGACCTTCGGAGCGGTACGCGACCGGGTGCCGGGCGGCTCCAAATCCGTGTCGCGGGGTGTGAAGGTCGAGGTCGGAGAGGTACAGACGGCGCTCGACCTGGAGATCGTCGTCGAGTACGGCGTGTCGATCACCGACGTGGCCGGAGCCGTGCGCGAGAACGTCATCGCCGCGGTCGAGCGCATGACGGGGCTCGAAGTGGTGGAAGTCAACATCGCGGTGAGTGATGTGAAGCTTCCCGAGGAAGAGGAAGAAGAGCCGGAGACACGGCTCCATTGACCCCCGGGGCCACCGGACACCCGGTCACCGGAACATCCAGTCCCTTGGTCACCGGAACACTCGGTCCCCGATGACCGGGCACACCGGCCGCCGCACCATGAGTGATCCCCCGGCCACCGACCGCTGAGGAGCGCACTATGAGCTTGGCCGTGATCGGCATGATCGCCGGAATGGCGCTGGGCTTCGCCGGGTACTTCGGCGGTTTCGGCGCCTTCCTCCTGGTGGCCGCTCTGGGGGCCGTCGGGTTCGTCGCCGGACGGTTCCTGGAGGGGGACATGGACATCGGCGACTTCTTCCGCGCCCGAGACGACCGGCGGCGGTGACGCGTGCCCGATCACGCCGACCCGCCCGGCGAGACCCGGCCGGGCCTCGCGATCGTCCCGCCCCCCGAGCGGGGCGCCACCCGGATCGCCGACCGTGTCGTCGCGAAGATCGCGGCGCGCGCGGCGCGCGAGGCACTGCCACCGCTGCCCGCCGACGCCGTGTCCCCGCACGCGACGGTCGTCGTGCGGCGGCAGGCGTCGGGCTCCGGGGGCACGGACGGCACCCCGACGCACAGCGCCCGGGTCCGGGTCAGCCTCGAACTCGGCTACCCCGCCGACATCGGCGCCCAGTGCGGCGCGGTGCGTCGTCATGTCGCCGAGCGGGTAGAGGCGTTGGCGGGGATGGAAGTGCCCGAGGTGGCCGTCCAGGTGGAGCGGCTGCATCTGACGCACGAGTCCGGCGCGGTACAGGGGAGGACGCGATGAGCGAGCCCCAGGGCTCTAAGGACACCCGGAAGACACCCGTACTGGAGAAGCCGCAGCAGTCGGAGAGCGGGGACGGTGCGGGCGCCCTCGGGCAGTCCGCCTCTTCCGCCGCTTACGAACCGCTGGGCACCGCCGGCGACGAGGACGGCAGTCAGGGCCGGTTCTGGTCCGCCCGCCGTGTCCCCGCGGGCATCCTCGCGTTCCTGCTCCTGGTCGCGGCGGGTGCCTTCCTCTACGACGTCGTGGCCGTGCGTGCCGGACGCTCCGCGCTGTACTGGCGGACCTGGCTGGCCCGGCAACTCGCCGAACGGCCGCTCGACGACACCGCGGTCCTCGTCGGCGCCGGGATCGCCGCCGTGCTGGGACTGTGGCTGGTCGTCCTCGCCGCCACACCCGGACTTCGGGACGTGCTGCCGATGCGGCGCACCCATGCCGACGTCCGGGCCGGACTGCACCGGGGCGCCGCCGCGATGGCGCTCCGCGACCGATCCATGGAGGTCGCCGGTGTGCAGTCGGTCCGCGTGCGGGTGAAGCGCCGTAAGGTCGACGTCCGCGCGGTGGCGCACTTCCGGGAACTCGACGACGTGCGCGCCGATCTCGACACCACGCTCGCCGACGGCATCAAGGGGCTGGGACTGGCCCGCTCGCCCGCCCTGTCGGTGCATGTCGCGCGCCCCGGACGGAAGGGGTGAGGTCCGTGCTGCGGATCGTCAACCGTGTACTGATCGGCTTCATCGGGCTCGTGCTGCTCGTCCTCGGCGGCTCCGTGCTCGCCGTCGGACTCGGCGTACGACCACCGTCGTGGTGGATCTACGACGGACGGCACGACGTGCTGCTCAGCACCGCCGAACGGACCAAGTGGCGGGACCAGGGCTGGTGGTGGCCCGTCGTCATCGCCGCGCTCGCGGTGCTCCTGTTGCTCGCCCTGTGGTGGCTGGTCGCCGTCGTGCGGCGCCGTCGGCTCGCCGACGTGCTCGTCGACACCGGCGACGGCTCGGGCGCGCTGCTGCGCGGACGGGCCCTGGAGGGCGTGCTGGCCGCCGAGTCGGCTCGCCTCGGCGGCGTCGAGCACGCCGACGTCCGCCTGACCGGCCGGCGCAGCCTGCCCGAGGCACGGGTGCGGCTCCTGCTGGAACCGCATGTGGACCCCGGGCACGCGCTGCGGCTGCTGACCGTGGAGGCGCTCGCGCACGCACGGGACTCGGCCGGTCTCGCCGCCCTCCCGGCCGAGGTGCGGCTGCGCGGCGTCAAGCACCGCGCCGAACGCGTGACCTGACCGGCCGCGGCTCGCGGAGGTTCCGGAACCCGCCCCGCGGAGGTTCTTCGGATCCCGTCCCGCGGAGGGTTCTAGAACCCGCCCCGCATTCCGCCGTCCACCGGAAGCATGATGCCCGAGAGGTACGACGCGGCGGGGGAGAGCAGGAACGCGGCCGCGCGGCCGAACTCCTCCGGGGTGCCGTAGCGGCGCAGCGGGATGCGGGCCTCGTTGGCCGCCCGGGTGGCCTCGGGATCGGCGGACAGGCCGTCGAGCTGACGGACGCGGTCCGTGTCGATGCGGGACGGCAGCAGCCCGACGACGCGGATGCCGCGCGGGCCCAGTTCGTTCGCGAGGGACTTGGCGAAACCCGCGAGGCCCGGGCGCAGACCGTTGGAGATGGTGAGCCCGGGGATCGGCTCGTGGACCGAGCCGGAGAGCACGAAGCCGATGACCCCGCCCTCGCCGAGTTCCTCGGCGGCGGCGCGGGCGAGGCGTACCGCACCGAGGAAGACCGACTCGAACGCCACCATCCACTGTTCGTCGGTGTTGTCCGCGGCGAACCCGGGCGGCGGTCCGCCGACGCTGATCAGGATGCCGTCGAAGCCGCCGAAGTGCTTCCGGGCGCCGGCGATCAGCCGGGCCGGGGTCTCGGCGGCGCCGTTGTCGGCCGCGACCCCGACCGCGTTCGGGCCGAGCGCCGAGGCGGCGTCGGCCGCGGTGTCCTCGTCGCGTCCGGTGACGACCACCTTGGCGCCGTCGGCGACGAGTTCGCGCGCGGCGGCGTTGCCCAGGCCGCGGGTCGCTCCCGTGACGACGTACACACGATCCTTCAGTCCAAGATCCATGGCCCTATCCTCCCTCATCCCGGTGGGACGGCCCCGTCCGCTTCGCCCGCCTCGTCGACGCCGAACAGGCTGAGTGCGGACACCACGAGACCGATGTGGCTGAAGGCCTGCGGGAAGTTGCCGAGCTGGCGGTCCGCGACCGGGTCGTACTCCTCGGACAGCAGACCCAGGTCGTTGGTGAGGCCGACCAGCCGCTCGAACAGCTCGCGCGCCTCCCGCGTACGGCCCGTCAGATGCAGCGCGTCCGCGAGCCAGAACGAGCAGACGACGAAGGTGCCCTCGCCGCCCGGGAGTCCGTCGATCCCGGTCGTGGCGGCGCTGTAACGGCGTACCAGGAAGCCGTCCGGGGCGAGTTCCGCGCGGACCGCGTCGACCGTGCCGATCACCCGCGGATCGTCGGGGGGCAGGAAGCCCACGCGCGGGATGAGCAGCAGGGAGGCGTCCAGTTCGGTCGAACCGTAGGACTGCGTGAAGGTGTTCCGGACAGGGTCGAAGCCGCGTTCGCACACCTCCCGGTGCACCTCGTCGCGCATCGCCCGCCAGGCCTCGATGTCCCCGTCGAGCGCCGGGTCGTCCTCCAGGGTGCGCACCGCGCGGTCGGCGGCCACCCAGGCCATCACCTTGGAGTACACGAAGTGCCGGCGCGGGCCGCGCACCTCCCAGATCCCCTCGTCGGGCTGCCGCCACGCCACCCGGAGGAACTCCATCATGGCGCACTCCACCCGCCACATGTGGGGCCGGGACGGCAGGCCGGAGCGCCGGGCGAGCGACAGCGAGTCGATGACCTCGCCGTACACGTCGAGCTGCAGCTGCTCCACGGCGCTGTTGCCGACCCGCACGGGCGAGGAGTCCGCGTAACCGGACAGCCACGGGATCTCGTACTCCGACAGCCGGCGTTCCCCCGACAGGCCGTACATGATCTGCAGGGCCGCCGGGTCGCCCGCGACCGCGCGCAGCAGCCAGTCGCGCCAGGCCTCGGCCTCCTCGTGGTAGCCGGCCGACAGGAGCGCGCCGAGGGTGAGGGTGGAGTCGCGCAGCCAGCAGTAGCGGTAGTCCCAGTTGCGGACGCCGCCGATCTCCTCGGGCAGCGAGGTGGTGGGGGCGGCCACGATGCCGCCGGTCGGCGCGTAGGTGAGGGCCTTGAGGGTGATCAGGGAGCGGACGACGGCGTCCCGGTGCGGTCCGTCGTAGCGGCAGCGGGCCGCCCACGCCCTCCAGTCCTGGACGCTGGTCTCCAGCGCCTCGAAGGGGTCGCACAGCGGCGGCCGGGGCCGGTGCGAGGGGTGCCAGGTCAGGACGAAGGCGACCTTCTCGCCCGCTTCCAGGGTGAACTCCGAGTGCGTGCGGAAGTCCTTGCCGTAGGTGTGCACGGGCGGCTCGCTGCGCAGCCACACCGAGTCCGGCCCCGCGACCGCGACCCGGTGGCCGTCCGAGCGGCGCATCCACGGCACGACCGAGCCGTAGTCGAACCGCAGCCGCAGCAGACTGCGCATCCGGACCCGGCCGCTGAGGCCTTCGACGACGCGTACGACATCGGGGGCGTGCTCGCGCTGCGGCATCAGGTCGGTCACCCGGACCGAGCCCTCGGCGGTGTCCCACTCGGTGTCGAGCACCAGCGTGTCCGGACGGTAGGCGCGCCGGGTGCACACGTCCGCGCCCTCGGGCGCGATCCGCCAGTGACCGTTGTCCTCGTCGCCCAGCAGGGCCGCGAAGCAGGCCGCGGAGTCGAAGCGGGGCAGGCACAGCCAGTCGACGGAGCCGTCGCAGCCCACGAGAGCGGCGGTCTGTTCGTCCCCGATGAGCGCGTAGTCCTCGATGTGTCGGTGCACGGTGGACGGGTTCCCGAACGGGGCAACGGCCAATCGGGCCGCCAGAGTGGCGTGCGCGCCCGTGCGCGGCGGGCGGTGCGCGGCGGGACGGCGAGCGAGCGAGGGGCGGGGCGGCGGACGGAAGCGGCGGCGCAGGACGGACGGGAGCCGCGAGTGCCCGCCGCCGGGCTACACGCCCGCCGGCTCCGCCTCGGGAGCGCTCTGCGCGGCGGCGGCCTCCGCCCGGTCGCGGCGCTCGCGGCGGACCAGGACCACCCAGCCGACGGGGACGCCCGCGGAGAACAGCCACCACTGGATCGCGTACGCCATGTGCGGTCCGATGTCGCTGTGCTCGGGGTCCGGGATCAGCTCGGGGGAGCCGCCCTTGGGCGCCGGCGCGGTCTGCTCGACGTAGCCGCCGAGGACCTGCCTGCCGAGCCGCCGTGCCTCCTGCCCGCTGCTGATCAGCATGACCTGACGGGCGGGCAGGCCCCGGACGTTCTTGATGCCGCTCTCGGCGGTCGTCTGGTCGGCCATCAGCCGGCCGGTGACGGTGATCTCGCCCGGGGCGGGGGCCGGGATCCTCGGGAAGGCGGTCTGCGCGCCGTCCGCCGGGACCCAGCCCCGGTTCACCATGAGGACCCGGCCGTCGTCCAGGACGAACGGGGTCAGGACGTGGTAGCCGACCTCGCCGTCGGCGTTGGTGCGGCGGCGGACGACCTCTTCGTGCGCGGTGTCGAAGCGGCCCTTCGCGGTCACCCGGCGGAACAGGTCGTCGTCCCGGATCTGCCGGCCCGGCGTGGTGACCGTCTCCACGGGAACCGGCTTCGCGGCGAGCGAGTCGGAGATCACCGTGTTCAGGGCGACCTTGTGCTCGTGCCGGTGGAGCTGCCAGAAGCCCAGCTTGATCATCGTCGGGATGAGCGCGAGGGCCACGAGGGTGAGGATCACCCACTGCCGGGTCAACAGGAAGCGGTACACCCCATTGACGGTACTCGGCATGATTCGGCCCCCGACGGGAGGGTCCCGCCGGGGGCCGGGCGATGTCCTGTCCGGGGGGACGGGCCGGGGCTCAGACCTTGTCGACGATCCCCGCCTTCCCCTCCGCGCGGGCGCAGTGCGCGCCGCAGTACCAGTGGCCCTCGACCTCGACGCCCTGGCCGATGACCTGAACGCGACAGTGCTCGCAGATCGGGGCCATCCGGTGGATCGCGCAGGAGAAGCAGTCGAATACGTGCACGGCACCCTGTGCGTGCACCTCGAAGGTCATTCCGTAGTCATTGCCGCATACTTCGCATCTCGCCATGCGCCACAGGGTGGGGTGCCGCGGCGGCGCGGGCGAGCGGGCGCGGGGCGAGTCGCCCGTCAATCACCCGTACGCCCGTCACTCTTCCGACGCGGGTTCGACGTCGCGCAGGAGCTGTCCGAACGCGGCCTCGTCGACCACCGGTGTCCCGAACTGCCTGGCTTTGACCACCTTCGACGTGCCGGAGTCCGGGTCGTTGGTCACCAGCAGACTGGTGAGCCGGGACAGGCTCGTCGCGACGTGCAGCCCGGCCTCGACGGCCCGGTCCTCCAGCAGTTCGCGGTCGACGGACGTGTCCCCGGAGAACGCGATCCGCATGCCCTGCTTGAGCGGTTTGTCCGCCGTGTACCGCCCGGGGTTCGGGTAGGGGCACGCGGGACGCTTGCGGGAGGGGCGCCAACTCCCCGACGGGTAGCCGCCGGACGCGTAGCCCCCGGACTGCCGCCCGGTCCGCGGGGCCGCGGCGCTGTCGGACCACTCCTTGAGCGGCAGGCATTCCAGGAGCGGCAGCCGCACCCCGCCCTCCGCGGCGGCGCGCAGGCTCGGCCGGAACGCCTCGGCCAGCACGCGCGCGTCGTCCAGCGCGTGGTGCGCCCGCTGCTGTACGACACCGAAGTGCGCGGCCAGCGACTCCAGCTTGTGGTTGGGCAGCGGCAGGCCCAGCTCCTTGGAGAGCGCGATGGTGCACAGGCGCTGGCGCACCGGAGCCTCGCGCTCCGCGCGCGCGTACTCCCGCGCGATCATCGACCAGTCGAAGACCGCGTTGTGCGCGACCAGCACCCGGCCGGCGAGCCGGGCGGCGAACTCCTCGGCCACCTCGTGGAAGAGCGGTGCCCCTGCGAGCATCTCGCTCGTCAGACCGTGGATCCACACCGGGCCCGGGTCCCGCTCCGGATTGACCATCGTGTACCAGTGGTCCTCGACCTCGCCGCGCGCGTCCAGCCGGTAGACGGCGGCGGAGATTATCCGGTCGTCGCGGGCCAGTCCTGTGGTCTCCACGTCGACGACCGCGTATCCCTGCGGATACGCGGCCGGCCAGGAGGCAGGGGGCGCTGCGGTCGTGAGGTCTTCGAGCATGGTCAATGAGGATACGGGCCCCGGCTGACATCCCGGCCCCCGCCTTCCCCGGCACCGGGCCCCCGACCACCCCAGTGCCGGGCCCCCGACCACCCCGGCACCGGGCCTCCGACCACCCCGGCACCGGGCTCCCGCGACCCGCGACCGGGTCCCGTGCGCACGGTCCCGGCGGTCGGCACCGGCGGGCCCGGCGCCGACGCGTTCAGCCGAGCGCCGCCACCAGGTCCCCGGCCGTCAGGGGCGTCAGACCGCAGCCGTCGGCCGGGCCGGGCAGCAGCCGGTACACGGATCCGCTCGCGCCCTCGGGGGCGACGCCGCCGTGCACCAGGGCGAGCAGCACATGCCTCTTCGCCGCAGCCTCGGCGGCGAGCCCCTCCGGGTCCTCGGCCGGCCGCCGCCGCTGCGGGGGCTCCAGAGCCCGTATCCGGACGGCGAAGGCCACGTCCGTCTCGCCCTCCCCGCGTGTGTAGTGCCACAGTTCCCCGAGCGACGGCATCCGCCGGATCACGACGACCTCGTCGGTGCGGGCCGCCGCGTGCCACACCGACAGGTCCCACAGGGTCGTACGGCCGGTGGTGAAGTACTGGAACAGGTCCTTGCCGACGCGCCCGAGGTCGGCGCTGTGCCGGTACACGCTGTGAAAGCCCTCGGACGCCGGCAGATGCAGGTCGGTCCAAAGGAACGTACGGCGCTCCAGATCGACCAGCAGCGGGACGTGGACGCGCGAGTCGCCCTCCAGGTCGTAGCGCTGGCGCACCGTGCGGGGGTCGTACGAGGCGTCGCGCCCGTCCTTCGAGGGCAGGGCCATGAAGCCGGCGAAGGCGTCGAGAAGGTGCTCGAAGGCGATGTCGTTGAAACTGAAGACGATGGGTACGGCGAAGCGCACGGGGCCGCCCGAGAGCGCCGCGAGGTCCAGGTCCACGTATTCGGTGGCGCCGTCGGGCGCCGGGGCCGACGTCAGGTCCCCGGAGTGGACGATCGCCCGCTCCCCGTGGACGAGATTCGTGTAGTCGCACACCCCGACGTACGTCCACTCCTCGTCGTACAGCGCGACGGACAGATCGAGGTCCACGCGGATCTTCGCGGGCTGCGTCCAGTGCAGGAACAGGCGCAGGACCTCCCCCTCGGGGAGCGGCCGGCTGCTGCCGCGCGGCACCGAGACCAGCGCCTTCGCCGACGCGCGCTCGGCGGAGGGGACGGCCAGGTCCGCGAGGTCCGCGTCGAGGACGGCGAGGTCGAAGCGCGGGCCGGACGACAGCCGGCGCACGGCCTCGGCCTCGAGCAGCGCGCAGACGCCGTCGGTGACCGCCTCGGACAGCGGGGCCCGGGTGTCGTCCAGGGTGAAGGAGTGGGTGACCTTCCCGCGCGGGAAGAACACCCGTCGCTCGCCCGGGAGATGGCGGACCCGCAGCCGGCCGAGCGCCGCGAGCAGCGGACCGGGACCGGCCCCCGGGAGCACCCGCCGCAGGGTGTCGGCGAAGGCGTCGGGCAGTTCCTCCAGTTCGTGCAGGCGCAGCAGGTGGTCGAGCCTGCGCAGCAGTTCGCCGGGCCGCCGGGCGAGCAGGTCCAGCGCGCGGGGGAAGTCCTTGTCGCGCAGAGCCTGTTCGGTGTGCGCGCCCCAGGAGTCCGGCTTGATCCGGGAGCCGTCGACGCGGACCGCCTCCGGGTGCGCGGCCGCCGTGCGCAGCAGGGCCTCGCCGAGCGGCGTCGCGGAGGTGTCGGTGCCGCGCAGCACCGCGAAGGCGAGGGCGGCCTTCGGCTGCCGCTCGTACCGCTCGTAGGGGTGCAGGACCTGTGCGGCGCGCTTCCACGCGACCGGATGCCGCAGTACGTCCTCGACCAGCGACGCCGCCTCGAACCCGTCGAGCACGGCGAGCAGTTCGCGGCGCAGCGGGCGGGGGATCGTCCGGAAGGGGCGGAGTTCGACGAGATCGGCCTCGCCGCCCGACCAGACCTGCAGCAGCCGCAGCACGTCGGTCGCCGTGGTGAGGTGCGCGGCGAGCAGCGGGCGCACGGCCGCGCGCGTGCGCCGGTCCAGCAGGAGCATCCCGAGCACCAGCGCCTTCGTCTCACGGACGGGGATGTCCGCGGGCAGCCAGTCGAGACCGGTGGGCGCGTGTCCCAGCAGCAGCTTCACATCGTCCCGGTCCTGCGGCGGCAGCGGCGTCCGCCGGGCCAGCAGCCGGAGCAGCGCCTTCGTCGTGTCCGCCCGCAGGTCGGTGCCGAGGGCCAGCAACTTCAGCGGGCCGACCGGCTGTTCGCGCTGCAGCCGGGGTGCGGCAGGCTTCAGGAAGGGGTCCGCGCCGTCGATCCGGCGGTGGCACAGCGGACAGCCGGCGTAGTCGCCGCCGTCCCAGCAGGTACGGCACACCAGATGGGCGCACGGCGACACGGGATGCACGCTGCCGACCGTGGCGCACAGGACGCACGGCTGGGCGGGCCACTGCAGCAGCAGGGTGAAGACACGGTCGACGTAGAGCTGGAAGGTGTCGTCGGGCACCGAGGCCGGGAAGCTGCGGAACAGCGGCATATGGGTGCGGTCGGCGCCCAGTTCCGCGTCGATCTGCCGGATCAGCGTGCCGCCGGCGTCCGCGAGTCCCGCGGGGCCGAGCCAGGCGAGCGCCGCGCGCAGTGGTGCCGTCGGGGCGAATCCCCGGTCGAGCAGTTCGGTCTCCAGGGCGACCAGGCCCTCCGTCGTCGCCGGGTCCCCCGGCCGTGGCCCGGCCTGGTCGACGTAGACGGTTCGCAGGCGGCGGAGCAGCACGGACGACAGTACGGACAAGCGGAGATCTCCCGGGAGCCGGAAAAGTGGGTGAGGCGGAGGCGGAGAGTGAGCGCGCTACGGGTGTCAGAGAAAGAGAGAAGGAAGCACGCTTGCGGAGCCGCCCCCGCGATCGGTGAGTCTAGGGAGGGCCCGGTCCGTGGGGCCACCGATTATTTCCGGGGCCCGGGGGACGGCCCGTCGCGCCCCGGCGCGGAACCCGTGGATCCCGGTCCGCGCATGGCTATGGACCTTTCGCCCGTGCGGTGCAAGCGTGCTGCGCGCCCCAGCAGGTAGCGCCTACGAAGGGCGGTACGGACATGGCACGAGTGAGGTACGGCGCGCGGACCGAGGCGGAGATCACCGCCGCGCGCACCACGAGTTCCCGACTCCCCGACATCTGGTCCACCGGAGTCGTGGCCGTCTGGGAGAGCGACCCGGACGCGGTCGCGGCGGTTCTGCCGCCCCCGCTGAAACCCACCGCCCGGCCGCTGGTGCGGGTCAGCGTCAGCAAGGTCGATCTGCCCGGATACCCGCTGGGGGCGGGCTCGTTCGCCGTCGCCGCCGCGCACGGGGACGTCGAGGGCTGGTATCCGCTGGTCATGCCGATGACCCACGAGCGGGCCCTGATCGGCGGCCGCGAGGTCTTCGGGGAGCCGAAGAAGCTCGGCGAGGTGACCGTCGAGCGCGACGGGCTCGTCGTGCGGGGCGTGCTCGCCCGGCACGGCATCGCCTTCGTCGAGGTGCGCGGCGCGGTGAGCGGGACCCTGCCGCTGCCGGAGCCCGCGCAGAAGACCGACTTCTACTTCAAGTTCCTTCCCGCGGTGGACGGTTCGGGGTTCGACGCCGACCCGGTCCTCGTGCACTGCCTGCGCGAGGAGAAGGTCCGCAGGCTGGAGCGGGTCACCGGGGACGTCGTCCTGCGCGAGTCGATGTACGACCCGGTCGCCGATCTGCCCGTGCGTGAACTGGTGGAGATCACCTTCGGCGAGAAGACCTCCGGCCAGCGGGGCAGGGTCGCCGAACGCGTCAGCGCGCAGGCCCTGCTGCCGTACATCCACCAGCGCTACGACGATCCGCGGCAGATCCTCGACGGGCCGCCCGAGGGGAGCGCCTGATGGAACTGCGCGCGGGACAGGTCGCCGTCGTCACGGGTGCGGCGAGCGGTGTCGGGCTCGCGATGGCCCGGCGGTTCGCGGCCGACGGCCTGACGGTGGTCCTCGCCGACGTCGAGGAGGGCGCGCTGGAGAAGGCCGCCGGGGAGCTGCGCGAGGACGGCGCGGACGTCCACGCGCGCGTGGTGGACGTCTCGGAGCGCTCCGAGGTCCTCGCGCTCGCCGAGGACGTGTACGCCACCTGCGGCGCGGTGCACGTCCTGTGCAACAACGCCGGTGTCGGCTCCGGTGCCGAGGGCCGGATGTGGGAACACGACCCGAACGACTGGAAGTGGGCCTTCGCCGTCAACGTGTGGGGCGTCTTCCACGGCATCCAGGCGTTCGTGCCCCGGATGCTCGCCGGCGGCGAACCCGGCCACGTCGTCAACACCTCGTCCGGCGACGGCGGGATCGCCCCGCTGCCCACCGCCTCCGTGTACGCCGTCACCAAGGCGGCCGTGGTGACGATGACCGAGTCGCTGTACGCGCATCTGAAGGCGGAGCACGCGCGCGTGGGCGCCTCCGTGCTGTTCCCCGGGCCGCACATGCTCCGTACGGGCCTGTGGGAGTCGCACCGCAACCGGCCCGCGCGGTACGCGAAGGAGCGGCCCCGCAGGACCCCGTACCGCAGTCTCGCCCAGTGGGAGGCCGCGATGAACGAGGCGGGCCAGGAGGTGCGGTTCACCCCCGTCGAGGAGGTCGCCGACCTCGTCGCCGAGGGGATCCGCGCGGGCCGCTTCTGGCTGCTGCCCGAGAGCGAGCACAGCGACCGGCAGATCCGGGCGCGGTCGCGGTCGATGCTCGAGCGGGCCGATCCGTCGTACCTGGAAAGTTTCATCCTCGACTGAGGGGGCGCGGTGAGCGAACAGGACCCGTATCTGATCATCTCCTCCGACTGCCATGCCGGGCTTCCCACCGAGGAGTACCGGCCCTATCTGGACGCCCGGTTCCACCGGGACTTCGACGAGTTCCTCGCGGGCCAGGGCCGGCGCCGCGAGGAGATGAACCGTCTCGGCATCCGCAACGAGGCGTTCGCCGACAAGTGGTTCCAGGACAACGAGGAGGGTCTGCGCGGTGGTTGGGACACCGCGCAGCGCCTCAAGGAGCTGGACGGCGACGGGGTGGCGGCCGAGGTCGTCTTCCCCGACGCGGACGCCGTGGACAGCCGCACCGCGGCCCCGTTCGGCGTGGGCCTCGGCCTCTCCGGCGACCAGGACCCGGACCTCGGCATGGCGGGGGCGCAGGCCCACAACCGCTGGCTCGCCGACTTCGTCTCCGAGCACCCCGAACGGCACTGCGGGGTCGCCCTGCTGCCGGTCACCGGTGAGACCGGCAAGGTCGTCGCCGAGGTGCACCGCGCCAAGGAGTCGGGTCTCGGCGCGCTGATGATCCCCTCCATGTGGGTGGACAAGGAGCCCTACCACGACCGCCGTTACGACCCGGTGTGGGCGGCCGCCGCCGAGTGCTCGATGCCCGTGCTCACCCATTCCGGCGCGGCGCCGCGCCACGAGTACGGCGACCACCTGGGGATCTACGTCTCCGAGGTCACCTGGTGGCCCGCGCGCCCCCTGTGGTTCCTGCTCTGGTCGGGAGCCTTCGAACGGCACCCCGGACTCCGGTTCGGTGTCGCCGAGTCGGGCTGCTGGTGGCTGCCCAACCTGCTGTGGTTCATGGACCGTCTCTACCTCGGCGCGCACGGGGGCAAGAAGCTGTCGCCCTTCGCGGAGCTGAGGCGGCCCCCGCACGAGTACCTGGACCGGCAGGTGTTCGTCTGCGCGACCAACACCAAGCGCCGTGAACTCGCCCAGCGTTACGAGATCGGCGTCGACAACATCCTGTGGGGCAGCGACTTCCCGCACCCCGAGGGAACCTGGCCCGACACCCGGGCGTGGCTGGCGAGGACCTTCCACGACATCCCGGTGGCGGAGACCCGCCGCATGCTCGGTCTCGCGGCGGCCGAGGTGTTCGGCTTCGACGTCGGCGTACTCGCCCCGCTGGCCCAAAGGATCGGCCCGACCCCGGCCGAACTGGGCCAGGACGAGGACCAGCGGGCGGTCGAGGCGTCCTGGGCGCGCTCGCGCGAGGTGGGCCGCCACTGGCTGACGGACCACGACTTCCCCGTGCTGGGAGTGAACCCGTGACCGCCGGGGACCGCACGACCGGCGAGAACCGTGCGACCGCCGAGGCCCGCGCCGGTGGCGAGGAGCGTTACACCGTCGTCTCCGCCGACTGCCACGCGGGCGCCGATCTCCTCGACTACAAGCCGTACCTGGAGCGCCGCTACCACGACGACTTCGACGCCTGGGCGGCCGGTTACGTCAACCCGTACGAGGACCTGCTCGCCGACACGGCCGACCGGAACTGGAACTCCGCGCGGCGGATCGCGGAGCTGGAGGAGGACGGCATCGTCGCGGAGGTGGTCTTCCCGAACACCATCCCGCCGTTCTTCCCCTCGGGCTCCCTCATGGCACCGGCGCCGACGGCGGCGGAGTTCGAACGGCGCTGGGCGGGGCTGCGGGCCCACAACCGCTGGCTCGCCGACTTCTGCGCGGCGGCGCCCGGCCGGCGCGCGGGCGTCTTCCAGATCCTCCTCAACGACGTCGGCGCGGCGGTCGAGGAGATCCACCGGTCGGCGGGCGCGGGCCTGAAGGGCGGACTGCTGCTGCCCGGCACACCCCCCGGCTCGGGTCTGCCCGAGCTGTACTCGCGGACGTACGACCCGATCTGGGCGGCCTGCGCCGAGCTGGGCGTCCCGGTGAACCACCACGCGGGATCCGCCTCGCCGCCGCTCGGGGACGAACCGGCGGCCCGCGCGGTCTACATGGTGGAGACCACCTGGTTCTCGCACCGGGCACTGTGGCACCTGGTGTTCGGCGGCGCGTTCCGCCGGAACCCCGGCCTGCGGCTGGTGCTGACCGAGCAGGGCTCGGGCTGGATCCCCGGAGTGCTCGACATGCTGGACTACTACCACGGGCGGCTGGTCGCGGCGGCAAGCAGGGCGTCGACGGCCGAGTCCAAGTTCGGCGCGGGGCTGGCCGCGACGATGGGCGAGCGTCCCTCCGAGGTCTGGCGGCAGCACTGCTTCGTCGGCGCCAGTTTCATGCGCCCCCACGAGGTGCCGCTGCGCGGGCGCATCGGCCTCGACAAGATCATGTGGGGCAGCGACTACCCGCACGACGAGGGCACCCACCCCTACACCCGAGAGGGACTGCGCTTCGCCTACGCGGGCCTGCCGCGCGCCGAGGTCGCCGCCATGGCCGGCGGCAACGCGGCCCGCGTCTACGGCTTCGACCTGGCGTACCTCGACGAGATCGCCGCCAAGGTCGGTCCCACGGTGGCCGAGATCGCCGAACCGCTGGACACCCCGCCCGCCGACGCGACGAGCCCGGTGTTCGCGAGAGGGGGTTCGGTGCGCGTGTGGTGAACACCGGGGCCGCGGGGGAGCGGTGAGCACCGGGCCGCCGTCCCGGACGCCGACGACGGCATCGTCTCCACCGCCGGCCCCGTCGCGTCGGCGTGGCCGGTGCCACGGGCGAGCGCGCGGCGCTGCTCGGAGCCGCGGGCGTGCGACGGCCTTTGGCGGAGAGCGCCGAGAAGCAAGCGCATACCGCCGGTAATACTTATCGGTAACGACCTCTGTACGCGGCCGACCAGCGCATCTACGGTTCACCCATGCCGAACCTGCCCGATGTCGTGCTGTTGTCGATACCCGCCTTCGTCCTCCTCGCCGTGATCGAGATGATCAGCGTCCGGATCCATCCGGACGAGGACGCCGCGGGGTACGAGAAGAAGGACGCCGCGACGAGCCTCGGCATGGGACTCGGCAGCCTGTTCTTCGACTTCCTGTGGAAGTTCCCGATCGTCGGCATCTACAGCGCGGTCTACGCGCTGACGCCGCTGCGGGTGCCCGTCCTGTGGTGGACGATCCCGCTGATGCTGCTCGCCCAGGACTTCTTCTACTACTGGTCCCACCGCGGCCACCACGTGATCCGCCTCCTGTGGGCCTGTCACGTCGTGCACCACTCCAGCCGGAAGTTCAACCTCACCACCGCCCTGCGCCAGCCCTGGACGGGCCTGACGTCGTGGCCCTTCTACCTCCCGATGATCGTGCTCGGCGTGCACCCGGCCGCGCTCGCCTTCTGCTCCTCGGTGAGCCTCGTCTACCAGTTCTGGATCCACACCGAGCGCATCGACAAGCTGCCCCGCTGGTTCGAGTTCGCCCTCAACACGCCCTCCCACCACCGCGTCCACCACGCCTCCCAGGGCGGCTACCTGGACCGCAACTTCGGCGGCATCCTCATCGTCTGGGACCGGCTCTTCGGATCGTTCGTCGCGGAGACCGAACGGCCCGTCTACGGACTCACCAAGAACATCTCCACGTACAACCCGCTGCGCGTGGCCACCCACGAGTACACCGCCATCGCCCGCGACCTGCGGGCGGCCGCGAGCTGGCGCGAACGTGCCGGACGGCTCCTCGGCGGGCCCGGCTGGCAGCCCGCGCCGCCGGCCGCCACGCAGGCCCCGGCCGCGGAACCCGTCGCGTGAGCCCCCGCACCGCGCGCGTCCTGCTCGTCTGCTTCGCGCTGGCGGCGGCCGCCGACCTCCTCGGGCTCCTCGCCGGAATCGACCCCGCGCACCGGATCGCCAAGATGCTCCTGATGCCGCTGCTCGCCGTGTACGCCGGTGTACGCGGCGCGCCCCGGCTGCTCATCGCGGCCCTGCTCCTCGGCTGGTGCGGCGACCTGGCGCTCCTGTCCGACGCCGACCCCGCCTTCCTGGCCGGCATGGCCTCCTTCGCGGCGGGGCACGTGTGCTACCTCGTGCTCTTCCGCCGGACGGCACGCGTCCGCGACGCACGGCTCGTCCTCGCGTACGCCACCGCCCTCGTCGCCCTCGTCGTCCTGCTGTGGCCCGGTCTGCCGGCCGGGCTGCGCGTCCCCGTCGCCGGTTACAGCCTGCTGCTGACCGCGATGGCGTACGGGGCCACGCGCCTCGGGCCCGTCGCGGCGCTCGGCGGCGCCCTCTTCATGCTCTCGGACACACTGATCGCCACCGGTGTCGCCGACTGGCCGCAGCTGCCGAAGGCGGCCTTCTGGATCATGTTCACGTATATCGCGGCCCAGTTCCTGCTGGTCCGGGGGGTGCTCGACCCCCTCGCGGTGCGACGCGCGCCCGGGGCGGCGTACGGTGAGATGCGCTCGACCACCCCCTGAGCGCAGCTCACCCACGCTCCGCACGAGAAGGATCCTCGCCATGCGCGCCACCACCATCCATGCCCCGTTCGACATGCGTGTGGAGGACGTGCCCGAGCCCATGGTGCAGTTGCCCACCGACGCGATCGTGCGGGTGCTGCGTTCCTGCATCTGCGGCAGCGACCTGTGGGCGTACCGCGGCGAGGCGGCCCGGCAGCCCGGCCAGCGGATCGGGCACGAGTTCCTCGGCATCGTCGAGGAGACGGGCTCCGAGGTGACCGGCGTCCGGCGCGGCGACCTGGTCGTGGCGCCCTTCATGTGGTCCGACGGCGTCTGCGACTACTGCCGTGACGGACTCACCACGTCGTGCGTGCACGGCGGCTTCTGGGGTGCCGTCGGCTACGACGGCGGCCAGGGCGAGGCCGTGCGCGTTCCCTTCGCCGACGGCACGCTCGTGCAGCTGCCCAAGGAGGCGGCCTCCGACGACCACCTGCTGTCGGCGCTGCTGACCCTCTCCGACGTCCTCGGCACCGGCCACCACGCGGCCCTCGGCGCCGGTGTCCGCAAGGGCTCCACCGTCGCCGTCGTGGGCGACGGCGCCGTCGGTCTGTGCGCCGTCCTCGCCGCCAAGCGGCTCGGCGCCGACCGGATCATCGCGCTCGGCCGCCACCAGGTCCGCACCGACATCGCGCGCCGCTTCGGCGCCACGGACGTCGTCGCCGAGCGCGGCGAGGCGGCGATCGAGGCCGTCCGCGAGCTGACCGGCGGCCAGGGCGCGCACTGCGTCGTCGAGGCGGTGGGCACCGAGCAGTCCATGAGCACGGCGGTGAACATCACCCGCGACGGCGGCGCCATCGGCTTCGTCGGCGTGCCCCACGGCAGTGGTACGGGCCTCGACCTGGGCGTCATGTTCGACCGGAACATCGCCCTGCGCGGAGGCGTGGCCCCGGTCCGCTCCTACATCCCCGAGCTGCTGCCCGACGTCCTCGACGGCACCATCGACCCGTCGCCGGTCTTCGACATGACCGTCGGCCTGGAGGGCGTGCCCGAGGGCTACAAGGCGATGGACGAACGAACCGCCCTGAAGGTCCTCGTCACCGGCTGACACGAGCTCCGTCACCGGCTGACACGAGCTCCGTACGGCGGCCCCGAGGAGGATCCTCGGGGCCGCCGTACGTCGCGGACTCCTACGCCCACCGCGCGGCGTCCGTCCCCCAGCGGCCCGGCGGGCGGGCCCAGTCGGTGGGGCCGCCCGTGAAGGAGACGGGGGGCAGGGCGTGGCCGAGGCGCCCGACGGGGCCGGTCCGCTCGGACAGCCAGACGTCGGGACGGCCGTACGGTTCCCCCGCAGAGGGGTCCGGTGCCGTGCCGGGCGCCTCCTGGTGCCCGATCCCGTCCGTCAGCCACATCGCCGTGCGGGCCAGCGCCAGTCGTACGACGCGGCCGTGGCCCGACTCCGCCCGCTCGGTCAGCGCCCGCAGGACGGCCGCCGCCAGCAGATACCCGGTGCCGTGGTCGAGGGCCTGCGCCGGCAGCGCGCCCGGCCGCTGCGGTGATCCCTCCGTCACCGCGATCCCGGTCGCCACCTGCACCAGGCTGTCGAAGCCCCGCCGCCCGCCCCAGGGCCCGTACGTCCCCCACGCCGACACCTGCGCCACCACCAGGCCCGGATCACGTTCGGCCAGCGCCTCGGGGGAGAGCCCGAAGCGGTCCAGGGAGCCGGGCCGGTACCCGGTGACGACCACGTCCGCCGACGCCAGCAGCTCGTCGAGGACGCGCCGGTCGGCCGCCAGGTCCAGGACCGTCGAGCGCTTGCCGAAGCCCGTGTCGGCGTGCGCGTCCGGGTCCTCGGGCAGCTGCGGCCCGTCCACGCGGAGCACGTCGGCGCCCAGCAGGGCCAGCGTGCGCGTGGCGACCGGGCCCGCGATGACCCGGGTCAGGTCCAGGACGCGCACCCCGGAGGCGGGCAGCAGCGGGCCGTCGCCGGGCAGCGGGGAGAGGACGCGAGGGCGGTCCCCGGACGGCCCGCCCCGACCGGACGGCCCGCCCCCTCCTGAGGGCCCGTCCCGCTCGATCAGCGGCCGCCGCGCCAGCGCGAGGCCCTGCTCGTGCGCCGCCCACTCCTTCGGCGTGCGCAGTGCGACGGCGAGCCCGCCGGCGCCGTACACGCTCTCCTCGACCTCCCGCGCGGACCGTCCCGCGAGCAGGGCGGCCACGTCCTCGACGCTCGCGTCGTCCGCCGCCCCCAGCGCGTCCAGCAGCCGGGCCCGGTGATGCGGATAGTTCGCGTGCGTCCGCACCCAGCCGTCCGCGGTCCGCCAGAACCGCGACAGCGGAGCGAAACCGACCGGCGCCCGCCCGTCGATCCGCAGATGCCGTTCGCTGACGAAGGCGGTCGCGACGGCCCCGTCGTCCACGCTCACCCGCGGCACCCGTGCGAGCCCGGCCCGCCGGGCCCCCAGCTCGGCGGCGGCCAGCGCGCAGGCGCCCACGCAGGTGCGTGCCAACTCCCTCACGGGCAGGGCGGCTTCCAGTGCGCCCGCCCGCGCCACGGTCGAGACCCCGGAGAGCAGCGCAGGGTCTCCGCCCAGGTCCTTCCACACAGCGGCCATCGGTGTATGCGTCATACCGGCACTATGCGGTGTGGACGCGATCAACACGGGAGGCGGCCCCGACGGCGCGTGGCCCCGGCTGCCGCACAGGGCGGCGGCCGGGGCCACGGGGGTTACGGAGGGCGCTACTTGACCGCGCGCAGGGCGTTGACGATGCCGGATCCGTAGAAGCCGTTCACGTGCTTGCCGCCCACGCAGGTCGCGTCGACGACGCCGTCGCCGTTGCCGTCGTAGGGCTCGGTCGGGCAACCGGGGTTGTCCGCCTCGGCCTTGAGGAGGAGCTGGAGCTGAGCGGGCGTCGCCCAGGGGTGCGTGGACTTCAGCAGCGCGGCCACGCCGGCGACGTGCGGCGTCGCCATCGAGGTGCCCTGCAGGAAGCCGTACGTGTTGTTCGGCAGCGTGGAGAGGATGCGGCCGTTCGCCGAGGGCGTGTCCGGGATCTGGTAGCGGTCGCCGCCGGGCGCCGCGACGTCGATGACGCCGTCGCCGTAGCTGGAGAAGTACGACTTGGCGCCCTTGACGCCGGTCGAGGAGACCGTGACGACACCGGGCAACTGGGTCGGGATGTCATAGCACTTGTGCGGGTCGACCGTCCGTGTCGTGGCCGTCGAGTCGTCGGGGCTGGACGCGTCGGTGAGCGCGTTCGAGTCGAGGTCGTCGTTGGAGTTGCCCGCCGCGGCGACGTTCAGCGTGCCCTTCCGCTGGGCGTAGAGCTGGGCGCGGTTCACGGCGTCGACGATGGCCTTCTGGTCGGGGTCGTCGAGGCAGTTGTACAGCCACGGGTCCACGTAGTAGCTGTTGTTGGTGATCTCGACGCCGTGGTCGGCGGCGAACACGAAGGCGCACACGACGCTCTCCGGGTAGAACAGCTGGGTGGAGTCGGGCTCGGCCACCGTGATGCCCGAGACCTTCACGCCCGGCGCGACCCCGGCGACGCCGATGCCGTTGCGGGCCGCGGCGATCTCGCCCGCGACGTGCGTGCCGTGGTAGTGGTCCGCGTCCACCGGGCGCCAGGAACCGTACGTCGTGTCCGGCTTGCCGCCCACGCAGTTCGCCGACTGCGAGGGGGAGAAGTTCGGCGCGATGTCGGGGTGCGTGTCGTCGACGCCGACGTCGATGACCGCGACGGTCACCTTCTTGCTGCCGGGGTCGATCGTGGCCGCCTTGTCGGCGCCTATCGCGCGCAGGTCCCACTGGTCGGCCTCGAGGGGCTCCTGGCCCGCGTCGGCGGTCTTCGCGACCTTGGCGGCCTCGGCGGCGGACAGCACCTGTACCGCGCCCTCGTCCGTCGTGCCCGCGGCCTTCAGCGGCGAGGTGCGGGTGGCACCGGCCGACTGCACCCCGCGCACCGTCCGGATCTGCCGGCCGAAGTCCGGGTTCGCGGAGTGGACGACGATCACGCCGATCTGCTCGTAGGCGATGACGACACTGCCGCCGGCCGCTGCGATCGCCCGCTTCACCGACTCGATCGTGCGGTGGTCCGTCGTCGTGTTGACCACGTAGGAGAGGTTCGGCCCGTCCGCGGTCGTCACGGCGGGGGCGGTGAGCGGTGTGGCCGAGGCGGCGCCCGGCAGGAAGCCGAGCGAGGCGGTGAGCGACAGAACGACCGGCACGGCGAGCGCGAGACGGTGTCTGGAACGCAGATGAGCCATGGGATCTCCACATCATCCGGAAAACGGAGCTGCCCGAACACGGGTGGTGATCGGGCAGGTACATGACGGAATGGCGCAGGCAGAAGCTATCCTCCCGCCGCCCGGGCCAGCAATGACTTACGTCGACGACTTCCGAAAGAACCCGGGGGCTCACGTCGACGACTTCCGAAAGAACCCGGGGGCTCACGTCGACGACTTCCGAAAGAACCCGGGCGAGTTGAACCGGTCCACGCGTGGCGCCGTGACCTCGGGCAGGGAGCCCGTGGACGATCGAGCCCCCGTCCTGAACACGGAAAGGATGCGAACGGTCGCAGCCCGTCACGTGACGCATGCCGATGTGAGGTCGAAGTCCCATGTCCGTACCCGAACCGTCCCCGTCCGCGGGCCCCGACCATCCCCCGCCCGCCGTCGCAACCGCACCCGCAACGCGAGGAGACACCGTGGCCACCGACGCACCACCCCCCGCGCACACCGGAACCCAGCTCCCGTCCACCGAGAAGTTCGTCGAGATGCAGCAGAGCGCCGAGTTCGGTGAACTCCGCAGCTCCCACCGCTCCTTCGCCTTCCCGCTGACCGTCGGATTCATCCTCTGGTACCTGCTGTACGTGCTGCTGTCGAACTACGCGGGCGGCTTCATGGGCACCAAGCTGTTCGGCAACGTCAACGTCGCCCTGGTGCTCGGCCTCGCCCAGTTCCTCACCACCTTCCTCATCGCCTGGTGGTACTCGCGGCACGCGGCCGCTCGACTCGACCCCAAGGCCGACGCCATCAAGTCCCGGATGGAGGGCGGCGCATGAGCCCCGTACGGACCACCGCGCACCGGACCGTGCTGGCCGCGGGCGAGGCGAGCGAGCACCGCCCGCTGATCATCACCCTGTTCGCGGTGTTCGTCGCCGCGACCCTCGTCATCACCGTCTGGGCCGGCCGCCAGACCAAGGACGCCGCCGACTTCTACGCGGGCGGACGCCAGTTCACCGGCTTCCAGAACGGACTCGCCGTCTCCGGCGACTACATGTCCGCCGCGTCCTTCCTCGGCATCGCCGGCGCGATCGCCCTCTTCGGCTACGACGGCTTCCTCTACTCCATCGGCTTCCTGGTCGCCTGGCTCGTGGCCCTGCTCCTGGTCGCCGAACCCCTGCGCAACTCCGGCCGGTACACGATGGGCGACGTCCTCGCCTACCGCATGCGCCAGCGTCCCGTCCGTACCGCGGCCGGCACCTCCACCATCGTCGTGTCGATCTTCTACCTGCTGGCCCAGATGGCGGGCGCGGGCGTCCTCGTCTCGCTGCTCCTCGGCATCACCAGCGACGGCGGCAAGATCGGCATCGTCGCGCTCGTCGGCCTCCTGATGATCGTGTACGTCACCATCGGCGGTATGAAGGGCACCACCTGGGTGCAGATGGTCAAGGCGGTCCTGCTCATCGCCGGCGCCGTCCTGCTCACCTTCCTGGTCCTGCTGAAGTTCCACTTCAACATCTCCGACCTGCTCGGCAGGGCGGCCGAGAACAGCGGCAAGGGCTCGCCCTTCCTGGAACCAGGGCTCAAGTACGGCGCCACCTCGACCACCAAGCTGGACTTCATCTCCCTCGGCATGGCACTGGTCCTCGGTACCGCGGGCCTGCCGCACATCCTGATCCGTTTCTACACCGTGCCCACCGCCAAGACCGCGCGGAAGTCCGTCAACTGGGCGATCGGCCTCATCGGCGCCTTCTACCTGATGACCCTGGCCCTCGGCTTCGGCGCTGCCGCGCTCATCAAGCCGGACGAGATCATCGCCTCCAACAAGGCGGGCAACACGGCGGCACCGCTGCTCGCCCTGCACCTCGGCGGCGTGGACTCCGACTGGGGCGCGATCCTGCTCGCCACCATCTCCGCCGTCGCCTTCGCCACGATCCTCGCGGTCGTCGCGGGACTGACGCTCGCCTCGTCCTCCTCCTTCGCGCACGACATCTACGCGAACGTGATCAAGAAGGGGCAGGCGTCGGAGAAGGAGGAGATGAAGGCCGCCCGGTACGCGACGGTGGGCATCGGCGCCGTGTCCATCCTGCTGGGCGCGCTCGCCCGCGACCTCAACGTCGCCGGTCTGGTCGCCCTCGCCTTCGCGGTCGCCGCCTCCGCCAACCTGCCGACGATCCTCTACAGCCTGTTCTGGAAGAAGTTCACCACCGCGGGCGCGCTCTGGTCGATCTACGGCGGCCTGGTCACGGCGGTCGGCCTGGTGCTGTTCTCCCCGGTCGTCTCGGGCAAGCCCGCCTCGATGTTCCCGGACGTCGACTTCCACTGGTTCCCGCTGGAGAACCCGGGCCTGATCTCCATCCCGGTCGGCTTCCTGCTGGGCTGGCTCGGCACCCTCCTGTCCAAGGAGGAACCGGACGCCGGCAAGTACGCGGAGCTGGAGGTCCGCGCCCTGACCGGCACCGGAGCCCACTAGACACCGGCATCGCGCGGGCCCGTCGGGGGCCACCGGCGGATCACCACCGGTAGGTCCCTACGACGGGCCCGCGCCGCATCTCGTGGGATCGGGCCGCTGTCCCCGCCCACCCCGTCACGTAGGCTCGCAGGTATCCGGAGAAAGAGACCGGCGACGAGGGAGGGGGCCCACGTGCTCATCGACACCTACGGCCGGGTGGCCACCGACCTGCGTGTCTCACTGACGGACCGGTGCAACCTCCGCTGCACGTACTGCATGCCCGAAGAGGGCCTGCAGTGGCTCGCCAAGCCCGACCTGCTCACCGACGACGAGATCGTCCGCCTGATAGAGATCGCCGTCACCCGCCTCGGCATCGAAGAGGTCCGCTTCACCGGCGGCGAACCCCTGCTGCGCCCCGGTCTGCCCGGCATCGTCGAACGGGTCGCGGCCCTCGCGCCCCGCCCGCAGATGTCGCTCACGACCAACGGCATCGGCCTCAGGCGCACCGCGGCCGCCCTGAAGGCCGCCGGCCTCGACCGGGTGAACGTCTCGCTCGACACCCTGCGGCCCGACGTCTTCAAGACCCTCACCCGCCGCGACCGGCACAAGGACGTCCTCGAGGGCCTCGAAGCCGCCCACGCGGCCGGCCTGACCCCCGTCAAGATCAACTCGGTCCTGATGCCGGGCCTGAACGCCGACGAAGCCCCGGACCTGCTGGCCTGGTCCATGGAGCACGGCTACGAACTCCGCTTCATCGAGCAGATGCCCCTGGACGCCCAGCACGGCTGGAAGCGCGACGGCATGGTCACCGCCGCCGACATCCTCGCCTCGCTGCGCACCCGCTTCCGCCTCACCGAGGAAAGCGCCGGCGAACGGGGCTCCGCACCCGCCGAGCGCTGGATCGTCGACGGCGGCCCGCACCGCGTCGGGGTGATCGCCTCCGTCACCCGCCCGTTCTGCGCGGCCTGCGACCGCACCCGCCTCACCGCCGACGGCCAGGTGCGCACCTGCCTGTTCGCCACGGAGGAGACCGATCTGCGGGGCGCACTGCGCTCGGGCGCGCCCGACGAGGAGATCGCCGCCATCTGGCGCACCGCGATGTGGGGCAAGAAGGCGGGCGCGGGCCTGGACGACCCGTCGTTCGTGCAGCCCGACCGCCCGATGTCCGCGATCGGCGGCTGACCGGGGCGACTACCGCCCGCCGGGCTCCGCCGGCCGGGAGGCCTCCCACGCGTCGAGGGACACGACGTCCTTGAGGAACCCGCGCACCGCGAGGAACTGCGACAGGTGCTCGCGGTGCTCCTCGCACGCGAGCCAGGTCTTGCGGCGCTCGGGCGTGTGCAGCTTCGGGTTGTTCCAGGCGAGCACCCACACGGCGTCCGCGCGGCAGGCCTTGGCCGAGCAGACGGGGGAGGCGGGACTGGAACCGGGGGCGTTCGACATCACCCTGCCGACCCTAGCCGAGGCCTCGTGGCACGTGCTCCGCGCGGTCGGCGGACCGTTCGCGGGCCGCGCTCCGAGTGCGCACAAAGGCGACGCCGAGCAGCCACGGGGGGAGCTGCCCGGCGTCGGTCCGTCGCTCCGACGGGGGATGCGGAGCGCGTACGAAGTATGTCACGGGTGACCCGTCGCCCGGCACCGGAACAACATGATTGATCTGAGCTTTTCTTGAGCTTGTCCGCGCGATGGCATTCCGTTTTCGGTCAATGCGCGGGCGTCCGTCCGGAGCTGAACCGGCTTTGCCCCAGGGCGAGTTCGCGTGCGTTCAGGCTCCGGTCCGGCCTCAGTCCGACTCGTGCGGCTCGGCCCCCGAACGCGCCGCGGGACCGGTCGGCGCGTCCTTCGCGAACGGCTCCTCGGGGTCGTCCTTCCGGGGCGCCGTGATCATCGGACGCAGCGGAGCGCTGACGAAGGTCGAGGGGAGCGAGGGCGCGTTCTCCCGTCCGGCGTTCGCGATGACCACCGCGATGTACGGGAGGAGGATCCCGAGGACCAGAGCGACCAGGGCGACGGGCCGTTCGACGTTCCACAGGGCGGCCGCCAGGATCACCGACACCGTACGGACGGACATCGAGATGACGTAGCGGCGCTGCCGGCCGCGCACGTCGTCGTCCAGGCTCTGTCTGGCTCCGGTGATCCGGAAGACCTGGGCGTTGCTCTGCTTCCTGATCACACTCCACCACCTGCCTGTGTCGGACACTCCCCGGTCCGTACCCGGCGCGAACCCGTCGAGGAAGCGGGCCCGGACGGCTTCCACGTTACGCCGCGGCTGCGCCGCCTTCGAGACCGGGGCACGTCCTGTCCGGGCGGATCCGGTGCGCCGCAGCGCGTACGGCCCGCCCGACATGCGCCGTATGGCGGACAGCCGGACACTGACCCTACGGCTCACCCGGAGCGGTACGAGGAGGCGGACATGGGCTGGCTATGGGCGATCATCGTCGGATTCGTGCTGGGCCTGATCGCCAAGTTGATCATCCCGGGGAAGCAGCACAGCCCGCTCTGGCTGACCACCATCTTCGGCATGCTCGGCGCCATCGTCGGCAACGCCCTCGCGCGCGCCTTCGGCGTCGAGGCGACGTCCGGCATCGACTGGACCCGCCATGCGTTCCAGCTGATCGCCGCGATCGTCATCGTGGCGCTGGGCGACATGGCGTACATGGCCCTGTGGGGGAACAAGAAGATGCAGCAGCGGGCGTGACACCGCCCGAACGGACGAAGGGCGCGGGCCGCTTCCCGATCCGGGAAGCGGCCCGCGCCCTCGCTGTCGTCGGAACGCTCAGCCGCCCGTGACCTCGACCGCGGCCAGGCTCTTCTTGCCCCGGCGCAGCACGAGCCAGCGCCCGTGCAGCAGGTCCTCCGCGGCGGGCACCGCGTCCTCGGCGGCGACCTTCACGTTGTTCACGTACGCCCCGCCCTCCTTGACCGTGCGGCGCGCGGCGGACTTGCTCGCCACCAGCCCGACCTCGGCGAACAGGTCCACGACCAGGCCCGCCTCGGCGACCTGGACGTGCGGCACCTCGGACAGGGCCGCGGCCAGCGTGCGCTCGTCCAGGTCGGTCAGCTCGCCCTGCCCGAAGAGGGCCTTGGACGCGGCGATCACGGCGGCCGTCTGGTCGGCGCCGTGCACCAGCGTCGTCAGCTCCTCGGCCAGCGCGCGCTGCGCGGCACGGGCCTGCGGACGCTCCTGGGTCTGCTTCTCCAGCTCCTCCAGCTCCTCGGGGGACCGGAAGGACAGGATGCGCATGTACGTCGAGACGTCCCGGTCGTCCACGTTCAGCCAGAACTGGTAGAACGCGTACGGCGTCGTCATCTCGGGGTCGAGCCAGACGGCGCCGCCCTCGGTCTTGCCGAACTTGGTGCCGTCCGCCTTGACCATCAGCGGGGTCGCCAGCGCGTGCACATGGGCCGCCGGCTCCAGGCGGTGGATCAGGTCCAGGCCCGCCGTGAGGTTGCCCCACTGGTCGCTGCCGCCCTGCTGCAGGGTGCAGCCGTACCGGCGGTACAGCTCCAGGAAGTCCATGCCCTGCAGCAGCTGGTAGCTGAACTCCGTGTAGCTGATGCCCTCCTCGGACTCCAGGCGGCGGGCCACGGAGTCCTTGGTCAGCATCTTGTTGACCCGGAAGTGCTTGCCGATGTCCCGCAGGAACTCGATGGCCGACAGCCCGGCCGTCCAGTCGAGGTTGTTCACCATGACCGCGGCGTTCTCGCCCTCGAAGGACAGGAACGGCTCGATCTGCGAACGCAGCCGCGTCACCCAGTTCGCGACCGTCTCCGGGTCGTTCAGGGTGCGCTCCGCCGTCGGGCGGGGGTCACCGATCTGGCCCGTCGCCCCGCCCACCAGGGCGAGCGGCCGCAGCCCCGCCCGCTGCAGCCGGCGCATCGTGAGCACCTGCACCAGGTGGCCGACGTGCAGGCTGGGCGCGGTCGGGTCGAAGCCGCAATAGAACGTGACGGGACCGTCCGCGAGCGCCTTGCGCAAAGCCTCTTCGTCGGTGGACAGGGAGAACAGGCCCCGCCACTTCAGCTCGTCGACGATGTCCGTCACGGTTCTCGTATCTCCTCGGGTGGTCTCGTGAATCAGGTACGAGGTTATACGCCCTGGCTGACAGAACTCATATTGAAATCCGGCACCCGCAGCGCGGGCATCGCGGCCCGGGTGAACCAGTCGCTCCACTCCCGGGGCAGCGTCTTCTCCGTCCGGCCCGCCTCCGTGGCCCGCCCCAGCAGGCCCACCGGCGACTCGTTGAACCGGAAGTTGTTCACCTCGCCCACGACCTCGCCGTCCTCGACGAGGTACACGCCGTCCCGGGTGAGCCCGGTCAGCAGCAGGGTCGCCGGGTCGACCTCGCGGATGTACCACAGGCACGTCAGCAGCAGACCGCGCTCCGTGGCGGCGACCATCTCCTCCAGGGAGCGGTCCTCGCCGCCGTCGAGGACGAGGTTCCCGATCGAGGGCGTCACCGGCAGCCCGGTCAGACCGGCGCTGTGCCGGGTGGTGGACAGATGCCGCAGCTCGCCCTCCCGGATCCAGTCCGTGGCCTTCAGCGGCAGCCCGTTGTCGAACACGGAGGCGTCGTCGCCCGAGGAGTGCGCGAGCACGAAGGGGGCGCACTCCAGGCCCGGCTCGTTCGGGTCGCTGCGCAGCGTCAGCGGCAGTTCGCTGAGCCGCTCGCCGATGCGGGTGCCGCCCCCGGGCTTGCTGAAGACCGTCCGGCCCTCGGCCGCGTCCCGGGCGGCGGCCGACCACATCTGGTAGATCAGCAGGTCCGCGACCGCGGTCGGCGGCAGCAGCGTCTCGTAGCGCCCGGCGGGCAGCTCGACGCGCCGCTCGGCCCAGCCGAGCCGCAGCGCCAGCTCCGCGTCCAGCGTGGCCGGGTCGACGTCCTTGAAGTCCCGCGTCGAGCGTCCCGCCCACGCCGAACGCGTACGGTCCGGGGACTTGGCGTTGAGCTCCAGCGTGCCGTTCGGCTGGTCGTGCCGCAGCCGCAGCCCCGTCGAGGTGCCGAGGTAGCTGGAGACCAGCTCGTGGTTGGCGAAGCCGTACAACTCACGGCCGCCCGCACGCGCGCGTGCGAAGGACTCGCCGAGCGCCGGCGCGAAGTCGGCGAACACGGTGGAGGAGGTCTCGGCGGGTGCGTCCGTGAAGTCGGGGGACTCCGGCACGCCCGTCACCAGTGGCCGGCCGTCCTCGGCGGGACCGGCGCCGCGCGCCGCCGCCTCGGCCGCCCGCACCAGGGGCTCCAGCTCGTCGGCGGTCACGGCCGAGCGCGAGACCACACCGGACGAGGTGCCCTCGCGGCCGTCGACGGTGGCGATCACGGTGAGCGTGCGCCCGCGGGTGACCCCGTTCGTGGTGAGCGCGTTGCCCGCCCAGCGCAGGTTCGCGGTGGACTGCTCGTCGGCGATCACCACACAGCCGTCGGCCCGGGACAGTTCGAGGGCGCGCTCGACGACCTCGTGCGGCTTGCTCGTACGGGCGCTCATCGACCGGCCTCCGACGTGGTGTTCAGGATGTTGACGCCCTTGAAGAGGGCGGAGGGGCAGCCGTGCGACACCGCGGCGACCTGGCCCGGCTGGGCCTTGCCGCAGTTGAACGCACCGCCGAGGACGTACGTCTGGGGACCGCCGACGGCCGCCATCGAACCCCAGAAGTCGGTGGTCGTCGCCTGGTAGGCGACATCACGGAGCTGGCCCGTGATCCGGCCGTTCTCGATCCTGAAGAAGCGCTGGCCGGTGAACTGGAAGTTGTAGCGCTGCATGTCGATGGACCAGGACCGGTCGCCGACGACGTAGATGCCGCGGTCGACGCCCCCGATCAGATCCTCGGTGGACAGCCCGCCGGGGTCCGGCCGCAGCGAGACGTTGGCCATGCGCTGCACGGGCACGTGCCGGGGGGAGTCGGCGTACGCGCAGCCGTTGGAGCGCTCGAAGCCGGTCAGGCTCGCGATCCGCCGGTCCAGCTGGTAGCCGACGAGCGTGCCCCCCTTCACGAGGTCCCAGGACTGGCCCTCGACACCCTCGTCGTCGTACCCGATGGTCGCCAGACCGTGCTCGGCGGTGCGGTCACCGGTCACGTTCATCAGGTCGGAGCCGTACCTGAGCTTGCCGAGCTGGTCGAAGGTGGCGAAGGAGGTCCCGGCGTACGCGGCCTCGTAGCCGAGCGCGCGGTCCAGTTCGGTGGCGTGCCCGATGGACTCGTGGATGGTCAGCCACAGGTTGGACGGGTCGACCACGAGGTCGTACACCCCCGCCTCCACGCTCGGCGCCCGCATCTTCTCCGCGAGCAGCCCGGGAATCCGCTCCAGCTCCGCGTCCCAGTCCCAGCCGGTGCCCAGCAGGTACTCCCAGCCGCGCCCGACCGGCGGCGCGATCGTCCGCATCGAGTCGAACTCGCCGCTGGACTCGTCGACGGCCACCGCGGTCAGCTGCGGGTGCAGCCGCACCCGCTGCTGCGTGGTCACGGTCCCGGCGGTGTCCGCGTAGAACTTGTTCTCGTGGACGGTCAGCAGGGACGCGTCGACGTGGTTGACGCCGTCGGCCGCCAGCAGCCGCGCGCTCCAGTCGGCCAGCAGCCCCGCCTTCTCCTCGTCCGGCACGGAGAAGGGATCGATCTCGTACGACGAGACCCACGTCTTCTCGGCGTGCACCGGCTCCCGGGCCAGCTCCACCCTCTCGTCCGACCCCGCCGCCTTGATCACCTGGGCCGACAGCTTCGCCATCGCCACGGCCTGCGAGGCGACCTTCGCGGCCGCGTCCATGGTCAGGTCGACGCCCGAGGCGAACCCCCAGGTCCCGCCGTGCACGACCCGTACCGCGTACCCCAGGTCCGTGGTGTCCGACGATCCGGCCGGCTTGGCGTCGCGCAACCGCCAGGACGCGCTGCGCACCCGCTCGAACCGGAAGTCCGCGTGATCGGCGCCCAGCGCCCGCGCCCGCGCGAGCGCTGCGTCGGCGAGTGCCCTGAGGGGCAGGGCCAGAAATGTCTCGTCGATTTTATGGACCATGAAGCTCTCCCCGTCAGGTCTGCGGATGTCCGCAGTGAACCATGCCGTGTGCTGCCTGCGGGCGGCCACCTGTTTCACGGTCCTTGGAGTGTTCCGGGCAGTAGGCTGATGAACCGTCGGCGGCCGGGGGGCGTTGTCCGGGCAATGGTGTCGACGGAGCCGTCACAGCAGCAAGGGGAGCACAGGCCACGATGGACGTCTTCGGGGTCCACCAGAATCTCATCAATGATTACGGTGCCTTCACGAGTTCGCTGGTATCCGTCCGAGATAGGGATATTCGGCAGCATCTTGACGAGGAGCGTGCACGCAAGGCCCGCTGGCCTGATCCTCGCATTTCGCTCAATCCAAATTTTCGCAGCGGTGGCACTGTTGCCGAACTAGTTGATGCCGGTGTTTTGCATCCCATGTGCCGCGACTATTTCCGGGTGAAGGAACACGAGCACGACCCTGGTTCCCGGACCCTGACGCTCCACCGTCATCAGCGGGAAGCGATCGATGCGGCGGCTCGCCGGGACTCCTATGTCCTCACCACCGGCACTGGCTCCGGAAAGAGCCTCGCCTACATCGTTCCCATCGTCAACGAGGTGCTGCGCCACCCGAACTCCAAGGGTATTTCGGCGATCGTCGTTTACCCTATGAATGCACTCGCCAACAGCCAGGAATACGAGCTTGCCCGCTATCTGAAGTGGGGGATTCCCGAGGCGAACCGCCGGGTGTCTTTTGCCCGGTACACCGGCCAGGAGGATGCCGAGGGCAAGGCGGCCGTGCTGCGTTCCAAGCCGGACATCCTGCTGACGAACTACGTGATGCTGGAGTACCTCCTCACACGCCCCCATGAGCGGGAGGAACTCATCGGGGCAGCCCAGGGCCTCAGGTTTCTGGCCCTCGATGAACTTCACACCTATCGGGGTAGACAGGGAGCGGATGTCGCTTTCCTGGTGCGCAGGCTTCGCGATGCCTGCGCTGCCCCCGGCCTTCAGTGCATCGGTACGTCCGCCACCATGGCCAGCGCCGCCACGTTCGAGGACGCTCAGGAGAAGGTCGCCGATGTCGCCACCCGGCTGTTCGGTACTTTGGTCCGGCCCGGTCGGGTCATCGGCGAGACCCTGGAACGGTCCACCGACCCGGGGGCCTTTCTGGCGCTGTCCGTCGCCGAACGCAGGGCGGCGCTTGCCGCGGCTGTCTGCAGAGCTGAGCGGGAACCGCTTGCGCTGCCGCAGGACTACTCGATGTTGAAAACCGACCCTCTCGCCGTCTGGGTGGAGGATTCCTTCGGCCTGGCCGAGGACGAGAAGGCCGCCGGGCGGCTGGTGCGCAGGACGCCTGTAACCGTTCCGGCCGCGGCGGCCGTGCTCAGTGGGGACTGTGGCGAGAGCCAGGAGGTGTGCTGCACCGCGATCGAGGCGATTCTCAGAGCTGGCGCGAAGGCGCTGCACCCGCAGCACGAGCGCCCGCTGTTCGCATTTAGGCTGCATCAGTTCCTCTCCAAGGGCGACACTGTCTACGCCAGCCTCGAACCGGCAGGTCAGCGCCACCTGACCAGCCAGTACCAGGTCAGCGTGCCCGCACAGCGGGACAAGCCGCTCATCCCGCTCTCGTTCTGCCGGGACTGCGGACACGAATATCTGGTGGTGACCCGCGAGGACGGTGTCACCGGGCCACGCTTCGTCGCGCGCCGGGACCCCGAGGCCCCGGCCGAGGATGGCGACGGCTACCTCTATGTGAGCGAGGAACGGCCCTGGCCCACCGCGTCCGACGACATCCTGGGAAGACTTCCGGACAGCTGGGTCGAGACCGCCGATGACGGGACCCGCTTCATCGTGCAGGCACGAAGCGGTGACGTCCCGCGAGAGGTATGGATCGCTCCGGACGGGGTGGCCCTTGCCGGAACAGGGGAAGGGCTGCGCGCCTGGTGGATCTCCGCTCCCTTCCGCTTCTGCTTGCGCTGCCGCGTCAGCCACGAACAGCTGCGCGCCCGCGATTTCGCGAAACTCGCCACCTTCGCGGCCGAGGGACGCAGCTCGGCGGTCTCCCTCATCAGCTCCAGCGTGGTGCGCTCCCTGCGCGGCCAACAGGACATCGACGAGCGGGCACGCAAGCTCCTCACCTTCGTCGACAACCGCCAGGACGCCAGTCTCCAGGCCGGGCACTTCAACGACTTCGCCCAGGTCACCCAGATCCGTGGCGCCCTCTACCGGGCACTCGCCGCCGCGGGCCCGGCAGGGTTGCGCCATGACGTGCTGCCGCAGGCCGTCCAGGAAGCGCTGGGCCTGCCCATGGAGGACTTCGCTCGCAACCCCGGAGCCAAGTACAGCCAGCGGGAGTCCGCCCGCTCGGCCCTGCGAGCCGTCCTCGGCTACCGGGTCAACGCCGACCTCGAACGCGGCTGGCGCATCACCATGCCCAACCTCACCCAGACCGGACTGCTGCGCTTCGAGTACACCGACCTGCGGGAGATCGCGGCCGACCAGGAGTGCTGGCAGGGCGCCCCGATGGCGCTCACCGACGACTCTCCCGAACACCGGGAGTACCTTGCCCGGGTCCTCCTGGACGAGCTCCGCCGCTCACTCGCGGTCGACGAGCCCCTGCTGACGCAGGACGGGTTCGACCAGCTCCAGCGCCAGTCCGACGCCCATCTGCTCGGCGTCTGGGCCCTGCCTCCGAAGGAGCCCCGTGTTCCCTCACGGGTCGCTTTTCCCGGGTCGGGCCCCAAGGGTGCCCCGTCCGGCGAGGCCATCTACCTCAGCGGTCTCGGCGCGTACGGACGCTTCCTGCGCCGCCCCGACCAGTTCCGGCAGATCCCCGGGCTGGCCGGTAAACGGATGCCGGTCGCAGACGCAGACTTGGTGATTCGCGGTCTGCTGCGCGTCCTGGAGACCCATGGTCTGGTCGCGATCGTGCGCGAGGAGCGGGACGGCTCGCTCGGCCATCAGGTCAGGGCCGCCGCCCTGCGCTGGCTGCCGGGCGACGGGATCGCTCCCGAGCCCGACCCTCTGCGCAAGGTCAGCGACCCGGGCGCCGAGCCACACGTCAACACCTACTTCAGGGACCTCTACCGGGACACCGCGTCGCAGCTGGTGGGTCTCGAAGCCAGGGAACACACCGCCCAGGTTCCTTCCGACCTGAGGGAGAAGCGCGAGAAGGCGTTCCGTGACGGCGACCTCAGCCTGCTGTACTGCTCGCCGACCATGGAACTCGGCGTCGACATCGCCACCTTGAACGCGGTGGCCATGCGCAATGCCCCGCCCACCCCGGCCAACTACGCCCAGCGATCGGGCCGGGCCGGTCGTTCCGGGCAGCCCGCGCTGGTCACCACGTACTGCTCCACGGGCAGCGCCCACGACCAGTACTACTTCCGCCGTCCGGAGCTGATGGTCGCGGGCAGTGTCACGCCTCCCCGCCTCGACCTGGCCAACGAGGAACTGCTGCGCAGCCACGTCCACGCGATCTGGTTGGCCGAGACGGGAGCCGCTCTCGGCCGGCGCATGACCGAGGTCATCGACGCCGAGGCCGTCGCACAGACGCCCGGTGAGCCGGTTCCGCTCCGGCTCACCGAGGCCATGCGCACCCAGCTCGACAGCGAGGCGGCCCGCCGCCGCGCCATCGACCGCGCCACCGCCGTGCTCGAACCGCTCCTCGACGACCTCCGGGCGCGCACCTCCTGGTGGTACGACGGCTGGATCGAGGACGTCGTGCGCACCGCGCTGCGCCGCTTCGACGACGACTGCGAGCGCTGGCGCCGCCTGTACCGCGCGGCGCTCGCCGAACGCGAGGAGCAGCACCGCATCGCGGGGGACCTCTCCGTCGACCCCAGGAACCGCCGCATCGCGCAGGCACGCCGAGCCGAGGCCGAGAACCAGCTGAAGCTGCTGCGCAACGAGGACAGCGAGGAGTCCTTCAGCGACTTCTACACCTACCGCTACTTCGCCTCCGAGGGATTCCTTCCCGGCTACTCCTTCCCCCGCCTGCCGCTCGCTGCTTACATTCCCGGGCAGCGGGGCGAAGGACGGCTCGGGCAGAAGAACGGCGCGTACATCCAGCGCCCCCGCTTCATCGCGATCTCCGAGTTCGGCCCGGGGGCGCTGATCTATCACGAGGGCCAGCGATACGCCGTCGACCGAGTGCAGGTCCCCATGGGCGCCACCCCGGGGCAGGTCGCCACCAGCGATGTGCGGATCTGTTCCACCTGCGGCACCTGGTACGACCGTTCGGACGGCGTCGACCGGTGTGACGACTGCGGGGTGCCGCTCTCTCTCACACTGGGCCGGACCATGCTCCTGTCCACGGTCCATGCCTCGCCGGTGCGCCGGATCTCCTCCGACGAGGAAGAACGTCTCAGGTCCGGCTTCGAGCTGCTCACGGGCTACCAGTTCTCCCAAGGTGGTGGACGGCTGGATGCCACGGCCGCGGACGACGACGGTCCGGTGCTGACCGTCGGTTACGGCGACACGGCACGGGTCCGCGTCTTCAACATCGGCCGCCGCAAGCGCAAGCACTCCGCCGACCGTGGCTTCTGGCTCGACCCGATCCAGGGCCGGTGGCTCAGCGCCAAGAAGGCGGGGGAGATCCAGGAGGCATCGGCCGAGGACGAGGCGCTGAGCCCGTTCGCCTCAGCGGACCGCACAGTGCAGGTCATTCCCTATGTCGAGGACCGCAAGAACATCGCCGTGCTGCGTCTTGCCGAGCCTGTCGAGAACGAAACGCTTGCCGTCACGCTCCGCTACGCCCTGGAGCGCGGCATCGAGGCTCGCTACCAGCTGGAGGACTCCGAGCTGGACAGCCAGGACCTCCCGGACGATGAACAGCGCGGTCGGATGCTCCTCATCGAGGGTGCCGAAGGCGGCGCGGGCGTGCTCAGGCTCCTTCACGACGATCCCGAAGCCCTTGCCGAGGTCGCTCGGGAGGCTCTCCGGATCATTCATGTCGACCCGGACGACGGTCGTGACCTGGACCGGGCCCCCGGTGCCGTGGAGCGCTGTGAGCGAGGCTGCTACGACTGTCTGCTCACGTACGGCAACCAGGGCTTCCACACCCGCATCGACCGGCTTGTCGTCGTACCCCTCCTGATGCGGTTGGCCGCCTCGACCACTCAGGGTGAGCGACAGGTGACACCCGCCGCTCAGCGGGCCCGGGCGCTCGCCCTGGCCACGGAGCAGGCGCAGGGACCGGTCGCCGAGTTTGTAGAGTGGCTGGGCCGCTCGGGCCACCGCCTCCCCGACGAGACGCACCCGGAGCGGTCCGGTGACTCGACCCGCCCCGATGTCGTCTATCGCCTGCCGGGCGCCGACGTCGCCGTCTATGTGGACGAACCGGGCGGCTGGCATCTCGACCGACAGGCCGAGTTCCGGCTGATCGACGACGGCTGGCTGGTCATCCGGGCCGGCGCGGACACCAAGGAGTGGGAGAACGCAGTGCGTGCACATCCGGACGTCTTCGGCCCCGGACGGAGCATCCGATGACGCTTCCCGACGCCACCTCCACACAGTCGCCGACGTTTCGCCGCGCGCCCGGCGACCTTGTCTCCGCCCGTGGCCGCGACTGGGTGGTGCAGCCCCACGGGCTCGGCGAGCCCGACGGCCTGGTGATTGCGCAACCCCTCGACGGGGACCGCGAGTTCGTCACCGCCCTCTTCCCGCACGAGATCCAGGAACCCGGCTTCGGCAGGCCCAGGGCCGTCCCCGGCGAAGTCGGCGACTTCGCCTCGGCCGGACTGTTGCGCACCGCGCTGCGGATTGCAGCGAGCCACGGAGCGGGGCCTTTCCGCTCGCTGGCGTCCATCTCGGTGCAGCCCCGCCAGTACCAGCTGGTGCCGCTGATGATGGCGTTGCGCATGGACACCGTACGGCTCCTCATCGGCGACGACGTCGGTATCGGCAAGACCGTCGAAGCGGCTCTGATCGGCAAGGAGCTGATCGAGCAGGGCTCGGCCAACGGAATGGTGGTGCTCTGCTCGCCGTCGCTCGCCGAGCAGTGGCAGAGCGAACTGCGGGAAAAGTTCGGCATGGAGGCGGAGCTGGTGCTGCCCTCCACCGTGGCCAGGCTCCAGAAGGGGGTGGAGCAGGGGCAGACGCTCTTCCAGCGCTACCCCTGCACAGTGGTGTCCACCGACTTCATCAAGCAGTCCGATCGTCGAGAGACGTTCCGCCGCACCTGCCCCGACCTGCTGATCGTCGACGAGGCGCACACCTGTGTCGGTGCGGGCACCGGGCACCAGCAGCGGTACGAGCTCCTCAGCTCCCTCGCCCAGGACGAGGACCGCCACCTGATCCTCGTCACCGCGACCCCGCACAGCGGCGACGCCCACGCCTTCGCCAAGCTCACCGGCCTGCTCGACCCCGGCCTGAAGGGCCTCGACCCCTCACTGCCCGCGCACCGCGACCGCCTCGCCCGCCACTTCGTACAGCGTCGCCGCCGCGACATCAGGCACTACCTCGACCAGGACACCCCGTTCCCCAGCGACCGCAAGCTGCGTGAAGTGCCCTACCAACTGGGCTCGGAATACGCCCAGTTCGTCCGGGACATCATCACCTACGCCCGCGAGCAGGTCCGTCGCCCCGACGGCTCCCACAAGCAGCGCCTCACCTGGTGGTCCGTACTGAACCTGCTGCGCTGTGTGCTGTCCTCGCCCGCAGCCGCCGTCGAGACGCTGACCACACGTGCCTCGATCGCCGCTGCCCGCAGCGAGGAGGAGGCCGTTCGAATCGGTCGTGCGGCAGCGCTGGAGCTCATCGACGACGAGACCACCGAGGGAATGGACGCCGTCCACGGCTCCCTCCTCGACACGGACGACATCGGTGACGGAGTCCGGAGCAGGCGCAAGCTGAAGTCGTTCGCCGCCCGGGCCGAGGCCTTGGCGGGCCCGGACGCCGATATGAAGCTGCGCACCCTCGTCGACGAGGTGAAGGGTCTCCTCGTCGACGGCTACGACCCAATCGTCTTCTGCCGCTTCATCCCCACGGCCGAGTACGTCGCCCGGCACCTGGCCGATGCCCTCGGCCGCAGCGCCCACGTCGACGCGGTGACCGGCAAGTTGCACCCGGACGCCCGCCAGGCCCGTATCGACGAACTCACCGCCAAGCGCGGCCGGCATGTCCTGGTCGCCACCGACTGCCTCTCCGAGGGCGTGAACCTCCAGGACGACTTCGGCGCAGTCCTCCACTACGACCTGTCCTGGAACCCGACCCGGCACGAGCAGCGCGAGGGCCGCGTCGATCGCTTCGGACAGTCGCGTGAGAACGTCCGTGCCGTCACCCTGTACGACACCGACACCGGCATCGACGGCCTCGTCCTGGACGTCCTCATCCGCAAGCACCGGGACATCGCCCAGCAGATCGGTGTAGTCGTCCCCGTCCCGGACGGTGGCGACGGCGTACTGCGCGCGCTCGCCAACAGTCTCCTGGTACGCGGACAGGGCGTCGAGGAGCAGCTCACCCTCGACTTCGGTACCGACGAACTGTTCAGCCAGGCCAGGGAACGGCTCTACAAGGAGTGGGACAGCGCGGCCGACCGGGAGTCGAAGGTCCTGACCAAGTTCGCCCACAGCGGCCTGCGGCCTGACGAGGTCCAGGCCGAACTCGAAGCACTGGGGCAGGCGCTGGGCGAGCCCGCCGACATCGCCGACTTCACCCGGGAAACGCTGAAGGCACTGGGCTCGGCCGTACGTCCCGACACACGCTCCACGGGATTCACCGCGCCGGTGGGGCCGCTGCCACGGGGTCTGCGCCACGGGCTCGGCATCTACGAGGACCCGGACCTGGGCGAAGGCCCCGGGGCGGCCCAGGCGCCCGCGCGCACGGCAGCCAAGGGCCGGCCCCGCATCGCGGCGACCCCACCGGAGCTGGTGTTCCGGCAGGACCTGCCGGTCGCGGCGGGACAGCACGCTCTCTTCCGCGGCGATCCGGCTGTACGCGCCGTGGCCCGCTACGTCCTGGACTCGGCTCTCGACCCGAAACTCAGCGAGCACGACCGCCCGGCCCGACGGCTCGGCGTCATCCGCACCACCGCCGTCGAGGCACGCACCGTGCTGCTCCTGGCCCGCTACCGGTTCCGGCTGACCCTGCCGCCTCGCCGTACCGGCCCGAGCAAGGGCAGACCTCACGAACTGGTGGCGGAGGACGCCCAGTTGCTGGCCTGGCGCGCCACCGAGGACGGCACCCGCGAATGGCTCACCGACGACGAGATCGCGCTTCTGCTGCGCGCTACTCCCGACCGCAACACCATCCCCTCCATGCGGGAGCAGCAGATCGGCCGTGCCCTCGACGAACTCGACGAGCCCGAAGTCGAACAGCGCCTCGAAGCCCACGGCCGCGAGGTGGCGGAACGCCTTGAGGCCGCCCACAAGCGGGTGCGCGAGGCCGCCGGCGAACGCGGCCGGGCCCGCGGAGCCGCCGCGGTCCGCGGTATCACCGCCCATCCGGCGGGCGACCCCGACCTGCTCGGTGTCTACGTGTACGTCAAGCGCCCCGGAGGCTCCAGGTGACGACTCTCGCCCCCGATCACCTCCCGGCGAGCACGGCGGTCCGCGTGGAAGGAGCCCTGCTCTCCGCCGACCTGATCAACAAGATCCGTTTCGGCGACCGGGAACTCCCGGGCGCGGCCCCCGCCGACTACGGCCTGCCGCGCGGCGTACGCGTGGAAGACGCCGCCAGCCGCAAATGGGAGTACCTCAAGGCCACGTACGCCTCCTTCTGTGAGCAGCTCGCGGAGCTCGGCCCCGACGCCGACCCGGCGAAGCTCACCTACCGGGAATGGCTGCGCATCCTCTTGGACGAACTGGGCTACGCGGGCCGCACCGCCGTGCCCAAACGGTCCGGCATCGAGGTCCCCGGCCGGGACCCTGGCTCGTACCGCGTCAGCCACCTCTGGCAGAACCATCTGCCCGTCCACCTCCTGCGCTGGGACACCGACCTCGACCGAGGCATCGGCAATGACCGAGCCCCCCAGTCGATGCTCCAGGAGCTTCTCAACGTCTCCGACAAGCACCTGTGGGCCCTGCTCTCCAACGGCAGGGTGCTCCGTGTCCTGCGGGACTCCACCGCTCTCGTCGGTTCCGCGTACGTCGAGTTCGACCTCGATGCGATCTTCGGCGGCGACCAGTTCGCCGACTTCCAGCTCCTCTATGCGATGCTCCACGCCTCCCGCTTCGAGCTCACCGCGAAGCCGGAGAAGCGGCGCCGGGCGGCGGCCGTCACCGACGAGGCGGAGGACGAGGCGGAGGAGGGAACGCTCGACGAAGCGGCGACCGCCGCCGACGACATCGAACTCACCCCCGCCGACTGCCGCATCGAATGGTGGCGCACCTTTGCCATCGAGACCGGCATCCGCGCCCGTGACCGCCTGCGCAACCAGGTCAAAGCGGCTCTCGGTATCCTCGGCAGCGGCTTCCTCACGGCCAACCCCCGTCTCGGCGAAGCCCTCATCCGGGGCGGCAAGGCGGCTCTGGACGACTTCCACCACGAACTCCTGCGCCTGGCCTACCAGTTGGTGTTCCTCTTCGTGGCGGAGGACCGTGACGCCCTCCTGCTGCGTCCCCAGAACGACACCTCTCCCGAGGAGGCCGAAGCCCTGGAGCAGGCCCGGGCTCTCTACACCCGCTACTTCTCCACGGCCCGCCTGCGCCGCATCGCCTCCCGCAGACCCGGTGACCGCAACACCGACCTGTGGGCCGGTCTGCGCACCGTCCTCGACGCCCTCGGCGAGGAAGGCGGCCTCGAAGCGCTCGCCCTCCCCGAACTCGGCGGCCTGTACTTCCGCATAGAGGAGGACGACCCTGAGTGGGCGGCGTTGCTCCCTGGCAGCCCCGAGCCACTGCGCGCGGCCGACCTGCCGAACGAGAGCCTCCTCGCCGCGGTCAAACTGCTCTCCCGCGTGTACGACCGCCAGGGCCGCCCCAGCCGTGTCGACTACCGCCACCTGGGCGCCGACGAACTCGGCAGCGTCTACGAGTCCCTCCTAGAACTCATCCCGCGCCACAACCCGGCGAAGGAGGAGTTCTGGCTCCAGGACCTGGTGGCCGGCAACAAGCGCAAGACCACCGGCTCGTACTACACACCGTCCGTCCTGATCGAGAAACTCCTGGACAACGCCCTCGACCCGGTCATAGAGAAGCACACGGCATCCGGCATCCCCGACGACCTGCTCAGGATCCGCTTCGTGGACCCGTCCTGTGGATCGGGACACGTCTTGGTCGCCGCGGCCCGCCGCATCGCGCTGCGCTACGCCCAGATGCGCGACGGCGAGCTGGAACCGGCGCCGGAGCGGATCCGCGAGGCGATGTCCAAGGTCGTACGGAACTGTGTCCACGGCGTGGACATCAACCCCCTGGCCGCGGAGATCGCCAAGGTGTCGCTGTGGCTGGAATCCCTCACCCCGGGCGAACCACTGGCCTACCTCGACGACCGCATCAAGGTCGGCAACGCGCTCCTCGGTACGACACCGCTGCTCCTGGAGTCCGGGATCCCCGAGACCGCGTTCAAGAAACTGGAGGGCGACGAGGCCAAGGCGGTCACCGATGCCCGGGACCGCAACCGCAAGGAGCTCAAGGGTGTCAAGATCTGGGTCCAGACCCAGCTCGGCGAGCCCGCGGCCCACGCCGGCACGGCGACGGTACGTGTGGCCGCCGAGGAGGCCGCCAAGCGCCCGGCGGGCAAGGGCCTCGCGGCCATCCGTGAACTGGCCAAGCGGCACCGGGAGTTCGAGCGCGACCCGGAGCTGAAGCGGCTCAAGCGGGTCGCCGATGCATGGTGTGCGGCGTTCATCTGGCCCAAGCGCAAGGACGCGCCGACACCGATCACGACGGGAACACTGGCCAAGCTGGAACAGGGCCTGACGCTCGAGGGCATCCCGAAGCCCGAGCCGAAGATGGGCGAGCAGCCCGTCGAGGAGACGGACGAGGAGGTGGAATGGCGGGAGCGCGCAGGCGAGCGCGAACTGCGCGACATCGTCTCCCGCAACCGCTTCTTCCACTGGCACCTGGAGTTCCCTCGGGTGTTCCGGGTCGAGGAGCGGGACGCGAAGGACGTCAACCCGGCGACGGGGTGGCAGGGGGGCTTCGACGTGGTGCTGGGGAATCCGCCGTGGGAGCGGGTGAAGATCCAGAAGAAGGAGTGGTTCGCCGCCCAGAACCCGTACGTGGCGGACGCGGCCACGGCGAACGAGCGCGAGGCACGCATCGGTGAGCTGCTCAGCACCGTAGACGAACACGGCCAGGCCATCGAGGCCGACCGCAAGCTGCACCGCGAATACCTCACCGCTCAGCGCGAGTCCAAGGGCACCACCAACATGCTCCGGGACTCGGGCATCTTCCCGCTGACGGGCAAGGGCGACGTCAACACGTACGCGGTCTTCGCGGAGAAGTCCCGGATGCTGCTCTCGGCCGAGGGGATGGCGGGGCTGGTCCTGCCGACCGGGATCGCGACGGACAAGACGACGTCGGTGTTCTTCGCGGATCTGGTGGAGCGGCGGCAGCTGGCCACCGTCCTGGACCTGGAGAACGAGGAGAAGCTGTTCGCGGACGTTACGAACAAATACCGCTTCTGCCTGTTCACGTTCGGCGGTCCCGCCCTGGAATACGCGAGGGTTCGGCTGGCGTTCCGGGCACGGAGGCCGGATCAGCTGGACGCGCGGGAGTTCCCCATGGACGCGAAGGCGCTTCGCCGCATCAACCCGAACAGTCTGACGTCACCGGTGTGTGAGGGGCCTGATCACTATCGGATTCTTGACGAGATGCATCAAAAGTCGTCAGTTCTTTGGGACAAGAGCGACGAACAGGGGAATCCATGGAATCTTCTCCTCATCCGCATGTTCCATATGTCGGATGACTCTGATCGATTTCGCAGCCTGGACTCTCTTGTGAGGGATGGGTGGACGCTCCAGGGATCAGTCTTCGTCAAGGGGGAGTCCTGTTTTCTCCCGCTCTATGAAGGGAAGTTCACGCACCACTTCGATCCTCGCTTTGCGACATTCGAAGGCGCTACCCAAGCGCAGATCAATAAGGGTACGCTGCCTCGCTTCGGCCTTGATGGCCACCGTGACCCCGCAAAGTTGCCGCTGCCGCGCCACTGGATTTCCGTGGATGAGGTGGAGACATGGCTGGCTCCTGAGCCAGGTGCCCCAGGGGTCAACTGGCCGCACGGTTGGTTGCTGGGCTGGCGAGATGTGGCTCCTACGGCGAACCAGCGTACGGTCATCCCGTCTGTACTTCCACGTACAGCTGTAGGTCACACTGAGCCGTTTATCGTGCCCAGGAACCTTGGTTTTCCGGTGCACGCTCTACTTGCCAACCTGTCAGTCATCGCTCTTGATTTTGCGGCACGTCAGAAGATCCAGGGCTCACATGTCACGTATACCTACCTCGAACAGCTCCCGGTACTTCCCCCGGCCACGTACGCCAAGCCCGTTCGCTGGCTTGGGAACCAATGCCCCGAGTCCTGGATCCGCTTCCGCGTCCTCGAACTCACCTACACCTCCTACGAGATGGTCTCCTGGGCCCAGTACCTCGGTGACGAGGGTCCGCCTTTTGTCTGGGATGAGGACCGCCGTTTCCTCATGCGCGCCGAGTTGGACGCTGCCTACTTCCACCTGTATGGCATCGAGCGCGCAGACCTCGACCTCGTCATGGACAACTTCCGCGCCTTCCGTAACAAGCAGCCTGAACTCTTCGAGCGCACCAAGAACGAGATCATCCGTGTCTATGAGGAGATGGCGTCTGACACCCCCTATGTCACGCCCCTCACCCCGCCCCCAGGCCAGGGCCCCCGCCACGACCCCGGCACCAGCCCCCTGACCCGAGTGGCCCCGCCGTCACCGCTTGCCCCGACGGCCGCCCAGCCGACTCAGCCGAAGAAGGCGGTTCCGGTCAGGAAGGCCAAGAAGGCGTCCGAGGCCGATCAGTTGGGTGGTGGCCTGTTCGGCCTGAACGAGGTTGAGGGAGTGGACATACAGCTCGACATCTTCTCCTCCGGCGACGAGTAAGCCTCGTTCCCGCACGCGCAAGAGTGGCCGCCGCCCCGAACCTTCCGGGCGGCGGCCATCCGCGTACTGCTCGCCGAACGATCAGAGCTCGTCGGCGAACACACCCGCCCGGAACGCCGCCCATTCCGACGCGGTGAAGCACAGCGGCTCCCGCTCCGGGTTCTTCGAGTCCCGTACGGCCCGGCCGCCGCCGGGTAGTTCGGCTATCTCGACGCAGTTGTTCTCTCCGGCGCTGGCAGATGCTTTGCGCCAGGTCGCGGCAGAGAGGTCGTACGCGTACAGCTCTGCCTTCGGGTCCTTCACGTGCGTCTTTCCTCTTCCATCCGTGCGATGAGTGCCATCGAATCATCGACGGGAAGTGCTGTCGCGACGATGCGCTCGAAGGCGTCGGCGAAGACCTTGACCTCGTCGACCCCCTCAACGTAGGTCGCACCGATGAGGTTTTCCAGTAGTACTACGTCAGGCATGGGGCCCGGGAAACCGACGAGGTTGAAGCCGCCTGCGCCGCCAGGGTGCGGAGTGGCCGCGAGGGGCATGATCTGAAGCGTGACGTTGGGCAGTTCCGCGACATCGAGAAGGCGGCGCAGCTGGTCACGCATGGTGTTGGGGCGGACCGCGAACCGTTGGTGGAGCACAGCTTCGTGGATCACGGCCCAGAACTTCAAGGGCCGCTCGGGCTGCGTGAGCACGGCTTGCCGGGCCATGCGCACCTCCGCAAGGGCGGCCACCTCCTCGGCAGTGCGAGTGGTGGCGTTCGCTGCCACGACTTCACGAGCGTAGCCGGCTGTCTGCAACAGCCCGGGGATGATCAGGGGTTCGTAGGCATACACGCTCTCGGCATCCGACTCCAAGGAGATGTAGTCGGCATACGCAGGGGCGACGATTCCGCTGTAGGTCTGCCACCACCCCTGTTTGCGGGCGTCCTTGGCCAGCCCTTCCAGCGCGCTCACGACTTCCGGGTCGTCGACCCCGTACGCCTTCAACAGGTCCGCGACTTCGCTCGGGCGGATGTGCGCGTTGGCGGTCTCGATTCGGGAGAGTTTCGGTCCCATCCAGCCCAGTTGGGCGGATGCGGTGCCAAGGCTCATTCCCGTGGCGTTGCGGTACCGGCGTAGTGCCTCGCCGAGCCGTCGTCGTCGAACAGTGGGTACAGGGCGCACATTTGGCATAAGTCGAGCCTTCCAGCGCAACCCGTTGAACGTCCAGAGGAACGAAGGTTCGGTCAACCATTTCGGGTGACAATGTTGCAATTGATCAAGGAATGGCGTCACGCTCAACCTGGCCGCAACCGAGCCAAGTTGGCCAGCGAACCGCAAGGAGCCCCCGTGCCCCTCACTCCCCACCCTCTCCCGTACCCCTTCACTCCCACCGCCTCCCCGGGCCACTACCTCACCCCCACTCCCACCGGCTTCACCCTCCACATGTCGGCCTCCCCGGGAAACCTCCGAGCCGTCCGCGGTCTCACCGCCCATGCCCTGCTCGGCGTCGGCACCGGACCCGATCTGGTCGACGCAGCGCAACTGGTCCTCTGCGAGCTGTACGGGAACGCGGTGCGCGCCTGCGGTGACCATGTGCTGCTCGTCGCCGAGGTGGAGGCCGTACCGGCCGGGGTGTGGGTGCGGCTCCACGATCCCGATGCGCGTCGCCAGCCACGCCGTGTGCCCGGGGCCCGGCTCGACGACGCGGAGGCCGAGTCGGGGCGCGGGCTGCCGCTCATGGACCTGCTCGCGCCCGGCTGGCAGGTGGTGGACACGCCTGTCGGAAAACAGGTCCGCTGCCTGTTGTCCCGGGACCTCGACGGAGCCAACTGGCCGTAGTGGAAGCCGGATTGCCGTAGGGAACCACGGGTGGCGCGCACCGGTGATTGTCAGCGCTCGGAGTTAGTCTCTCCGATGGGGGAGCTGAAGGCCGGCTCCGGACGGAGGGAACCCGTGACCACGCCTTTCGAGGTAAGTGCCAGAGCGGTCCACCAGGCGGCGACGATCCTTGTCAACCATGCCCAGGACGGCCTTCCCTTTAGGCAGCTGTGGCCACTCGTCCGGGCAGCCGACCCTGACCTGGAATCCGACTTCAGGGCTGTCGCACCGGGTGCCGTGAGGGGCGTCGACGTCAGCCTCGGTTACACCGCCACCAGCCTGGTCAAGGCCGGGTGGCTATGCCGCAAGCGTCCGGTGTGGCGGCTGACCGGGCTCGGGGTCGAGGCTCTCGCCGCGTACCCCAAGCCGGTCGACTTCCTCAGCGAGGCGGGCGACCGTTACATGGACTGGCGCAGGGACCGCGACGCGTTCGACGCGGCCGCCGCACTGCTTCAGCTCCTTCCCGACGGCCGGTGGGTAGACATCGAGGACCTCGCTGCCGAGTACGAGGTCGACGCGTACACACTCGCCTCGGTCTTTCAGGGCACCCGTCCCGATGGCTGGCACCTTGCCCTCGACGCCGAGGGCACAACGGTCGGCATGGGCATCACACTGCTGACGAACGAGATCGACACCTGGCGGCACCTGCTCATCGAGGACAACCTCCTCAACGAACACACCTCCAGTGCGGACGTCTTACGCGCTCTGCCGGAAAGGAAGCTGAGCCGCGAGGAGATCACCGCCCTCGTCCTCGGCGAACCGGCTGACGACCCCGTCCTGCCCGAGCGGCCCCGCCGGGTCTGGGTGCTGCGCGGCACCGACGAGGGCGGCGCGAGCCTCATCCGTACCCTCTGGCGCGATGAGTCCGTGGTCACTCTCAGCGCCGGGCGCATGTCGCCACTGCCGACCGGTGCCGGTCCGCAGCGTGTGCGCAAGGCCGTGGACGACGCGTACGAGTCACTGTCGATAGGCCGCCGAGAGGAGCTGGCCAAGGAGGTCCACACCTTCGTCGCCCGGATACAGGACGGCGACATCGTGGTGTGCACGGACGGCGCCAAGGGCTACCTCGGAGTGGTGGGTGGCCCGGCCGTCTACGAGCCGGGCACCACGGGTGCCTACCGGCGCAAGGTCGACTGGCGCAACCTCGACGAGCCCCTCGACATCGCCAAGGACCTTGGCCACGCACTGCTGGGTCGGCTGGGGGACGCCGACGCCCGAATCGTCGACATCAGCGAGTTCGCCCCCCGCCTCGAAGTGCTCATCGGGCCGGACCCCGTACAGGAGGCGCCGCCCGCCGACATCGAGCCCCAACTGCCCGACATCACCGAGACACTGGTCACGGAACTCACCCAGGAGAACGCGGCCTGGCTCCAGGAGTGCGTCGAACTGCTCAGAGCGAAACCGCAGTTGGTTTTCCACGGCCCGCCCGGCACCGGCAAGACCTTCACCGCCCTCGCGCTCGCCCGCCACCTGACGGGCGGAAACCCCGGCAACGTACGGCTGGTGCAGTTCCACCCCGCCTACTCCTACGAGGACTTTTTCGAGGGCATTCGGCCCAGACTCGCCAAGCAGGGCGCCGACACCGGTCCGGACGGCAGCTCCGGTGTGACCTTCCACCTTGCGAAGGGCCCGCTGCGCAGGCTCGCCGACGCTGCCGAACTCAGGCCCGCCGAGATTTTCGTCCTGGTCATCGACGAGATGACACGTGGCAACCTCGCCAAGGTCTTCGGAGAGCTGTACTTCCTGCTCGAATACCGCAAGCAGTACATCCACCTCCAGTACGGCTCGGACGACGGCAACGGCTTTCGGCTGCCGCCCAACCTGTTCATCCTCGGCACGATGAACACCACCGACCGCAGTGTCTCCCTCATGGACGCGGCGATGCGGCGCCGCTTCTCCTTCGTGGAACTGCACCCCGAGGTCGAGCCGCTGGAAGGCATGCTGGAACGCTGGCTCGATGGCGAGGGCTGGCCCCAGGACGCGGCCAAGCTCCTTGCCGAGCTCAACCGGCGTATCGGGGAAAGCCCCTCGGGCGACCAGGGATTCCGTATCGGCCCGTCGTACTTCATGCAGCCGCTCGCACATGGCGGGCACGCCGCGCTCGCACGGCTGTGGCGGACCCAGATCATCCCGCTGCTCACCGAGTTCCACTGGGGGGACAACACCGACGTCGCGGCCGAGTACGCACTCGACGAACTGCTCCGCCATTTGGGGATCAGCGAGGAAGGCACGCAGGGCACCGGGACCACCGACGGCAGCGGCGGTGCCCAGTGACCGACGCGGCGCCGCCGGTCCGGCTGAGGGAAGGCGACGACTGGAGCGAATGGCAGCTCACCCCCGAACAGATCGTCGCCCTCGACGACAGTGAACACGTCCAGGTCCGGCCCTCCCGCCGCTCCGGCTGGTGCCGCTTGAAGGCCCGTGACCGGGTCGGTGCCGCACGGGTCGGTCGCGGGTCGGCGCAGGTCCGGCTCTCCGTCAAACCCAAAGTGACGGTGGACAGGCTCCTCTACCTCCTCGGATACGCCGAGGAGAAGTGGCTGTACGACGGAGGGCCGGTCGAGGCCGCGACCCGCACCGATCTCCTGCCTGCCGTAGCCCGTGCCTACACGCGAGCCGCGCAGAGAGCCCTGCGGCAAGGCGTGCTGCTCGGTTACCGGGAGACCGAGGCAACCCAGCCCGTCCTGCGCGGCAGACTCCGTACAGCGGCGCAGATGAGCCGCCGCCCCGGCCTTGTACTGCCGCTCGAAGTCGCCTACGACGAGCACACCGCCGACATTCCGGAGAACCAACTGCTGCTGGGTGCTGCACGACGGCTGCTGCGTGTACCAGGAGTCGACGGGCCGCAGCGCACGGCACTTCACGCACTGGCCGCCCGCCTGGACGGAGTGGTGCCGCCCGTTCCCGGAGCCCCGCTTCCGCGCTGGCGGCGAGACCGGCTGAACGTCCGCTATCACCGGCCGCTCGCCCTCGCCGAACTCATCCTTGGTGGGGCGTCGTACGAACTTGAGGACGGGCGGTCCGTCACCGTGGACGGCGTGATGTTCCGGATGTGGCAGGTCTACGAAGCCTTCCTCGCCCGCGCGCTGGGAGAGGCGCTGACCCGCAGGGCAGGCGGCATGTACAAAGCGCAGGACCGCGACCACTTCCTGGCGACGCCCCGGAAGTACGTTCTCGAACCCGATCTGGTCCACTACCTCCCGCTGGCCTCCGGCGGGCGGCGGGCCGCGGCGGTGGTCGACGCCAAGTACAAACGTGGCTTCCAGCGCGACGACCTGTACCAGATGCTCGCGTACTGCGTACGCCTCGGTCTCACGGACGGTCATCTGGTGTACGCAGCCGGCCGTGCGAATGTCGTACGCGTGCCGGTGGTCGACAGCGAGGTCAGACTGCACCGCCACGTGCTGGACCTGAGTCGGCCGCGACGGGAACTGGAACAGAGCATCGAAGATCTTGCCCAAGCCGTCCTGGAACCGAGGACGTAGGGGCCGCTGTGGTCCTTTCACCGGCTGCCGAGAAAGTGGGTACTCTCGAAGAAATGTAGGTACACATCGTGGCTTTCCCGACGGGAGACCTCATGAGCACCATCTCCGTCCGCGAGTTCTCGTACAACCCCAGCGCCGTCTTCGCCCGTGTCGAGAAGGGTGAGGCGATCCAGGTCACCCGGCACGGCAACGTGATCGCCATACTGTCGCCGGCCGGCGGCCCCATGGAGCGGTACGCACACCTGGTGGCGCAGGGGAAGATCAAGCTGAAGCCGGTCACCGCCGCCGAGCGGCACAGCATGCCGCACTATGCGGTACCCGACGACGTCGATCCCGTGGCGCTGCTCCTGGCCGAGCGCGAAGAGGACGACCGTTGATCTACATGGACACGTCGGCGCTGGTCACGTGGATGACCCGCCGTAGCCATTGGGCTGAGCTGGACGCTTTCCTCCAGCACCGGCTCACGGAGCCGCTGGCCACCAGCACGCTCGGCTTCGTGGAGACCGTACGGACCCTGGACCTCATGGGGCACTTCCCGAAGGCGATGGAGGATCTGGACGCCCGGATCACCGAGGTCCTCCTCACCCGGGAGGTGCGTGACGGGGCCGCCCTGCTGGTCGGGCGTCTGAGGACACTGGACGCGATCCACGTGGCCAGTGCGCTGTCGCTGGGGGAGGACCTGACCGCGCTGGTGACGTATGACCGCAGGATGCTCGAGACGGCTCGCGCCGAAGGTCTGTCCGCTCATGCCCCCGGACTGGCGGACTGACCAGGGGTCGCACCGACTGTAGGAACCTGACAGGAGCCACGGTGCGCCACTGTCGGTGCCCGATTCCCTCGGAGGCCCGGCGGACCGATAGGTTTTCGAGGAAGGCGCCTGTACTGCAGGGGTTTCAGTCCGCTAACGAAAGGGTGATCCGTTGAGCCGCTCGGTTCTCGTCACCGGAGGCAACCGGGGCATCGGCCTCGCCATCGCCCGAGCATTCGCCGACGCAGGCGACAAGGTCGCGATCACGTACCGGTCCGGTGAGCCGCCGGCCGGCTTCCTGGCGGTCAAGTGCGACATCACCGACACCGAGCAGGTGGAGCAGGCCTACAAGGAGATCGAGGCCGCGCACGGCCCGGTCGAGGTCCTGATCGCCAACGCCGGCGTCACCAAGGACCAGCTGCTGATGCGCATGTCCGAGGAGGACTTCACCTCGGTCATCGACACGAACCTCACCGGCACCTTCCGCGTCGTCAAGCGCGCCAACCGCGGCATGCTGCGGGCCAAGAAGGGCCGCGTCGTGCTGATCTCCTCGGTCGTCGGGCTGCTCGGCTCGGCGGGACAGGCGAACTACGCCGCGTCCAAGGCCGCCCTTGTCGGCTTCGCACGCTCGCTCGCCCGCGAGCTCGGCTCGCGCAACCTCACCTTCAACGTCGTCGCGCCCGGCTTCGTCGACACCGACATGACGCAGGCGCTCACCGAGGAGCAGCGCGCGAACATCGTGTCGCAGGTGCCGCTGGGCCGTTACGCGCAGCCCGAGGAGATCGCCGCGACGGTGCGGTTCCTCGCCTCGGACGACGCCTCGTACATCACTGGAGCCGTCATCCCGGTTGACGGCGGACTGGGAATGGGTCACTGATCACCATGAGCGGAATTCTCGAGGGCAAGCGCGTCCTGATCACCGGTGTGCTGATGGAGTCCTCCATCGCCTTCCACACCGCCAAGCTGGCCCAGGAGCAGGGTGCCGAGATCATCCTGACCGCGTTCCCGCGGCCCACGCTGACCGAGCGCATCGCCAAGAAGCTGCCGAAGCCCACCAAGGTCATCGAGCTCGACGTCACGAACGAGGAGCACCTGGGGCGGCTCGCCGATGTCGTCGGCGAGGAGCTCGGCGGCCTCGACGGCGTCGTGCACTCCATCGGCTTCGCGCCGCAGGACGCCCTCGGCGGCAACTTCCTGAACACGCCGTTCGAGTCGGTCGCCACGGCCATGCACGTCTCGGCGTTCTCCCTGAAGTCGCTGACGATGGCCTGCCTGCCGCTGATGCAGAACGGCGGCTCCGTCGTCGGCCTCACCTTCGACGCGCAGTACGCCTGGCCGCAGTACGACTGGATGGGCCCGGCCAAGGCCGCCCTGGAGGCCACCAGCCGCTACATGGCCCGAGACCTGGGCAAGCAGAACATCCGCTGCAACCTCATCTCCGCCGGTCCGATCGGCTCCATGGCCGCCAAGTCCATCCCGGGCTTCGGCGAGCTGGCCTCCGTGTGGGACACCCGCGCCCCGCTGGAGTGGGACCTGAAGGACCCGGAGCCCGCCGGCAAGGGCGTCGTCGCCCTCCTGAGCGACTGGTTCCCGAAGACCACGGGCGAGATCATCCACGTGGACGGCGGCCTGCACGCCATCGGCGCGTAACGCTCGACGCCGCTTTCGACGCCCCGTTCCCCGCAGCGCGCGGGGAGCGGGGCGTCGCCCGTTCGGCCCAGTCGGCCGGGCGGCCCGGACCCCGCGCACGGCACGCTGTGAGTACGCACCGCCCGCCCCGCAGCCGTACGGCCGAGGAGGTCCCCTTGTGCGCCTGTCCCGCCGCTTTGCTCCGGTGTTCGCCGCTGTCGCCCTGGTCATGGCCGTTCCGCACGACGCGATGCCGCACCCGCGCACGGAGGGCGTGAGCGGAGGCTCCCGGCCGGCCGGGAGCGACACGGCGCGGCTGCCCGCCGTACCCCAGCCGTTCGGCGCAGAGTGCCGGACCACGGTCACCGGCTCCCATGTCACCGCGTACTGCCACAACCCCTATGTGGGCACCGACCGCGTCGCTCTGCACGTCGAATGCGCCCGCTGGTGGGACATCGACAGCGACAGCGCCCCGATCGAGGTCGGACCGGCGATGACGGTCCGGCTGACCGGCCGCTGCTGGAAGGAGGTCCGCGCGGCCTGGATCACCCACGAGGAGTGAGGTCCGCGGCCCGGGCCGCGGACCTCACTCCTGCTCCCGGCCGGTCCCCGGCCCGGGCCGGCACTGGAAGGGATAGCTCGCCGCCTCCGCGGCCGCCGCGTCCGCGTCGCCCGCCCTGATCGCGTCGACGAGCAGGGCATGGTCCATGTACGACTCCGGCGTCAGCTCCTTGCCGACGTCCACGCGCAGCCAGTCGCGCAGCACCTCGCCCAGGTCCGCGTACATCGCCGTCATGACGTCGTTGCGGGACGCGGCCACCACCGCCAGGTGGAAGGTCGCGTCGGCGGTCACGAAGGCCTCCGCGTCGCCCGACTCCCAGGCCTCCTCCCGGCGGACGAGGAGCGCCTCCAACTGCTTGAGATCACGCTCGGTGCGCCGCTCGGCGGCCAGTCGCGCGGCGCTCGACTCCAGCGTGGACCGCAGCTCGGCGATGTGCCGCGGGTCGGCGTCCGCGAACCGGCGGTGCATCACGCCCGCCAGCTCGCTGGTCGCCACGACGTACGTTCCCGACCCCTGCCGGATGTCCAGCAGCCCGTTGTGGGCGAGCGCCCGGACCGCCTCGCGCACGGTGTTGCGGGCGACGCCGAGCTGGTCGACGAGTTCCGGCTCGGTGGGGATCCGGGAGCCCACCGGCCACTCGCCCGAGGTGATCTGGTTCCGCAGCTCGGCGATGACCTGCTCGGACAGGGCCGAACGGCGGGGATGGCTCAGCGGCATGACGGTCCTTCGTACGGGCCCGGGTGTGATCGTTCGCGCGGGGCCGGAGATTCCGGAGATTAACGCAGCAGGATTGGACAGCCAATCATCCCATGATTCTATGATGGGGCTCATGGCTCCCGAGGAAACCCGCACGCCGACGCCGTCCTTGCCGGCAGACCGCTCCACCGGGAGCACGGCACCCGAAACGCCCGCCACGCGCGCGTGGACGACCCGGCTCGTGGTCGCCGGCATCGTCCTGGCCGCCCTCAACCTGCGCCCGGCCATCACCAGCCTCGGCGCCCTCCTCGAAGAGGTGCGCGACGGCCTGGGCATGAGCGGCAGCGTCGCCGGACTGCTCACCTCCGTACCGCCCCTGTGCTTCGCCGTCTTCGGCGTGACGGCACCGCGGCTCGCCCGCCGCTTCGGGCCCGCCGCCGTCGTCTGCGCGGGCATGGCGGCCATCACGGCGGGCCTGGCCGTGCGCCCGTACATCGGCGGTACGGCCGGTTTCCTGGCCGCCAGCGCGCTCGCCCTCATGGGCATCGCCGTCAGCAACGTCCTGATGCCCGTGATCGTCAAGCGCTGGTTCCCCGACAAGGTCGGCTCGATGACGGGCCTCTACTCGATGGCCCTCGCACTCGGCACGTCGGCCGCCGCCGCGGCGACCGTCCCCATGACCGACGCCCTGGGCGGCGACTGGCGTTCCGGCCTCGTGGTGTGGGCGGGCCTCGCGGCGGCCGCCGTCCTGCCGTGGGTCCTGCTGGTACGCGTGCGAGGAGCCGGCGACCGTGAACCGGCCGCGTCCGGCACGCCCCGCACCGGCGACCGCGTGCCCCCCGCCACGGCAGCCCCCGCCGGTGCCCCGGAGCCGTTCGCCGCCGCCGTCACCCGTCACGAACGCGACGGCGACGGCCTGCGCATCACCCGCAGCCGTACCGCCTGGGCCCTCGCCTTCTTCTTCGGCCTCCAGGCCACCGCCGCCTACATCACGATGGGCTGGATGGCACAGATCTTCCGCGACGCGGGCGTCGCCGCCGGCACCGCGGGACTGCTCCTCGCCGTCACCATGGTGATGGGCGTGCCGCTGGCCTTCGTCATCCCGCGCCTCGCCACCCGCCTGCCCCGGCAAGGGCCCATCGTGGTCGTCCTCGGCCTGTGCGGACTCGCCGGGTACGCGGGCCTGTATCTGGCCCCGGCGGCGGGTGCCTGGGCCTGGGCCCTGCTGCTCGGCATCTCCAACTGCGCCTTCCCGCTGGCACTGACCATGGTCGGCATGCGGGCCAGGACCGGCGCGGGTGTGGCCAAGCTGTCGGCGTTCGCCCAGAGCACCGGCTATCTGATCTCGATCCCGGGCCCGCTGCTCGTGGGCGTGCTCTACCAGCACGGCGGAGGCTGGGGCCTGCCGCTCGCGCTGATGGCCGGGCTGATGATCCCGCAGATCGGGGTCGGCATCCTGGCGGGCCGCGACCGTACGGTGGAGGACGAGGCCGCCGGGTGACGGGCCCCGGCGGCGGCACGGCGGACGGGGGATGCGAGACTGGCCGCATGCCTGTGCTCGACCCGAACCCCCAGAACGGCCAGAAGAAGCTGCTGATCGTGCTCGGCGCGATGCTGGCCATCACGGTGATCATCGGCATCATCGCGTCCGTGGCGTCCCCGTGACCGATGAGGCCGCGCGCCCGTCCCCGTGACCGGCGAAGCCCGCGCCTGCCCTCCCGTGTCCCCGTGACCGGCGAAGCCCCGCACCCGAGAGCGGCACGCCGACCACCCTTCCACCGCGTGGTGCCCACCGTGCGTTCCCCACCCCGTACGCCCCTCCAGGACCCGCAGTCCACGGCGTCGGCGGGCCTTCGGGCCCGGAGGTGGGGATAACCCCCCATCCCCTAGGGGGTGAGTGTCAGGGTCAAGTGGGTGGATCACCGGATGGGCCGAGGGCGGCGGATTCCGTAGCTTCGAATCGTGACCGCGACCCGCGGTCCGGGGACCACTCGAAGACCCACGGAGGCGGCATGTCGGCCCCTACGCACACCCGGCCCCACCCGGCGACCACGGGCCGCGTCGACATCCGGCTGCCCTGGTGGGCCCTCGCCCTGCCCACGCTGGCCTTCGTCACCCTGCTGCTCATGATCCTCAACCCGGCGGACGCACACGCGGCGACCGGCGATCCGGCGATCACCCATGTGCTCGAGCGCGTCCAGCAAGTGGTCCTGCACAACGCCCCGTGACCCGCGGAGCCCGACCCGCCGCCGCACACCCGGGAGCCCGGCCCCACACCCCCGAGGCGGACGCCATCACCCCTGACGGGGCAGGGCGTCACCCCCGTCGGGGGACCGCATCAACTCCCTGCGCCCCATGGCATGTTTCGTGCGAAGCTGGGACGCATGAGCGTCGCAGAACCCCGCAGGATCGTCCTCTTCCGGCATGCGAAAGCCGACTGGCCACAGATGTCCGACCATGAGCGGCCGCTCGCCGACCGGGGCCGCATGGACGCCGCCGTCGCCGGACGCAGGCTGGCCGACAGTGGCATCCCCCTGGACCTGGCCCTCTGCTCCACCGCGATCCGGACCCGAGAGACATGGAAGCACGCTGTCCAGGAACTCCCGCACCGGCCGAAAACGGTCTACGAGGAGCGGATCTACGAAGCCTCGCCCGGCGAGCTGATCGCCCTGCTCAACGAAATCCCGGACGACGCGCACAGCGTGATCCTGATCGGTCACAACCCGGGCGTGCACGGCCTGACCGAAGTTCTGGCGGGCAGCGCCGAGGGCGACACCCGGTCCCGGATGAACGCCCACGGCTTCCACACCGCCGCCTTCGCGGTCCTCTCCTTCGACGGCCCCTGGAAGTCCCTGGAGCCCGGAACGGCCGACCTGACCGACTACTGGGCGCCGACCGAGTGAACCCGCTCCGACGACGGACGGGGGCCCGGCACCGTGGCGGTGCCGGGCCCCCGTCCGTCACGGGACCGTCCCTCAGCGGGGGCCGTCGTCCTCGTGCATGTCGGCGGCCTCGACCTCTTCACGGGTGACGCCCAGCAGATAGAGGACCGTGTCCAGGAACGGGAAGTTCACCGCGGTGTGCGCGGCCTGCCGTACGACCGGCTTGGCGTTGAAGGCGACCCCGAGGCCGGCGGCGTTCAGCATGTCGAGGTCGTTGGCGCCGTCGCCGATCGCCACGGTCTGGGCCAGCGGAACCCCGGCCTCGGCGGCGAACCGGCGCAGCAGCCGCGCCTTGCCCGCCCGGTCCACGATCTCGCCGGTGACCCGGCCGGTCAGCTTCCCGTCGACGATCTCCAGCGTGTTGGCCTGGGCGAAGTCGAGCCCGAGCCGCTCCTTCAGATCGTCGGTGACCTGGGTGAACCCGCCGGAGACGACACCGACTTGGAAGCCGAGCCGCTTCAGCGTACGGATCAGGGTCCGCGCGCCCGGCGTCAGCCGCACCTCCTCGCGCACCTTGTGCACCACCGACGCGTCCAGCCCTTCGAGGAGCGCCACACGCGCGTGCAGGGACTGCTCGAAGTCCAGCTCACCGCGCATCGCGGCCGCCGTGACCTCCGCGACCTCGGCCTCGCACCCGGCGTGCGCGGCGAAGAGCTCGATCACCTCGTCCTGGATGAGCGTGGAGTCCACGTCCATCACGACCAGACGCTGGGCCCGCCGGTGCAGGCCCGCGGCCACGACCGCGATGTCGACACCGAGTGCCGAGGCCTCGGTCACCAGCGCGGTGCGCAGCTCCTCGGTCTCCGTACCGGACACCGCGAACTCGACCGCGGTCACCGGGTACTTGGCCAGGCGGAAGATGCGGTCGATGTTGCCGCCGGTCTTGGTGATCCGCGCGGCGATGGCGGCCGTCGACTCCGCGGTGAGGGGATGTCCGAGCACCGTGACCAGCGAACGTCCCAGGCCGCGCGGACGGTTGTCGCCGAGGCCGGAGATGATCTCCGCCTGCATCTTCATCGATTCCGCCCAGCTGTGGACGGTCGACCGAAGATCACCTTCGAGGCCTGCGGGCGGCTCGGTCACGAGCGCGCACAGCACCATCCGGCCGCGGGTGACGACCTGCTCGATGTCGACCACGTCGACGGAGTAGGCGGCGAGGGTGTCGAAGAGTCCGGCGGTGATGCCCGGCCGGTCCTTGCCGAAGATCTTGACAAGAAGAGTGGGCACATCAGGGGTATGTGAAGCGCTCATGGTATTTCCCACCGTATCCGGCACCCAGTGCCTCCCGCCCGCCCGGTCCGCCTGGCGGACACGGAACACTGGGTGACGCCCCGGGGACCCGGAGGTGACGAACGTCCACCCCACCGGCCGGGGACGGCCACCACCCCCGCACCGCACCCTTCGGTTCGCCCCCGCCCACGTGCCGCGCACGCCCCCAACCTGCTCTTCGCCCCCTCCGCCCCTACCCTCCCCCAAGGTCTCGGCTTCGCTCGACCAGGGGGGACCCCCATCACCCCTGGGGCTCCGCCCCAGCCCCCGCTCCTCGAACGCCGGAGGGGTCGAAAATTGCACCCGCAGCCGGGATCCGGCGAAGGCGGCTGACCGGCCACCCCGATGCACCCGCGGTCGGGCACGCGCGGGAGGGGCCGTGCCGGTACATCAGATGCCCGCAGGCCGGACGGATCGGAACCCGCGTCCATGTCTCGACGCCGGTGGGATCCGTTCGGATGCGGGCGGATGTACCGGCACGGCCCCGACTCACCCACCGGCAGGAACCGAACCGCACTGCACCCTCAGCGCCGAGGCCGACGCGGAGAAGGCGGCCCCTCGCCCGGCGAGGGCGGAACCGGCGGCGGGGGAGGAGGCAACGGCGGCGGCCCGTCCGGCCTCCGCTTCGACGACGGCCCGATCGGCCCCACCATGGTGGGAGCCCCGTACACATCACCCGGGGCCCCAGGACGAGCCCCACCCGGCCCCGCCCTCCGGTCCTCCGGCTCGCGCACCTCGTCCGGCACCTTCAGATACGGATTGGTGTCAGGATTCGGCGCCCGGTACGACCCCCGAGGCCGATACGGCCCGGCCGCCCCACCGTCACCGGCCCCACCGTCACCGGCCCCAACCCCCACATGAGCCCCCGGCCCCGAACCCCGCACGTCACCCCGTGCCACTCCAGCAGCCCCCACCCCCGCACCGCCCACCCCCACACGGCCCGCCCCCGCAACCCGCACCCCCGCAGCCCCGCAGACCCAAGCCAGCAGTGCCCCCACACCCCCGGCCCCCACCCCCCACAGCGCACCCAGCACCAGCGCCACCCCCAGGCGCCCCCGCAACTCGATCCCCGCTCCGAACGCGTCGAATCCGAGCACGGACAGCGAGGCGTCCACCGACACCTCCGTCAGCCACGCGAGCAGCGGCAGGGCCAGCGCGGTCACAACCCCCAGCCGAAGCGCGCAGCGCCCGGCGAACCGCAGAGCACTGTCGCCCCGTACGTCCGGGGCCCCCGGCACTCCGCCTGCCGCTGCACTCCCACCCCGTACGAATGGCGTACGCGCGGCCGTCAGGACACCCGCGTACAGCATCATCAGGGCGGCGGCGAGCGCCAACAGCCATACACGGCCGTCGAGTTCGGCGAGCCGCCCGAGGGTGACGGGCCGGGAGGCGTCGACGGTCAGCAGCTTGTCGAGGGGGTCGGGCAGCAGTTTGGCGAGCTCTCCGGTGGCCTTGCCGTCCCAGGGGACGAAGAGCCCGAGCGGGACGGCGAGCCACACCCCGTTGGGCGCGCCGAGCAGCGCCGCGCCCGCGATCCGCTTCGGGTGGGCGTCACCGACCGACGCGTACGCGGCCGCCGCGAACCCGGCGAGAACGGCGACCAGCAGGACGGCGACGAGCGAGGAGACGGCGGGGCGGACCGCGCGGTGCACGGCGTCCCAGCCGTGCGGCAACGGCGTGCGCCGGGAGGCCAGCAGCGCGATGAGCAGGACCGAGGCGGCCCACGCGGCTCCGCCGAGCAGGGTCGGCACGGTGTCGACGGAGAACCCCACGGCGGCCTTCGCCTTCACCAGGTTTCCGATCTTGTCGGGCAGCAGCCCGCCGAGGTCCCCGAGACCGCCCGGGAGTTTGTCCGTGATGGAACCGAGCCCGCCGCCACCGCCCGTGCCCTTGCCGAGCCCCAGCTTGTCGCCGTCGATCGTGATGACGTCGTGTCCGGCCCAGGCGAGCCCGCCCAGTGTCGCCACGAACAGGCCGACGACCGCGCCTGCCCGCGCCAGGAGTTCGGCCGGCGTGACGGCAACTCCCGCCCCGCGCAGGGAGCGTAGAAAGAACCACGACAGCAGCAGGGCGCCGACCAGGGAGACACCCAGCGGCGTGATCTGGATGGCGGTGTGCGCCTGGGCTCCCTGCAGCCCGAAGGCGGAGACGTTGCCGGACGGTGTCACCGAGCCGCCCGCCCCGAGAGCCACGACGGCGGCGGTCATGGGGCCGAGCGAGGCCGCCGCGTCCGCCCCGAGCAGGTGCAGACCGAGCGCGGCGGTACCCGCCATCCCGATCAACGCCCAGCTCACGGAGGCGATCGCGGACAACAGCACATCCCCCCACGGCACGCTCCCGGTGCCGCCGCCGTGGTGCGTGGTCCCGATGCTCATCGCCAGACCCCCCGATCCGCGCCGCGGTGTTCCCGCGAATGTCCCCCTCGTGTGGGATTACCACTCTCCGGGCCGTTTTCAACCCCGTCAACGGATGCGGACAACCCGCCTGTTGTCATCGTTCACAAGGCCCGACTTTCGGTCAGGGGGCCTGAACTGAAATAGTTCCCCACGATGTTCGACATCCCTAGACTCCCTGTGATGGGGGTAACTCGGGGGACAACTCAGTGGGGCTGGAGTGCCGGAACTCGTACTGGAATTGAATGGACGGACCTGGACGCTCGACGCGTCCAGGCCTCACACCCTCGGACGTGATCCGCAGGGGGACATCGTGCTCGATGACGCCAGGGTCTCCTGGCGCCACGCCACGATCAGCTGGAACGGCCGCAGTTGGGTCATCGACGACCATGGGAGCACCAACGGCACGTTCGTACAGGGTCAGCGGATCCACCAGTTGGAGATCGGTCCCGGTTCGGCCGTGCATCTCGGGAACGCGACCGACGGTCCGCGTCTGAGCGTGGCCGGTGCCGCGGCCCCGGTGGCGCAGCAGCCGTACGCGGCGCAGGGCGCCGGCCCCGGCTGGGCCCAGCCGCCGACGCCGCAGGCGTCGGAGACCCCGCAGGGCGCGCAGCATTCGGGCGGCATTCCGCAGCAGCAGGGACCCGGTGGCGGCGCGGGGGCACCGCCGGTCTACGGCGATCGCAGCCCGACGACGTTCCACCAGTTCTCGCTGGGCCGCGTGATGCGGATCGGCCGTGCGCTGGAGAACGAGCTGGTGGTCTCCGACCTCCAGGTCTCGCGCCACCACGCCGAGTTCCACGCGACGCCGGACGGCCGGTTCGAGATCCGCGATCTCGGCTCGCACAACGGCACGTACGTCAACGGTATGCCGATCGCCAAGGGCGGCTCCGCGCTGCTCGGCCCGCACGACATCGTCGGTGTCGGTCACTCGACGTTCCGCCTGGTCGGCGACCGGCTCGAGGAGTTCGTCGACACCGGTGAGGTCTCGTTCTCGGCCCGCCACCTGACGGTCACCGTCGACGGCGGCAAGCAGATCCTCAAGGACGTCTCCTTCGGCGTGCCCGAGAAGTCGCTCGTCGCGGTCATCGGCCCGTCGGGTTCCGGCAAGTCGACGCTCCTGAAGGCGCTCACGGGCTACCGCCCCGCCAACCAGGGCGACGTCCTCTACGACAACCGCAACCTCTACAAGCAGTTCGCCGAGCTGCGCCAGCGCATCGGTCTGGTCCCGCAGGACGACATCCTGCACAAGGAGCTGACCGTCAAGAAGGCCCTCAAGTACGCGGCCAAGCTGCGCTTCCCCGCCGACACCACGGGCGAGGAGCGCGATGCGCGGATAGACGAGGTGCTGCGCGAGCTGAAGCTGGACATCCACAAGGAGAAGAAGGTCACCTCCCTCTCCGGTGGCCAGCGCAAGCGCGTCTCGGTGGCTCTGGAGCTGCTCACCAAGCCGTCGCTGATCTTCCTGGACGAGCCGACCTCCGGCCTCGACCCGGGCATGGACCGCGACGTCATGCAGCTGCTGCGCGGCCTCGCCGACGACGGCCGTACGGTCCTGGTCGTCACGCACTCGGTGGCGGAGCTCGCGATCTGCGACAAGCTCCTCGTGATGGCGCCCGGCGGCGCCGTCGCCTACTTCGGTCCGCCGGAGGAGGCGCTGAACTTCTTCGGCTACGAGACCTGGGCCGACGTGTTCTCCGCGTTCGAGAACTACCGCGACTACGACTGGGCGGGCCGCTGGAAGGGCTCGCAGCACTACCAGATGTACGCGGCGGACATCGACGCGGTGGCTCCGCAGTCGACGCAGATGCCGCCCCCGCAGGCGATGAAGCCGCCGAAGCCGCAGGGCTGGGGTTCCCAGCTCGTCACTCTCATCCGGCGGTACGTGTCGGTCATCGCGTCCGACAAGGGCTTCCTCGCGCTGACGGTGATCCTGCCGGCGGTGCTCGGCGCGGTGAGCCTGCTCATCGATCCGGACAAGACGCTGCTGGTCAACCCGGTGAACCCGAGGAGCGGGGTACACGTCCCGAACGGCACCGCCACGACCGTGCTGCTGATCCTCGCGGTCGGCGCCTGCTTCGCGGGTGCCGCCAACTCGGTCCGTGAGCTGATCAAGGAGCGGGTGATCTACGAGCGGGAGCGGGCGACGGGCCTGTCGCGCTCGGCGTACCTGATGTCCAAGGTGATCGTCCTCGGCGTGATCACCATGCTGCAGGGCGCGCTGGTCGGTGCCATCGGCTTCGGCAGCCGCGAGGTCCCCTCCGAGGGACTGATCCTCAAGAGCCTGCCCAAGGTCGAGCTCACGCTGCCGATCATGGCTCTGGGCTTCGTGTCGATGATGTTCGGCCTGATCATCTCTTCGCTGGTGAAGACCGCGGAGAAGACCATGCCGCTCCTGGTCATGTTCGCGATCGTCCAGGTGGTCTTCACCGGCTGTCTGTTCATCCTGAACGGCACGGTGGGTGTCAACCAGTTCTCGTACCTGATGCCGGCCCGCTGGGCGGTGGCCGCGTCCGGGGCGACGCTGGACCTGAACAACATCTTCCCGAACCAGGACGATCCGACGAGCACGGACCCGCTGTGGAACCACACGGCCGGGGCCTGGACCGTAGACATGATCGCGCTGGTCGTCCTCGGTGTCGTCTGCGGCATCTTCGTGGCCCGCTTCCTGCGCCGCCACGAGCCCGAGGTCATGCGCAAGTAGACGCCCGGGAACGACGCGAGGGCGGCACCCCCGACCGGGGTGCCGCCCTTCGGCGTCTGTGTGGGAACTCCGCGCTGAGTCCTCAGTACGCGCTGTTCACGTTGTCCATGGAACCGTACTTGTCGGCCGCGTAGTTGGCGGCGGCGGTGATGTTGGCGACGGGGTTGTAGATGTCCCACGAGGTGCCGGCCACGTGGTAGGCCTTGAACGTCGGCGGGATGACCTGGAGCAGGCCCTTCGAGGGGATGCCGTTGATGGCGTTGATGTCCCAGTCGTTGATGGCCATCGGGTTGCCCGAGGACTCACGCATGATGTTCTTGTGCAGCCCGTGGTAGGTGCCCGGGATGCCGTGCGCCTTCATGATGTCGAGGGACTGGCGGATCCAGCCGTCGAGGTTGTTGGCGTACGTCTTCGCGGCGACGGTCTGCATCTTGATGCGCTGCGTGGAGCGGCTCGCGGCGGCGGCCTTGGCGCGCGACGCGGCGGCCTTCTTCTTCGCGGCGGCCTGGGCGGCGGCCTTCTTCTTGGCGGCGGCCGCCGCGTTGGCGGCCTTCTTCTTCGCCGCGGCCTTCGCCGCAGCCGCGGAGTCCGCCGCCTTGTGCTCGGCGGCGATCGTCTGCGCCTTCAGCTCGGCGCCGCTGGTACCGGCGACGCCGGCCTCGACGCCCTTGATCTGCTGCCCGGTGTAGGCGACCGGCGCCGCGTTGGCGGCGGCGTCGGTGGTGGTGTGGGAGCCGCCGGGCGCGAGGGAGAACGCGAGGGTGGCGGCACCGAGGGTGGCCACACCGGCGACCGAGAGCTTGTGGACCTTCGTCAGCTTCGGACTACGACCACGAGCGGCAATGTTCTTGAGCATGACTGATAGACCTCTTCGAATAGCGCGGAGGTCGCTCTTCGTCCCGGTGGGGGACTGTGTTTCCGGAACAAACGCCTCGGGGGAGAACCCGAGGCGCTGAGCGACATGAGCAATTCTTAGCGGTCGCAAAATGCTCTGGCAAAGGTGTGACCTACGAAGTCAGGCAGTAGACACAGATGGGGCAAATCGGGGCAGACTGGCACGTCTTCCCTGGTCATCTTGTCCCTTTTATCTCCTATGCACCTTCGTACGTGACCTGGACCCTATGCGAGGGCTCACAGGGGCCCTTGATCATTCTGACGTGGAGTTGCTGACGCAATGCTCAGAGTGAGGTTCGTTCCCGGGGAGGATGAGGTGCACGTCGCCGAACTCGTGCCAGAGGTAGCGCCTGCGCAGGGCCTCGGCGTAGCCCCGGTCCACCGCCGCCTCTCCCGCGACCGCCTCCAGCATCAGCAGATGCGAGGCCTCCGGTTCGTGCAGCCCGGTCAGCAGTCCGTCGACGGCCCGCACACCCCGCTCCGGCGTCACCACGAGTCCGGTCCATCCCTTCGCCGCCGCGACCAGCCCGTCCTCCCCGGCCGCGGACTCCACGGCCCGCACCGCCGTCGTACCGACCGCGACGATCCGGCCTCCGCCGGCCCGCGCCGCGTTGATGAGCCGGGCCGACACCGCCGGAACCTCGTACCGCTCCGGGCAAGGAGGCTCGTGCGCCTCGGCCGAGGCCACCCCCGTGTGCAGGGTGACCGGCGCGAACTGCACACCCCGGCTCACCAGCTCCGCCACCAGGCGCGGGGTGAAGGGGCGCGCCGCGCTCGGCATCTCCGCGCTCCCCGCCCCGTCGTCCGACGGCAGCGCGAACACCGTCTGGTACACCGACAGCGGCTGGTCCCGCTCGGTGTAGGAGTAGCGGATGGGCCGCCCGTACCGCCGCAGCAGCCCCGGCACGTCCGCGTCCGGCGCCCGCCCCCACCACAGCCGGGGCCCCCGCGGGGTCAGCGGCTCCTCCAGGACGAGGCGCACGTCACCGGGCAGGCGCACCACCACCCCCGCGGGTCCGCCCGCGCGCGCGCGCGTGGTTCCCCTTCCGTCGGGGTCCCGCAGCTCGACCGCCCACCGGCCGTCGTCCCCGTGCGTGGAGAAGTGCACCACCACGCGCGCGTGCCCGATCCGTCCGTCCACGGCCGCCGCCAGCGTGGGTGAGGTGTTCACGATCAGCAGGTCCCCGGCCTTCAGCAGCCGGGGCAGCTCCACGAACGCGTGATGCGACACCTCGGTCCCGCGCGACACCAGCAGCCGTACGGAATCCCGGTCCCGGCCGGGACCGCGCTGTTCGGCGGGCACCCGTGCCGACAGCTCCTCCGGAACGCTTCCCCACTCCCTGCGGCGCCCGGCCCGGGAAACCCCCGTCGCCGTGGTCACCGCTCCTCCAGCAGGTCCGAAGCCGTGTAGCGCCCGCCGGCCGGCCGCTCGTCGAGCAGCCGCAGGAAGGCCGAAGCCGCGTGGTCCGGCGCCGGCCGCGGACCGTCGTCCTCCGGTACGGCCGCCGTATAGAGGTCCGTCGCCATGTCCCCCGGGTCCACCGCCCACACCCGCAGACCGGGCTCCTCCTCACCGAGCACCGCCGAGAGCTGGTCGAGCGCGGCTTTCGAGGCCCCGTAGCCGCCCCAGGTCTCGTACGCCTCGGCGGCGGCGTCCGAACTGACGCAGACGACCGCGCCCGCCCGGGCCGCCCTCAGCAGCGGCAGCGCCTCCTGAACCAGACCCAGTGCGGCGACCACATTGACCTCCAGGGCCCGCCGCAGACCCTCCAGCCCCAGCTCCTCCAGGCGCACCAGCGGCTCCGCGCCCAACGCGCTCGCGTTGTTCACGAGCAGATCGACACCACCCAGCTTCCGGGCCGCCGCCACCAGCTCCGCACGATGCCCGGCGTCCGTCACGTCCCCGGGCAGCGCCTCCACCCGTGTCCCGTACGCGGAGAGTGCCGCCGCGGTCTCCTCCAGCACCCCGGCCGTCCTGGCGTCGAGCACCAGATCCCAGCCGCGCCCGGCCAGCGCCGCGCCGAGTGCCCTCCCCAGTCCCTTCGAGGCCCCTGTGATGATCGCTACCGGCATGACAACCGTCCCCTCGCTCGGACCGCCTTCCCGGCGGCTGCCCTCACCGTAGGAACGCGGCCCGCCCGGGCGCCTCGTGCGCGGGCCGCAATGATCAGGGGCCCTTCGTCCTAGGCCCAATGGCCCGGCGAGCGGGGCCGGCGGCCGATACGCGCTGTCACACCCCACCGGTAGTTTGGGTCCATGAGTCACGGACCCCGGTCGGGCCTGTACGCGGTGAGCTCCGCGCTGCTGGCCATGAGCAGGCATCTCGAAGTGCGCGACGTCCTCAAGACGATCGTCGCTTCGGCCCGCGAACTGCTCGACGCGCAGTACGCGGCCCTGGGCGTGCCCGACGACCACGGAGGCTTCGCCCAGTTCGTCGTCGACGGGGTCAGCGACGCGCAGTGGAAGGCCATCGGACCGCTCCCGCGCCAGCACGGCATCCTCGCCGCGATGCTGCGCGAGGCCCGACCCGAGCGCCTGGCCGACGTGCGCACGGACCCCCGCTTCGAGGGCTGGCCCGCGGCCCACCCCGACATGTCCGACTTCCTCGGCCTGCCCATCCGCGACGGCGACGAGATCATCGGCGCCCTCTTCCTCGCGAACAAGATGCGGCCCGAGGGGGAACCGCCGTGTCCCCGGCCGGACGGTCGCTGCGGCTTCACCGAGGACGACGAGGAACTCCTCACCATCCTCGCCCAGCACGCGGCGATCGCCCTGACCAACGCCCGGCTCTACGAACGCAGCCGCGAACTCACCATCGCCGAGGAACGCTCCCGGCTCGCGCACGAACTGCACGACGCCGTCAGCCAGAAGCTGTTCTCCCTGCGCCTGACCGCGCAGGCCGCCGCCACCCTCGTCGACCGCGACCCCTCCCGCGCCAAGGGCGAACTCCAGCACGTGGCCGCGCTCGCCGCGGAGGCCACCGAGGAACTGCGCGCCGCCGTCGTCGAGTTGCGCCCCGCGGCCCTCGACGAGGACGGTCTCGTCGCCACCCTGCGCACCCAGATCCAGGTCCTCGACCGCGCCCACTCCGCGCGCGTGACCTTCTCCAGCCACGGCGTACGGGCCCTGCCCGCCTCCCAGGAGGAGGCCGTGCTGCGGGTCTCCCAGGAGGCCCTGCACAACGCGCTGCGGCACTCCGGCGCCACCCGCGTCGACGTCACCCTGGACCGGCGCGGCCCCGGCGCCGTCCTGCACGTCCGCGACGACGGCGGCGGCTTCGACCCCACCGCGATACGCAGCGCCGGCCGCCATCTCGGCCTGGTGTCCATGCGGGACCGGGCGAGCGGGGTCGGCGGCACACTCACCGTGGAGTCGGCGCCCGGGAAGGGCACCGTGATCGAGATGGAGGTCCCTGGTGGCTGACGCAATCAAGGTGCTGCTCGTCGACGACCACCAGGTCGTCCGCCGGGGACTGCGTACCTTCCTCGAGGTGCAGGACGACATCGAGGTCGTCGGCGAGGCGTCCGACGGGTCCGAAGGCGTCGCCCGCGCCGAGGAACTGAAGCCGGACATCGTCCTCATGGACGTCAAGATGCCGGGGATGGACGGCATCGACGCGCTGCGCAAGCTCCGCGAACTCGCCAACCCCGCCCGCGTGCTGATCGTCACCAGCTTCACCGAGCAGCGCACGGTGGTGCCGGCACTGCGCGCGGGCGCCGCCGGGTACGTCTACAAGGACGTGGACCCGGACGCGCTGGCCGGAGCCATCCGTTCGGTCCACGCGGGGCACGTCGTCCTGCAGTCCGAGGTGGCGAACGCCCTGTTGTCCCAGGAAGAGGCCAACTCGGTCCAGTCGAGAGGCGTTTCGCTCACGGAACGGGAGCGGGAGGTGCTCGGCCTGATCGCGGACGGACGGTCCAACCGGGAGATCGCCCGCGCCCTCGTCCTGTCCGAGAAGACGGTGAAGACCCACGTCTCGAACATCCTGATGAAGCTCGACCTCGCCGACCGCACCCAGGCTGCCCTCTGGGCCGTACGGCACGGGATCGCGGACTGACCGTCAACTCGGAGGGTTCGACTCCGGGATGAGATTCATACCGTCGTGTGTATGTCACCCGGATGGCGCATCCTTCGGGGGACCGGGCCGTTCTCCAGTGCGCCGCGGCGGTCCGCCGCGGTGTTCGCGAGGAGGGGTTTCGCAAGTGAAGAACCTGAAGAAGTTCACGGCTGTCGCGATGGTGGCGGGCGGCCTCGTCGCCGCCGGCGCGGGGATGGCCTCGGCGGCGGACGGCGCGTCGGCGGGCGGCAAGGCCGTGGGCTCCCCGGGCGTCGTCTCCGGCAACCTCGTCCAGGCCCCGGTCGACGTCCCGGTGAACGTGGTCGGCAACAGCGTGAACGTCATCGGCGCCCTGAACCCGGCCTTCGGCAACCTCGGCCTCAACCACTGAGGTCCCCGTCGCGGCGATCGCGACCACCGGCCCTCCAGGGAGTTTCCGGGGGGCCGGTCGGCTTGTCGGATCGTCCGCGGACTGAACCGGACGGGGCAATCGGTACGGCCTCCCCGTGCCGTCCACGGCTCCCCGGCGTTGCTCAGCGTGCGACCCGCGGCAGGGTCGGATCCGTGAACGCAGGAGGAACACTTTCCATGAACATCGCCAAGAAGGCCGCCCTGGCCGTCACCGTCGCCGGAATCGCCGCGGGCGCTTGTGCCGGTGCAGCTGTCGCCGACTCGGGCGCCGAAGGCGCGGCGGCGCACTCGCCGGGCGTCGGCTCGGGCAACGTCGCGCAGATCCCCGTCCACGTCCCCGTCAACGTCGTGGGCAACACCGCCAACCTCGCCGGCCTTCTGAACCCGACGTTCGGCAACACGGGCGTCAACGGCTGAGCCACCCCACCCGGAAGGGCCCCGCGAACGGAAACGTTTCGCGGGGCCCTTCCGCATTTCCCGGCACCGCCCGCCTGCCCCGAACGCTCCCGAGGCCGGAGCGCCCCCCAGCCCAAGCGTTTTCGCCCCCTCCGCCCCTACCCGACCCGAATCCCGGGGCTCCGCCCCGGACCCCGCTCCTCAAACGCCGGAGGGGCTGAACTTTCCCCGGCCGGGACTGAGACGCGCGCGACCGGAAGGCCGCGAGAGGGCCATGACACCGACCACGACCCACCCGCAGCCAGACATGCATCCACGTGCCGGGGGCCGCCCTCTCCGCCACCACCGAATCACCCACAGCCGGGCACGCATCCACGTGTCAGGGGCCGCCTTCTCCGCGACCACCGAATCACCCACAGCCGGGTACGCACCCATGTGCCGGGGGCCGCCCTCTCCGCCACCACCGATGCACCCGCAGCCGGGTACGCGCGGGAGGGGCCGTGCCGGTACATCACATGCCCGTCGCCACCGACGGTCACCTCTCGTCCAACGGCGACGGGCGGATGTACCGGCACGGCCCCGACCCACCCACCGGACCCGAACCGGACCGAACCCGGTGACGCCGGCGCGAGCGCCCCCGCGCCCCGCGTAACCTCAGTGCACCCCGCGCAACCTCAGCGCGTCCCGCGTTCGCGTTCCTCCACGAACGCGTTGTACGCGGCCACCTGCGCCCGCCGGGCCGTCCGCTCCACCGGCCGCAGGGCCTCGGCCCGAGCGGCCATCTCCGACGCGCTCACCGCGCCGCCGTGCCCGCTCTCGTACGCCACCGAGATCAGCGTCCCGACCCGCTGAGCCAGCTCCAGCACGCGTACCGCGCGCGGCGGGTACCCGGGAGCCAGCACCTCCCGCCCCCGCTCCGCCCGCGCCCGGTACGCGTCGATCGCCGCCGCCGCGACCGGCCCCGACCCGGCGACGTCCAGCCGTGACAGCACCTGTGTCGCCTCGTGGAGCGCCTCCGCCAGCTCCCGCTCGGCCTCCCCGAGCGAGGGCACGTCGGCGGGCGGCGCCTCGCGCACGGCGAGGCAGTGCCAGACGACCTCGACGTGGACATCACCGGCGGGTCCGGCCTCGTGCACCTCGGGCACGAGCCCCAGCGCCGCGCCGTGGCACACCACGGCCTCCTCGGCGTCGAGGGCGCGCGCGTTGAACTCGGGCGGCCCGCTGAGCCCGAGCGGATGCCCGGGCGCGGGCAGCGCGACCCGCAGTCCGGTCACCCCGAGTCTGCGCAGTCGGCCGAGGGCGAGCGTCAGCCCGACGGGCCCCGACTCGCCGGGCAACCCCTCGACCCGGTGCACCGCGTCGTCCCCGACGACGGCGAGCACGGCGTCATCCGGAGAAACAAGTCCGGCCAATAGGGCATTTCCCCATGCTGCCAGCTGTCCTGAGCGTGGTTCCGAGAGCATGCCCCCACCCTAAGGACCGGCCGATGGGTCGGTGTGGCCGACCGGTGGCGTAGGTTTTCCCTGGGGGCTTCGTCCACAGACGTAAGCGACGACCAAGACTGCAATGGGAGACAACGCGCTCATGAGCGATGTGCTGGAACTGGTGGACGTATCAGTGGTCCGCGAGGGCCGGGCTCTGGTGGACCAGGTCTCCTGGTCGGTCAAGGAGGGGGAGCGCTGGGTCATCCTCGGCCCCAACGGCGCCGGGAAGACGACCCTCCTGAACGTCGCCTCCAGCTACCTCTTCCCCAGTGCGGGCACCGCCACGATCCTCGGTGAGACCCTCGGCCACGTCGACGTCTTCGAGCTGCGCCCGCGGATCGGCATCGCCGGTATCGCGATGGCCGAGAAGCTCCCCAAGGGCCAGACCGTCCTGCAGACGGTCCTCACCGCCGCGTACGGCATGACCGCCGGCTGGCACGAGGACTACGAGGACATCGACGAGCAGCGCGCCCGCGCCTTCCTCGACCGCCTCGGCATGAGCGACTACCTGGAGCGCAGGTTCGGCACCCTCTCCGAGGGCGAGCGCAAGCGCACCCTGATCGCCCGCGCCCTGATGACCGACCCCGAGCTGCTGCTCCTCGACGAGCCCGCGGCCGGCCTCGACCTCGGCGGCCGCGAGGACCTCGTACGCCGCCTCGGCCGGCTCGCCCGCGACCCGATCGCCCCTTCCATGATCATGGTCACGCACCACGTCGAGGAGATCGCCCCCGGCTTCACCCACGTCCTGATGATCCGCCAGGGCAAGGTGCTCGCCGCCGGCCCGCTCGAGCTCGAGCTCACCTCGCGCAACCTCTCCCTCTGCTTCGGCCTCCCCCTCGTCGTCGAGCAGGTCGGCGACCGCTGGACCGCGCAGGGCCTCCCGATGGCCTGAAACCGGCACGGCGCGCGGACGCACCCCCGTCACCCGGCGTACCCGACTTGATCGCGCGCTCTGTCCGCCGGGGGGAGCGCGGTCCTACCATGACCGTGTGAACGACATCAACGGATGGGTGTGGTGGCTGATCGGGGCGGCCGGACTCGGCATCCCGCTCGTCGTGACCGCGATGCCGGAGTTCGGCATGCTCTCCGTCGGCGCCGTCGCCGCGGCGGTCGCCGCGGGCCTCGGCGGCGGTGTCGTCCTCCAGGTGCTCGTCTTCGCGGTCGTGTCGGTCGCGCTCATCGCCGTCGTACGCCCCATCGCGGCCCGGCACCGTGCCCAACGCCCCGAACTCGCCACCGGAATAGAGGCGTTGAAGGGCAAGCAGGCCATCGTCCTTGAGCGCGTGGACAGTTCGGGCGGCGGCCGCATCAAGCTCGGCGGAGAGATCTGGTCCGCGCGCGCCCTCGACGGCGCACAGGCCTACGAGGTGGGCCAGGAAGTGGATGTCGTGGACATCGACGGAGCCACGGCGATCGTGATGTGACCTCGTACAACGCAAGTGAACCGAACGCCCCACGTGGCAGGCGACGTTCTGTCAGACTCGTCCAGCAAGATCTTCAACACCCATAAGATCTTTCGGAATTGCCGAGTGGAGAAGGGTACGGGGAGCATCGATGGAACCGATCATCATCGTCCTGATCATTCTGGTGGTGCTGGTCTTCATCGCCCTGATCAAGACCATCCAGGTCATCCCGCAGGCCAGCGCGGCCATCGTCGAGCGGTTCGGCCGCTACACGCGCACGCTGAACGCCGGCCTCAACATCGTCGTCCCGTTCATAGACTCGATCCGCAACCGCATCGACCTGCGTGAACAGGTCGTACCGTTCCCGCCGCAGCCGGTGATCACCCAGGACAACCTGGTCGTCAACATCGACACGGTCATCTACTACCAGGTCACCGACGCGCGAGCCGCGACGTACGAGGTCGCCAGCTACATCCAGGCGATCGAGCAGCTCACCGTCACCACACTGCGCAACATCATCGGCGGCATGGACCTGGAGCGGACCCTGACCTCCCGCGAGGAGATCAACGCGGCCCTGCGCGGAGTCCTCGACGAGGCCACCGGCAAGTGGGGCATCCGCGTCAACCGCGTCGAGCTCAAGGCGATCGAACCGCCCACCTCCATCCAGGACTCGATGGAGAAGCAGATGCGCGCCGACCGCGACAAGCGCGCCGCGATCCTCACGGCCGAAGGCATCCGCCAGTCCCAGATCCTCACCGCCGAGGGCGAGAAGCAGTCCGCGATCCTGCGCGCCGAGGGTGAGGCCAAGGCCGCGGCCCTGCGCGCCGAGGGCGAGGCCCAGGCCGTCCGTACGGTCTTCGAGGCCATCCACGCCGGAGACCCGGACCAGAAGCTCCTGTCGTACCAGTACCTCCAGATGCTCCCGAAGATCGCCGAGGGCGACGCCAACAAGCTCTGGATCGTGCCCAGCGAGATCGGCGACGCACTCAAGGGCCTCAGCGGAGCCATGGGCAACTTCGGCGGCCTGGGCGGCGGTTCGGGCAACGGCGGTTCCTCGGGAGGCTCCGGCGGCGGCAACCAGCGCCGCGAGAAGCCGTCCATCACGGACTGAGGCCTGGATCGAAGGCGTACGACGATGGGGCCCGTCTCCCACGGGAGACGGGCCCCATCGTCGTACGGACTACGCGGCCGGCTGGGCCAGCCACTCCGGCAGCGCGTCGAAGTCGTCCTGGCCGAGCGCGAGCAGCATGGCGTCCGCGGGCGTCGGCTCGAACGGCTGCCGCAGCAAGGGCATCTGGGCCTGCTCCGGGGTACGGTCGGCCTTGCGGTGATTGTCCTCGGCGCAGGAGGCCACGGTGTTCAGCCAGGAGTCCTGACCGCCCTGAGCACGCGGTACCACGTGGTCCACGGTCGTGGCCCTGCGCCCGCAGTAGGCGCACCGGTGCCGGTCGCGTACCAGCACACCCCGCCTCGACCACGGTGCTTGTCTTCGGAACGGCACCCGGACGTACCGGCAGAGCCTGATCACCCGGGGCACGGGTATGTCCAGCGCGGCACCGCGCATGCGCAGTTCGGGGTGGGCCTGCTCAACGACGGCCTTGTCCTGCAGCACCAGAACGACGGCTCGGTTCAACGTCACCGTCGACAACGGCTCGAAGCTCGCGTTCAGTACCAGCGTGTCCCGCATCCAGCCCACCTCCTATTGCGCACCGGCCCACCTGCGGCGGGCTGGGATCAACTCTGGCCGGGCACGCCGAGATGGACAACGCAATAAAAAAGTGCCCGCCCCTGATCAATTCCATGACCAGGGGCGGGCAAACGTTCGGCGAACGTCAGTCTGCGGCGGGAGCGGCGTACTCACCGATCAACTGGGCGCGCGCCAGCGTGTGGAACCGCAGATTGAAGCCCACCACGGCGGGCGACACCTCCGCGTCGGGACCGAGCTTCTCCTGGTCCACGGCGTACACCGTGAAGACGTACCGGTGCGCGGGATCCCCGGCCGGCGGCGCGGCGCCGCCGAAGTCCCGGGACCCGTAGTCGTTGCGCACCTGGACGGCGCCGTCGGGCAGACCCTCGAACTTGCCGCTGCCGGCGCCCGTGGGCAGCTCCGTCACCGAGGCCGGGACGTCGAACAGCACCCAGTGCCAGAATCCGCTCCCCGTCGGGGCGTCCGGATCGAAGCACGTCACGGCGAAGCTCTTGGTCTCCGGCGGAAAGCCCTCCCAGCTCAGCTGCGGCGAGGTGTTCCCGGCCGCGTAGACCTGCGCGTCCTTCAGCACCGCGCCCGGCTCGACATCCTCGCTGGCGAGGGTGAACGCCGGCACCGGCGGATGGAAGTCGTGCGGGAGCGGCGGCCTCTTGAGCTCGGTCACGTCAGTACCTCCTGAACGGCGGAATCCGTGCGTCGAGCCTAGAACCAGCTGCGCTTGCTGCCGACCTCCGACAGCCAGTGGTTCAGGTATCCGGCCCAGTCGGTGCCGTGGAAGTCGTGCAGACCCACCTCGAAGGAGCGGTACGAGTCGCTGCCCTCGCTGAAGATGCCCGGCTTCTTGTCCATCTCCAGGATGACGTCCATCGCGCGGTCGTCCGCGACGAAGCTCAGCTCCACCTGGTTCAGCCCGCGGTACTGCGACGGCGGGTAGAACTCGATCTCCTGGTAGAACGGCAGCCGCTGACGGGTGTTCCGGATGTGGCCCTTCTCCATGTCCGCGTTCTTGAAGCGGAAGCCCAGCTGGATGAAGGCGTCGAGAATCGCCTTCTGCGCCGGCAGCGGGTGCACGTTGATCGGGTCGAGGTCTCCCGAGTCGATGGCGCGGGCGATCTCCAGCTCGGTGGTCACACCGATGTTCATCCCGCGCAGGCTCTGCCCGTCGATCATGGTGATCGGCGTCTCCCACGGAATCTCCAGGCCGAACGGGACCGTGTGCACGGCACCCGCCTGCAGGTGGAACGCCCCGCCGAGCCGCAGCTTCGTGAACTCGATGTCCTGCTTGTACTCCTGGTCGTCGTGGCCCTCGACCTCGACCCTGGCCTGCAGGCCGACCGACAGACCCTCGATCGCCTGGTCGACCGAACCACCCTGGATCCGCACCTCACCCTGGACGACGCCGCCCGGAACGGTGTTGGCCTCGGTCAGCACCGTCTCCACCGAAGCCCCACCGGCCCCCAGGCTCGCAAGCAGCCGCTTGAACCCCATGTCGTCACTTCCTCCCCAGGCAATGCCTGTTCGTCTCTGCCTGTCTGGATCCCTTGATCCCTACAAACGCGATCCGGCCCCGACCGGTTCCGCGTCCTCACCCTTACAAGGGAGAGGACCCCTGACCACCCCGCGGGCACGCATCCGTCCGGACCGCTCCGAACGGTTCCGGGCTCCACCGCGCGGGTGAGGCCGGAGGGACTACGCTCGTACGCCATGATCGCGGCCCCTGACCGTACGCCCCTGACGCGGGACCTCTTCGACCGCCCTGTCCTGGAGGCCGCCCCCGACCTGCCGGAACGCCTCCTCGCCCGCCTCACCTCGGACGGTCCGCCCGGTCGTGTGCACGTCTACTTCACCTGCACCGTGTCAGGTAGGTCGGCATGAACGTCACGTATCTCGCTCACCCTGCCGAAAAGGTCGCCCCCAAGCTGCTCGGCGCCGTCCTCACCCACGAGACACCCGAGGGAACCGTCAGCATCGCCATCACGGAGACCGAGGCCTATTCCGGTACGGCCGACCCCGCCTCCCACGCCTACCGAGGCAGGACACCCCGGAACGCGGTCATGTTCGGACCTGCGGGACACCTGTACGTCTACCGGTCCCACGGCCTCCACTGGTGCGCCAATATCGTCACCGGAACAGACGGCATCGCCTCGGCCGTGCTCATCCGCGCGGGCAGGGTCGTCCAAGGGGAAGACCTGGCACGCGAGCGGAGAGGCGCGAACGTCGAGAGTCCACGCCTTGCGCGGGGTCCGGGGAACTTCTGCCAGGCGCTCGGCATCACGGCAGAGCACAACGGCACGAACCTGCTGACGAGCGACTCGGTCGCTCTGTCCGAAGGCGAGCCGGTACCCGCCGCCCTCATCCGGGTCGGCCCTCGGGTGGGAGTGAGCAGAGCCCACGACTGGCAGTACCGCTTCTACCTCGCCGGTGATCCGACGGTCTCGGCGTACCGGCTGAGTCCCAGAGCCGAGCAGCCCGGCGGAGCCTGAGCCGCTGGAGTCCCGATCCGGGTCGGCGAGGTCACCGAGGACACGGATCTCGCCCGCAAACGTCGACTCTCGGCCTGATACGACAAGGAACTGGCCAAAGGGCCGGCGTGCCTCGTGACGGCCCTGGGGGTGGACCGGTCGCTCGACGGAGCGGACACCTGCCGCCCCGAGGCTCGCCCCTGACCCTGCTGAGGAGCACTCCCGTGCCCTCCGACCAGGTACGCAACGGTCCGAGTGCCAGGGTGTCCGGCGACGGAGGCGTCCACCCCCGGCGTTTCCGGATCGCCGACGACCCGACAGCGGGTCCTTATAGACCCCCGCGCCCCGCCGCCGTTCAACTTGACGCGCCCCTGGGGGATCCGTAATGTAGCCCGAGCCGCTTGAACCGGTTACGGCGTTCAGCCAGCAGCCGAGAGCGGCCAACCCACTACCTACGACTTCCCCGCAGCGGGGGTTTATTCGGCATGCCTGCATGTCCGAATTCGAACCCGTGGAACTCGATTATGAGTCGCCGAGGGAATCGGCTAACGTAGTGAATGTCGAAAGGCCCGAAACGCGAAAGCGCCGAAAGGCCGGAAGGCAAATCCCGCTGACTGGGAGTCAGGCCCGAAAGGATCTGATAGAGTCGGAGCCGCCGGAAAGGGAAACGCGGAAGCGGGAACCTGGAAAGCACCGAGGAAATCGGATACGGAAACGGTCTGATAGAGTCGGAAACGCAAGACCGAAG
>NZ_JBIRQM010000017.1:0-225888 GCF_044333225.1 Streptomyces sp. NPDC021080 | reverse complement strand
GCACCCCCATCGAGTACGAACTACTCTCCGCACAAGACACCCCCCCCGCCGCCAGTTAGCCACCGCAGCTGGAACCCAAACCGTGGGGCAGGTCAAGATGTCACCCGATCGTGCGGCAGACCCGTCCGCCCAAGTGAACAGTTCGCAGGTCAAGACGAGCACTTGTCCAACCTCGCTCCTAAAGCGGGTGTCGCGCGGCAACATTTGGTGGCGGTACAGCAGCGAAGTACAGCAACCGACCAGGGCCGTCGGCGTCCCTCACCCCCCGTTCGGCAGCCTGTATGGCCGCTGATGGCCGATCTCTGTAGAGCTACGGATCAGAAGGCCGATCGTCAGGAACGAGGGTGCAGCGCCGGTGAAACGAGTGCGCGGTCGCGCTTGAGTCCGAACGGCCCCTTCCTCGCATCGTGGAGGGTTCGCGGGGCTCGCGCGCCTGGCGTCTGCCGGGCGGCCGAGCCCCGCGACGTTCGGCTGCGTCACGGCTGATGTCCCGTACCTCGAAGTGGCGGCGTTTCCAGCATGGTTGCCCTCCCTGTCGAATGCCCCTGGAGGTCTGGACTGTCAGCCCCGCATCGTCAACGATCATCTCCGGGCATCGCCGAGGGCCCGACAGGATGATCAAGCCGCTGAGACGGCAGGAACGAGGGCGTTGTTGTTTTCGATACCCGAGCGCGGTTGGTGGCTGATCGCAGCGGTGGCGACGGCCTTCTTCATGATCGCCGTACCGGCGTTGGCCACTGGGATGAGGTACCAGGCCGATCCGCGACGCACACCGGAACAGCAGAGTAGACAGCGGAAGTGGTTGTTCTACCTCGGCGGTCCCGTGCTCTTCACCGCCGTCCTTGGATCGAGCCTGCTCCGGTCCGGTCCGGCATCTCCGATCCTGTTCATGTACAGCACCGCAATCACCTCTGTCCCCATCGCCATCGCTCCGGTCCGCAGCCGTCTGATCAAGCATTCCATCGCCCAACAGGACAACCCCGGCGTCAAGATGAAGCTTGACCGGCTCACGGCGGTCTGGATCTACGGCTTCCTGTCCGTGGTGATACTGATCGTCGTGGCCGCGGTGATGGCAGCGACCTACGGCAAGCGGAACTAGGAGTCGCCGCACCCCGCCAGAGGCCGCATTCAATACCAGCGCCACTGAGGCGACTGGCGGCCTGACCAGCTCGTTCCCCCCTGGCTTCACGCCCCCTGGGCCGTCGTGGAGTGGTCATGGCGAGTGAGCGAGCCGTTGCCGAATCGAATGCGCTCGGAGCTGGGGGGAGGTGAGCTCCAGAGCCCGGTTGTCCTGTCCGGCAGCCATGTGGTCGAGCCATCGTTCGTACCAGGCGAGAAAGTCCGGGGCTGAGGAGACGTTCGGGCCCCAGAAGCCGTCTGCGTTGCCGATGAGCATGCGCCCGGTGAGAGGGCCGGTTATGCCGATGAGGACGAGATCGCTGCAGCCGCGTTCGATGGCGTGCAGGAACAGGTCACCACGGCGGGTGGGGCGATAGGCCCGGCTGAATCCTCTTGAGCCCGCGCTGGCGTCTCTGAGGTCCATCGTGAAGAGCGTGCAGTCCTCCAACGGGATCAGTCCGTAGTACGGAGACGCACCGCTGCCGCCCATGTTGATGAGGAAGTCTCGATAGGGCTGCGGGAGTTCCACGTCGTGCTCGGCCTGAAAGGCCTCTGCCTGCCCCTTGGTGAGGCGGGGGCCGAGACGAAATTCGTGCCGCTCCTCCCCAAAGGAGTGGCTCCGGTTGGGCAGGTAGGGGATGCGTGCCAGCTTGCGTCGCAACCGCGGGATGCGGGAGTCCATGCGAGCTCTTCTCTCGTGTCGCCCGCAATCTATCGCAGCAGGTCAACGGGGCGGCAGGTCTCGACGTCGACGAGAACGATGTTGTAGTGGCAGCCCTTGCGGGTCGCGTACTCGTCAACGCCGACCACACGCGGGGCGGGCACTTCCGGCTCGGGGACAGCATCGACCAGGCACAGGACGGTGCTCCGGATGACGCAGACCCCGAGCACGGAGCTCAGGCGGGCGCCGGCACGGCCCGCCGGGGCGAGACCGACCGCAGCCGACGTCGCGCGCAGCCACTCGGTCCGCTGACCGTGCCGACGGGTCAGGCCGGGTATCCGCCTTGCTCTTCCTGGGCGTAGAGCCGCTATCGCGACCTCTAGCGCTAGCGGCTCTCCGTGCCCTGCTCAAGGCGGCGTTACGGCCGGCCGTGGCGCGTTACTCCTCGTCGACGGTCTGCAGCTCGACGGGCCGGTCGGCCACGTCCATCGTCTGCGGCGTGGCCAGCAGCTTGTTCAGTCCAAGGGTCAACTGCACGGAGAACACGCTCAGCAGGACGGCCAGAACTATTCGGACCAGGCTGTAGCCGGCATCGATGTTCGCCGCGGTCTCGTAGTCGTCGGGCGTCTGGAGGCTGGAGTTGGTCACGAACGAGACGTAGAGCGCGGCGAAAACCGACAGGAACCACGCGCCGTAGGCCCAGACGACTCCGCTGCCGCCTGGCAGGGCTCTGATCCATCCCAGCCCGATGTCGGTGCGTGACATGGCGTTCGCATGGCCGACGCGCGCCCACCGCTGGTAGGCATACAGAACTGCCATGAAGGCTACGAAGCGCAACACGCCCGTGGTGCTGATCGTCTGGAGCGCGCTGTGCAAAGCCTGCCGGTCGTAGCCGTTGTCGGCGGCGATCAAGGCCCATTGGTGAGCCCGCGTGCGCTCGGCGGAGAACCGTACGACCTCGTTGACGATGGCTACCGCGGCTGCGGCCAGCACCGTAAGCAGTGGGCCCGACAGCGAGACCCGACCGGGACTCACTTTGGACTGGACCAGCAACGCCGCCTTGTCGTTGCGCCCGCGGCGCTGAGGCGGCTTCGACGCGTCGCTCTCCTGCTGACAGACCGGACACAGTCCTTTGATCCCGTCAAAAGCAACTTCACGCTGTCGACACTTCCGGCACGTCAGTAGCATCCCGCGCCCCCTCTTTGCATGATCGCGGTTGGATTGAGCGCCGCATCCTATTAGGTCTGCCGGAGAGGCGTCGATGCCTTCTTGATCTTCCCTTCGTGGCGGCCCGACGGCCCGACACGGTACGGCCCGACCCCGATGGCGACGGGTCGAGCCCTGGAACCTGTACGGAACCTCCGAGGCCAACCACCAACCATGACAACCAACAACCGCCCGACCGCAGGTCGGTTGAGGCGAGTATCCCGGTGACCAGCCCCAAAAACCGGGCGGTCGAAACCCAGGGCAGGAGGAAGTGCAGACCGGGAGCAGTTTCTGACGTCGAAGGAAGTGACCTTCCTGTACGACCAGTCCACGAAGAGTCCTCCAAAGACACGTAGATGCGGGCTGGTGCACCGTCGCGTGGCGCCACCGGCCCGCCCGAATTGAGCTGGTTGGCATTGCCGGTTGCATCGAACGGCTCGGGGAGGACCGGAACGACTTCAACCTGGAGTTCGGCCCGACGAACGTCGAACTCTGGGCCTTCGCCATCACGTTGGGGGAACGCCGAGGTAAGCCCAGAAGCCGCAGTAGTTGATTTGAAGCCCTGGGCGTCCGGATCCACCTCTGCCGGCGGACCGCAGGGTCACGCTCGGCGACGTACTGGGCGACGGCGTCGACGCCGGGCCGGGCGTACCTCGCCAGGGACCGGACGGAGGCATGGCGGGAGCGGTCCGACAACATCGGCGTTGAGGTGCCGCCCTCCGCATCGTGCGTCAACGCACTGTGGGAGATCGCCATCCACATCGGATCGCGGCCGCCAAAGCCCGCAGCAACGCGGAACGGCCGGCGCGGGGCGATCGCATGAGCGCCGTCGCCCGTATGGCCGTGCTGCACCTGCGTACCGTCGCGCCGTACCGGACCCAGGGCCTGCTGGTGTTCGGCCTGCTGGTCCTGGTGCTCGCCCGCAACCCTGATCATGTCGTACCGGCGCTCGCGGTGCTGCTCGCGCCGTTGATCGCCGTGCACCCGTTCGTGGTCGCCGACAAGGCGGGCCTGGAGACGCTGTACGCCGTCCTGCCCCTGCCTCGCCGCACGGTGCTCCTCGGGCACTACGCCTGGGCGCTGGCGAGCTTTGTCGCCAGCGTCACCGCAGGCACGGCGCCGGCCGTTATCCTCGCGCGGGCCGAGGGCGTACCGTTCGGCGGTCGCACCCTGGAGACGATGCTGACACTGGCCTGGGCGCTGTTCGCCGTCAACATCGCGATCCAGTTCCCGCTGCTGATCCGGGTCGGGTACGCCCGCATCAGCGTCCTGGGCACCACCATGCCACTGGCGCTGGTCATGCTGGCCGTCTACCGGCTGCACCTGACCATCGCGTCGATCCAGGCCTGGCTGCCGCTTGTCTGGGTGGCCGGCGCAGCCGCCATACTGACGTCCGCGGTCCTGGCGGCGCATGCGCCAAGGCCGCACGCACAGCCCGACCGTGCGTACGGTGGCGGAGACAGCGGGGTCCTTCGCCATTCAGGCGGCCTGGCCGAAGCCGACGACAGTCAGGTCCTGCTCGCGCAGCGGGGTGAAGTCGACGTCGAGCTTGGGGTCGTACGCCTCCGGCTCGACGGCGAGCTCGTACGTGCTGTACTCGCCGAACCGCTTGAAGTGCGACCAGGTCGGGCTCTGCGCGGACTTCTTCAGCCGGTTGTAATGCGTGGTGCCGTCTGCGTCACGTTCCTCCAGCAGCCGCAGCAGCCCCGCCCGCTCCACCGCGCTCATCCGGTCGTGGATGCCCGCGCGGATCGACGCGTTCACCTCTTTGCGGACCGTCGAGGCCATCGCGTTGAGCGTGGAGAACACGGGCAGCCCCCGCCCGGCCGCCACCACCTTCTCCGACGCGATGTTGATCAGGTCCGCCGGGCGGTTCTTCGCCACGGCCTCCTTCCGGATCGATCCCTCCGCGATCCGGCGGGCCTCGGCCTGGTCGTACGTTGCCCCCACTCGGCGGCGCACCTCCGTACGCTGCCGCTCCCCCGTCCGGCCCGTCGCCCACAACGGCACGGTTCCCTCCGACAGCTCCACCGCGCGGCGGACGAAGTCGACCACCACCCCCGGGTGCTCGTCCGACTTCAGGAAGCGGCCCATCCGCGGTCCGTCCACGGCGTCCCGGTCCGGTACTTGAAAGCGATCGCGTCGACCACTTGCCGGTGATCACGCCACCGCCCACCCCGCCGAGACGTCCGGTCCGGCAACAACGGATCGAGGCGCGCCCACTGGGCGTCAGTCAACGACACACACGATCAACGTTCAGATGATCCGAAGGCTACTGCTCAACTGCCTTGGCGCTGCTGACGCTCTCGAAGCCGTCGCACATGCCTGGCGTACTGCCCAGCCCGCGACCTCTGAGCGCGATCAACCGAAAGTACTTGGGGGTCTGCTGCTCGCTCGTACAACTCGACTTCGAAGGAGTCTGCGTCCACCTCGACAAGCCGTGCCAACGCGTCCCGATCCTGCTCAGCTGTCGGACGCGCGCGAACCTCGTCCCTCCACACCTGACCGCTCGCTTCGGCTTCGTCCACCCCGTCAATATATGTGCCGGCAGCAGCGTCCGGAGCCCTCTGAACCAAGATCCAGAAGACGCGCCCTGGGCTGGGGTGGCCTCTTCGGCTTTCGCGATGGCCCTAGCGTCCGCAACTCACCAAGAACTCCTAACGCAATGCCCCATACTGCCGAGTGCTGACGCACGTGCATGGTGACAAGAGTCGATGCGAGAGTGGGGAGTGGACGTGGCCGAGGACCGCACTGAGGATCTCATCCGTCTGGCCGACGGGGAGAGCAGCCTTGAGGTTCGGGTTCTCGGCCGGACGATGCCCGGGGTGTTGACCATGCACGACTACCTCGATGCGGAGATCGTCGTCACAAGCGGGTTCGCCCAAGGACGTCTCGATGTGTGTCTGGCTCCGGACGACTTGGACAGCTGGTCACAGGTCCTGGGAGAGCTCGCAGCCGGGCGGAATGCCGTCTGGATGGATGACGGGCGCAACCCTGAGATCCGCTTCGAGATGGCCGGTCAGGAAGGGGTTGCCGTGTTCGTGGTGGAGGACGCGGCTGCATCGAGGACCTCCGTCCGTGTCCCGGTGCGCCTGGCTGGCGGATGGGCCGATGAGCACCACGAACGGCTGCAGCGTGTCCGTGCTGCCTGGCCCCAGGAGGTTGTGAAGACCTCTCCCGGCACCTACGAGTGGCGGCGCTGAGCCGTTGAGAGCCGGCGCCAGCAGATGAGTGCGCATCCGAGGGTAAGGAATGCTTCGTGGATGTCGTCGCGGATCTCCCAGCGGATGCGCAGGCGGCGGAGCCAGTACAGGTGGGCGAAGGCGCTTTCCACGACACAGCGTTGAGTGCCCAGACCAGAGCCGTGCTCGGTGCCGCGACGGGCGATCATCGGCTTCACGCCGAGTTCCCGGACTGGACGGCGGTACTTGTCGTGGTCGTAGCCGCGGCCGCCCGGCACCACATCGGGGCGGCGCCGGGGCCTGCCGCGCTTGCCGCGAACAGGCGGCACGGCTTGGAGGAGCGGGATCAGCTGGGTGACGTCGTTACGGTTGCCGCCAGTCAGGGTGGCGGCGAGCGGGATACCGGTGGCGTCGGCGATCAGGTGGTGTTTGCTGCCCGTCCTGCCCCGGTCGACAGGGCTTCGTCCCGTCTTGGGGCCCCTTTTAACGCCCGGATGTGGGAACCGTCGACGGCTGTCCGGGAGAAGTCCAGGGCGTCCGTGCTGCGAAATTTCGCGAGGAGGACCTCGTGCAGCCGGGGCCACACCCCGGCCCCGGTCCACTCGGCCAGGCGGCGCCAGCAGGTCATACCTGAGCCGAAGCCGATTTCCTGCGGCAGATGTTCCCAAGCGATCCCGGTATGCAGGACGAACAGGATGCCCTGGAAAACCAGCCGGTCCGGATGCCGCTTGCGTCCCGGATGCCGGGTCCGCCGCTCGACCTTGGGCAGCAGCGACGAGGGCGGGGCCGAAGGGCGCACGGCGAGAGAAGAACCCGCGGCGGCGGATCGTGGACGCGATCTTCTACGTGGTGCGGACCGGATGTGCCTGGCGGCAGCTACCGAAGGACTTTCCGCCCTGGCCGACGGTGTAATGGTATTTCACCTGGTGGCACGACGACGGCACTGTCGAGCAGGTCCACGACGCCCTGCGAGACCAAGTGCGCGGTGCCGTCGGGCGCGACACCGGGCCGAGCGCCGGATTGATCGATTCACAGTCGGTTCGGTCTGCCGGCACGGTGACCGCGACGACCGGAGGGTTCAATGCGGGGAAGAAGGTGAAGGGCCGCAAGCGGTTCATCGTCACGGACACCCTCGGCTTGCTTCTGGCGGTCCACGTGGTCGCAGCGAACATCCAGGACCTCGACGGTGCGAAGCGTTCGTTGCTCTGGACCCGCCCAGACCACCCGGGCGTGCGGAAGATCTGGGCAACCAAGGCTTCACCGGATGCCTCGTGGAGTAGACCAATACCGTCCTCGACCGCGAGCTAGAGATCGTGCCAAGGCCCCGGGCCAGCGCGGTTTCCAGGTCCGGCCGAAGCGGTGAGCCGTTGAGCGCACACTCTCGCGGATCACCTCCCACCGGCGCCTGGCCCGCGACTACGAGGCCAGCCCGGCCCGGTCCGAGACCATGATCCGCTGGGCAATGATCGACATCATGATCCGTCGACTCACTCGACGTGGGCCGGCCTCACGACCAGGCCCCGTCCCCTCTCGTCCGCGCCTGGCCTGTGGCTGCTTCCGTTGCGGTGTCTGGTTGGATGCGGACATGGGCAACGGTAGCCACGAGGAATCAGGTCTCTCCAAGAGCACCTGGAGCGACGCAGATTTCGAAGACATGGGGTGGCATGACGTCACCATCCACGGGTTGTCCGTTCAGCCGACCAACGACATCCTGCCGCGTCTTCTCCTCGACCTTGATTACATCGTCCGCTGGGTCCACCCGGTCCCGCCCGCGAAACACTTTTCGTTCTGGGTCTCTCCGGCGACACTCGTCTTCGACGATGTCTTCGACCTTGAAGGCGACCTCGACTTCAAGGGTTTGGCCCTGGACTTGGAGGTCGACAGGGTGCACCGGTTGGTGCCGGACGATGCCCGCCCGAACTTTGCACACTGTCCGCTCTAGCACATCGAAGGCCACGCGTTCGAGTTGAAGTTCCGGGCCTCCGGTTTCCGTCAGTACTTCCGGCAGACTCCGAGACTCGTATCCCGGCAGGCGTTGCCCTATGCCGAACGCGGGGGTTGCGCCTTCACCGAGCTGGGCTTCAGCTGACTTGTGACTTTCCGAGGCATCTGCCAACAGTGAGCACGGCAACCGCGTCGACACAACCTGGGCTGGCCAGATCTCAAACACGACCCTAGAGGTCGGTTCGTGAGTCTTTGGGAGGTTCTGTCGTCGCCTGATGGTGTGGGTGCGAGCGGAATCCGCTGGTCCACGGGCGGTGGTCTGTTGGGGTGGCGGGGGGGGAGTGAACGCAAGCCGTACCCGAGCGACTTATCGGATGGCCAGTGGTCGTTGATCGAGCCGGTGATCACGGCGTGGAAGGACCGGCACCGATCGGTCAGCAGCCACCAGGGCGCCTATGCGATGCGGGAGATCATGAACGCGATCCTCTATCAGGGCCGGACCGGCTGCCAGTGGGCCCACCTCCCCAACGACCTGCCGCCGAAGAGCGCGACGTACTACTACTTTGCCGCGTGGCGGGACGACGGGACCGACCAGGTCATCCATGAACTGCTGCGCTGCCAGGTCCGTGAGAGGGCCCGCCGATTAGAGGACCGAGGACCCGACCCTGGTGGTGCTGGACACGCAGAGTGTCCACGTAGCTGCCGGGGTCCCCGCCTCCACGACCGGCCTGGACCCGGGGAAACGGGTGCCGGGCCGCAAGCGGGGCCTGGCCGTGGACGTACTGGGCCTCGTCATCGCCGTCACCGTCCTCTCCGCGAACACCCACGACAACGCCGCGGGCATCGCCCTGCTCGACCAGGTCGCCGAACACACCAGTGGCACCGTCGAGAAAGCCCTCGTCGACCAGGGCTTCAAGGACCAGGTCGCCGCCCACGGCACCCTCCTGGGCATCGACGTCGAGACCGTCCAACGCAACCCGGAGGACAAGGGGTTCGTCCCACAGCCGAAGCGGTGGAGAGTCGAGCAGACCTACGGGATCCTGATACTGCACCGGCGCCTGGTCCGCGACTACGAACACCACCCAGCCTCCTCCGCCTCCCGCGTCTACTGGGCGATGGCCCAGGTAATGGCCCGTCGGCTCACCGGCGCCAACACGCCCACCTGGCGCGCCCCGCAGCCGGTGACCGCGTGAACGTCCAGCCCCTGCTCGACGCACTCCACATCCAGGAGGACGCCACCCGGGCCCTGGCCGACGACCTCCGCACACAGGTCACCGAACTGCAGGGACGGCTACGGGAAGCCGAGACCCACCTCGAACACCTCGCGATTACCCGCAAGACCGTCACTGCCCTCGCGGACCGGCTCCCAGCCAGCCCAGTCTCACCCGGCCTGCCCGAACACCCGGACTACCCCCGCATCCTCGCCGTCTTCAACGAGGCCACTGACCCCTCCGAGCCCGAGACGTCTGCGAAGTCCTCGACCACGAACTCCTGCCGAAGAACATCGAAGGCACCCGCGCCAAGCTGAAACGCCTCGTCAAACTCGATGTCCTCACCGAAGTCGACGCCGGCGGCTTCGCCAGGAAGTAGTAAGCGACCAGCAATCCTGCCGCGGCCTCACCTCGATGTGACTAGCTGCTTGAGTTGAAGGGATTTGCCGGCTCCGCGATCTCCAGGACCACAGCGGGTAGCGCGGCCTCCAGGACTTGCCTGCGTGGCAGGGAAAGGCCGAAGTATCGTTCGATGATCTCCAGTACGGTGCGGTGCACTTCCCGGCGAGGCATGTTGGCGTCTGGCAGGCCGGCAGCAGCCAGCATCTCCTCGACGCGTGCCGCCACCTCGCGATCACCGTTCACGCCGTCGTATCCCCATGAACGGTCCAGGTGGAGATTGAAGGCACACATAAGACGATCATCATGGAGATAGGAGAACTGAGGCGGTACCGGCTTGCCGTTCTCCTCTTCGAATTCCAGCTGGAAGACGTGTGCACCACCCCGAGAAACAGGCGACTGCGGGCCGAACTCCGCCTGCCAGCCACCGTACTTGACCACGAAGACCCATTCGCCGATCTCTCCATAACGCAGACCTATCGCGGGGTAAGGGTCCCAGGGGCCGTCCTCCACGACATCGATCAGGTCCTTGCTGGTGAGGTGGGCCAGACTACGCGCCGTGCGCGTCGGCCCGAACACTGTCGCGGTCAGCCGAGACACCAGCTCTTCGGCATCCAACTCTCGAGCGAGCACCACGCTGTAGCCACCGAAGGCGATCGACTGAGGAGCGGCAAGCCATGTAATTCCGTCGGTCATAGCGATCATCGTGACGCACCTCTGCCGGGCGTGTCACGAGGCCCCACAGCCGCAATCCTCCAGCCAAGCCATTGCCCCCGACGCGTTCACTCGCCAACTGAAGTGATTCGCCATATCCGAAACGGACATGAGATCACGAACCGCCCCCTTAAAGAGGGTCTTGTCCTGGCGAAGGTGTCTGTTTCGAGGATGGGTGGGCGGCTGCCGCGGGGTGATCGTGGCTGCTGATGATGGTGTGGCGGACGTGGCCGACGACGGTGATTGCGGGTCCGTTTCGGCGCATTCGCTCCTGTCCGATCCCAAGGCACCCCTGCTCACGCCCGTTTGCGCCCTGTGGCGGAGCGGCAGTGAGCCGTACTGACGAAACATGTACCAACGACCGCGGCCGTATCCCAGTGACCTGTCCGATGCCCGATGGAAACTACTCGAGCCCATTCTGTCGGCTTGGAGGGCCGAGCGGAGAGGGAAAGGCCTCGACATCGGGCGGCCGCCCGAACATGATCTGCGTCGGATCATGGACGCGGTCCTCTACGTCGATCGCACAGGGATCCCGTGGCGGTACCTACCGCACGACTTCGCGCCGGGGGAAACCGCGTATGGATACTTCGCGGCCTGACGGAAGGACGGAGTGTTCGACCAGCTCAACGGACTGCTCCGTAGGCTGGTTCGAGAAGCCGAAGGCCGGAATGCCGAGCCGAGTGCGTGCGTGCTGGACGCGCAGAGCGTCAAGACATCAGCGAACGTCCCGGCCGCTGGTCAGGGCATCGACGCGGGCAAGAAGATCGCGGGTCGCAAGCGCCACATCGGTGTCGACACGCTCGGTCTTCTGCTGGCAGTCTGGGTCACCGCGGCGAGCGTGTCCGACAACGTTGGCGGCATCAGCCTGCTCTCGAAGATCGCCAAGGTCCATCCGCGCGTGACGAAAGCCTGGGCCGACACTGGTTACCGCACCAAGGCCATCGACCACGGCGCCACCCTCGGCATCGACGTCGAGACCGCCCGCCGGGACCCTGACCAAAAGGGGTTCAAGGTCATCTCCCGACGTTGGGCCGTCGAGCGGACCTTCGGACGGCTCATGAACCACCGGCGGCTCGCCCACGACTACGAAACCCATCCACACCGTTCCGAAGCCATGATCCGTATCGCGATGATCGACCTCACGAGCCGCAGGCTCACCCGAGAATCCACCCCGAACTGGCGTCATACCTAGCTCCAGGGGCTTCAGTGAAGCGGGTGGGACCGCTGATGCGGATCAGGCGGGGCGAAGCTCAGCCCGTTCTCGTCGAGAGCATTGAGAACGGTCACCCGACTCGTCTCGAAGACGAAACTGACGTCGACGTTTCCCTGAGTCAGACCCTTGCCTGTCCACTCGAGCAGTTCGACCCCTTTGAGAGACAGGCCCCGCAGAGCGTGCAGTTCGGGAAGAGGGTCGGAACGCCACTGCAGGTCGAAGTCTGGCCACCGGACCGGGGCGTTGGGGTCGATCGTGTTCCATGTGAGGGAAAGATCGTCGAACTTATGATGATTGATCTCGACCTGCTCACCCTCGAAGTCGAACAAGACCGGGCAGTCACAGAACCACTCGTCGTCCTGGCGATCCCAGACCATCCAGACTCTCGTCAGAGTCCGGCCGGCAAGACCACGCAGGCGCTGCGCATGCTCCCGCACGACGTCACTGCGGCGGTTCAGCCACAGCGGCTGGTAACCCGCGATGCCAAAATCGAACATTACGTCATCTTGTCAGAGCTTCCTCACGTCAACTCGATGCAGCCCGAGCGGCAGCCGACCGGCCACTCCTCAAACACCCCTAGCGGGACAAAGCTCTCTTTCAGAGTTCCAGCGGTGCGCCGGGCGGCGGCGCCGGCTGTCCCGGGGCGGGGGCCCACGAGGACACGGGCCAGGTAGGTGGCAGGGCAGTCCAGTCAGTGCCGCGATGCGCCAACCACCACTGGCCAATGATGTGGAACTTCTCCTCGAAGCCGCGGTCCCGTTGAAGGAATCCGGTGACCGGTGCCCGGAGTCGGGTGCGGCGACCGTCGGCCTCGTACAGCACCACGACCCGGCCTCCCATGACCTGCTCGACGCGGACGCTCTGCACGGACGCCCACGGAACGGTACGGCGGCGGAAGTCGTGCACCCGGGCGGCCGACGGGGTCAGCGTGACCCCGAAGGGTGAAGCCACCAACACCACCAACACGATCCACATGGCAAGGGTCCATGCGTCGAACGCCGGCCGGCCGACACCGGTGACCGTCCCCAGGACGGGGCCGAACCACAGGCACACGGTCATAAGGAGCACGGGCGGCACACACTGCCAGATGCCGGGCCGGAAGCGGATCGTCTCCGGGGCCGAGGCTCCGCTCACCTGGGATTCCGTCATGTCCGTCCCGCCTCCCCCGACCGTACGCGGCCGGTCCGTGCATGCTTGCCCGCGCAGCATGACAGACGATCGAGGCATGGCCAGAGGCACCCTGGCATCCACCAGCCTGGCCGGGCTGAGGCCCTTGCAACGCCCGCCAAACCTGCAGCAGACCCCAGCCGCATGCCTCGCATCCGGTTTCCGGGGCCCGCCCGAATGACTCGCTGACCGCTGACGCGCCGGCCATCAGCAATGGTGACCGCAAGCGGGGGCGCCAACGCCTGCGACCCCTGTCGCCAGCGTTAGAGGCTCATCCACGGCAGGCCGGCGGGCGCCGGTGACGAGCGGCCTCACCTGGGCGTATACGATCCCCGGCCATGAAGCGTTCGATGATCGCGCTGGTCAGCGCGGGAGCAATCACACTCGCTCTGGGCGGCTATGCCGTCGGGGCGACGCCGGACGACGGCGCGTCCGAGCAATCGACCAGGTGCGAACAGACGAAGCAGGACTTCGAGGTGCGGGCCGGCCAGTTCCGGAAGCAGCAGCAACGGATCGCCCAAGGGAACGACACCACCAGACAGTACGAGATCGCCACAGCTCGGCTGAAGATCCTCAGCCTGATCGTGGGACAGAATCCGACCTGCTTCGACGCCGGGACCCGCGCGACAGCGGCGTATCTCCAGCAACACCCATCCATGAGCCAGGATGACGTGGCCGCGTGTGAACTCACCGGTATCCCGTCGAAAGACTGCCTGATCTCGTCTGACGACTGAAGCAAACGTGCGGCTCTCCGGCGAGTTTCGGCATAACGCCGCACCCCGCCAGAGGTCGCATTCAATACCAGCGACGACGCGGCCGGCGGGTCTGGTGCAGGTTCTGCTGCACCTGCTCGCCGAGCACCGTGACAGTGGCCGTCGCCGGCTATCGCAACCGGCACGCCGTCTCCCGCAAGAAGTCCGACCGCCAGGATGCCGTCGTCCTGGCGAACATCCTGCGCACGGACACCGAGTCCTCGATCCGCTCGCCATCGGGCTCCTCGTCGACTGGCTTCGCCGACGACAGCGGACCTGGCCGGCCTCCGCCAACCCCACCTGCTGGTCGTCAGCCAGACCGCCCTGGACATCGCGAAACCCTCGTCAGCAACGGGCTGTTGCAGTACACCTTCGAGGAAACCGCGATTCCCGCACGGCCCCTCTGGCAGGACCGCATGAGCCACGAGGCCCAACTCATCGGCACCCCAGGGCACTTGACGCGGATGTTCGGCATCGCGGCCGGGACGGCGATGAGGTATACGCAAGCAGCCCCCCAGGAAGGAGGGGCCGAAGCTCCCCGCGGGGATCCCAGTCACAGCGTTCTGGCGCAGTCCACCTGGTCACCCAGCACACCGGGCCGCCGCCGGAACTCAAATCTCCATCGCACCGCTAACCGCTGTACCGCTTCTGCAACCGCTCTAGTAATGCTCTCCGCGGCGCGTTTGCACGTTGACCCCGATGCCAGGCACCCACAAGTTCGCCGTGGTCACCGGCGCTGATGTCCCACGCGGTCACTTCGTCGGGGCACATGGTGCCGCGGGACCGGGGATCGGCAATGGCCACGCGCACGAGGGCGGCGGCCGCCGTCGGATCCTCTCCTCCTCGGGCTGCATGGCGCACCACCATCGGTGCTCGTCGACGTCCTGCCGGCCACGAGCGCGTATCTCCGCCGCACACTCGGGCGTCTGCTCCCGGTCCCGGTCCTCGATGGCGAGGTGGAACACGGCGCCGGTGTCCGACGAATGCAGGAAACGGTCATAGTGCGTCCCCAGTCCCGCGCGGCCCAGAGCTTGAAGCCCGCCCAGTCCCCCGGGGCCTGCGCGGGCATGTGCTCCGCCCAGGAGGCGAGCATCCCAGCCAACTGCTCCTCGGCTGACGCCCAGTCGTTCGCCGCCGAGTGTCCGTTGAAAGTCCAGCCGTGGTCATGGCCGGGTCCCTGGCTGACCGTCCCCGTGGTGTGAGTCATGACGACCGTCCTGGCAACAGTCGCTGACATCGCCGTCGGCAATCACGCATGGCCACCAGTGGACTGGACTTCACGAAGAATTGGCGACTGTCGAACAGGCGAACTCGCCGGTGTCAGAGCCGAGCAAAGCATCACCCTCGCCGCCAGCACAGCCGGGCAGGCCGGGCAGGCCGGGCAGGCCGGGCAGGCCGGGCAGGCCGGGCAGGCCGGGCAGGCCGGGCAGGCCGGGCACAAGGCTCACCGCGCCTCCGTCGCTCGTCTCACGGTCACTGAGCGGCCGTGAGGCGAGCGGCGGAGACCTGCGCGAGGCCCGCGATGGGCTCACGCTCCGATCACTCGGCGTCGTCCTCGCGGCGCCGGAAGGCGAACAAGGACAGGTCGCCGAGCTGACCGCGGTCCGGTTCGAACACCATGAACAGTGCGTGCGAACCGGCCACGGGCGCCGTCTCGGCCTCGATGGTGCACCATCCGGCGCCGACCGCGCTCTCCGGGACTGCGACGGACGCGATGCGCGTGCCGGTGTGCGGTGCGTCGACGTACACCTGGATCCGGCCGGTGCTGCGCGCGTCGATCTCGACCAGAAGGGTGTGCGGGACCTGGTCGGGGCCGAAGTCGAGGTACTTGAAGCCGATCGTGCCGCCGCGGTGGGTGTTGCCGACGACCTGGAGGGTGTGCCGCCCCGACTCGTCCTCGGTACCGCGCGGGTCCTCGCGGAGCACGATCGACGGGCGCCGGGAACGGCCCGGCAGGCCGCGCGGTCCCACCAGGTGGCAGGCGATGGAGGCCGGCCAGGCCCGGAACGCGTCGAGGTCGGAGGCGTCCAGGCCCCGGGAGGTGTACTCGGCGTGCTCGAATCCGCCGTGCGGCGCGCGTGTGAGGGGTGTGGCGCAGGCCTGCCGTCCGTCCGCGGTGTGGCGGTGATAGACCTGGTACCAGGTGCCGCCGGCCTCGAACATCCCGCCGTGGGTGTTCCCCCTGCGGTCCGTCGGCTCCGGCGGAGTGTTCTTCCACGCGTTGCCGAGCGAGACGAGCGGACCCACCGGCTCGAACGGGCCGAGCGGATGGTCGGCGACCGCGTGATACATGCCGCAGAAGCTGTTGCCGCCGACGGCCCAGTAGGACAGCCAGAACCGGCCGTCGATCTCCCGAATGGACGGGCCGTTCATGAATGCCGTCCTACGGCGTCGGCCCGAGGCCAGAGCGAGTGCGGGCCCGATCGCGCTCGCGCGGAAGATCGGCGTCACGTACTCGCCCGTCGTCTCGTTGCGTACGACGGTGCGCTTGTCGGCCGGGTCCAGCTCGACCACCGAGCAGTTGCCGAGACCGAAGTAGAGGAACAGCCGCCCGTCGTGGTGCAGCAGGGCGGGGTCGTAGGGGAATTCCTTCGACATCCGGCCGCGGTGGAACAGTCCGGTGCCCTTGCCGAAGGCCAGGTCTCCGTCGTCGATGCCGTCCTGGTCGTCGCGCCACCCGGCCGGCTTGTCCGCCTCCGGGTGACGGACCCGCCCCACGTATGCGAACGGCCCCGTCGGCGACGCCGCCTTCGCGACGCCGAACCCGGACGTGGACATCCCGACGCCGTAGTACAGGTAGTAGGCGTCGTCGATGCGGATGACGTCCGGGGCGAACAGACCCGACACCATTCCGTTCGGGTCCCGCTTGTCCGCGACGCTGCGCACATACGGGTCCTGGAGCCTGCGGTAGATGACGCCGTCATAGCGCCAGTGCGCGAGGTCGTCGAGCGCCGCCGACCAGCAGACGTAGTCCCCCGCGCACATGCGCGTCGAGGAGCCCGCCACGTCGTGGGAACCGTAGAGGTAGACACGGTCGCCGAACACGCGCGGCTCCCCGTCCGGGATGAACTCGTTGCCGGGCAGGAACGGGTTGACGGACCGCTCCCCCGTGCCCAGGGGAATGTCTGCGATCGTGGTGCTCACGGGTGCGGGCCTTTCGTGCGTACGGCGCGTTGTGGGTGTCGGCGGCGTGGGACGTACGGCTCAGCGTGCGCTCTTGATCGGAAGGATGCAGGCCGCGGCGAGCACGCACGCGATCACGCAGACCAGGAACAGTGAGCGGTAGCCGCCTGCTCCGGCGATCACGGCCGCGGCGATGGCGGGTGCGACGATCTGGCCGCCGGTGTTGGCCATGTTGAGGATGCCCAGGTCCTTGGCGGCGGTCGCCTTGTTGGGCAGTACCTCGACCACGAGGGCCTGGTCCACCGCTCCGTACATGCCCATGGCGAACCCGCCCACGCCAGCGAAGGCCAGCATCGCCCAGCTGTCCGCGGCCAGGAAGGGGATCAGCGCGCCGGCGCCGATGAGGACGGTCGAGGCGATCACGGGGAGCTTGCGGCGCCCGATGCGGTCGGACAGCGGGCCGGTGGCGAGCCCCGCGACGATGCCCACGACCACGGTGACCAGGCCGGCGAGCATGACGACGCGGGCCGCCGCCGCGTCGGACAGGTGCATGTAGTCGGTGAGGATGAACAGCTGGTAGTTCATGATCAGGAAGTAGCCGATGACGAGCAGGAACCGGCCCGAGAGCGCCCAGTAGAAGTCCGCGGCCTTGCGCGGGAAGGTGAACGTCTCCAGGAACGTCTTCGCGGTGAGCGCGGCTCTGGGGACGTCGAGGTTCGACGTGTCGGGAGCGGTCAGCACGACCGCGACACCGCCAACGACCGGCAGCGCGGCGAGGGCGAAGAACCCGGCGCTCGGGTGACCGATGAACGCCGCACCCGTGGCCGCGGCGGCCGCCTGGCCGATGATGGTCGCGGTGCCGGCCAGACCTGCGGCCACACCGCGCCGGCTCGGCGCGACGCGATCGGCCATGATCGCGGTCACGGGCGCGAGGAACATGTTCAGGAAGAGCTGGAGCACACACCACACGAGCAGCAGGACCGTGAACGTCGGCGCGGCGCCGAGGGCGACCAACGACAGCCCGAGTCCGACGGCACCCGCGACGATCCACGGCGAGCGAGCGCCGAAGCGCGACCGCGTCCGGTCCGAGAGCGCCCCGAAGACGATGTTGGCCACCAACGCGACGACCGACCCGACGACGGTGACCGTGGCGAAGTCCGTGACCTTGTGCGCCGCGTCCAGCTGATCGAGGCGTGCGGGCAGCAGCACGATGATCGACGCCATGAACGGCACCGTCCACGCCAGTGCGCCGACTGCCAGCGCGGTGATGAGCCGGGCATGGCCCACGGTTCCCCGCAGCGGCCTGTCGTCGCCCGCGGCCTGCGCGGAGTTCTCACCGCGGAGCTGCTCATCGGTCAGGTTCCGTGGTGCGGACATCGTTGTTCTTCCCACTGCGCCTCCCTGTACTTACGCGCGTAAGTGACGCGCGTAAGCGGTAGAGTAGCTGCAAGGACGTACCTGTCAAGATGCAGCGAGGAGAGCTGTGGAACCCGCCGAGATACCGCGCGTGACCAGCTCCGACGTCGCTCGGCTGGCGGGCGTCTCGCGCGCCACGGTGAGTTACGTCCTCAACAACAAGACCGGGCAGAAGATCTCCGATCAGACCCGTGAGGCCGTCCGCAGGGCCGCCGAGGAGCTCGGGTACCGGCCCAATGAGGCCGCGCGGCGTCTGGCCTCCGGACAGAGCCGGCTCGTCCTCCTCGTGCTTCCACACGCGCGGCTCGGCGAGATGATCGTCGAGCTGGCCGCGACCCTGACGAGCGAGCTGGCGACTCGCGGCCTGACGCTCTCGACGCACTTCCAGTCCAGCGGCAGCGCCTCGATCGCCGAGGTCGCACAGCGACTGGACGCATCGGCCGTCGTCGCGATGGTGCCGCTGCCCGCCGGGGAATCCGAGCTCCTCGCCGCCGCCGGCGTCCGAGTTGTGTCTTCGCTGAGCGACCCCGATGCCCCTGGGTTCGGGTATCAGAACACGATCGGGGCGATGCAGCTCCGCCACCTCCACGATCTCGGGCACCGCGAAATCGCCTTCGCCGGCACCGACGAGATCGGTCTCGAACCCTTCCGTGCCGGGCGGGAAGCCGGGGTGCGCGCGACCGCCCGCGAGCTCGGCCTGCCCGAGCCGCGGGAGGCGAGGCTCGCCGCCGACGGATCCGACGCCGCCACGATCGTCCAGGGCTGGCATCGCGAAGGTGTGACGGCTGTAGTGGCCTACAACGACGACGTCGCCTTTGTCGTCCTGCACGGGATCAGGACCGCGGGACTGGCCTGCCCGCACGACATGGCCGTCATCGGCATGGACGGAGAGAAGAACGGCCTGGTCTCGGCACCCCCACTGACGACGATCAAGCCCGACCTGGCGGCGTGGGCCCAGTTCTCCTCGTCCGTCGTCCTGCAGGCACTGGACTCGGAGGGATCGGAAGCACGGCCTGACTATCCGGCCGATCAGGGGCTCAGGGTCGTCCGTCGAGCCTCGACGTGATGAGGCGGTGGCATAGGAGGGTTGCCGCGATGGCCGTGAAGGCGCGGAAGAGTGCCGGGCCGGTCAGGTGTGCGGGGCTGCCTCACTGATGTCCTGGTGCATGTGGCCCATGAGTTCGCCCATCTCACGGACGTCGGCGTCGGGGGCCTCGGCGTTCTGCGCCGCGCGGTGCAGCCAATCGGCGGTGGTCAGGGCGAGGGCGGTGGCGTCCTGTTCGCGGTTGTCACCGAGGAGTTTCTCGATCCGGAAGGCGAGGCTACCCAGGGTCTCGTCGTTGGTCTCGGGGGTCAGGTAGCCGCGCAGGCCGTCGGGGTAGGGGTCCTGGGCCCGGGCATGCTGCACCGCGGCGAGTACTGCGGGGTCTTCGCTGTACTGGTCGAGATGGCCGAGCAGGACGTAGATCCGCGCGGTCAGCCGGGGCCGTCCGGGGTGGCCGTCCAACCAGGCCATCAGCTCCTGCTGGCTTCCGAAGTGGTCCACGAGCGGGGTCAGTGCCTCCACCGATTTGGTGGGCATGTCCCAGTGATGGGGTAGCAACTCGGCCACTTCGTCGGCCAGTTTCCCCTCGTCCTGGGAACTGAGCGTGCCCGCGATGAAGTCACTGACCTTCGCGCTGTCCAGGGCGAACCCCTCTTGCACGATCTGGCCGGCAGGGCGCGCCGAGCCGTGCCGTCGGCGCAGCAGTTCGCCGACGCTCTTGAGGAGCGGCTTGTCGTGCACGGTTCCTCCTAGTGGTTGCATGAGCGGCCTCGCGCCCGGGGTGGGCCGAGCACGCGGACGATGCCGTGGTCCGGCCGGAGCTCCGCGACGTCGGCACCACCACCGTGCATCCCCCAGCTGGTGTCCGCGCGCCCGCTGACCCGGACGAGTGGGCTACCCGGTGGCTCTGTCCACGAGAACGGGCTCTGCCTCTGCCGCGTCCACGCCCTCGGCGCGAGCCGCATCGCAGACCTCGCGGCGTGCCGTTGCCCCCTCCCCCGCCTGCACCCGAAGCAACCACGCAGCCCACCGTCGATGAACGGGCCGACGCCCGGGTACTGGCCGCAGATGCCGAGAGGAAATCTGCTCAACGCCTGGCCGCCGACGCAACCCCCATCCACGGCTCCGGCCTGGACACCCAACGCTGGTTCGTGGAACGCGCCTTCACCCACCTGCACCGGTCTCGCCGCCACGGATCCGCTGGGAGATACGCGACGACATCCACGAAGCATTCCGCACCCTCGGATGCACACTCACCTGCTGGCGACGCTTGGCTTCAGTTCAGCGCCGCCACTCATAGACGCCTGGTGAGGACTGCAGGACCTCGCTCGGCCACTCCTTCAACACCTGCCCGAGCAGCCTCCGCTGCTCGTCGATCCAGCCATCTTCAAGGTTGACGGGAAGAAGCACGGAGACGCACGAACTGCCCAGATCCTCTACATGGACAGAGGGAGTCTCATGCTCTTCGTTGTGCGGCTGGATCCTGATCCCAGGGCTGTGATCGTCGCCCTTCCAGCAGATGTCCTGACCCGCGGCGAGGAGATCCAGTGCACGGGACCAGTCCTCCAGGTCGGAAGGGAACAGGGACATGGCCAGGCAACCGCTGACGAAGCTGCTCGTGATCAGGACCTCTGCGTCGAGCCGGTCGTGAAGATGTAACACACCTGGCGACCGACGTCCCAGCACACGTACCCGGAAGCCGTTGTCGCCATCCGAGAGGCTGATCAGTTCCACCGTGCACCCCTGTTCCGTTTTCCTTCACGGCCAGGGCTCATGCTGCTGAACCAGAGCTTCGTCCACAAACAGATTGTTCCGGCCTCACTCCGTCAGGAGTTCTAAAGGCTGTCCCGTGACTGCCGGCTGGGGCGAGCCGCGGTTGGGCGGTCTCGTTGCCTGTTCATGGCCAGCCGCAATGGCAAGATGACGGCTCCGACCATCCTGAGAGGCCACCCTCGTGCCCACGCCTGCCGACTACCTCGCACTGGCGCGTGCCGAGAAGGACGGCTCTGTCCTATACCGCCTCGTTCAGTGTCCGTACCCCTTCGTCCGGCAGGTTCTGGCCGCCAGTCCTCACACCCCGCCCGCGGCTCTCCTGGAGCTGAGCAAGGCGCGCGACAGTGTCTGGAACGACAACCGGCTCCCTCGCCTCCTGGCCGAACACCCGGGGGCAAACCGCATCGTTCTCCGAGCTGTGCTCGATGGCGTTGCAGCGAAGCTCGACGAGGGCGAAAGGCCCTACGTCGCCATCCTTGCCCTAGTGGGCCGGCCAGAGCTTGAGACCGACGAGGTGAGAAAGCTCGGGACTCTTCGAGGGTCCTCTGCTCGTCCACGCCGCCTGCTTGCACTGCGGCTGAGCTCCCGCATCTGAATGATCGTGCCTCTCCAGGTGCGACGATCGCGGCGTGACTGGTGCGATCAAGTCGTCGGAGCCTCCCTGGACAGCCCCGTTCACCGGGCTGAGCCCGCGTGTCTTGCGGAAGCCGGTGACGGTTCTGCGTTGCGAGGTGCGGACGCGGTCCGCAAGGGCCGGCCATGGAGCCTTCCGCTGGAGGACCGGCTCCTGCTGGTCGCGGCATACTGGCGAACCAACCTCACGATGCGGCAGCTCGCGCCGCTGTCCGGGGTGTCGAAGTCGGCAACCGACCGCATCATCGACCGCCTCGGACCGATGCTCGCCCTCCAGCCCCGCTACCGCACCCCGCCCCGGGCCCGTCTCCGCCCTCGCGGCGCAGGTGGGTGCGGAGCGATGCACCGAGGTGACCTGGCGGCACGGCAGTAAAGGCGCGATGACCTCACGGTTCATGGTGCTGACGCTGCGGCCCGCGGGCAAGCAGTCCCTGGCAGCCGCTCAGGCATCGGGCGGCGGCCGCAACCGGTGGGACGGTGTCCTGCCCACCCAGACCCTCCTGGTCGAATGGCCAAACGGCCAGGACGCACCCACCGACTACTGGATATCGAACCTGCCGGCCACCACACCGGCCGCCGACCTGGTCCGGTGGGCGAAGATGCGCCGGCGGATCGAACACGACTACCGCGAACTCAAGCACGGCCTGGGACTCGACCGCTTCGAGGGCCGCACCTGGCGCGGCTGGCACCACCACGTCACCCTCGTCACCGCAGCCCAGGCCTTCCTCACCCTCCGCAGGCTCGACCCAAAAGTCGAGGAACCGGCCCGAGCCTCTACCAGACCCTCGACGCACTCCAAGACCTGCTGAGGTGCTGGACCGGCACCTGCACCACCCGCAGGTGGTGTGCCCGGTAGCCGCGAGGCGGCCGTACCGCTGCCGTCCACCAGAGGCAACAGGGCCTCGTTGAAGAGGGGGATGGTGAGGGGACCGAGGAGGGTGGAGAGGAGGACGAGTCCCACCATCGTCGGCTGATCGCCGTCGTCCGTACTTGTCCACACCGTCGCCCCGGCGGCGACCGGCATGGCCGCGATGAGGATCATGACGGTGATCAGCCCGCTGCCGCCGTCGCTGCCGGGTGTGCGGTGCAGCAGAAATGCCACGGCGGGGATGAGTAGCAGCGGGACCGTCAGGTGCAAGACGATTCCGGCGAGCAAGGTTCTGGGGCTGCGCAGGACGCCGGCCAGTGCCCGCACGGGGACCTGCAGCCCGACTGAGCAGAGCACCAGGGCCAGCAGGACAGATGCGGGGGCAGTGGTACTTGCACCACGTGGCCGAGCGGCAGGCGGTGGGCGCGCCGCAGCCACAGTCCCGGGGCAGGGAGCAGTGCCGCGGCTGTACAGGAAAGGACCACCGCCTGGTTCAGCCGGTGCTTCAGCCAGACGCCGGCACGCTCAGTCGGAGGGTGGGAAGGGGGTCGTGCTGTGCTCAAGGGGGCCTTCGTCCGTTGTATCGGCTGGTGAGGGACGGAGGGGCGGTATGCGGCGGCGATTCGAGCCATGGTTCATGGGGCCATGCTGCTTCAAAGCGTCCGGCGGTGTGCGTGGTGCCCCGCGGTGGTCAGGATGTGTTCAGGTTCCCTGCGGCACGGTCGAACACCATGACCTTTGAGAGCTCTGAGACGTCCGGGTTCCCAGTGGCGACTCCGCGTGCGGTTCCGCCGTCCGGTCGTCGGCCGGGCTGGAACAAAGTCCCCGAAGTCACGGTCTATTTCTGGACCATAAAGATCCTTTGCACGACGGTCGGCGACACCGCGGCCGATCTGCTGAACGAGAAGGCCGGTCTCGGCCTGACCGGGGTGTCGGTGCTGATGAGTACGTTGCTGGCCGTCGTGCTAGCCGCCCAGTTCCGCAGCACGGAGTACCGGGCGGGTGTGTACTGGCCGACCGTCGCCCTGGTCAGCATCGTCGGCACCCTGGCCAGCGACAGCCTCATCGACGCCACGGGCGTCACGCTCGAGACGACCTCCGCGGTCTTCGTGATCGCCCTCGCGATCGTGTTCGTGGTCTGGTACCGGCGCGAGCGCACACTGTCGATCCACAGCATCGACACGACCAGCCGCGAGTCCTTCTACTGGCTGGCCGTGCTGTTCACCTTCGCCCTCGGCACCGCCGCCGGCGACCTTGTGTCGGAGCGGCTGCACCTGGGCTACTGGCTGTCCGCGGTGCTGTTCGGCCTCGCCATCGCCGCTGTGGGCCTGGCACACTTCCAGCTCGACCTGGACGCGGTGTGGAGCTTCTGGACCGTCTACATCCTGACCCGTCCGCTCGGCGCCTCCATCGGCGACTACCTCTCCCGACCGAGCGGCGACGGTGGTCTGGAGCTGGGTACGGTCGTGACCAGTGCACTGTTCTTGATGGTGATACTCGGACTGGTCGTATACCTGGCCGCAACGCGTGTGGACGTCACCGACCCGGAGCACGACAGTCGGCACGTGGCCTGAGTGGCCTGGGCAAGATCAGACACATGGGCCGCGCGTGGCGACTGTGGCGCAGGTCGCTGAATCGGATGGGGACGAGCGCTGTGCTGCGCGATCGGACTTTGTTTGCAAAATGTGAGCTTCCAAACGATTTCTAGTCTTTTACTACATCATGTAGGGGCAGGGGTACCGTGAGCGTGCCACGGGGACCGGGACGACATTCGGCCGGAGACGGGGGGCCTTCTGTCGGTCGCCTCGACGCGAGATGCGGGAGCCCCCCGGTGAGCGGTTAAGGTTCCAGGTGGCGTCTACAAGACTGTAGTCATTTAGGCGTCCGGTCTGCGCTCATCGTTCCGAAGGAACGGTGCGCGGATGCACGGCAGCTCGCCGGGGGCGAGGACCGTCCATCCGCGCCGGAAGGGGACGTCGTCATGAGTCCCACGGAAGGCAAGTGTGGCGACCGCGAAGAATGATGCACTCCGGCTGGACGACCTAGGGGCAGCACGTGGCTTTCATCATGGTGTGTGAGGACGACGCGGCTGTCCGTGACGTGCTCAAGCGCGCCCTTGAGCACGACGGCCACAGGATCGCCGTCGCCCCCACGGCGGACAGCCTGCTGGGCAACCTCGAGCCGACCCCACACCTGATCGTCCTGGATCTGGGGCTCCCGGACGCCGACGGCCGCGATGTCTGCCTGGCGCTGCGGGCACGTGGCGTCGATGCTCCGGTCTTGATGCTCACCGCTCTGGATGGCATGCACCACAAGGTGGGCGGCTTCGAGGCGGGAGCCGACGACTACATGACGAAACCGTTCGACATCCCGGAGCTCCTGGTGAGGGTTCGCGCCCTGCTACGCAGAACAACCGCGGCGACCCCGCAGAGTGGCGTCATTCTCGACCCGGCGAAGCACGTCGTGATCCACGGTTCGACGAGCGAGAATCTCACGCCGACCGAGTTCCGGTTGCTGGGCAGACTGGTCGCTTCGCAGGGCGACGCCGTGCGCCGCCACGCCCTCGTTGCCGCCGGCTGGCCGCACGGCGCGCAGGTCAGCGACAACACCCTTGACTCCTTTGTCCGGCGGCTACGGACCAAACTCGGTACGTTGGGCGTGGCCGATCGCCTGGCGACGGTCCGTGGGGTGGGCTATCGATGGGAGTGACGGGCTTCCGTGGGAGGGTTGTCGCGCTCGCGGTTCTGATCGCAACAGCGGTGGTCGCCGTGCTGGTGGTGGTCTCACACGTGCTGCTGAGCCAGGTGACCGACGTGGATGCGAACACTCTGGCGCATACCCGCGCCGAGGCAGTGGCGGCGAACGTGGTCGTACGCGGTCGCCACGTCGTGCTGATCGAGGGTGGCAACGAAGCGCTGGACACGGTCTCGTGGGTGTATGCCGATGGGCACCTCATCGACGGGATCGTGCCGGACAGCGTCCTTGACCGCGTCGATGTGCTGGTCGGTTCCGGGCAGTCCCGAACCACCACGGTCGGCAGTCACCTTCTGTACGCCCGGCCGATCAAGCTCGAAGGCCACCACGTGATGGCGGTCGTGCAGGTGGACCTGACTCCGTATGAGACGTCGGAGCAGCGCAGCCTGATGATGTCGCTCATGTTGGGCGGCATCGTCATCCTTCTCGCAGGCGTCGTCGCACACGTCGTGGTGGGTCGTGCGTTGCGGGTGGTCCACGAAATGGCCGCGCTCGCCGACGACTGGGGCCATCACGAACCCGGGCACCGATTCGACCTCGGCGTTCCGCGCGATGAGTTCGGGGAGCTCGGGCGAACTCTCGATCGCCTGCTCGACCGTGTGGACAACGCGCTCGCCGACGAGCGCCGGCTCACCGATGAGATCGCCCACGAATTGCGGACCCCCTTGACGGCCCTGCGGGGTGAGGCGCAATTGGCTCAGCTTTCCGGTCATCATCTGGCACCGGAGTCCGTTCTGACCGAGGTCGACCGTCTGAACACGGCGATCACGACGATTCTGGGCTCCGCCCGGTCACGGATCGATGGCGGTACCTGTTGCGATCTCACGGCAGCGGCGCGACAGGCGATCGCCGGTCGCTCCATCGATCTCGCCGTCCCGGCCGACGTCGACGTCGCCGTGGCCACGGAATTCGTCGTCGCTGTGCTGTCACCCCTGCTGGAGAACGGCCTGCGGCATGCAAGGTCGCGCGTCTGGGTCACGGGGCGCGTCCAGCCGCAGGGGGTCGTGATCGATGTCCTCGACGATGGCCCGGGGTTCGATCCGGCCGAGGTGGACCGGGTCTTCGAAGCGGGTGTGACCAGCGGCGGCGGGCACGGGCTGGGGCTGGCCGTGGTGAAGCGCCTCGCCGCGTCCGCGGGCGTGGCGGTTCGCGCGATCGCCGATGGTCACGGTCGCGTCGAGGTGACCTTCCCCACGCCGGAGGCGATCGCGTAGTCAGGTTGAGTGCAGGTTGGCCGAGCCAGCCTTGCCGCATGACGACGACAAGCGAAGTCGATGCCGGCCGCCGCAGCGGGCGGCTGATGCTGAACAAGGTTCCCGAGGTCACCATCTGGTTCTGGGTGATCAAGATCCTGTGCACGACCGTCGGTGAGAGCTTCGCCGACTGGATCAACATGAAGCTGGGCGTCGGCCTGGTGAACACGGCGTGGATCTTCACCGCGGTGTTCGTCGTGGTCCTGGCCGTCCAGATGCGGCTGAAGCGGTACGTCCCGTTCCCGTACTGGCTGACCGTGGTCGTTGTCAGCGTCACGGGAACGCTCTACACCGACATCCTGACCGACCAGCTCAACGTGCCGCTGTGGATCAGCTCCAGCGTGTTCTCGGTAATGCTCGCCGTGGTCTTCGGCGTGTGGTGGCTGCGCGAGCGCACCCTCTCGATCCACTCGGTCACGACGCGCTCGCGTGAGTCCTTCTACTGGCTCACCGTTCTCGTCACCTTCGCGCTCGGGACCGCGACCGGCGACTGGACCCTTGAGCTCACCGGCTGGAGCCCGGGAGTGTCGGTCCTCCTGCCGCTCGGCCTCATCGCGGCGATCACGCTGCTGTGGAAGTTCGGCGCGAACCCGGTGCTGTCCTTCTGGCTCGCCTACATCCTGACCCGCCCGCTGGGTGCCAACATCGGTGACTGGCTTGCCGCACCGAAGGTCGCTCAGGGCCCCGGTGAACCGACCGGCCTCGCGCTGGGCACCTTCACCACCAGCCTGATCTTCCTTGGTCTGATCCTGGCGACCGTCGTCTACCTGACGGTGACGCGCTCCGACGTGACCGAGACCTACGACGCTACGCACACCCCGCAGGTCACCGCCAATCCGCAAAGGGAGCGTGTCGCGCTGGCCGGCTTCGGCCTCCTCGCGGTCGCCACCGGGGCATTGCTGGTCTGGGCGCACAGCCAGCCGCACGTCGGACCGGCGCCGGAGGACGACGCCACCTCCACCGTTCAACTCGCCCCCGGCCAGGCCGTGAAGAAGTTCCCGGCGGCGAAGGTCGACGCGCTGAAGGCACTCGCTTCGGCCTCGCTCAAGGACGCACACTCGGGGAACGCGTCCGGTGCCCACAAGGCTGCCCAGTCCCTGCGAGATCTCTGGGATGCCGATCAGGCCACGTTGCAGCCGCTGGACAACACCGGCTGGACGTTTCTCGACGCCCAGATGGACCAGGTGCTGAAGACCTTCGGCATCGACCACTCGAACCCGCCGATGTCGCCGGCACAGCAGGAGGCTGAGCTCAACACCCTCCTCACAGATATGCGCTGACGGAGCTGATCGGCGGTGGCTTCCCTGAAGCCACCGCCGATCACACTCCCGCAGGGCTTGAGAGGCATGACGCAATGGTCATTGAGGCAGCCGCCTTCGATCAGGTGCTGACCGAGCTGCTGCGCATCTCCGGCGCGAATGCGGCCAGTGCTGGGTTCCTTGAACGGTGTACACACACCGGCGCCGTAAGCGGCGGGTTGGCGGTGCGGGCCTGCCCCGGACCCAAGGCTTGGCACAGGAGTTGAGCTGGCTGGTGGCCAGGGTGGTGGTGTATGCGATGTCGTCGCGGTTGGCGAATGACCGGCCGGCGAGGGCGGCTTTGCGGAAGATGCGCCACCAGCCTTCCTGCAGGTTGAGCAAGCACGCGCCGACGGGAATGAAGGCGTGGTGGATGCGGGGATGGTCCTCGAGCCAGGTCCGGGTGGACACACTGTTGTGGGAGGACAGGTTGTCGGTGGCGATCCAGATCTTCCCGGTCGGGTTGGCGTCCTCGACCGGTGATGCGTCGCTTGCGGCCCTGCCCGCCGAGATCGTCCAAGCCCTGCAAGCCCGACCGGTTGAAACGGTGCAGCCAGCAGCGGACCGTCTTCTGGCTGCAGCCCAGCTCCACCGCGATCGCCGGCACCCGCATCCCCGACCAGCTCAACTCGATCATCCGGGCCCGCATCACCACATCCCGCGGCGCCTTCCGCGCCCGCGACAGCCGGCCAACGACTGCCCGCTCACCCTCGTCACACTCCGGTCGTGCCCATAAAACCATCGCCCAGCACCTGCCCCGAGCACCCTCAACTACCCCGCCACCAGGACATATACCCAGCCAAAGAGACACGCTCCAGGCCGCCTCTGGTCCGTCCGCCAATCCGGACCGCTCAACTCGCCAGTGCAGTATCAAAGCGAACGTGCGCAGCCGGCGTGACCGTGATGGAGCGGCCGGCGTACTGGATGGCTGAGAAGGTCATGTTGTGGTGGGCGATGACCTGAGCGGCTGACGGCGCAACGCCAGGTGGGCGTTCCGGCGTGGTGTGTCCGTCTGAAACCAGCACAAGGTCGTAGCCGCGTGAGAGCGCACCGCGACTGGTGGAGTCAACGCAGTACTCGGTGGCGAAGCCGGTGATGATCACACGGCACACCGACCACGCGTCCAGCAGATCACCGAGCCCGGTGTCGAGGAAGGAGTCCGCGCTGTCCTTGTCCAGTACTACATCACCCGACTGCAGCTGGGGCGCCATCGCCGGATGGACGTCGGCGAGATCAGCAGGCACGTCATGGAGCCGTTGCCGCAGGTAGACGATCGGCACCCCGGCGGAGCGAGCCTGCTCGGCCAGGTCGGCGACCTTGTGCAGACAAGCCTCGACGTCATAGACGTCGCGCAACAAGGCAGTCTGCATGTCGATGATGAGCAGCGCGGTGTCCGGCATCCCTCGAGCTTATCCGGCTCGGCTCCGCAACTTGGACAGGCAAGTGACGGCCTAGGACGAGCGGGCCAGCCGTCATCCAAACGAAACCGCCTGGTCGAGCGGGTTGGGCTCGATCTCTATGCGGTCGAAGTCCAGCCCCTGACCCCGCTTGCCGGTGGGGTGGATGATCACAGCGGCGAACAGGAAGCGGAAGATGGAGTTCATGCGGATGTAGTCCTTCTCCTCCTCCAGCCGTCGCCAATTCTTCCGTGCGTCCACTCCGGCGATGCCTTCGAGCACCGCCACGGGCCGCAGTCGCGGGAACGGCTCCGGCTCCGGCTCCGGCTCCGGCTCCGGCTCCGGCTCCGGCTCCGGCTCCGGGAAGTGACCGACTGCGGGCATCTGCGGGCACCCCGGAACCGGGCGAGGGCGCAGGCGAGTCACCACAGGTGAGACACGGGACTTCGCTGCTGCACCCACAGCGGTGTCCTGGAGCGATCACGCGCGAGCGGGCGCGGTGGCCGCAAGTACACGGACCGGGAGGACACCACGGTGATACCGCTCGACGGAAGGCTTCCGGGTACGCCTGGGAGCACCCGCAGGCGCCTGGACCGGACGGCGGCCCTGTGGCCGGTGCGCAGGGTGCCGCGCGGCGCGGCCCGGACCGCCGCCTACGGGCTGGCCTGGCTGCTCCTGGAAGCAGCCGTCATGGAGGCGTTCGACCTCTTCTACTGGTCGGACAGCAACGCGCCCCGGCACACCACCGGCTTGCTCGTTCCGGTTCTGCTCACCGTGCCGGCCCTGCTGATGACGGCGGCCCTGGCGAGCGCCGTCCGGCTCGACACCTCCGATCGGCGTCGGCACCTGCTCGGCCGCGCCTTGAGCACCCTGGCGTGGGCGGCGGCGGTGACGGCAAGTCTGATGGCCCTGCTGATGCTTTTCATAGGAGCCGCTGATCTCTGCGAGATGACCGCGCCCCCTGTCCCCGCCCACCTCGAGCCCGCGCTGATGGTCCCGGCCTGCCTGGTCGCGGCACTGGCCCTCGGTGCGGCAGTCGGCAGCGCCGCCTCGGCCCTCAGCCGGCACCGCATGGGCGCCATGGCCCACTACGCGGTCTGGATCGCCACCGCCGCCGTCAGTGTCTTCCTGCTGCTGGCCCCGATCCTGCGCGCATCGCCGACCTGCCGGCCGGTCGTCCCCTGACCTCCCCATGCCTGAGTGCCCGGCACCTGTTCCTTCAGCGGCGCACGCCCCCTGACCGACGAAAGAAGCAACCGAAGTGCCGGAGACCGAGAGCCTGCAGTGGTGGGAACCGCCGTTCTACCTGCATCCGAAGCAGTTCGGTGCCCGGGAGAGGTACCACCCGACCGTCCCGCCGTACGTCGTGAAGGCACGCGCTCAGGGCAGCCGCGGGCGTGCGAAGGTCAAGAACCGGGGCGCAGGAACCGGCCCGTGGCGACGGCGGTGGATCGGGATCAGCGTCCCCGTTCATGTCCTCGTGGGCCCGGCCGGCACGGGCAAGACCCTGCTCGCTCTGGACCGGACCAACACCGGCTCCCGCAGCTACTTCGACCCCTACCACTGGAACGAGGGATCGGACGTCCACTTCGTCAACGCCCATGACGAGTCATCACTCGCGGCAGGCCTCACCGACCTGACCCGCCGACTCACTGCCAGGGGGGCCGCGAAAGGCGGGGACAACCGGCCGTACGGGCAACAAACCCCGGAAGAGCGGGCGTTGAATGCCCTACTGCAGAGCCCGAAGAACTGGGTGCTGCTGCTGGACGGGCTGGACGACCCACGGATGGTCGCCCGGGCCTGGTCGCCCGCCGGCCTGCTCCGTCGAAATCTCCGCCAAGCATTCCGGGACGGTTTCGGTCAGATCATTGTGACGTCGCGCCTCGGCGACCGCGAGGCATGGCCCCCGTGGATCACCGTGACCCCGGTCGGCCCGCTGCCCACCCCACCCGCGGGCGAGCAGCTACGACGCCGAGGTGGGGCGGCCGCCGGGACCTCGAAGGAGGCCGACCACCTGGCCGACCGGCTCGGCGGCCATCCCCTCGCCCTGCGCATCGCCGGAAACCACCTCCACATCAGCTCGACGCCGAAGGCGGTGGTGAACGCCTGCGCCTACCGCGACTACGAGACCCTGCTGGACACCGATGCGGCACGACGTGGGGTGTCAGACCCCGGCGCACCACAGCTGGGGACGCTCGCGGCGGTGTGCGAACTGGCCCTCGACCTGGCGGCCCGACGCGGGATACCAGAAGCCCGCCCGATCCTGCGGCTGCTCAGCTGGTTCGCCGTTTCCTCCTTCCCGAGTGAACTGCTCGTTCCCGAGGAGCTGGACCGCCTGATCCCCGGCCTTTCCGGCGACCATCCCGACGGCGATCTGGCGCCCTCGTTCACCGACGGCGAGCTCTATGTGGCCGTCCGGACGCTCCGAAGCCTGGGCCTGCTGCACACCTTCGGCCCCGACCGGGCCATCGACGAGCAGGATCGCTACCTCGCCCTCGATCCCGCGGTGGCGCAGGCGCAGCGCGACGCCCTGGCCGCAGAGCCCACCCAAGCAGCGGTGTTCCAGGCGGCGGCGGTGGAACTGCTGCACCGCCAGGCGGTGTCAGCCACGTCCGACCAGTCGCAGGCGTGGTGGTGGCCCGTCCTGCTGCCGCACGTGGAGGCCCTCGGCCGCCATCTGCCCACCATGGACCGCGTTTCCGCCGAGCGCCTGAGGGACACCGCCGGCCGGGTTGCGGACGGCCTGCGCCACAACGGGCAGGGCCGTGCCGCCGTTCTGCTCCGATCGTCCATCGAGGGCCTGGGCACAGGATGAGCCTGTACGCCACGGACCGGCGGCGGGTACGCCGCGCTCGGCGGCAAAGAACCCTTGGCGGGGAAGCCGCATGCGCGTCTCGGCAGCGGCTGAGCTCCGAACCGCTGCGGGTGCTGTTCGCCACGACCGCAGGCCCCGCCAGAACGCGCCGGCCGACGCCGCCTGATCACACGGTTACGGCCGAAAGCCCCGAGGATGGCCGAACGACGGGTCGAGGACGTCTTCGCCGCCCTGGACGAGCAGACCGTCACCGTCTCGGGTTCCAAGTCCGCCCGCACCCGCTCCAGTTCAGCCTCGAGCTCCTCCGCCCGCACCACGGCGGTCTTCCGCCGCACTTCCAGTACCGCTCGCATCGACGGCACCCGCCACCCCACACCATCTCGGCCGGCAACGGCCCAAGACTTCCGTGGCAGTCGCCGTCCCCTATCTGACCAGCGGAATCCGCACACGAGGTTCCGAAAGAGAACGACTTCTGATGCGTTGAGGAATGTCGATCAGAGCCTGCTGCACGGTCGTGTGTGGCGGGGCGCCGATCGGCAGGGGCCACGGAGTCGCGCCTGGTCGGAACTGTGATGTCGTGCGGCCGATCGAGACCAGGACGATGAGCCTGTCGCAGATCGCCAAGAAGACAGGTCTGCACGGCGAGTTCCAGCGGACCCTCAGTGCGCGCGATTCGGCCGAGGCTTTCGTGTTCCGTCGACCGGGGAAGCGGATCGTCAGATTTCCAGCCTGTAGCCGTGTCCTCTCAGCGTGACGATGCGAGGCAGTCGGCACGGGCGCCTCGCCGCGTCGGCCGCCTGGGCAAGCCGACGACGCAGGCCGGCCATCGTGACGTCCAGCGTCTTGGTAGGACCGAACCAGTTCTCGTCCCACACCTCGGCCATCAGGGTTTCACGTGCGACAGCTTCTCCCGGGTGTCGGGCGAGCGTGGCCAGCAGTTCGAACTCCTTGGGGCGCAGTTTGATCTCCTCGCCGTGGAGGGTGCACCGGCGGGCTTTCGCGTCGATGACGAGGTCGTGCAGCCGTACCGGTGCCTCCTCGGCGGGCGTGACTGCTCGTCGGCGCAGATGGGCGCGCAGACGGGCGAGCAACACGGTCAAGGAGAAGGGCTTGACCAGGTAGTCGTCGGCGCCGGCCTCCAGGCCTGCGATGATGTCGATGTCGTCGGTGCGTGCGGTGAGGATGACGATCAGCAGGTCCGGGAAGCGGGTGCGCAGGTCTCGTGCGACGTCCAGTCCGTCGATGTCGGGCAGCCCGAGGTCGAGCAGGACGGCGTCGTAGGAGGAGGTGCCTGCTTCGGTGAGCGCCGCGACCCCGGTGCGGATCCAGGCCGCGGTGTAGCCGTTGCCGCGCAGGCCGGTCCTGAGGTGGTGGCCGATGGTCTCGTCGTCCTCGACGACGAGTACGCGCAGACGGTTTCGGTCCGGTGCCGTGGACGTTCCCATGGTCGACAGCGTAGGTCCCTTGGTGATCTCTTCGGTCGTCGTGGTTTGTCGGTGTGGTTCACATGTCGCGCAGCTCCTCCACGGCGGGGCGCTGGGAGGTGCGGATGCCGTTGAGGGCCGCGGCCAGTACGGCGGTCACGGCGGCGATCCCGGTGAGGGCGAGGTAGGCGCCCGGGACGGCCAGAGTGGTCGGCGGGGGGTCGAAGACCCCGGTGAGGACCTTGACGAGCATCTGTGACAGGGCCCAGCCGATGAGGGTGCCTGCGGCCAGGCCGGTCGCGGCCAGCAGGAGTGCCTCGGTGAGGACCATGCCGCGCAGTTGCCGTTTCGTCGCGCCGAGGACGGTGGCGATGGCGAAGGTGCGGCGCCGCTCGGCGAGTCCGAGGGCGAGGACCAGTCCTCCGGCTCCGGCGGCCAGCAGTACCGCGAAGACGAGCTCGATGCGGGTGAGGCCGGCCAGGTCGACGGAGGTCAGGCTGGTGCCGACCGTGCCGCGGGTCTGGGTCAGGTCGGTGACGGTGGCGCTGCTGCCCAACTGCTTGCGCAGGTGAGCGGCGATCTGTTGCTGTCGGCTGCCGCCCGTGTCGATGAGGAAGGCACCCACTGCGTCGCTGCCGGTGGTTTTGGTGATGTAGGAGGCGTTGGCGACGAAGAAGCTGTCCTTGGGGGCGGTGGGGAATTCTTTGACCACTCCGGCGTAGTGGAAGGGGACGGTGCGCAGGGTTTTGGTCCGGGTGTCCTGGATGCGGAGGTTGACCGTGTCGCCGGGCCGGAGCTGGAAGTCGTGCACGGTCTCCTCGCTGACGAGGAGATTGTCCGGGCGTCGGGCAAGGCTGTGCATGAGCTGTTTCGCGGTCCCGCCGGCGAAGTAGGCGTCCTGCAGAGAGGTGGCCCGGGTGACGGTGTCGGGGCGGACGCCGTAGAGGTCTTGAAGGTCGGAGCCGACGTAGGCGAACCGGTGCTGGAGCGGCTCGACGTACCGTGCGCCGCCGACGTGCAGGGTGCTCGCCGCGCCCGGTGGTGTGTGAGCGCCCGGAGGTTCGGTGACGGTGACGTCGGCGCCGTTGGTCAGCCTGGCATCGACCTCGGCCTGTTGCCGGTAGGTGTCGTTGAAGACCGCGGTGGACACGGCGAAGGAGATGGCGAGGGCGAGCAGGACCACCGATCGTGCGAGCGGGCGGCTTCGGCGCGAGAGGGTGGCCGCGGTGGTGCCGGCCAGGTTCCCGGTCAGTGGGCGGGCGAGCCGGGTCAGTGCGGGGCGGCCGTGGTCGAGGGCCAGCAGGGTGAGGCGCCACACGAGCAGGGCGGTGCCGATCCACAGCAGTACGGGGCCGAGGAAGGCCCAGTACGACACGGAGATGGTGGGTACGCCCTCAGGCGCGAGGACGAGTGCGTACTGGTTGCCGGAGGAGGCGTGGAAGACCAGCCACGAACCGATCAGCAGGACGAAGTCCAGGCCGCAGCGCATCCACCAGGGCGCGCGCCGGGAGCTGTTCTCCTTGCGGGTGTCGGTCACGGTGACGGTGCGCAGATCACGCAGGGCGGGTATGAGGACGGCTCCGGCGGCCACCGCGATCCCGAGGGCGAAGGCCACTCCGTACCAGATCGCCCAGGTGCCGGCACCCGCGCCGAAGGACGCGGCGCCGAAGGCGAGGTGTCCGGTCAGGGCGGCTGTGCCCAGTCCGACGAGGCCGCCGAGCAGGCCGATCAGGGCGGCTTCCAGGGCCGCGAGCACGGTGATCTGCCCGGGGCGCAGTCCGCGCAGGCGCAGCAGTCCCTGTTCCTGGCGGCGGCGGTCACCGCCGGCCGAGGCGACCGCGGCGGTCAGGGCGGCGGCGAGGACGGCACCGGGGACGCCGAGGAAGAGGAAGAGGACCTGCGCGTACAGGGCGTCCTGGCGGGCGGAGTCCAGGGCGGCGCCGACGTTGTCGCCGACGAGTGCGGTGCCCGCGGAGTGGGCCTCCAGGTTGTGGGCGGCGCCCGTGACGGTGGTGAAGGCGGCCGCGGGGTCGGTGGGCAGGTGGGTGTGGTCGCGGGCGACGTGGATCTGTGTCGTGGTCGCGGTGACGCCGTGGGTGAGTGCGGCGAACTGCGCGGCGGGCAGGAGGACGACGTTGTCCGGTGGCGCGGTGGGCTGGGACTGGCTGGGTGCGCCGACGGTCTGGAAGAGGGAGTCGGCCTGGGGCAGGTCGACCACTCCGTTCACGGTGACCTGGCGGCGGCCGATGCCGGGGAGCCCGATGGTGATGGTGTCTCCCGGGGCCGCGTGAAGGTTGGACGCGGTCTGCTGGGCCAGCAGGACGCCGGTCGGGGAACCGGCGAGGGTGCGGATCTCGTCGGGGAACCGGTTCCGGTAGCCGTCGGGCAGGCCGAGTGCGATTCCGGGCCCTGTGGTCTGGGTGCTTCCGTGCGCCTGGGCGCTGAAGCCGGTGGTGTGTGTGGAGCCGACCGGGAGTGCGGTCTGTGTGCCGGGGGTCCTGCGGACCAGGGACAGGACGGTGTTCGGGTCGGCGCCGGGCTGGACCTGGACCTGCCAGTCGACGGCCACCGAACGCAGGGCGCGCTGGGTCATGGTGGCCTGCGACGCGGTGAGGAAGGAGCCGAGTGCCGCGATCAGGGCGACGGCCAGGGCGACGCCGGCCAGGGCGGCCAGGAGCCGTCCGGTCCGGTGACGGGTCAGTCCTTTCGCCCATGCGGTGATCATGGCGTCTCCTCGGGTGCGAGCAGTCGTCCGTCGCGCATGGTGCGGCGCCGTGCGAGCCGGGCGGCGACGGAGGGGTCGTGGGTCGTGACGACGAGTGCGGCCTGTGTGAGGTCCGCGGCGGCCAGCAGGGCGTCCAGGACGCGAGCTCCGCTGGCGTGGTCGAGGCGGCCGGTGGGTTCGTCGGCGAGGATCAGGCGGGGGGCCTGGGACAGTACGCGGGCGACGGCCACGCGTTGGGCCTGGCCTCCGGAGATCTCTTCGGGCAGCCGGTCGGCCAGGTGCCGGACGCCGACCTGTGCCAGCGCCGTGAGAGCGGCCTCCTGTGCCTCGTCCTCGGGGTGGTCGGCGAGTACCAGCGGGAGGGCGGCGTTCTCGGCCACGTTCAGCGCGGGAATGAGGCTGTCGTTCTGGAAGACCAGCCCGATGTCGCCCGGCTCGAGGCCTGTGGCCCGGGTGACGGTTCCGGTGGTGGCTCGTTCGAGTCCGGCGATCAGATGGAGCAGGGAGCTCTTGCCCGAGCCGGACGATCCGACGATCGCGAGCCGTTCGCCGGGACGGATCGTCAGGTTCGCTCCGTGCACCGCCACCACCGCCTGCGCGTCCCGGCCGAAGGTGAGGGCCGCGTCGGTGCAGGTCACGAGTGCGTCATCGGGCGGCATCGTCAGCTCCCTCCGGGACGGCAGGGGGTGCGGAGGACGGCCTGTCGGTGGCCTTGCCGTCATCCAGGGCGATGACCCGGTCGGCGACCCGGACAGCTTCCGCGCTGTGTGTCACGATCAGCACCGCACAGCCTTCCGCCGCCCGCTGCCGCAGCATGGTGAGGACTAGTTGTTCGGTCTCACCGTCGAGTTCGCCCGTGGGTTCGTCCGCCAGGAGGACGGCGGGAGAGTTCGCCAGGGCGACTGCCAGTCCGGCCCGCGCGAGTTCTCCGCCGGACAGGTGTCGGGGCAGGGCGTGGGATCGCTCGGTGATCCCCGCCTGCGCCAGGAGGTCGTCGGCCGTGACGGTCGGCTTGCGGCCACTGGCCTGCTGCGGCAGCCGGATGTTGTCACGCACGCTCAGATGCGGCAGCAGGTTGCGGGTCTGCAGCAGAACGCCGATGTGGCGGGCCCGGAGTCGGGCCCGTTCCGTCTCGGGCCGGTGGCTGATGCGGACGCCGTCGACGCGGACTTCGCCTCCGGAGGGTTCGTCGAGCCCTGCCAGACAGGCCAGCAGGGTGGACTTGCCCGCCCCCGAGGGTCCTACGACGGCGACCGTCTCACCGCGCCGCACCGCCAGTGACACCCCGCGCAGTGCGAGTGTCTCCTCCTCGCCGGCGCGGTAGAAACGGTACAGCTCGCGGGCGGTGAGGACAGCGTCGTCCAGGGAACGTGGGCGGGTACGGTCGCGCGAGGTTCTGGGCACTGTTCTCACCGCCATGTGACGGAGTCGCTGACGATGCGCCACGGGTCGACGTTGTCGGCGTTCACCGGGCCGGACAGTGTCAGGTTCACTCCGTGGCCGGACCGGTAGTAGGCGTAGCGTTCGAACGCGTCGCGCACCACTTTGCCGGTGACCGGGTCCTTGGCCGAGTCGCCCCGATAGGTCAGCAGAACGACGTGTCCCGCGTGCCGGGTCACCTCGGAGACTTTCGGGGCGGCGAACTTCGGTGTCTGTGCACGTAGTTTCGGGACGACCGTGGCACTGACCGAACCGGTCGTCGGAGCGGCGGAGGCCGGCACGGACGTGATGGTGATGGTGTTCAGTTTGTCCGTGAACGTCGTGGTGTCGCCCTGGACCGTGCGCGCCCAGCCTTCGGGGACCTTCACGGTGAAACCGCTGAAAGAACCGCTGGTCGGCCGGTAGGCGACGTAGGCCTGGTTGTCGGGGATGTCACCGGGCGGATTGGACTCCGTGGGGGCGGCGGCCTGAGCCTGCCCGGCGCTGTTCGCCGTGGTTTTCGTCGGTGCCGGGCCGTGCGCGCCGGAGCCGGAGCAGCCGGCGATCGCCGCGACGGCGATCGTCACTCCAACAGCCGCGACCGCCCGTGTGTGTCGTCCCATGGTTGCTGCCCCTCTCATGAGTGCCGTGTCGGCCGGCCATGAGAGCGACGCTAGGGACCGGCGGGTTAACGTTCCGACCGGCAAGGGTTAGACGAAGGCAAAAGCCGCGCCGCGTCGCGTCGGGCCAGGGGCGGGCCCGCATCATGAAGTCATGAGACAGCGAGTGGTGCGCGTAGCCCTTACCGCCGCACTGGTCGCCGTGGTTCTCCTTGCCACTCCCCTGGCATTGGTCATCCGGTCATCGCTGTACACGGCGCAGCGCGACGCTCTGGAGCGGGCGGCACTGGCAGGTGCGGTGCACGTGAGCCCCGATTACGCCACCGGCGACCCCGTGGAGCTGCCCTCTCCCCCGCGCGGCGGACGTCTGGGCCTGTACGACCCGCAGGCACGGCTACGGGCGGGCAGCGGTCCGGCGACCGGTGACCCTTCGGTCCGTCGTGCACTGGGCGGAGAGCTGGTCCGGCGTGGGACGGACGGGCAGATCGTCGTCACCGTGCCGGTCTCTCATGCCGAGCAGGTGATCGGCGTCGTCCGGGCGTCCTCGCCGGCCGGCGCCGTGCAGCGCCGTGTCCTCGTGGCGTGGGCCGTGCTGCTGGGCGTGGCGCTCGTGGCGGTCTGCGTCGCGGTACTCGTCGCCCGTCGCCAGGCACGTGCACTGGCCGCACCGCTGGAAGGTCTCTCACGCCACTGTCGGGCCGTCGCGGAGGGCGATCTGTCCCGACGAGCCGACTCGAGCAGCATCGCCGAGATCGATCAGGTCGCGCGCACCCACAACGAGATGCTCGACAACCTGTCCGAACTCCTGCGCCACGAGCGTGATTTCACAGGCAACGCTTCCCATCAGCTACGCACCCCGCTCACAGGGCTGCAACTCGCCCTGGAGGCGGGGCTCGACCAGGACGACGAAACACGTCTTCGGCCGGTCGTGTCCGAGGCACTGGCCACGACCCAGCGCCTGCATCAGACAGTCGAAGAGCTTCTGCGTCTGTCCCGCTCCCACGGCTGGGCCCCCTCGGCCGCGACCCGTGTGCCGGCGCAGCAGCTCGTTCAGGAGACGGTCGAACGGTGGCACGGCCTCTTCGCCCGGGAGGGCCGACGCCTGGTGAGCTCGACCGATGACGTGCCCGCGGATGTCCGCATCCCCAGCGGGCCCGTGTCCGAGGTACTCGGCATCCTCCTCGACAATGCCAGAGTTCACGGGCGCGGCACCGTGCGGATCCACACCCGTGATCTGGGAAGTGCCCTCGCCTTCGACGTGGCCGACGAAGGAAACATCGACGGGGATCCGGCGCGGGTGTTCGACCGCGGACACTCCGGCGGCGGCTCCGGAACAGGCATCGGCCTGGCCCTCGCCCGTGACCTGACCGTCTCCTTCGGGGGGCGGCTCTCCGTGACGCACAGCGACCCGACCACGTTCATGCTCCTCCTGCCCGTCGGCCAGGACAGCCAGGAGGAACCGGCCCTCTAGTCCGGTAGGGCCCGTGCCCGTTCTTCGCGGGCGGTAGATTAGGTATGCCTAAGGAGGGCTTACGTCGCCTGCCTGCGTCGACGCAGCGGCTGGTGCGGTGGGGGGCGGTCGCTGTAAGCGTGGCTGCCGGAGAGCGGGAGAGGGATGCCAGGCAAGGGGCGAGACGAAAGACGTCCGCACGGAGAGCTCGTCGCGGACGTGCTCGCGGTGCTGTGGGAGGCCGGCAGACCGATGACCGCTCAGCAGGTCAACGCGGCGCTCGGCAAGGGGCTGGCCAGGACGACGACGGCCACCATCCTGACCCGCCTCCACGAGAAGGGAACGCTGCGCCGGACCCCGTCGGGCCGGGGCTTCGCCTACGAGCCTGTGCAGGACGCCGCCGGGCTCGTCGCCGGACGCATGCATCGTGAGCTGGAAAGCGAGCCGCGCCGGGACCTGGTGCTGAGGCGGTTCGTGACCTCCTTGTCCGCGGGCGACGAGGAGATCCTGCGGAGCCTGCTTCTTGAGGCCGAGGACGAGACCGAGTGACGTTTGCACTGGTCCTGGTCGCGCTGGCACTGGCGTTTCCTTGGGCGGCAGTGGCAGCGGCCCGCCGTCTGGCCACCGTGCTGCCGCCCCGGGACGCGTGCTGGGCTCTGACTGCCGCGACGCTCCTCATGGCTGGCGGCACGATCGCGGCGTTGGCCGGCCTGCTCCATGTGCCGTTCCTTGCGTCACTTGAACAGGTACCGCTCCACCGGGTGCTGGAGGTGTGGCCGGTGGCGGTTCCGGCCGCCTGCACGGCCGCCCTGGTCATGGCCGTTCAGGCGGTTCTGCTGTTCCGGCGCGGGTTCGAGCACCGGGTCGTGCTCGAACGCGCCTGGCGGGCGGCTGCCGAGGGGACGGGTCACGGGGACCTCTTGGTCGTCCCCGGGGACGATGTGGACGCTTTCGCCCTTCCTGGATACCGGGGCCGCAGCAGCCGGATCGTGGTGACCGTCGGCATGCTGAGAGCCCTGAAGCCGCGAGAGCGTGCGGTGCTGCTGGCCCACGAGCGCGCCCATCTGTCCGGCCGCCACCACTTGCTCTTTGCCGTGGTCGATCTGTCCGCGACGGTCCACCCCGCGCTGCGGAGCCTTCGGGGATTGCTGGGTTTCCACCTCGAGCGGTGGGCGGACGAAGTGGCGGCCGCCACCGTCGGCGACCGAAGGGTCGCGGCGGCTGCCATTGCCCGGGCGGCTCTGGCCGGTTCGCAGAACCGGAACACCGGCGGCGGGTACCCGATGCTGTCGGTGACGAGCGGCCCCGTGCCGCAGCGGGTCGAGGCGCTGCTCCTGCCGGAACCGGTGGCGCCGAAGGGTGGCGCCCGCCGGATCGGTGCCCTGGGGCTGGCGGTGACGGTGGCTTTCCCGGCGCTGGCCGCGGTCGCGCTGGCCTACGGGCTGCACGAGTACGTGGAGTACGCGGCCATCGCCGTACGCGGAAGCTGACCTTTGGTCGACCGCACGCGGCGGCATCGGGCGGGGCTCCTCAGGGCGCCGCCGTCGGCGTAACCGGGTGAGGAGCGCGAATGAGCGGGGTTCAACCGAGCGTCAACCCCTCCTTTCGCCCGGCGGTGGGCGCGGGTTGGCCGAACGCCGTGAGGTCGAGGATGTCGTCCGTGTGGCCGGCGATCAGGTGCTGGTCGTGGGTGACGAGGACGACCGCAAGCCCCCGCTGGATGCGCAGGCCGGAGAGAAGCCCCATGATGCCGGCCGCGGTGCCGGAGTCGAGGGCGGAGGTCACCTCGTCGCACAGCAGCAGGTCGGGTTCGGCGGCCAGTGCGCGGGCGATGGAAACGCGCTGGCGTTGTCCGCCGGACAGTTCGTGAGGGCGGCGGTCGGCGTGTTCGGGTGGCAGTCCGACGGCTGTGAGGAGTTCGGTGACGCGCTCGTCGCACGCGTCGGCGGGCAAGTTGAAGTGGAGCTTCAGCGGCCGGGTGAGGGTGGCGCCGACGGTGTGGGCGGGGTTGAGGGCGCCGAGCGGGTTCTGCGGCACGAGCTGGATGCGGCGCCGCTGGTCCCAGGTACGCCGACGGTACGGGCCGGCGAGTCGTGTGTCGCCGAGGGTGACGGCGCCGCGGGTGGGTGGGTGGAGGCCGGCGAGGGCGCGGACCAATGTGGTCTTGCCGCAGCCTGAGGGGCCGACGACGGCGGTGAGGGTGCCGGGGTTCAGGTCGAGGTCGAGGTCGCTCAGGACCGGGCGGCGCGAGGGAGCGGTGCCGTGGTGGGCGCCGAGGCCGCGGACGGTCATCACCTCTCCCCTCTCGCGGGCCGGGCGCGAGACGGGACCGGGATCGGGCCGGTGTGGAGGCGGGACGGCAAGGGGCACGACCGGACTCAGGGCGAGGGTGTCGTCGGCGCAGCGGGCGACGAAGTCGGGGTCGTGACTGGTGAGGCCGATGGCGATCTGGTCTCGGGTGGCGAGGTCGCGCAGGAGGTCGGCGATCTCGTCGCGCAGGGCGGGATCGAGCCCGGCGGTGGGTTCGTCGAGCAGGAGGACGTCGGGGCGGCGTGCGAGGGCGCGGGCGATGGCGACGCGGCGCTGCTGGCCTCCGGAGAGGCCTGTGGTGCGGCGGCGTTCGAGGTGCTCGTCGGTCGGGAGGCGGACGAGGCGCAGCAGTTCGGCGACGGTCGCGGGGGTGGCCCGGGTGGCGGTCTCGGTGATGATGCGCCCGGCGCGCATCCGCGGGTTGAGTCCCGAGCCGGGGTCCTGGCCGACGAAGGCGAGACGGTGGCGGCGCAGGCGGCGGAGCCGGTCGGCCGGGAGGGTGAGGATGTTCTCGCCGAGCACGGTGACGCTGCCCGAGGCTATGTGGGCGCCGGGCGGGAGTGCGCCGATGAGCGCCGACAGCAACGTGGTCTTCCCGGCGCCGGAGGGGCCGGTGACGGCCTGGACGCGGCCGGGGGTGAGCGCCAGGGTGGCATGGTCTAGGAGGCGTGAGGTGCCCAGCGTGACGGACAGGCCGGTGACCGTGGCGACGGGAGAGGGGGTGCTCACAGGGGTGTCTCCGGGGTGGGCCGGGCAGGGGCGAGGGCTTCGGCGGCGAGGTTGACGCTGACGGCGAGCAGTCCGATGGCCAGGCACGGCGCGGCCACGGCCCACGGGTTGAGGGTGATGCCGGCGGCGTTCTCACGGATCATCAGGGCCCAGTCGGCCTCGGGAGGCTGGGGGCCGAGCTGGAGGAAGGCGGCGACGGAGACGACGTAGACGCCTTCGACGAAGCGCAGTCCGAACAGGGCGAGGAGTGTGGCGCGGAGGTTGGGCAGCACTTCGCGCACGGCGAGGTGCCACAGGTGTTTCCCGCCCGCGGCTGCTGCTTCGACGTAGCCGGTGGCGGCGATCGGCGCGGCCGCGGCAGCGACGATGCGCACGGCGTAGGGGATGCCGAGGACGGTGGCGGCGGCGCCGATGGCGAGGCGGCCTCCGCCGGGCCAAGCGAGCGCGACGAGCATGATGCCGAGGACGGCCGGGAGGAGGATGACGAGGTCGGCGGCGCGTTCGATCCAGCGGCCGAGGGCGGGCCGCAGCGCGGCGATGACCCCGAGGACGGTGGCGATGGAGGTGACGGTGACGGCGATGCCCAGAGCGGTGGCGATCAAGGGCGCGCCACCGGCCAGCAGGCGCTCGACAGCTCGGGAAGCTCGTCCTGGAGCAGCTCAGCCGCAGTGACCAGCAGCGCCAGGAGGCGTTCAACCGTCTACAACGAGGTACGTCGAGTGCGTGTCACGTCCGCTTGATCCGGGGTGATCCGTCATGCGCCATACATCCCGCCGGTACGCAGAGGAGAACGCCGGGCACGGAGACATGACCGCCGCACGCAGCGCTGACCCGGCACGCACTACCGACCACCGCCTCGGGCCGCAGGAGGCCGAGCAGATGGCCTCGCACCGGGTGGAACCCGGGTCGGCGGCATCCTGCACTCGCCCGCCAGCCAAGGACCACAGCACCATCAAGCGAGCGCTGTCCACGCGGCGGTTCGGTCCGAAGAACGTAGCGGAAGCTTCACCCTCCACCCACGCACTTCACCAAGGTAGCTGGCCGCACACGGGACCACCCACCAGGAGATCGGGCCTTCGCCCAAGGCCGGGATGTCGGCAGCACGCAGCGCTGCTGTTCCACAAGAGTTGAGCCGAACCCCGAACCCCGAACCCCGACAGCAGATGTACGGCACTTCGGGAGGCGGCCGCCGCTGCCGAAGTCGATGTTCATGAGAGCGAGAGGCATCCCGTCCCTGGCAGGCGTGGCTTGCAAGGCCCAACCCCGTTGATGAGGGCGAGGCCAGGGCGGGTGGCTCGATCGGTCGGTGCGTCTTGATCGCTTTCGAGCCTGCTGGTTAGGTTGGCGGGCATGACTGAGCTCGGATCCATGGCCTGGCCACCTGCCCCGATCAGGACCAAGCGGCTCGTGCTCCGCGCGTCCGAGGCCCGGGACCGTGCGGCGTTCATCGAGCTGAGCGCCTCGCCGGAGGTGGGCACCTACATCGGTGGCCCTCAATCGCGTGAGGAGCTGGAGCGCGCGTTGCCTGAGGTGCCCGGGCGGCGCCCCGGTTTTTTCGTGGTCGATCTCGACGGAACGATGATCGGCACCATCGAGTTCAACCGGCGCGACACGGAGCATCGGAGTCAGGCCCGTCCGGATGCCAGGGAGGTCGATCTCGGCTACCTGTTCCTGCCGCAGGCGTGGGGACGCGGGTATGCAGCCGAAGCGTGCGCGGCGGCGCTCGACTGGTTCACCGACTCGCTTCCCGGCGAGCCCGTGGTGCTCTACACCCAGACCGCCAACGACCGCTCCATGCGCCTCGCGGCGAAGCTGGGGTTCACCGAGGTACAACGGTTTGAGAAGTGGGGCGCCGAGCAGTGGTTCGGCGTGTGGTCCCCGGTCACACCATCCGATTGAGCTCGTGATCGACAGCGCGGATCCGCAATTCGACAGCACTGCCATGACGGAGCCCAGAGCTGTTGAAACTCATGAACATCTCACCAGGCGGAGACGGTCCCGAACGCTGTCGAAGCGCTGCCCACCGCCCGCGCTGCACCACCGGCGCGAGCCAGCTGCCACGGCTCGGGGCGCGGCCGGACCAGCGTACTGAGCTGCGGGTTCGCGGACAGGCCCGGCAGAAGGTCCGGACGGTTGTCGACCGCGCTGTCGTAGGGGATTTGGGCCTGGTCCACGGAGGGGTCGTCGCTTCGTGACCGTGGTCGGACCTTCGTGGCCGGGGCTCCGGTCGGGCCGACTGCTGCTGGGACCGGGACGTGCGGCGCCAGGCAAAACGGCGCCGCACCGGACGGAAAGCGAACCGGACCGGACCGTGATGATCGGCGTGGGACACGGGCAGCGGAGACCGGCTGGCGCTGGCCGTGCCGGCCCAGTGCCGGACGGCCACCACCGAGCAGCTGCACCGGGTGATCAGGAGCTTCGATGCGGGCCGCCTGCCGGTGCCGTAGCGATTCCTGACGACGGCCTGTGCCGAACCTGTGAGGCAAAGCCTCATCCGGTGGGTCATGAGTGGGCGACCCAGGACGGAGCTTGGCGGCCCGGCACAGCTGCCGGACCGCACCCCGAGAGTCCCCTCCGGCGGCCGTTCGGACTCAGCCGCCGCTCTTGCGCCGAAACGACCGCTGACTCGCAGCCGGGCCGTGCGCCCCACGGATCTTCGACGTATCGGCGTTCGCAGCGAGGGCGGCCGCGTCCGCCTGCATGCCCCGCTTGCGCGCCAGGGCGTCCCGGAACTTGCGCTTCAAGTCATCCTGCACGTCGTCGGGTGCCGGCGCCGGCTCCTCGATGTCGGTCGGCTCCGAACCTTCTTGCTGTGAGGGCTCTGCAGTCATGGTGACCTCCGGGTTCGGGCAATGGGAAGCACAGCTTGTCATGAATCATGGTGTCCGCGAACAGGCCAACGCGGCACGACGCATCGATCCTGAAGCTGAGGCTGCCGGACGGCCGTCGGTACGGATTGAACTGATCCGCGAGAACTCCGTGTGATGCGTGGACCAAATTCGGCGCTCGACCTTCGGGGGTACGGCTACCACGGACAAGCGCCCACCCGCGTGCCGACCGGCCTGGTCACGGACTTCATGACCCCGGGCCCGCTGCTCGGCGTCCCGCAACTCGCCCAGGTACGGGCCAGGTTGTGTCGGACGGCCGGGCGTCGGCAGCTGCTCCGAAGCCCAGCATGAAAGGACCTGGTAGCGAAGCGGGACAGACCCGGGGTTCACCGGATGTGCCCTGTCACCAATGATGGCTGGCCCAGGAGTGCCCACAGAATTCTCTCGGACAAGGGGCGGCGGGGTGATGCGGTGTCGGCACATACGCCGGACATCCGCACCTCAAGCACGAGGTTCCGTCGTCATCGTCGGGGCCATCACCGATGCCCACCGCCTTCAGCCTCGCACGGGCCTCCTGTTGAGCCATCCGAAGTTGCTCCTCGGCCTTGCCGAGGGCGACAGCGTTCTCCTCGTACACGTCCTTTTGGGCGTCCGTCGGATAATTCCCGCTTGCCATTGCTCCGTTCCTTTCTTGGGTGCCGATTCGATATTCATCCTCGGTCAATAGGCAGGTCAGATTGAGAGGTGCCCCCAGTTCTTCACTCTGAAGGCTCCGGAATCAGAGATGGCAGAGCGGTCCCGCGCGGTGCGCGAAGGGGTGCGGGACCGCCAGCCTCTGCCGTCCTGTCCGAGCAGGGCACTGGGGCCGTACGTGGAGACCCCCTCGTATCCCTGTTGGGCGGTCCGGGGCCGGGTGAACACCCTGACGCCGAGGAGGCAGAGCCTGATCCGCGCCCGACTTTGGGCGTATCTCTCTGCCTTCGATCAGCAGATCGTCTGGGAGATCTGTGTCTTCGGAGTGGGAGGGCGGCGTGCCGGGCCGCCACTTCGGTGTGCCGGCGGCCCTGCAATCCAAAAAGGCGTTTTGTTCATTTGCCAGCCCGGCGACGAAGCCGCTCGGATCGTGCGATCGGGCGTATGACGATCGAGGCGTAAGAACTCCTGATGAAATGCCGACCGGGACCAGTTCGTGACTCGTGCATGATGATCGGAAACGTCGGGGGTTTCGGGAGGGCGCGTGGATAAGGGCAAGGGAGTGGACCTGATCTGCCTGATCGACCCGGACAGCAGCGTCCGGGTACGCATTCTGGGGCGGAACAGGATCGGGGACACGCCGTACAACGACCACCTTGATGCCGAGCTCGTCATCACGAGCGCCTTCGCCAATGGGCGCCTTGGGCTGTGCTTGTCACCGGAAGTCATCGACGACTGGTCAACGGCCCTGGACGAGTTCTCCGACAGGCAGGACATCCGCTGGACGGCCACGGGCGACACCGAGATCCGGATCGAGATCGACAGGCAATTCTCGGTGCCACGTCCCATCGTCACGGTGGACGACAGCGGCGAGAACATCCATCCGAGCTTGTGGAGGCAGTGCGCGGCCGTCGAGGGCATCCACCCACGTGACCATCAAGCGAGAAGGATCAAGGCCCAGGAGGAACAGCACTTCGCCCCTTGCTCCAGCGGCAGGACCGACGGAGTGGGCCAGTCCTCCGGAGCAGTCAGCACATAGCCGCGGCGGACACCGTGGAAAGGCAGGTCAGCGATCGGACCCTCGTGAGGCGCCTCCCGCAGCAGCGCAACGACGTCCCTGACGAGACTGGGGCATACGTCCTTCAGACGCGGCAAGCTCTCCGCTTGGTGCAAGCGAGACTCCATGCCACGAAGCATGTCAGGCTCGCCAACCCAGCCCAGCGCACCAGCCCAGCCCGGCCCAGCCCACCAGCCCGAGCCGACGTTGAACGACAAGCCCAGAGGTGGTTCGAGGTCGCGGGCTTGGCATCCGTGCGCCGGCCATGACCGCCTGAGCCGACCGGCCAGAAGGCTCAGGCGATCAAAGCGCTGATCCGTGAGAGACCAGGCCTGCGCGAGGCGAGCGCCATCTCGCGGACCTTGCGACGCTTGTCCGGACGGCCGGCGACCTGCCGGGCAACCGGAAGGCGGGTGGGCCACCACAGCTACGGCCCGGCATCCAGAGCGAGGGCCGGAAGAGGGAACCGGGACAGGTCAGGGCTTGGCGGTGTACACGACCCCCGCCTGGTTCTGGGCTTCGGAGCCCCATACCTGGTCGTACATCGAGGATTCGCCTCCGAGGGTGTAGAGCAGGTAGGAGGTGGTGATGCCCCGGGTCAGCTTCTGCTGTGCCGCGCGAGTGATGGCTCCGCTGTCGCACCCGAATCCGGAGCTGTCCTCGAATCCGCAGTGGAAACCGCCTGTGATGACGCGCAGTTGGGCGGGGGCGGGCTTGGCGTCGTACATCTTCTGCTGGTTGCCGGCGACGCCTGCGATCGTGTCGGCGCTGCCTCCGACGTACTGGGCCGGCACCGTCAGCTTTCCCGAAGCGGTGACGGCCGACGGGTTGGTCTCCGCCGCCGCCAGCGTGGACACGCTTTTGATGGCCGGGTTGCGGCTGGCGGCGAGCAGCGCTGCGCCGCCGCCCATGGAGTGACCGGAAACCCCGAGACGATCCGTGTCGACGGCGCCCGCGAAGCGGGAGCTGTTGGTGGTGTTCTGGCTGGTCAGCCATGTGAGAGCGGCGTTGAGGTCGTCGGCGAAGGCGGAGTGGTCGGGGAAGAGGCCGCCTTGCGATGTGGGGGTGACCGTGATGAAGCCCCAGGACGCGTAGTGCTTGAGCAGGCTTTCGTACTGGGTGATTCCTTGGAAGAATCCGTGTCCGAAGGCGAGTCCGGGATGGGCGCCCGGTGCGACGGCCGCGTTGGCCCCGGCTGTGGTTCCCGGGTACCAGACGCGTGCGCTGTACGAGCGGCCGGAGGCCGAGACGGTCACATCGGAGTAGGCCACGGGGAAGGATCCGGTGGCGGAAGGGTCTACGACCGCTGCAGGGCTCACGGCAGGAAGCGCGCCCGCTGTCGGCGCGACGGCGAAGGCTGCTGCCGCACTGAGCAGCAGAGCGATCACCAACCGTGAGAATTGGCGTACCATGCGATCTCCTCATTCTGGGTGCGGTTGTGTGCAAGGAAGCGGAAACCTTCGACGGCGCCCGGGATCCGGTGGCTCTGTCGTACCGGTCGTGCCGTCGGGTGCCGCGCCGAGGGGAAGACCGCCCCGGTTGCCGTCGGCAACAGGGGCGTCCTGCCAGGCGAAGCCGGATGTGGACGGAGCAGGGCAGGGGTTACGTGGGACGGGACGGTGACGGCACCCCGGATGACGCGGCGTGGGGCGCCTGGGCAGGCGCCTGCGATCAGTCGCCGAAGCGCAGGCGGAAGTACCGGCGGGTCAGGCCGATCAGGGGGCCGGTGCGCGAGTGGGCTCGACGGGCTGCGCTCGGACACAGTCCAACGGGGCCGCGCGAGCCTCGGTTCAGCCCTGTTGCCGACACGGCTCGTTTCGAGTTCGCCGCCCAGCGTCGGCGCCGTTTTGCACGTGAGCGTCCGGCGGCCGGGGAACTGCCGGGGGTGCTGTGAGGCAGGGAGTCATCGCGCATCCTCTCCAAGGGGCGACAGACGCAGGGCTCCGGGAGCCGTGGCTGTGGCCGTAGGACGGTGCGGGGCATGGGCGGGACCATGTGGGTGAAGCAGGTCGAGCTTGCCGAAGAAGTGCTGGATAAGTAGGTCCTCGGCGGCTCAGGCCTCACGGACTACGGCGAGGAGGCTGCCCGGGGAGGAGCCGTGCGTGCCGAACTCATCCGGGGCGGCGGCCAAAAGGTCGCCGGGTCGGTGAAAGCCGTTGCCAGGGTGGTGTGGTCATGGGCGCTCCCGAGTGTGACCGGGCGGTCATATGACCGCCCGGTCATCGTGGAGCGCGCTACGGGAAGTGTCAACGCGTCTGACGCAAAAGCCTGTTGGGATCTCCCAAAGCCGCAGCGCTCTCCTCGTTCCGTTCATGGAGCGGGATGCAGTTGCTGTCCGGGCCTCGCTTCAGCGGCGTCCTTCAGGCGCTCGGCACCATCGTGCCGCTGAGGTCCGCTCGACTGCGTCGGTCACGACGATTCCTCCGGGGAGTGCAGGTCGCGGGCGGCAAGGTACTGCCCGTCGGTGTCGGCGACGACGAGATTCCGGGCCGTTTCGTCACCGTCGCCGCCGTCCCACCAGCGCGCGAAGTCACGGGCCGGGCGGTGCACGCGGGACCCGTCGGCTCCAGCGGTGTACGTAGTGGTGAGCTCGATGTCGTAGTGGTGAGCTCGACGTCGTATTCGCCGGCGTCGAGGTGGACCGGTGTGACCCCGGTGAAGTGGCGGGCGGAGTCCGCGGCCTCGCTCTTCCGGGCCCGGCTCCCGAAGCGGTGGAGCAGGTCGGTGTCCGGCTCACGCCGGGTGACGGAGCCGCTCGGCGGGTTGGGGTCGCTGCTCCCGGTACTGCACGTTACGAGTCCCGGCTCCGCGGCACGTCCTGTCGTCTTCCGGGTTCGTACCGCGGTGCGGTGCATCACTGCTCATGAGTCTGTCAAACGCGACGGCGGAAGGCTGGAGGGCGGTGGATACTGCCGGGGTGCCGACGGATCTGATGAGCGCGCTGGCCGTGCTGGACTGCCATGAGCCGGGTTCCCTGCTGGGGCTGCGTGAGACGCAGTGGCTCGATGCGAAGGCCGCCCCGTACCGGCTTGCCGAGGATCCCCGGGCGGCCGAGGAGCTCGCCAAGGACGTCGCGGCGCTGTCCAACGGGGGCGGTGGTGTCATCGTCATCGGCATCGCCACCCGCATGGACAACGACGAGGAGGTCCTCGACCGCATCGTGGGCGTCGGCCCGGAGGCGGTGAATTTCGACCAGGTGCGCAAGCTGCTCCGCGCCCGGATCACCCCGTCCCCGCGCGGGGTGCGCATCGGCTGGTCCGGCGACGGGGACGGTGACGGGCGTGTGGTGTTCATCCACGTCCCCGCGCAGGCCCTCGGCACCCTCTTCCTCGTCGCGGCGCCGACGGGCAAACCGGGTGCTCAGCGCACGGACACGGTCGCCGTGCCGGTGCGGGACGGCGACGGGACGCACTGGCTGCCGCGCACCGAGATCCAGTCGCTGCTCTCGGCCGGGATCCGCGCTTCCGGGATGCCCACCGCCCAGGCCCTTGCCGCACTCGTACGCGAAGCGGTGTCCGAAGCCGGGCCGGGCGGCAGTGAACTGCGGGTCGGCCAGGGGCTCCCGGAACACGAACGGGAGATGCGCGAGGCGCACAAGGACTTCGCCGGGGCCGGGCTGGGGCAGCCGGCCGGACCGGTCCGGGCTCATGGGCCGGCTGTCCTGCAGGACTTCCACCACGCGCGCGGCGACGAGCCCGGCTGGGTGCTGTGTCTGGCGGTCGGCCGGCCGCCGGTGGCCGTCGCCGCGCCCGTGTGGCAGGCGATCATCGACGCCGGCCGGCTCGCCCCGGGCCAGGAACCGCTCACGGCCGTGGGCTGTCCCGTCCCGCCCGAAGGCGCGGCCGGGCCGTGGGTGATCGGGGTCGACGCCCAGAGCGTGGACCTGAGCGGTGGCACGTGGGGCGCGGGCCGCCTGACATGCCCGGACCGCGTGTGGCGGTGGGACCCGCTCCCCCGCTTCGGTCTCCACCAGAGCCGGTCGGCCGAGAACTGGACAGCCGGCCGCCAGCCAGCACTGCGCCTGCGTGCCGTGGTGAACCTGCCCTGGGCCGGATCGGGCACGCTGGAGATCACCAAGCCGCAGCGCGTCCAGCTCGAACGGCAGCTTCCCTACGGTGTGTTGGCCGGCGCGGTGACCATGCTGTCCAGGCGGCGGGGCGCCGACCCGCGTACTGCTGTCTGGGAGCGGGCATCGTCCGGCAACTCGGCTCGCTCCGCCGCCTACACGTGCACGATCCCCGCGCCCGACGGCGGCCCGGCCCTGAGGGCTGCCGCCATGCTCGCCCTGCCCACCACGATGAACTCCACCGTGGTCACCTGCGCGGAGATCCTGGTCGAGGACCCGGCAGCGTGGGCGCGCACGCTTGGCACCGGCCCGAACACACGGCTCGACTTCGACGAGGTTCAGACCGTCCTGCTGGACGCGTGGGAGACGGCCGCCGAACTGCTGCCCGGCCTCGTCGGTGATCCGGCCCGACTCCGGTGGGCGGCCCCGCCCACCACCGAGCTGCGGATGACCTGCGAACGGCCCGCCGACAACGGCGTCCTGCCCGCCCTGGGCACGCTCGTCGACCTGGCACCGCTCGGCGTCGGCTACGACGGCGGCCGGTCGTGCATGGCGGTCACGGTCACCGCTCCGCCCGCCATGGGCCGCAGGGAGCGCCGGAGCCTGATGCGGCAGGCGCTGGTACGTATGGCTCTCGAGTTCGGATACGTCGACGCCGAAGTGGACCTTCTGTAGGACGGCGTCGGCCCCTGCCGGCCGGACCGGTCTGCCGGTCACCCGAACCGGCGCGGGCGTCGGCCGAAGGCTTGTCGCCGCGCGCAGCCTTCCGCCGCACCCCGGCTGCCCGAAAGGACGGACTGCGAGATTCGCGATCTCCCCGCCATCGGGGTCCTGGTGCTGCCTGCGCAGGCGGCACCGGCGGGCGGCGGTCCGCGGCGGCGCAGCATCTGCACGGGCCCGCGAGTGGAGTCGGCCGGCACTACTGACCTTTCGGATTGGCTTCGGGGATCTGGGGTGAGGGTCGGTCCGGTCTCGGTGAGGCAGCCGTCGATGGGTTCGGGACGGTGCTGGATGTGGGCGAGGCCTCGTCGGAGGGTTCGGACGAGGTGGTCGGGGTCGGTGAATGGGGCGTTGGCCGTTCATCCGTGCCGCAGCAGGGACCAGATGCCCTCCACGGGTTCAAGTCCGGCCTACAGGAAGGCAGTTGGACGACAGTGAGCACTGTTCCAAAGTGGGACCCATGCAACTTTGGTACGGTGCACCAATTTGGATCGCCGCACCAAAGATGGCACCATCGAGGTATGACGACGCGAGCGCGCCGACCACAGCGGCGCAATCAGGTGCTCTCCCGGGAGCAGATCATCGGCACTGCGGTCGGAATGCTCGATGCGGGCGGCGAGAGCGCGCTGACCATCCGAGCGCTGACCGAACGACTGTCCACCGGTTCCGGGGCGATCTACTACCACGTGGGCAACCGTGACGAACTGCTCGACACCGCGACGGAAACCGTGATCGGCGCGGCGCTGGCGACCCGGCCCGCCGGGGCCGCGGCCACGCCCGGGGACGAGATCCGTGTCGTCGCGCTGGCCCTGTTCGACGCGATCGCCGCACACCGGTGGCTCGCCACGCGGCTGACCCTGCAGATCATCCGGAATCCGGTCGGCCCGGTGACGGTGGGGATCTTCGAGCGGATCGGCGGGCAGATGGGCGCCCTGGGCGTGCCGCGGGCCTCCTGGTTCGACGCGGCCTCGACGCTCGTGCACTACATCCTCGGAGCCGTCAGCCAGAACGCCCGCATCGAGGGGGACACCTCGGGGATCGACCCCGCCGAGGATCGCGACGAGTTCTTCGACGCGGCGTCGGCGGCATGGCAGGGGCTCGACCCGGAGTCCTACCCGTTCATGCACGCCATCGTCGGCCAGATGAGAGAGCACGACGACCGCGAGCAGTTCCTCACCGGCATCGCCGTCATCCTCGACGGCCTCACCCATCTGCGCTGACCCGGCCGATCCGGCCGGGTCAGCCCGTCGTTCGTTTCTCGGAAGGACACCTCTCATGCATGACGTCGTGATCGCGGGCGGCGGCCCGGTCGGTCTGCTCCTGGCCGGCGAGCTGGCCCTGTCCGGCTGCTCGGTCCTGGTCCTTGAGCGGGACCCGGAACTCACCTCGCCCCTGAAGGCGTTCCCGCTCGGGCTGCGGGGTCTGAACGCCGGGTCGGCCGAGACGTTCTACCGCCGCGGCCTCCTGGAAGCGATGGCGCAGGCTTCGGGAGTCGACCCGCGGAAGGTGGGCGCGGATCCGGAAGCGGTCGAGGCGCCCGGCCCTCGTGAGCTGAGCCATTTCGCGGGCATGACGCTCGACGCGGCCGGCATCGACACAGCCGCCCTCCCGCCCCGGCTGCCCGGCCCGGCGATGGAGGGGTTCATGACGAGCCTGGAAGCGGCCGGCTCGGTACTGTGCGAGCGGGCCACCGCGCTCGGAGTCGAGATCATCCGGAACGCTCCCGTCACGGCCGTGGCTCAGGACACCGGATCCGTCCTCGTCACGGCAGGCGGCCAGGAGTACCGGGGGCGCTGGCTGGTGGGCTGCGACGGCGGGCGCAGCGCCGTACGCCGGCTCGCCGGCTTCGAATTCGTGGGCACCGAGCCGCTGTTCACCGGCTACGTCGCCAAGGTCACCTTCGCCGACCCGGAGCAGCTGCCGCTCGGGTTCAACCTGACGCCGAACGGCATGTATCTGCGTACGCCCCTCGAAGGGCACCTGGGCATGATGGACTTCGACGGCAGCACCTTCGACCGCTCCCGGCCGCTGACCCGCGAACACCTCCAGACGGTCCTGCGCCGCATCAGCGGCACCGACGTGACGCTGAGCGAGGTCCATCTCGCCTCCAGTTTCACCGACCGCGCGATGCAGACGACGACGTATCGCGAGGGCCGGGTGCTGCTCGCCGGCGACGCGGCACACATCCACTCGCCCCTGGGCGGCCAGGGCCTCAACCTCGGCATCGGCGACGCCGTCAACCTCGGCTGGAAGCTCGCCGCCACCGCGTGCGGCTGGGCGCCCGAGGGCCTGCTCGACACCTACACCACCGAGCGGCACCCCGTCGGCGCCGCCGTGCTCGACTGGTCCCGCGCCCAGGTCGCGACCATGAAGCCGGGCCCCAACGCCCCCGCGCTGCGTCGACTCGTCCACGACCTGATGCGCACCACCGACGGAACAACCCACGTGTACCGAAAGACGTCGGGGCTGTTCAACCGCTACGACCTGGGCAGCGAACATCCCATCACCGGCTGCAGCGCCCCGGACTTCCGCTTCGAGGACGGCACCCACCTCGGCGAACTGCTGCGCCAGGGGCGGGGAGTCGTGCTCGACTTCAGCACCGACCGGGCACTGCAGGTCGCGGCCAAGGGGTGGGAAGGCCGGATTCACTACGCGGCCGGCCCGGCGCGCAACGACCTCGGGCTGAGCACCGCGCTGATTCGGCCCGACGGCGTCGTGGCCTGGGCGAGCGAGCCCACCCCGGATCGCGACACGTTCGAGCAGGCGGCCGCCCAGTGGTTCGGCGCGCCGCAGAACTAGAACGAACGGCTGCCACCCGGCCCCGCTCCAGAGGCGGTGCCGTTCACCCGCCGCGGATCGACCTCCCCTGCGCCAGGGCATCGCTCTGGAAGCCCGGGACCGCAAAAGAGCCCGAGGCGCCCCTCCACCGCATCAGGCAAGGCCGCCCGACATCGAACTCGTCGAGCACCAACACCTCGAGCACCGCCGTCATACCCGACAGCCGAAGGGCAACGACCGTGGACAGTGTCATCAACACCCGCTCCGGCTCTGAAGGTTCGGCCCCGCACGCAGTTGCATGGGTTCGCACCTGGGGTGCCTCCCCGCAGGCACCGGACAACTCCGTCAGTTGCATCGAGCCCTTCGAGAACGCGACGCTGCGACAGATCGTCCGCATCACAGGCGGCGGACACCGCATCCGTATCCGCATCAGCAACGAGTACGGAACCGCACCGCTGACCATCGGTGCCGCCCGTGTCGCCGTCACGGACACCGGTGACGGAAGCCGGCACGGAAGCGATCACGAGGTGACCTTCAGCGGCCGGTCGACCGCCCTCGTGCCGGCAGGTGCGCCGATCCTCAGTGACCCCATCGGTCTGCGGACCGCCGCGCTGTCCCGACTGACCATCAGCCTCTACCTGCCTGGCCGAGTCGACACCGCAACCTGCCACGGGACCTTCCACACGCTCGGCTGGCTCATTCCCGGGGACGCGACCGCCCTCGTGTCGCTGCCCGCGGACGCCGCCCCCTTGTCGGCGCAGGCCCTGGTCACGGCCGTGGAAGTGCAGCCTGAGACACCGACCCGGGCCATCGCCGTGATCGGCGACTCCCGCGTCGACGGCATGGGATCCGCTCCCGGTACCGACCGACGCTGGACGGACGGGCTCGCCGAGCGTCTGGCAGCCCGCGGCGGACAGGCGTTCTGTGTGGTCAACCAGGGCATCAGCGGCAACCGCATGCTCACCGACGGCATCGGCACCGCCGCCCTCGCCCGCTTCGACCGCGACATCCTCGCCACGCCCGGCCTCGGCCACGTGGTGATCGCCGTGGGCAACGACCTCGTCTTCTCCTTCGCCCCACGCACCGAGGAGACCGCCGGATTCCTCTCGATGTTCCCCGGCTCACCCGTCGGCGTGGACGACGTCATCGCGGCCCACCTCCAGCTGGCGACGCGGGCCCGCGCACACGGCGTGAAGGTCCACGCCGCGACCATCGCCCCCTACGGCGGCTCGGAAATGTACTCGGCCGAGGGTGACAAGGCGCGCGAGCAGGTCAACGCGTGGATCCGCACGAGCGGCACCTTCGACGGCGTACTCGACTTCGACGCCGTCTGGCGCGACCCCGCCGACCCCGCCCGCATCCGCAGCGACCTGCACACGGGTGACAACCTCCACGGCAGTGACGCGGGCTATGCCGCCCTCGCGGAATCCATCGACCTCTCCCTCTTCGACTGATCCACGATCGAGGCGGCTCGCGACCTTCTCGTGAAAAGCAGCGGCACCCGGTCGTACGGTGATCGCACGCGCCGGGCGCTGCGGCAAAGCCGTCAGAACGCCCTGCTTCCCCCGGACAGGGGCGTTGATTCAGACACTCCCCCTCAGTGACGGTACGCGGTTGTCGCGATCTCGATGAAGGATCGGACCAACGGGTTGGTGTCGCCCTTGTTCCACACCGCCACCACTCGGCTCGGCGCCATGTCGATCAGCGGCACCACGGCCAGCTCCGCGGGCAGGTCGTGTCCGAGCGGAGCCAGACCGACCGTGCCGTTCCACAACACGGCCTGCAGACATTCCTGGACGGCTCGCACCACTGGGCCCTCGCGGGGCCTGCCGCCGTTCCAGTACGCCTGCCAGACGGGGTCGGTGCCCGGCGGGAACTGGAACCAGCGGCGGTCGCTCAGCTCGGCCAGCCGCAGCCCGTCGCGGCGGGCCAGCGGATCGTCGGCGCGCAGGACCACGCCGACCGGATCGGCCCGCAGTTCACGCACCGTCAGGGCAGTCTCGTCGAACGGCGCCCGAGTCAGCGCGACGTCGACCAGTCCATTACGCAGCCCGCAGGTCGGGTCGGTCAGATCGGTGTCGCGGATGCGGATGTCGATGCCGGGGCGGCTTCGACGGTAGGCGGCGGCCAACCTGGCCACTCCCGGGTCGGTGCCGTCGCCCAGGATGCCGATGGTGATGGTCGCGACGCCGGCCGCCGCGCTCACGCGTACCCGGACGCGATCGGCATGGTCGAGCAGGGCCCGCGCCTCGTCGAGCAGCACCGAGCCCACCGGAGTGAGGGTGACCCCCGTAGGCGAGCGAGTGAACAGCAGGGCCCCGACATCGGCCTCCAACTGCTTGATCGCCCGGCTCAGCGGCGGCTGACTCATGTGCAGTCGGATGGCGGCCCGGCCGAAGTGGAGTTCCTCGGCGACCGCCACGAAGTAACGCAAGGTCCGTAACTCCACGCTGCAACGATACCCACGGGGTATCGGCGCCGCAGGACGGGTCTTGGACAGTCTTGGGGCGCCGGCGGTGAACTCGTGAGCATGACCGAAGAAGCCAAGACCGGCGAGCCGCAGACCCACCCCGCCCTATCGGTGGTGGGTCCCGGCGACGGCGAGACGATCGTCCTGGGCACCACGCACATGCGCGTCCTGGAGGACGGCAGCCACACCGGACACCGCCTCGCGATCACCGAGTCCGTCCTCGCCCCCCACACCCAAGGACCCCCGCAACACCGCCACACCCGACACGACGAAGGCTTCTACATCCTCTCCGGCACCATCCGGTTCACCGCCGGAGACAAGGACCACGACGCCGGGACGAGGCGGGGCGGCCCGTTCCGGGAGCCCTGCCGGACTCGGGCTGCGCCTGCGGGCGGTCTCCGCCCGCAGGGTGGACATCGGCTTCAGCCCCGGGTCGCGCCGCGGCCGGATCGCTGATGGTGATGAGGTCCGGCAAGCCCCCTGGCCTTGCGTGAGGCCGTGGTGCTTGGAACGGGAATCCTCTGAGATCGTGCGGAATCTGATGCGGAGTCCGGGTTTGTGCCCGAGGCTGCCGATCTGGTGATCGACGTCCTCGGGCGACAGAGGACGAGCCTTTGTGGGCGGCGAGCCGGGCCGGGGCCGTCTGCGCGCCCCACTGGATCTATTCGGCCCAGGCACGCTCCAGCTGGGTGCGGAAGGTGGCGGGCTCTCGCCCGATCAGCTCGGCCAGCGTCGAGTCGACAGCGGTGAACTCGCCATTCCGCGCCGCGGCGAAGATGCTCAGCATCAGGTCGGCGATCGGGGCCGGGGCGCCGTGCGCCAGGACCTGCTCGCGGAAGGCGTCATCGGGGACGACGGTACGGGTGAAGGAGCGCCCGGTGGCCTGGGACGCGATCTCGGCGACGGTGCCGAAGTCGAGCGCCGCCGGGCCGGTGAGCGGCGGGGTGGGCCCCTCGAAGCGGGCTTCCCCAGTGAGGATCACCGCGGTGGCCTCGGCAAGGTCGTCGTGGCCGGTCCAGGCGACGGGGCCGTCGGCGGGGAGGGCGATGTCGCCGGTGTGGCGGGCGGACTCCAGGAACTGCAGGGCGCTGGAGGCGTAGAAGCCGTTGCGCAGCGCGGTCCAGGGCAGGCCGGTGGCGCGCAGCAGGTCCTCGGTCTGGGCGTGGTCGCGGCATGCCTGGAAGCGGGCGTCGTGGGCGGCGCCCATCTGGCTGGTGTAGAGGATGCGGCCGACGCCGGCCTGCACGGCGGCGTCGATGGCGGCGCGGTGGCCGCTGACGCACTCCTGGCCCGTGCGGTCGAGGGAGACCAGGAGCACTTGCTCGGCACCCTCGAAGGAGTGCACGAGCGAGGCGGGGTCGTCGAAGCTGCCCTGCCGGACGCGGATGCCGCGGTCGGCGAGGTCCTGGGCCTTGCGGGGGTCGCGGACGCTGACGCCGACGCGGCCGGCGGGAACGCGCTCCAGGAGGCGCTCGACGACACGGCGGCCGAGCTTTCCGGTGGCTCCGGTCACGATGATCATTGGGTTCTCCCGACGCTGTTTCCAGTGGAATCATTTCAACAGTAACACTGGAAATTCCGATGGAATCAAATCCTCGGTATCATCGGTTCATGGCTACGCGCGACTCAACCGACAGCCCTCGACGCCGCATCGTCGAGGCGGCCGTCGAGCTGCTGGAGAACGGCGGCCCCGACGCGGTGAGCACCCGCGCGGTCGCGGCCGCGGCCGGAATGCAGCCGCCGGCGATCTACCGCCTCTTCGGAGACAAGGAGGGGCTCCTTGAGGCCGTCGCCGAGCACGGCTACGCGCAGTTCCTGGAGAGGAAGCGCGCGCAGCTCGACCCCGCCCCGCAGGACCCGGTGGAGGAGCTGCGCTGCGGCTGGGACATGGTGGTCGAGTTCGGGGTCTCCCGCCCCGAGCTGTTCGCGGTGATGAACCGGGCCACCGGCCGGGGATCGGACGCAGCACACCGCGCGGGCTTGGAGATCCTCCATGGGCGGGTGCGTCGGCTGGCGGCCGGGGGGTGGCTGCGGGTCGACGAGGAGCTGGCCGCCCAGATCATCCAGGCAACCGGCCAGGGCGCGGTCACCACCTGGCACTCCACCCCCGCGGACCGCCGCAATCCGGCGCTGTTGACCGTCCTGCGCGAGTCCATGGTCACAGCCGTCACCCGCGCCGAGCCGGCGGTCCCCGCCGCGGAGTCCGGTCCCGCCGCGGCGGCCCGCGCGCTGCGCGCCGCCCTCCCCGACGACGCCGATGTCCTGAGCGACGCCGAGCAGCGCCTGCTGCGCGAGTGGCTCACACGCCTGGCGGCGGACAGTGGCACGCCGCATGCCTGATCACGCGTCAGGCGCCCTCGTGCAGGGTGAACCTCCCGAGGAGAGATCGTGCGATGAAGCGGTGTCCACGAGATGAGACAGTGGGCGACCACACGGCTCCGACCGGCTTCCCCTTGCCCATAACGCGCCGTCAACCTTGATCATGTCTCCGCCGCCCACTGTCGACAACGCTCGTGGTCCCTACATTCGCAGTGAGCCGAGGCGTCGATGATGCTCGCGGTCGTCCGGTCGGTCGGTATGCCGCGGCGGCCGGCGACGGCGCAGGAGTACGAGGACAGTGAGGCAAGCGGCTTGTCACACACCCGCGCTCGGCAGCACTTCTGTCACCGTCTGCGCGAGGGTCGGTGACAGCTCATTGGATCAGGTCGGTGTGCGGGTGTTCGGGGGAGGTCGGGCAGACGTAGAGCTGCATGTTGTCGGTGCTGTCGACTTCCACCTTGGTCGGCTGCGCAGGGTTCTGGCCGGCGTGATGACCGGCGGCACAGGCGGCAGCTTCGTCCTCGTACGGCGCCCAGCCGCGCTTGCCGTGGTCCCATTCGAAGGAGGCAATGGTCAGCAGCGGGACCATCTGTACCTCGCAGACACTGCAGTATCGGGGGTTGGGGTCGGTGCGGCCCCACGGGGGCCAGCCGCCGACCTTCCAGCCGGGAGCGTTTGCCAGATTGCAGTCATAGAACTCCACCGGACAGCTCGCGTACGAGCTGTCCACATCGGCGCCGGCGGCCTGCCACCTGCTCCAGTCCCCCATCGTCAGCCGCATCTCCAGGCTGAGATCGAGGCTGTGGGGATACTCGGTGACCGCTTCTGGCGCCAGTCGACAGGGCTCCGGCACATAGCCGTCCCGGTCCGCCTCGTACGGGTCCGGCGGCAGAGCCAGGACATCGTCGACATCGGCCGCGGATCGCCAGAACAGCGCGGTCGCGGGCTTGGCATGCGGTTCGTGGTCGTAGGGACACCACAGCACTTGGAGCAGGTCGGCCTTCCCGGGCGGCCGCAGGAGAGGGACATCGCGCACGTACAACTGGGCGACGGGCAGCATGGGGACCGGACTCTCCAAGGGCCAGGGAGGGCCGGCTTCGAGTCGCTCCATGAACCTTGCGCCGTTGCGGTGCAGGATCACCGTCTCCTCCGGCGTGTAGAGGGGACCTTGGGGATCACGGTGGAGCCGGGCTTGCCGGCGCCTGTCGAGGCGTATGTCTGCCGGCGACTTGCACCGTCCGGTGCCGGGGTGCACGGCTTCGCAGTGCGGCCATGGCTCCTCGGCCGGCCACAGCAACGGGCCACCGACAGAGCTGTCCCGTACCGAGGGCGACCCGGCACGTGGATGCAGCCGAATCGCCGCACGCGCCAACGGAGCCAACTCGGGAAAGACCGCGGTGACGTCGACAGGCCGCGGCGGAGTAGTACGTACGAAAACCATGCCGGCGATCTTGCCACCGGCCACTGACAGGCCGCTGCCGCTTTGACCGGCGTCGGTGCTCAACTGGTCGTGACGCTTACCAACTCAGCCACGGTGACAACGAACCCGCCTGTGCGGCAACTATCCCGCTTCGGCTCAGGAGGCCAAACGGCGCCACTTCGTGCCCAACACCCCGTAGACGAGCTTGTCGCCATAGCGCTTGGTGTCCCTCGTGAATCCCGACACCGGCGCAGTGTCACACCGAGTCGGCGTCGGCCGCAGCCGTCCGCCACTCGTACGAGGTCGCGGTCCGGCCCTCGGTTCGGCGGGCCGGGACGAACCCGAGCCCGCTCCGGCACCGTTCTGGACGCACCACCCGCGAGGAAGCACCCATGACGGTGTGGTGGCCTGACGGCAGGAGGCAGATAGCTCCCCGACTCCCGGCAGGCAGAAGTTACCGGTGCGCCTATCAGGCAGGACCCGCGGTTCACCGGAGCGAGTGGCTGGCGGGGTGATTGCCTGCTGGACCGGCCGCCCCGCCGCCCCGTCACCACTGGGGAACCTCACCGCCCATGGAGTCCCGAAGGCAATCCTGACAGTTCTGCCGCCCCTCCAGCGGCGGCAGCCCGGCGGCCTCGCTCGCATGCCAGATCACCTCGACCATGACCCCAGCCGCCTCGTACCACTCCTGGTCCCCACTGATCGGGACTGTGACCGTGCGGGCGACTTTCCTGGCTGCCACGGTAGGCCTATCCATAACAGCGCCTTGCCCACCATCCGTCGTCGGGCGAGGCGAAGGGGTCGGGCCAGGTTTTGGCGGTGTAGAGATCGTCGAGCGGTTTCACCAGACGCCGCAGTTCACGTGCCGCCTGTGGCGGAAGGGCGTACATTGCCGCTTCCAGAACCCCCCGCTCGTCGGTCGTGTAGAAGGGGTTGCACAAAGGGCAACCGCAACCATCGGAGAGACCACGGCTGGGGCGGTGGGCTGTTCCTGACCACTGCCGCAAGGCCTGGGCTATCGCCCCAGGCCAGAGCCGGTCGTGTTCGAGGCGGGAAACCGCTCCGGCGAGCCTGCCGGAGCCACGCGGCAACCCAGGCGTTGGTGTTTCATGCGCCTGCCGCCTCGGGTGACGTCCGGAGGCGCGGACTTGGGACGGCCGATTACGCGGCATCGTCCTTTCTGAGCTTGTTGTTCACAGGGCCAGCATGCCAGATCCGGGGGCAGATTCGCGCCCCGGATTACTCATCGGGCGGGCCGTCCCACCAGCCCGCCGGGGCTTGGTTCCTTCCTTGTGGTGCGCGGGTCGGGTGCAGGACTCGTCGGCGGCGAGGACTCGTCCGGCTTCGAAGCGGGTGACGGGGTGCCGGTTCTTCGAGCCGAGCGGTCTTGCCGGGATCGGACCGGTTGAGTTTGGGTGCGCGGGTCGGACAGGGCAGGTTCGGGCGGAGGTTCCTGACCCCTCGGCGGACCCGGGCGGGGCGAGCCGCACTCGCCATGGGCACAGTTTCAACACGAAGCATCCAGATCGACTCCACAAGAGGGATGATCACCACTCGCCAACGATCCCTGGGGGGACCATGAGTCACGACGTCACGCCACCGCCCATACCGCCATTCGCACCCCAGCCGCCTCCGCAACCGCCGAAGAAGGCTCACACGGCCGTTGTCGCGTGCGCTGCCGCCGTGGTCGCCGCGATCCTCGCCTCCGCCATCACCGTCGGCGTCACCGGAAAGAGCGAAGCCAAACCCGCTCCCACCGTCACGGTCACCGAAACCGAGGCCGCGAGCAGCGGTGACGACACCGAGGACGCCGCAGCCGACCCCACCGACGAGGAAACCGGCAGCGACTCCTACAGCCTCAATGACACGGTCTCCTACGAAAACGACGTCGAGGTCAGCCTCTCGGGCTTCGGTCGCGGAACCTCCAACGACTACGCGGCACCCGAGAACACGCCCTACGCCAAGTTCATCATCAAGATCAGCAACAAGTCGGGCCGCAAGATCGACGCCAGCCAAATGAGCGTCAACTGCGCCTACGGCGACGAAGGCAAGGAAGGCGAAGCCATCTACGACGATGACTTCGACGGCCTCCCCGACACCCGCATACTCGACGGCCGCTCCCTCTCCGTCCCCTGGGCGTGCGAACTCCCCAAAAACGAGAAGTTCTTGCAGGTCGAGGTCTCACCCGACTACGACTCCGAAGCCGCGATCTTCACCGGCACGGTGAAATGACACAGAACCGATCGCAGAAGGGATCTGCTCCCGCATAGACCCCGTCATCGGAAAGCGGGAACAGGGAAGGGCGGGGCGGCAGGCGATGGCGAGCTTGTCCGTTCGCATCGCGAGGCCGCGCCACTGCTCGAGTCGGGCGATGCACCGCTTGACGGCATTGCGCTCCTTGCATGTGCGCCGACAAGGCCGCAGATATCAGGGCTGTCCGGGGTGGCCGTAAGGCCTACGCGGAACGCCGGCGTAGGCACCCTTGACTGACCGGACCAGCCGCACACTCAGCTGTCAGGCGGCCCGTCCCGGCCTCGGCCCGGGTGGGGAATTACGTGACGCTGATCATGAAGAGCCAACGTGACAGCGCCTGTTGTCCTGCGTATGCCGGGCAGGTAGGGGGGTCCTGGTAGCACTGGGGTACCCCGGGCGGAAACCACGGGGCACCCCGGTTACGCACGGGATTCAGGGAGCCGTAGGAGATGATCCCCGAAGGTCATCGTGCGGCTGCAGCCTCGTATCGCTCGACCTGCTTGCGGAGCAGGAGCGCGGTCGTGTCGGCGTCGACGGTGGCCATTCCGCCGGTGCCGACGTTGATGAGGGTGGGACCGTCGAGGGTGAACTGCTGGAGGAGGGTGTAGCCGCCACTTTCGATGCGTACGCCGAGGGAACGGTCACCGAGCTTTTCGACGCTCATGGCCGAGTAGTTGAGGACGGAACCCTCGAACGTCTCCTTGTGACAGGTTTTCAGGGCCTGCTCCAGCGCATCGAACGCGTCGGCGGCGTCATCGACGCTCGCGTACTGGCGCAAGCCGACGGCCGCGATGGAGCCGGCGACGCCCGCACCCTTCTGAAAGTTGCCGGACACCGTGACCTTCGCCTGGTGGGGCTGCTTGTAGTCGCAGAAGGTCTTGTTCGTGCTGGAGCCGCCACTGGTGTCGGCGGACCAGCCGGCAGGCATGTCCGACAGGGACAGCAGCGCCGAGGCCAGTTCCTTTTTTCTCAGGAGCTGCGCCTCGGGGCTAGGGGAGGCGGGGGAAGCGCCAGCAGCACTGGAGCCGGAAGGGCTGTGCACGGCCGGAGGCGCGCCTTCGGGGGAAGGCGAGGAGTTGCCGCACGCGGTAAGAGCGGCCGCGAACAGGAGCGTTCCAAGGGTGTGGGCGTACTTGCGGTGAGACACCGTTTTCCTAGCTTGTGGCGATGGGACCGGGCAAGTCGGTGGGCGGGCTGCCGAAGCTTACGCATCTGGGATGAATCGTACGCATCGAGGTAGGGCATCGAGGACGATGCCCAGGCTTCCTTGGCGGGCATCGGACCGGGTTCCGCAGAAGCGGAAGCGCCCTATTTCGGCAGGACCTGGCCCTGATCCGTCACGTAGTAGCTGCTGTTGCACTCCATGAGCGCGGCCTCCGACACGTCGTACGGACCGCCGGCCTGTTGGGTGCAGAACCTGTTCAGGATCTGGAACTTCTGAGCGGCGGACACCCCGGCAGGTTGATTGTTCTGCTGCTGGTTGTTCTGTGACTGGTCGTCCAGTTGACCCTGCACCCAGGGATCCGGGGATGGCGCACCCGAGCCGTCGTCGGAACGCCCGGCCCAAAAACCTGCGAGGAAGGCCAAGACGACAGCGGCGAGACCGCTCGATACAAGGAGCGCCGGCTTTTGCCACCAGGGCTTCGCCAGTCTCGCCATGATGGCCTGGTACTCCGGGTCGCTCTCATAGTCCTCCGGCAGGACGTACGGAGTGTCTTCCACAGCAACCCCCTCGGAGCCCTGACCGGCAACGACACCGTGCGCAAAGAGTCGGGCGGCACAAATTAACCCCGAATCCTTCACTGGGTCCACACTCATGCCTCAACCGTGATCTTGCTTGTCTCCCAGTGTGCTGGTCGTACTGCCTCCGCCCGTCCGGCGAACGCCCGTGACCTTGCAGCCCGAGCAGCGCGTACGGCATGGCTGTAGAAACAGCCGGGCACCCAGGTCGCCCCGGATCTCCCGGGCCCGGCCATGACCCCACGAAGCCAGAACCGCCCCACAGGCCGGACAAGTCAGCCGACCTTGTCGAAGCTGACGCACTATCAACAGCCCGTCCGAGGCGACGGCCAGCACCGACACCTCCACCTGGCCTGCACCGATCAGCCGGAACCTCTCCGAACGGACCACCGGTCATGCTCGACTCGCCCGATCATCTGTGTGCCCTGTTTGGCTTGCCGTGCTCCCACGGACCGGGTCGAGACGTAATCCGCTTCGTCTGGATGGCGCGAGCTCGGACAATGGAAGAGCTGGAAGTAGCGACTCTCCGAGATCGAAGCAGGTTGCTGAGCCGATGAATGAAGCGCCGTCCACCATGCAGATGGTCACCTTTGCGGCCTGGCGGGACGATGCCCTTCACCCGGGTCGCCCGGCTGATCGCCGCTACGTCACCCTGGCTGAGCTTCTGGTCCGACTGGGGAGTTATGGACTCGGGCTGACATGGAAGGCTCGGATGTTCGACGAGCAACCGCACCCGGCGTTCGCTCGGATGGTGAAGGCTTCGGCAGGCACCGGAATCCCCACCCTTGAGTTGCTGGCCATGGACGCGCCCTATCTGCAGGCGGTCGATGGAGACTTCGAGGGCTATGCGGGCAACGAACTCGTACTGACCCTGAGGGAGTTCGACAGTTCCGGCTGGGATGTCCGCACAGCCGACGCGTGGGTGCTGAGTGAGATCCAACGGCGTTACCCCGACGCCAGGCCAATGACCTCGGACGAATGGGACTCCACGAACTGATTCTCTGAAGATGGAGCCACGTAGTCAGCGGCCCCGTCTGCCGGTTATGCGTGAGCTCTTCGTGCTCACGGTGTCGTCGCACACGAAGCAACCGCTGCCCCCTTTGCCCGCTCGATCAGCGCCTTCGAGATGCTGACAGGCACCCTGTCAGGCAGCGACGCGAGCCGGTGAACCCACGCTGCACTGGAAGAACACCTGCAGGCGGCAGAACGGGAAGTGCTCCGCATGCTGCTGCAGGACCACCTGGATCTGCGCGTCCGGCATGAGGAGGAGGACCAGGTCCGCTCTGGTGCCGGGCCGGTCGGGGTCGGGCCGGAAGGACGGATGCGGCCTGGTGGGAGACCGGGCACTCACGCTGGCTGACCGGCATCTTCGGGCTGGTCCGAGTCACCAGGGTCGCCCACCGAGGCCACGGCATCGGCAACGTCCATCCCTCCGATGCCGCGCTGTCGCTGCCGGCGGCCGGCGATCGATGGGCTTACGCCGGCTCGCGGTCACCGAAGCCGTCCGCGACTCGTTCGACCACGCCCACCAGACGGTGACCCGCCTCTGCGGGAACGTGCTGGGCAAACGCCGAGCGGATGGCGACCGTGGCCTGTGTCTTCGACACCCGACCAGCCCCAGGCGCCCGCACGACGTGATCCACCTGCCCAACGGCCGCAGCGGTCAGCTTCCTGCCCGCCCGGGGCCGAAAGCGGAGAACAAGTGGTGCACCGCTTCCCTGGCCCACCCGCCCGAGCAGGTCATCGCCGACGCCTTCGACCAAACTCAGGCCCGCGACCCCGAGCACCTGCGGCCCTGGGTGATCCTGATCGACGGAGCCCGCCACCAGCTCGGCCTGATCCCCGCCGAGACCGACCGGCGCAGGACCACGGTGGACGTCCTGTTGGACTTCGTCCACATCGCCGAGTACGTCTGGGCCGTCGTGCACGCCTTCCACAAGCCCGGCAGCCACGAAGCCGAAGCCTGGGCTGCCGACCACCTGACCGTGATCCTCTCAGGCCAAGCCAGGCCAGGCCGCTCGCGCCGTCGCCGAGATGACCGTCCAGGCCGACCGGGAACGCCTACCTGCCGTCCGGCGCGAAGCGGTAGCCGCCTGCCACCGCTGTCTGACCGGCCGCCTCGACCAACTCCTCTACGGCACGGCGCTGGCCAACGGCTGGCCCACCGCCACCGGCGTGGTCGAGGGCGCCTACCGCCATCTGATCGCCGACCGCCTCGACATCACCGGCGCCCGCTGGGAACTCGCCGGGGCCGAAGCCGTCCTCCGGCTCCGCACGCTGGTCACCAGCAGCGGCTTCGAGGACTACTGGCGACACCATGCTCGCCGCGAGCACCAGCGCCCCTACCCCGCCCCGAGCAGCAGAGCCTCGACCGCACGGCTTGATCACGGGTCTGCCGGCAGACAGACTGCGACCATGAGGTTCACAGGAGCGCCCGCCGGCGCACAGACCACCGCCGTCGAGGCGGACCTCGCCTCGCAGCGGCAGGTTCACCAGTGAGCGCCGGCCTGCCCTCCTTCCGCTACCACCCCGACCCCGTCGCCAGCGGCTCCGTCCAAGAAAGTGCCGAGGCATGCGCCTGCTGCCAGCGTTGTACGGGCTGGATCTACACCGCGACCTTCTACACCGCCCAGGACGTCAGCGGCAGATTCTGCCCCTGGTGCATCGCCGATGGCAGCGCCGCTGAACGATTCGAAGGCGAATTCACCGACTCATACGGACTTGACGGCATCAGCGAGGAAACTCTGGAGCAGGTCACCCGCCGCACCCCCGGCTTCCGCGCCTGGCAGGATCCGCACTGGCTGGTCCACTGCAACGACGCGGCGGCCTTCATTGGCGAGGTCGGATACGCCGAACTGGCGGCCCACCCCGAGGCCCTCGACCAGCTCCGAACCGACCTGCGCATGGGCGGATGGCACGACACGTCGCGCCTTGAGGACTTCCTGACCCACCTCGGGCACGGGGCAAGCGCCATGCTCTTCCGCTGCACTGTCTGCGGCACCCACCTCGCCTACGCCGACGCCTCATAGCCACGGCCCGGCACACGCCGTTCCCTTCAAAGGATCCGCACCCAACCCGGTTCGGCAGGCAGGTCACGCCAGGGCGAACAAGCGCGGTACCTCCAAGCAATAACCTCCGATGTGCGGCGGTGGCCGGCCCACCGCCGTCCACGAACCGGATCGGCCGGCATCAGCGGCTCGATCCGACCCCACGGGGTGCTGCCGCTACGGACCTCACTTGTCGAACGGCCTGGGACGCCGGTGAACCGACCGGCTACTGGATGAGCAATCTGCCCGCCACCACGGCGGTCGCCGACCTGGTGCGGTGGACGAAGACGCGCCGGCGGATCGAGCACGACTGCCGCGAACCCAAACAGGGCCTTGGCCTGGACCACTTCGAGGGCCGCACCTGACGCGACCGGCACCATCACGTCGCCCTCGTCACCGCCGCCCAGGCCTTCCTCACCCTTCGCAGGTTCGACCCAAAGCCCGAACACCGGCCCGCCCCTCTACCAGACCCTCGACGCACTCCAAGCCCTGTTGAGGTACTGGACCGGCACCTGCACCACCTGCGGCCGTCCCCATCACCACCAGCAGAACCAGAGCACGAACCCAACGAAGCACTACTGGCCGATCGGCCGGTCGACGGTGCGATGTCAATCGGCGGCGCCGACGACCCTCGGGTGGCGGAAAGCTCGTCTTGTGAGGCGACCTCGGTCTTCCCCCGTGTGCCGTATGGCTTCCTGACGTGACCACCGCCTGCCGGCCGACTGCGGCATACCTTCTTCACCTGTGCGCCCGAGGTCGGGTTGAATAGGGATCCGTGAACGAGATGGGGCGTGCAGCGAGTCGGACGGCGGTACTGGTCTGCCAGGGGCGGGCCGTGGCGGACGGGAGAGTCGCTGCCGGCCGGTTCTCGGATCCGGTGGCGGTGCGGCTGCTGCGCGCCGAGGAACGTGTACCGGTGGACGAGGTGCGGACGGGAGTGCCGCCGGAAGGCTGGCAGGCGCGCTCGCGGTACGAGAGTGTACGGGCGTGCGCCGAAGTGATGGTGCCGCGTACGGTCGCGATCGATGAGGCCCTGCGCACCCACGTGACCCGCCAGCTCGTGATTCTCGGAGCCGGTCTGGACACGCGTGCGTGGCGTCTGCCCGAGCTTGCGCGGACAGACGTGTGGGAGGTCGACCATCCGGCCTCCCAGCGGGACAAGCGAGCCCGCCTCGCCGAGGCCGCACAAGAGGTCCGAGGGCTGCAGGAGAGCGGCCGTCCCGCGGTCGAACTGCCGGTCGTCGCCCGTTCCGTGCGGTTCACACCGGTCGATTTCTCCGTCGACGACCTCGGCGCGGCGTTGGACGGCGCCGGGCACGCCCCCTCCGTACCGACGGCTTGGCTGTGGGAAGGTGTCGTCCCCTACCTGACGCGCGACGAGGTGCGCGCCACGGTGGCCGCGCTCGCCGCCCGGACGGCCCCGGGCAGTGTCCTCGTCGTCAACTACCAGACGCCCTCCGCGAGGGCGTCCGTGGGCCGGTTGCTGACCCGGGTGATCGGCGGTGCCATCACCTCCGGCGAACCATGGCGCTCGCTCTGGAAGCCTCAGCAGATGGCCTCTCTCCTCGCGGAGCACGGCCTGCGGGTGGTGTCCGACCACGACCTCCAAAGCCTCACCCACGCTCTCGGTGGCTCGGCACCACGGCGGACGTCCTTGCGGTCGGGGCGCGTCGCCCTCGCCGAGAGCCCCGGCCACGAGGACTGACAGGGCGGGGCGGGACGGGACGCGCCGTGGGCGATGCCCGCACCCGCAGGGGCTCATCGTCTGAGGGCACCTCGAAACCGCCGCTTCAGCGTTCGTGTCACCCGCCCTCCGCCGCAAGGCCGCTACCGCGGGCATTACCCCGAGCGTCTCGTGAAGTCGGCCCGATCTCACAAGCAACGGGGCCGGTTCCAGGGGGAACCATGCCCTCTTTCGAGGTGCGGAGCAGGGCAATGACCTCATCGACACGGTCGTCCGGTTCCAGCAACCACGCGCTGCGGGTGTCCCGGCTCGCCGACGTGATACCCGAGGTCCCCGCTGACCTGTGCGAGTCCGGCGGCTTGGTCCGTATCGCAGAGCGCATCACCGCAGGCTCGGGCACAGCAGTGCATCGAGCCGGAACGGTGGGGCCTCGCCGTAGCCGCCTGTCCCCAGGGAGGTACATCAGGCCATGAGGAGGGCGTGACGCTCGCACGCCGCGATGTCGGCCGCGTTCTCCAGGTCACTGGTCGCGTGATCCCAGGTCTCGCACGCTCGTCCAGAACGTGGTCTCGGGGGTAGCGGTCGGCACTGGTGGGCGGCACACGTCGGGCGTGCTGTCGTCATTCGATCCAATGAGTGGCGGCCTCGTCAGAAAGTTGCCTCGACTTTCCCTGAACACCCCTCTTTTCCTCGTCTGTACAGGTCAGCAGGTGCGGTGCCATCCCGGCCGCATTGATCATTCACGGGGCTTCACCGTCTTTCCGGATCCGGATCGGACCCAGAGAAGCCCGTCGGCAGGCCGTCCCGGCTGCAGCCGGGCGGGCTTCCAACTGAAGCGCCGGGCACGAAAGCACCTCCAACGCAGACCCCTTGTGAGGCAGAGTCCTTGACGTTGCAGATGCCCTGCAGAGCTGTCTTCGCCGCGGCCTACTCCACTCCCACTATCGTCCCATTGACGATAAGTGGGATGCCGTGCCAAGCTAGCGGAACGTCGCCCCGCTCAGAAATAACCCTTTTTCGGCATTCCGACGCGCCTGCACCGTCCCAGTTGATTGCGCTTGGGATCGCTTCCTGCACGCCACGGCCCAGCCCACCCTCCGCACACCACCGCACCTTACGGAGTCCCCATGACCCATGCCCCGCAGCCCCGCCTGGATACACAGGCTGCCGACCGGGCCGCCGGTGTACTGCTCGGCGCGGCCGTGGGCGACGCGTTGGGCGTGCCCTACGAGTTCAAGGCGACACTGCGCGACGACCAGCAGCCGCGCATGATCGGTGGTGGCCTGGGGCCGTACGAGCCGGGCGAGTACTCCGACGACACCCAGATGCAGGTCTGCATCGCCAAGGTCGCGGCCGACGGAGCGGATCTGCGCACACCCGCGGCTCTTGACGCGATCGCCGCCAACTTCCAGGGCTGGCTGAGCGGCGGTGCCAGTGATGTCGGCGCCCAGACCCGCGCCGTCCTGGGCGCCGCCGACAGCGCCCCCGGAGCGCCGGGCGCGGCGATGCTGGCCGCCGCCCGCAGCTTCACCGCCGGCACCAACCGCAGTGCGGGGAACGGCTCGTTGATGCGCACCGGGATCGTCGCCCTCGGTCATCTCGGTGACGCCGCCGAGATGACCGAAGCCGCCGTCGCCGTCAGCGCGCTCACCCACCCGGACCCCGACTGCGCCGATGCCTGCGTGCTGTGGTGCTCCGGCATCCGCACCGCGGTGCTGCACGGAACCTTCGACGGCGTGCGCGCCGGCCTGAACCTGATCCCCGCCGAGCGCCGCGAGGTGTGGGCGAAGCGGCTGGACGAGGCGGAGGCCAATCCGCCGCACCACTTCACCAACAACGGCTGGGTCGTCCACGCGCTCCAGGCCGCCTGGTCGGCGATCACCCGCACCCCCGTGCCCGAGCTGAGCCCCGCCGAGAACACTTTCCCCGCGCAGCACTTCGCCCTCGCTCTGGAGGCGGCGGTGCGGGCCGGGACGGACACCGACACCGTCGCAGCGATCGCGGGCGCCCTGCTCGGCGCGCGCTGGGGCTGCTCCGGCATCCCGCTGGAGTGGCAGCAGGCCGTGCACGGCTGGCCCGGCCACACCACCGGAGCCGACCTGGTCCGGCTGGCGGTGCGCACCGCCCGAGGCGGGAGCGACGACGCCCAGGGCTGGCCCTCGGCGCCCCGCATGTCCCTCGGCGGCCACCGCAGCTTCGCCATATCCCACCCGCATGACCCCGGAGTGGTGCTGGGCAACCTGGCGCTGGCCCAGGGCACCGAGGCGGTCCCCGTCGACGCCGTGGTCTCGCTGTGCCGCATGGGCACGGACCCGATCCTGCCCGGCATCGACGTCGAGCACGTCCGCGTGTGGCTGGTGGACAGTGAAGGGGAGAACGCCAACCTCCACTACGTTCTGGACCAGGCCGCCCGCCAGGTAGTGCGGTTGCGCCAGGAGGGCAAGCGCGTCCTGCTCCACTGCCTTGCCGGACAGAGCCGCACCCCGGCCGTTGCCGCGATCTACAGCCACCTGGCCATCGGCACCGACTCCAGGACCGCGCTCAACGACCTGCGCCAGGTACTGACCAACGGCTGGCACCTCGAGGCACACCCGGAGATGCACGACGCGGTGCACGAGCTGACCACCGGGCGCGCCGGAGGCGGGCAGCCGGCCGGTCCAGGCGTTACGACGACTGATCCGGTCACGGCCGGCCCGGCACCGGCCTACCGCACCGCGCCGCGGGAACGGGACCGGGCACCTGCCGAGCAGAGGCAGGAGGAGCTGGACCTGGGTCCTGACGAGGAGCCGGAGCGGCAAAGGGAGTTCCTGAAGGAGAAGGGTGCGGCGTCCCGGGTGCGCGGGATGATGCTGGGCCTGGCGCTGGGCGACACGTTGGGAGCGGCGAAGGGCAAGCTGCCTGCCGAAGGCCCGCTGCGGGCCGGAGTCAGCACCCAGTTGGCCTGCTTCACTGCCGAGGGCACGATCCGTGCTTGGGTGCGGGGCACCCAGAGGGGCGTCTGGGGTCCGTCGGGGGTGGTGTGGCACGCCTACTGCCGGTGGGCGGCCCTGCAGGGGATCGAGGTCGAGCGGATGCGGGAGCGCTGGGCCGACCTCGCCGAGGTGTGGCCGGACGGCTGGCTCGCCCAGGTGCCCGCGCTGGCACAGCGGCGCGGTTCGGCACCGGCGACCGTGACGGCCCTGTCCAAGACCGAGCACGGAAACATGGGGGTGCCGACGGCCAGCCGGGGCTGCCACGCGCTCACCCGTACCCTTCCCGTCGCTGTTGTCGGTACCGTTCACGGCTCGGAGCTGTCAGCCCAGTTGGCCCGGGAAATCGCCGCCCTCACCCACGGCGACCGAGCCGCGCAGTCCGCAACAGCCCATGCAGCCGTGCTGGTCAGCCACTGCCTGACCAGCACCCCCGAGATGCAGGATTCCCTGTTCGGGGGACAGTCGCAGGTGCGGCAAGCCCTGACGGACGGCATACATGCCCTTCCAGAAGCCGCCCCCGGTCTGACCAACACCGAGCAGAAGCAGCTCATCAGGGCGCTGCAGCAGGCCGAGGACCAGCCCGCAGACGCAGGATGCCTCGCAGAACTCGCACCGGACGCCACCGCGCCCTCGGCTCTGCTCGGCGGCCTGTATGTCGCCGCCTCCTTCCCCGAGCCGGCTCAGGTGCACGACGCACTGCGCTTCGCCGCCGGGGCGCCGGACGGCGACTCGGTCGCCTGCGTGACCGGCGCGCTGCTCGGAGCGGCACACGGCGTCGAGGCCCTGCCCGTCGATCTGATCAGCCGCCACGAACTGGCCTGGGTCCTCGACACCCTGGCCCGCGACCTCATCACCCAGCTCACCGACTTCCCGAGCGGTGACGGATACAACGGTGGCTGGGACCCGCACTGGATGGACCGATACCCCGGCTAGTGACCAGCTAGCCCCGCCTCGACGACGTCGCTGGGATCAGCCGAGGGTGGCGAGGCGGGGCCGCAAAGGTGTCTCCTGGGAACAGGGGCGGCTGCCTGACGGTAGGGGCGAGTGGAGTCGAGTTCTCTATAACCGTGGGACAAGCAAGGTACTCGCACTGCAGGAGGACGTTCTCTGGCCGGCCCCGGAGACTATGGACGGCTTGAGCGCGGGCACAGTGGTGGAGTGGGACTTGAGGCGGACTCCAGTGCGCTGTTCACACGCCCGTCGGCGATCGTGTATGTGCTCCACGCGGTAGGCGAACCGGCTGGTCCACTGAGCGACCTCAACGGGTGTCACCGGCCCGATGTCACATTGAGGTCGTTTTCTCAACGGTGCTCATTTCCAGATTTCGTTGAGGACGAGGGCGGCACGGACGATATCCCCGATCCGGCTGGAACTAGGCCGTGTCCGGCCGATCATTCGTCTGGGATGGAACGTGCATGATGTCGCCCAGGTCCTGGCATCTGCGACGCCACCACGGCCAGGCACGTGGAGCATGAGGGTTGGGCAGGGTGCGTGCCAGGAAGTCGGCGTCGGCATCTTTCACGATCGACGCAATTTCCCGGGCTGCTCGTCTGTCGAGAGCGCCGATGGCTCGCTCTATCAGGAGTCGGTCATCCCAGATGTCGTAGCCGGGCAGGTGTGGCTCGGGCAGGTAGAGAGGCCATCCTGGACGGCGTACGAACGCTTGCCAGCAGTGGACGGCGTCTTCGAGCTGCCGGATGGGTAGGCCGCGTTCGGCTTCGAAGCGGGCCGCCTGACGAAGTGTGTGAGGTGAGAGCCGTGAAGGCTGGCGCCGGTAGCCCCGAAGATGGGACCGGCAGAGGGCGTCCAGACGCAGAGCAGCCGCCGTCTTGCGGGGCATGACTCTTCTTTCGCAAGTAGTGATCTCGGTGAGGAACTCTACTGTGGGAGCTTGCGGCAGGTCAGGTCCTGCGCCAGATGAGAAGTGCCGCTGCGGTCACAGTGCCGAGGAAGACGTGGCCCCGCTTGTCATAGCGAGTGGCCACGGCCCGGGACTGCTTCAGCCTGTTGATCGCCCGTTCCACGACGTTCCGCTTCTTGTAGCGCTCCTTGTCGAAGCCCGGCGGCCGCCCGCCCCTGGTGCCTCGCTTCAGACGGGCGGCCCGGGAGTCGGACTTTCCCGGGATCGCGTGCTTGATGCCTCGTCGGCGCAGGTAACGGCGGCAAGGCCCGTTGCTGTACGCCTTATCGGTGGCGACGCTGTCCGGCTTCTTGCGTGGCCTGCCCGGCCCGAGGCGAGGCACGCGGATCTCCTCCAGGACGGGGATGAACTGGGTGCAGTCGGCCCGCTGGCCTGGCGTCATGATCAGCGACAGCGGCCGACATCGGCCGTCCGCGCTCAGATGGACCTTGGTGGTGAAACCGCCGCGCGAGCGACCGAGTCCCTCACCTGCTGGACCATCTCCACCAGCCGGGCGACGAGGCTCGTCCACGGTGATTCGCTCTGGTGTCCCACCACCGCTGCCCCTTTTGAAGCAGTGACGGTCGGTGGGGGTGTCCGACGGGCACCGGCCGCGTGCTGGTGGGCGCGCATCGCAGCGGAGTCGACCGAGATATCCCAGTCGATCTCCCCAGCCACGTCAGCCGCGGCTTGGACCTGCCGCAGCAGCCGCTCCCATGCGCCGTTGGCCGACCACAACCGATGCCGCTCGTAGACCGTCTTCCACGGCCCGAATCGCTCTGGCAGGTCACGCCACTGCACGCCTGTGCGCACGCGGTGCAGGATGCCGTCGATCACCTGCCGGTGATACCTCCACCGGCCACAGCGACCGTTGCTCACTGGCAGAAGCGGCCTCAGCCGCCCCCATTCCTCGTCAGTCAGATCACCCCGACCCATAACCAGATCAACGAATCAGATGATCGACCGGACACGGCCTAAGCATGATGTGCTGCAGGGTGCGCCACCGCTGCTTGAGTTCGGCGGCTGTCCGCTCGCCGAAGGCCCGCACTTGCCGCAGCAGGGTGTTGAACATTCGGGTGTCGACGTGAAGTGCCTGTTCGGATTTGGCCTTGGGACGGCGGACCGGGATGCGGATGCCGATACCGGCGCCGATGTAGCCCTTGTCGGCCAGGGCCGGCAGGCCGTCAGTCGCCGCTTTGCAGAGGGCGGGCAAGGCATGGATTCGGGCGGCGGTGACGTCCTGGGTGGAGCCGGGTTCGACGTCGGAGACCCACAGCAGGGTGCCGTCCGGGGCCGACAGGAACTGGATGTCGCCGCCGAACGCCTTGTGCTTCTGACTGAACCGCAGGCCGTTGCCGCTCTCGCGGACGCCCGCGAGACGGTCGGATTCGATCAGTGTGCCGTCGAGGATGACGTGCGTCAGGCCCTCGCGTCGGCAGCGGTTCAGGACGTCGTGCAGGTCGGGAGCCTGGTCGGCGAGGACGTCGATGCCCTCGTGGAGCAGCGGTAGCCGGTGGCCCGGGAAACGCCGGTATCGCGGGCCGGGCAGTGCACGCAGCCGCGCTCACGGAGCCGGCGCAGCACCATCACCGCCTGTCGGAAGGGCCCGAGGACGCGGGAGCCCTTCGGAGTGCCGATCCGGCGACGGTGGGCGGCCAACAGCCGGGCGAGGTACTCCACCACGTGGCACGGGACGTCGGGCGTCGCAGCATAGGTGACCGACGTGAAGCCTCTGGTTCAGCGGACATGATCTTGGCAGACCTGTTCCTGCCAGGGGCTTCACGCCTGTTGGCGCGGGCCCTCCGCCGGGGCAGGGTGGGGGCGGCATCACGCCCCGTGTGACCGTCGTCCGGCGAGGCCTTCAACAGCCGGCGACGCCGCAGGCGGCGAGGACCAGGTGCAGCCGCTTCTCCGTGGCGTGCGTCAACGGTGGAACGAGCAACGTCGTGATCCCGGCTTCGACGGCCGCACCGTCGTGGCCTGAGCGATCGCCGACCATCAGTGCCTCGTGGGGCTGGACGCCGAGCCGTTCCAGGGCGGTGCGAAAGATGGCCGGGTCAGGTTTGCACGCACCACGCTCGAAGGACAGGACGAAGTCGTCGACGTGCCTGTCCAAGCAAGCCTTTGCGAAGCTGGGGCGGATGTCGACGTGGATGTCACTGACGATCGCTACCTTCACCCCGGCCGCTTTGAGCGCCCCCAGGGTGGGTTCGACATCGACGGCGAACACGTTGTCGGCGGCGTCACACAGAGCTTCATACATCGCCTCGGCCAGGGCACAGTCCACGCCGGCGGCCGTCACCCAGCGGAGATAGCTCTCCCGGTGGGCCACAGCGGACAGGTCCGCTCCCGCCCAGCCCTCTGCGACGTCAGAGCGCTCGCCTGCTGCGCTCAGGGCTGCGCTGATCCGCTCGACTTCTGCCGATGAGGCGTCCCGCCCGACCTGTGTCAACGAGCGCTCGATCCACGAGGCTCCTCTAGGCCGCCCACGAGTCGGACCCCACTTCGGGACGATGAGCGTTCCAACCCAGTCGAGGAGAACGGCTTTGAAGAAGGGCATGGTCCCCCCGTGTCCAGCAGGTGCGTGAGCAGGCAGGCTGCCACGCGCCTGCCGACGGGTCAATCTCCGCGAAGCCGCCCGCCGGCACCTTCGTCCGCTCGCCCCCGGGCATCGATCTCCACTGAGAAAACCTCACTGACCGACTGCTGAATCGTTCGGCGTTCACGGCGATGGCCGTGAGAACGTGTTGCAGGTGGGCTTTCAGCTGCCCTCGGTAACGACAATGGGTGAGATGAACTTCGTTCGTGACACGTGAAGACCTGACGGACGAGCAGTAGGCGGTGTCGGAGTCACTGTTGGCGAGGGGCAGGAAGCCCGGCCGACCGCCGGAGAACGGCTACATTCGGCGTCGACATCCACGATTTCTCTGGGGGACGCCATGACGGACGAAGCGCAACAGCACTCCGAGGGGCCCCTGTTGAACTTGGGCTGCCTCATGCTGCTGCTGGTGTGCGGCGGGCTGGCGACGATGCTGTACGGCCTGGGAGTGCTGATCTTCGGCGACACCCCGGCCTTGTCCGCCACCACCGTCCTCCTCGCGGGTCTGGCCGTCACGGTCCTGGGCGTTGCCGTCATCAAGCGGTTCCCCGATGCCGCGCAGATGAAGGGGTACGCCCCGTCCGCCCGCGTCACCCGCCTTGCGGCGGAGCGCTCCCTGGGCGATCACGTCTTCACCCGCAAGAACACCAGCCCGCTGGAGGTCGTGGTCGCCGTAATGGCCATCGGCGCCTCGATCGTAGGAGCGCTGTGGGGTGTGAACTGGGTCCTGAGCAAGACCGGGACCGACATCCCGGGCCTCCAGGACCTGGTGACCACCTTGGTGCTCTACCTGCTCGCGGCGCTCTTCCTGGCGATCATCGCGCTTCCGGTCATGCTGTGGAGAATGCCCAAGGGGTTCGTCCGCACGCATCTGTACGCCAACGGTCTCGTATACACCTCCTACGGCCGCCCTCTCGCCGTGGCCTGGGACGACGTCGACCGCCTGGTGCTCTCACGGCAGGTCCACGGAACCAAGCTCTTCGGCGGCAAGGTGCTCGCCTACCACGTGGTCTCCCATGGCGGGCGCCGCCTCCGGATCGACGCCCATCCCCACCTGGACTCCGATCCCATGGGCGAACACATACTCAACGCCGTACGGCTGCGCGGACGCCCGGTGTTGGAGGGCGGCCCGGCGGCGGGCGACCCCGGTCACCGGCGGATCTGACTCGTTTGACATCCTCCCCCTCCTAAAAGAGGGGGGATTCCAGCCCATACGGGTTGGGGTTCACGGGTGTTCGAACGGCCGATGGCCGCTGTCACCCCTCCGGCACCGGCTGTTCGCCGGGGGCGGGGGATCCCGCCCTGTCCTGCCGCGACGTTGACTGCTGCATTCTCATCGGCGTTGCAGGTGAAGCCGCAGGAGGAACAGAGGAACTCGGCTTGGCTCTTGCGCGAGTTCTTGTCGATCCTCCCCCACTGCCTTAAGGGCGTGGGAGGTGCCCCCAGCAGGCGCTGCAGCGCAGACTGGTGCAGGGGGCGGGGACGTCCTCAATGCGGCCGGGGGCCTTGTGCCCGGTGCGCTGCCGCAGCAGGCCCCAGCCCTGGGCGAGGACCGCCCGGTTCAGCCCGGCCTTGGCCCGGACGTTCTTGCCGGGCTGTTCGACCGTCCCCTTCGCGGAGGCGGTCATGTTCCTGATGTTCAGTTTCTCGAACCGCACCAGGTCGTAGCTGCGGGCGAGCATCGTGCTGGTCTTCTCGCACCAGTCCTTGCGCCGGTCCGCCTCACGGGCCTTGAGCCTGGCCACCTTGGCGTACTCGGCGCTCTTTTGCTCGCTGTCCTTGGGCGCGCGGGCGGCCCGGCGCTGGTGCTTACCGATGACCTCACCCGTGCCGGGCCCATCGATCGGCACGGGGATGACGGCGAACGCGATGTGCCACCGGCCGTTGCGCAAGGTGACACGGAACGTCTTGGCCTTGGGCGGTTCGGGCCGGGTGAGTCGGAAGCGGACCCAGCCGCAGCCGGGCACCTTCACCCGCGCCCACCTGCGGTTGAGCCTGTGCACCACGACCGACCGGCCCATGACCTGCCTGCCCCTGGCGTTCAGCTGCGGTGAGCCGTCCGCCTCGAACTCCCCGATGCGGTCGGTGCCGATGACGCGAAAGCCCTCGTGCACGTGCTTCCTGCGCCAGGTCGGCTCACCGAACCCGGACGCGAAGCGGGCATTCTTCGCCGCGGCGAAATCCTTCAACGCCTGCTGCTGCACATCCGCATTCCCGGCCCCGAGCCAGGCGTTGTCACGCCGCGCCTCGGTGAGCTGACGACACTGCTCCGCAAAACCGGGCGCCGCCCTGCGACCCCTGTACCAGTGCGCGTGCTGCTCGACGGCCAGGTTCCAGATATACCGGGCATGCGCGCAGTGACCGAGCATCACGCCCGCCTGTTCACCCGTCGGATACATCCGAAACCGCGCCATGACCGTGAACCTAGCCCGCACGTTCCCCGACCGCCCACACCATCGACCGACACCACCCGTGCGAGCGACCATTCCCGGCCACCGACCCACCCGACCACCGACCGCCAGCCAGTCAGTCGGCCACCGTCGGCTCCGAGGTGCCGCACCCGCTCGAGGCCGGCCTCACCACCGCCTCTCCCGAGACACCGAACCGCCCTGGCGGCGATTCGACTTCCCCTGCCCCGCTCCGCGGGAGCGGGCATTCACCCCGGCGCCGGGCGGACACCTGTACAAGCCCCGGCCCTGCGAGGCCTCCTAGGTAGGGCGGTGACGCCCGGCGTCGTCATGGTCGCCTCCGCCGGACTCAGCCTGTCCTGGAGCTCGGGCGCGGTCGAGGGGCATGCCAACCGGATCAAGATGCTCAAGCGTCAGATGTTCGGGCGTGCCGGCTTCGCCCTTCTTCGGAAGCGCGTACTGCTCGCACAGTGATCGCATTGTCGGCGACTGATGCAAGGATCCTGGCGCAGCCACACGAGGAGATCGACATGGGCACCTGGGACACCGGCCCCTTCGACAACGACACGGCCGCGGATTTCGCCCATGCTCTCGACGACGCCAGACCCGAGGAGCGCGAGGCACTGGTCCGTGGCGTCCTCACGCGCACCGTCGACGCCACCGGCTGGCTCGCCGAAGGAGAAGAGGCGGTGGCCGCTGCCGCGCTGATTGCGGCGCAATGCCCTGGCGGCGACCCGATCGACACGCCTTACGGCCCTGAAGAACCCATGCTCGCCTTCCCTGACGATCTCCGGACGCTCGCGGACGAGGCCCTCGCTCGTGTCATCGGCGAGGAGGCCGGGCCGGCCTCGAACTGGGTCGACCCGGAAGGCTGGAAGCAGTGGCGAGCCAACCTCAACCGCCTTCGCGCAGTCCTTGCTCCGCCGTCACCGTCCATCCCGCTGTTCGATATCGAGCAATGACAGAGCGTCACCCGCCGCAAAACCTGAGCCGGAACCCAAAGTCGTGCGCATAGCCAATCGTCCGAGTGCCCTGGGCCGCCGCCGATGGTGACGCACTCCCACGGATGGGATCGCAGGGCATTCACGACGACGTTTCCCACGTCGTCACGTCCGTCGAGGCCGATGAGGCAGGTCTCCACGCCCATGCCGTGCTCGGCGAATTCGGTCAGTCCCGCCTCGATCGCCTTGGCCACCGGCTCGGGATCCCACGGCCCGGGCACCCGGTACGGATCGAGCCCGATGGCGAGGACGCGAGGTGAGGCGGCGGTGTCCGTAGACGGACGATAGGCGTCGAACGGCACTGAGCCCGGGCCCCTTTCGCGGGTTGGTGAGCGCGATACGGCACCACAGGCCGCAGATCCGCACCGCGGTCGCCTGTGGGACCGTCCGGCCATCCGTTCAGAGGGACGCCGTGGACTCGTGCGGGGAGGCCACCAGGGCGGTGACCAGCCGCCGGATCAGCGGGGCGGCGTCCTCCGGTTGTGGGCCCGGGTGCATGAGGAGGTGGTGGACCGTGCCGGTCAGGGCGAGCGCGAGCATGGGGCAGTCGGCGTCCGGGACCACGCGGCCCAGCCGCTGTTCGGCCTCGAGGTAGCGGGTCATCGCGTCCTCGACGGCGCTCGGTCCGGGAGCGCCGTCGGCCCAGGAACGGCTCACGCGTTGAGCGACCTGGTGGCGGGAGACAGCGGCCGCTGCGATCGCGGGGCCGCTCGTGCCGAGCATCGCCAGTGCCGCGCCGGTGAGGTTGTCGTGCACAGTGCCGGTGCCCGCCCGGTCGGGCAGCGGGCTCACCTCCGCGGCGATCCTTGCGAACCGGTCCAGGACGAGTTGCGTCACGAAGTCGTCCAGGTCCGTGAAGTGGTTGTAGAGCAGCCCCTTCGCGCAGCCCGCCTCCTCCGTGACGGACCGGTTGGTCAGTCCGGCTGTACCCTCGCGCGCCAACACGCGCTCCGCCGCGGCGAAGAGCCGCTCCCTGACATCGGGGATCGCTACTCCGCGCGGTGACATGGGTTCCTCCCGGTCGCCATTCGACACTTCGAGACGTCGACACTTGCCAGTATGGGCATCTGCCCATACCTTGATATGGGCAGATGCCCATACTAGCTCCCCCGGCAGGAGTCATCCCATGCGCGAGCTCGTCAACACCGCACAGTCCCAGGCCTGGAACGGCGACGAGGGCCGACACTGGAGCAACCACCACGACCGCTGGAACGCCGTCAACGAAGGGTTCAACGCTCTCCTGCTCGCCGCGGCCGGGATCGGCCCCGAGGACCGTGTGCTCGACGTCGGCTGCGGGGCCGGCCAGACCACGCGACTGGCCGCCCGCACCGCCGCCCGAGGCTCGGCCTTGGGCCTGGACCTGTCCGGCCCCATGCTCGACCGGGCGCGCCTTCTGGCCGCGGAGGAGGGCCTGAGCAACATCGGCTTCGAGCAGGGCGACGCCCAGGTGCATCACCTGGCCGAGGCCGATTTCGACGTGGCCGTGAGCCGCTTCGGGGTCATGTTCTTCGAGGATCCGGCCGCCGCGTTCGGCAACATCGCCCGTGCCCTGCGCCCCGGCGGTCGGCTCGCCTTCGTGTGCATGGCCGACCCCGCCCGCTGCGAGTGGGTCCAGGCGTACGGCGCGGTGAGCGCGGCTCTGCCTTACGTGCCGCAGTCGTCCGGCGACTCGGCCGGCCCGGGCATGTTCTCGCTCGCCGACCCGGTGACCGTACGGGCGGTTCTCGGGAAGGCCGGCTTCGACGACGTACGCACCGAAGCCGTCGCCGCGCTCGGGAACTTCGGGCGGAACGCCGACGCCGCGGCCGAACTCCTGCTGGGGTCAGGGCCCGGGCGGCACCTGGTGGAACTACTAGAATCCGCGGGCGACAGGGACGGGACGCATCGCGTGCGGGCCGCGCTCCGCGCCGCCCTCGCCCCTTACGAACAGGCGACCGGTGTACGTATGCGGACAGCGGCGTGGCTGGTCACGGGCATCCGCCGGTGACGTCGGCGTCAACCGGTGACCATGATGTCCGCTTCCGCCCGGCCGACGTCGACTCACCCGAGCGGATCCGATGATCCACAGATCCCGAAGAGCGCTTCCTCTTGTGGCGGGACCACAAGCGCGAGGACATCCCGGAGGCGGGCAACGCCTCGGGCCGTTTCGGCTCATCCGCGGTCTCGCCCCACAACCCGGCGAGCTCGGACAGCTCAGCAACCACTCGGCCCAGGGCATCGGCAGCTACCGGCGGTTCGCCGAATCCGGCAGTAGAGATCAATACCGTGTCCGCCGGTGACCTCGTCGATCCCCTTGCCGCGAACCACGAGAGCGGCGGTCGGCTGCGGTTTCGTACGGAAGGCCGGATCGGCCCGGCCGCGGGCGAAGCGGCGGGCGGGGGTGTAGAGGGGCGCGTGCAGCGGGTAGTGCACTCGGCCGTCGGTCCACGCCGTGGTCACCATGACGATGCCGTTGTCCGTCTTGCCCAACCGGCCCAGCCACTGCCTGCCGACGTGCGTGGTCGCCGTGCCGCCCTTGCGGTCCCCGGAATCGTCGATCACGATGACCACGGCGTGGGCATCACGGGCGCCTTCCCGGGCCGCTGACCGACGAGATCGTGCGGGCCGCCGACATCGTCATCACGATCGGCTGCGGCGACGCCTGCCCGATCTTCCCCCGGCAGGAAGTACCTCGACCGGGCCCTCGAAGACCCGGCCGGCAAGGGCGTCGAGTCCGTCCTCCCGATCCGCGACGAGATCAAGACCCGCATCGAGGCCCTGACCGCCGAGATCGACGCGAAGCGGGAGGCGTGACGTCCGTGCCGGACACCGGCGCACGCGAGACCATCGCCATCGGGTCCGGGCCCACCGGATACACGACCGCCCTCCGCACCGTCCGCGCGATCGACGGCATCCGACGGCACCGGCCCGCAGCGCGCGGTGACGCACACTGGAAGGGCACTCCCCGTCGGAGTGTGCCGCCGAGGCGCTGCGCGATCGCGGAGGGAACCGCCGGTGGCCGGGGCCCTGTGGCACAGACCGGGAGGAGCCATGACGCCAGGTACGGCGCCCGGACAGCAGCCAGGCGGACCGCTTCGGCGTGCCGCGCGCCTCCTACCGAACCTGCGCCGCCGCCCCGCACCGGTCCGTCCCCCGCGCGCCGCCCAACTGCGGGCGCTCACCGCTCTGCTGGACGAGGCAGTGGCGGCACAGACGCCAGCGGACCGGGTGGTGGCGGCCTGCGGCGAACCGGGCCCCCTCTCCGGGCAGACCGCCCAGGAGGCCGGACGGCAGTGCATGGCCCTGCACCGGCTGCACGCGCGCATGCGTGATCTGCAGCTGACGGAGAGTGATCTCGTCCGGGCTCAGGAGTACGCGGGGCGGCTGCTCGCCTACGACCAGTGGATGATGCGCGAGGCCATGGACCTCGCCTTCCCCACGAACCCGCATCCGAGCGGTGAGGCGGCCCGGCTCCACCTCAACGGTCTGGGAAGGCCCGCCGACGACCTGCGCAGGCTCCGCGACGCACTCCGCGCCGAATGCGACAGAGGACCTGCGAGCCCAGGGCGCTGAGCCGCAGCGCCGTCACAGAAAGTGACTCGCATCGCGCGTGGGCAACGACCAGTTCTGAGGCGTCGTCCACCGGCGCAAAGGCACCGCGAACACCCTCGCCGCGCTCAGATCCATCCACCGAGCGCGGCCGGGCGGGGCACCGATCTACGTCGTCCTGGACAACCTGTCCGCCCACAAGGGCGCCAAGATCCGAGCACGGGCGGCTCGGAGCAAGGTCGAACCGTGCTTCACCCCGGCCTACGCCTCCCGGGCCAACGACAACGACGCTGGGGCCGACCCACCACCCGAGCAGCCCGACCCCCGCACCTCAAACGTTCTTGGTCACGGCGCCAGTGCCGTGATCGCGATGGTCGGACAGATGCCGACGACTGCACCGCAGGTACTGACCGGAAGCGGAGTCCCAGTACTTCTTGCTGTCGTGCATCACCCGTCGGCAAGACGCTGGATGGTGACGCTCAGCCAGGCCTGGAGATCGGCGGGGTCTCCGAGTTCGGAACGCAGGACCCGGCGGCGGGTCGAGACGCCGAGCACGAAGGCGTCGATCGCTGCGGCTCGGCTGCGGGCCTCCGCGTCGTCCAGGCCGCTGTCGCGCAGGTAGCGGTGCAGCGGCTCCAGTGAGTGCGTGTCGAGGAAGGCGGCCAGCGCCTCCGCCGCCTCCGGGCGTTCGCCGGACGCGCGTTGCAGCACGAGCAGTGGATCCTCTCCGGGTGCACCGAACCAGCGCTGGACGATGCTCGCCGCGAGGCGCGAACCCAGCGCGGAACGGTCGCCGTCGAAGGAGGTGGAGACCGGAATCTCCACCCGGGTTGCCGCCAGGAAAAGGCCGTCCTTGCCGCCGAAATAGCGCGTGATGAGATTGGGCGACACCCCGGCCGCGTCGGCCACGCCTTTGACCGTGATCGCCGCGTATCCGTGCTGGGCGAACTGGCGTTGCGCGTGTTCCAGGATCCGCTGTCTGGTGGCAGCCGCATTGCGCAAAGTCATGTGTACGAGCATACACATCATGTGTACGCTGATACACATGGACGACGAGATACGGGAACGACTCCGGCGAACGCGGCGCGTCGCGACCCCGTGGAGTGACGACGGGACGCGCGGCATCCGCGGCACCCACCTCGACGAACTGCTCGAACGCTGGGCGAACGGGTACGACTGGGGCGTGCACGAGCGCCGCATCGGCGAGTTCCCCTGGGTGACGGTGCGGGCAGGCGACACCGACCTGCGCGTGATCCACCAGCGGTCCGCTAGTCCCGACGCCCCGGTTGTCGTGCTGCTGCACGGCTGGCCGGACTCGGTGTTGCGGTTCGAGCGCGTCCTGCCTTTGCTCGCGGACATGCACGTGGTGGTTCCCGCACTGCCGGGCTTCCCGTTCGCGACCCCGCTCACCACCCCCGGCATGTCGGTCAACCGGATCGCCGGGATCGTCGCGGACGCTCTGGATGAACTCGGTTACTCGCGGTACACCGTATCCGGCGGCGATGTGGGCGGTACCGTCGCGGAACTCCTCGCGGCCGAACACCCGGACCGGGTGGCTGCCCTGCACCTCACGAACATCGCCCCACAGCGTGCGCTCACGGCGGACCCGGCGAAGCTCGCGCCCGACGCGGCGGCCTACCTCCGCCGGTCGGCGCAGTGGTTCCGGACCGAGGGCGGGTACATCGCGGAGCAGTCGACGCGGCCGAACACACTCGCCGTCGCCCTCGGCGACTCACCCGCCGGCCTCGCGGCCTGGATCATCGAGAAACTGGAGTCCTGGTCCGACGAGTCGGCCTTCACTCCGGACGAACTTCTCACCTGGGTCACCGCCTACTGGGTCACCGGCACGATCGGCACATCTTTCACCACCTATGTCGAACCGGCCGTCCTCCCTGACCGGATCGACACTCCGACCGTGCTCTCCGTGTTCCCGCGCGACATCAAACCGGAGCCGCGAAGCTACGCCGAGGCGTTCCTGAACGTCTGCGATTATGTGGAACACCGCGCCGGCGGCCACTTCGCAGCCTGGGAACAGCCCGAGGCTTACGCCGCCGACGTACACCGTGCGGTCGAACTGGGCGGCTGAAGCGGAGCTTGCGGATGCCCCACCCGACGCCGTGCGCCCGGAACGGCATGGCGTGGCAGCCGCCACCGTGAACGCTCGTGGTCACGGCACCAGCCGTCGTGGACAGCGGCGTCGACGTGTACCCGGCCCCTTCGGATCGAGAACCGGGTACACGTCGACGCTGCCGGTCCGGTGGGCTCCGCCGTCCGGTTCAGCGGACGCACGCCGCCGTCCGGCTCAGCGAAGTGTGCGCTCCAGTCGCTCCGCCACCAGCTTCACGAAACGCCCCGGCTCCTTCGGCCGGCCGCCCTCTGCGAGCACGGCGAGTCCGTGCAGCAGGTCGGCCGTCTCGGCGAGCTCGGCGCGGTCCTCCCTCTCCTGGTACGCCTGGTTCAAACCCTGGATCAGGGGGTGAGCGGGGTTGAGTTCGAGAATACGCCTGGTGGGCGGAATCTCCTGCCCCATGGCCCGGTACATGCTCTCCAGCGCCGGAGTGAGGTCATGCGCGTCGGAGACGACACAGGCCGGGGAGACGGTCAGCCGGGTCGACAGGCGGACGTCCTTCATCTCCTCCCCCAGGTGCTCCTTCATCCAGCCCAGCAGAGCGGCGTACGTCTCGGCCTGCTTCTCCCGCCCGTCGTCGGCCTGTTCGCCGCCGTGGACGTCGAGGTCGATCTCGCCCTTGGCGACGGACGACAGCCGCTTGCCCTCGAACTCGCCCACGGCGTCGACCCACACCTCGTCCACGGGATCGGTGAGCAGCAGGACCTCGATGCCCCGGTCCCGGAACGCCTCCATGTGCGGGGAGTTCTCGATGGTCTGCCGGGACGATCCGGTCATGTAGTAGATGTCGTCCTGGCCGTCCTTCATCCGCTCCACGTACTGCTGGAGCGTGGTCGGCGCCTCCTCGGCATGGGTGCTGGCGAAGGACGCCACGGCCAGCAGGGCGTCGCGGTTGCCGGGGTCGCCGAGCAGGCCTTCCTTGAGTACGGCGCCGAACTCCCGCCAGAACGTGGCGTACTTGGCGGTGTCGTTCGCCATCATCTCCTTGACCGAGGACAGGACCTTCTTGGTCAGCCGGCGCTGGATCATCCGGATGTGCCGGTCCTGCTGGAGGATCTCCCGGGAGACGTTGAGCGAGAGGTCCTGCGCGTCGACGACACCCTTGACGAAGCGGAGGTGGGGCGGCAGCAGCGCTTCGCAGTCGTCCATGATCAGTACGCGCTTGACGTACAGCTGCAGACCGCGGCGGAAGTCCCGGGTGAACAGGTCGTGGGGCGCGTGAGCCGGGAGGAACAGCAGCGCCTGGTACTCGAAGGTGCCCTCGGCCTGGAGGCGGATCGTCTCCAGGGGATCGCGCCAGTCGTGGCTGACGTGCTTGTACAGCTCGTGGTACTCGTCGTCGGTGACCTCGTCGCGCGAGCGTGCCCACAGGGCCTTCATCGAGTTCAGCGTCTCGGGCTCGGGCGTGTCCTCGCCGTCGGCCGCCGGCGCGAGGAGCCGGACCGGCCAGGTGATGAAGTCGGAGTACCGCTTGACGATCTCCTTGATCTTCCAGGCGGAGGTGTAGTCGTGCAGCTGGTCGTCGGGGTCGGCCGGCTTGAGGTGGAGCGTGACGGCGCTGCCCTGCGGCGCGTCGTCGACCGTCTCCAGGGTGTACGTGCCCTCGCCGCGCGACGACCACCTGGTGCCGCTGCGCTCCCCGGCGCGCCGGGTCACCAGGGTCATCTCGTCGGCCACCATGAAGCCGGAGTAGAAGCCGACGCCGAACTGTCCGATGAGCCCCTCGGCCCCGGCCGCGTCCTGTGCCTCCTTCAACTCCTGGAGGAAGGCGGCCGTGCCCGAGTTGGCGATGGTGCCGATGAGCTTGCCGACCTCGTCGTACGACATCCCGATGCCGTTGTCCCGCACGGTGAGCGTACGGGCCTTCTGGTCGAGCTCGATCGCGATGTGCAGGTCGGACGTGTCGGCGTCGAGCCCGTCCTCCCGCAACGCGGCCAGACGCAGCTTGTCGAGCGCGTCGGAGGCGTTGGAGACGAGCTCTCGCAGGAAGACGTCCTTGTTCGAGTAGACCGAGTGGATCATCAGCTGGAGCAGCCGGCGGGCTTCTACCTGGAACTCGAACGTTTCGGTCGTCATGCTTCGTATTCCTCACAGGTTCCTTGGTCGCCAAATCGGGCGACAGACACTGTAGGACACCAAGTCGGCACATTGTCACCGCCGTTCGCCACGAGGCGCCCTGACCGCGGCGGATGGGCGTCGCCGTGGCGCACTTGCCCCCGCCGCCCCGCCAGCGGATCCACACCGCCGGCCGAAGAGGAAGAGCAGCGCGCTCGGGCGGTGTTGTTCAGCGGTCCCGGTCAGTGGATCACGGTTGGGTGACCGGTCGCCATGCGCTGTCGGCGTGACAGGCGGGTGCCGCGTGCTCCTTCCTGCCGGCGGTGATCGGGCTGACGGAGCGACCCGGAAGAGATGCGTCCCCCGGACCTACCAGACGACCGCGAGTTCCATGGTGCGGCGCAGGACGAGGTTGGCGGATCGAGCCGCGGGGGCCTGGGCGGCGAGGATGAGCGCCGTTGTCTGGAGCCTGGTGTTCGGGGCAGCCGCATGTGTCCCCTGCACATATGGCATTGCGTTCCTGTTCGATCCGGACGTGCCGCTGTGGTCGGCTTTGGCACTCACGCCCGCAGGCCGGTGACCGCCGCGCAGACCTGACACCGACGAGCAACCTTCGGTTGCGAAAGGCCTCGGCGTCATCTATCGTGATGTGCAACCAAAGGTTGCGAAAGGTGGCTGCGGACATGGAGTACGGGAGCATCGAGCGCGAGTTGTACGTCGACGCCTCACCCCAGGTGGTGTTCGACGTGCTCACCGACCCTGAGCACATCCGGGACTGGTGGAGTGCGGAGACCGACTTCGAGGCGGCACCCGGCCGACCGGGCAGCCTCACCTGGACGAACGAGGACAGCGGCGTCCGCAAGTCCGTGCCGTTCACGGTCGTCGAGTCCGATCCGCCGCGCACGCTGTCGTTCCGGTGGACCTACGAGGAGGGGGAGACCGCGGCCCCCGGCAACTCGCTGCTGGTGACCTTCGAACTCGCCCCGGCAGGCGAGGGAACCACGCTCCGCTTCCGCGAGAGCGGGTACCGCGAACGCGGCTGGGAGGCCGCCGTGCTCGAGGCGCACTACAACGACCACCGACAGGGCTGGGACTTCTATCTGCCCCGCCTGGCGGCGACCGCCAAGCAGGTGGCGGGCGCGCGATGAGCGCCGCGGTCGACGACGACCTGTGGTCGGCGATCGGTGACCCGACCCGGCGTCGCATGATCGACCTGCTGCTGGCCGAGGGGCAGGGCACCGCGACGACCCTCAGCGCCCGTCTGCCCGTCACCCGGCAGGCCGTGACCAAGCATCTGGCCGTGCTCGACCGGGCCGGACTCGTCCGGTCCACGGCGGCCGGCCGGGAGCGGCGCTACCACGTCGACGAGGCACAACTGGCGCGCGCCGTCACCCAGTTGCAATCGGTGGGCGCACTGTGGGACGCCCGACTGCAGCGCATCAAGAGCCTCGCCGAGGCGATCCAACGAGCCACGAACACGAAGAAGTGAGGAGATCGAAATGGCGGACATCCTGCACCGGGTCGGCACCACGGCAACCCGGGACACGGTCTATCAGGCACTCACCACGGTCGACGGTCTGGCCGCATGGTGGACGACCGACACCGAGGGCAGCGGCGAAGACGTGCTGCAGTTCCGCTTCGGCGACGTCGGCGGCTTCGACATGAAGGTCCTCGAACTCCAGCCGGACACCCGGGTGCGGTGGGAGGTCGTCGCCGGGCCCGAGGAATGGATCGGCACCACGGTGACCTTCGACCTCAAGCAGGAAGGCGAGTGGACGGTCATCCTGTTCGCGCACGAAGGGTGGCGCGAGCAGGTGGAGTTCATGAACCACTGCACCACCAAGTGGGCCCTGTTCCTGATGAGCCTGAAATCCCTGGTGGAGACGGGCACCGGCGCACCGCACCCGCACGACGTGCGGATCAGCAACTGGCACTGACCGTTCCTATGGACTGAGCGGGAGTGAGTCCTGTCGCCAGGCCTCATGCTCAGCCGAACACCCCAAACGGTCTTGGGTGTTCTGGTGGCCCGCGTTCGCTCCGCGGCCGGGCGGCACGGATCGTGTCCGTGGTCCGGGAATACGGGGGCGGGGTCTCTCACGCCCCAGGGTGTCCGGTCGGGCCTGGACGGTCCGATGCCCGTATCCATCGCTCTGGTGGGTACGGGGCGGTGCCGTCCGACGCCGGACCGGATGCCCCAGGGCGCGCCTTCCGATCGCCACGGCGGCAGCGTCGTGGCGAGTGGTGGTGCGTTTGCCGGTGGTGAGGGGTTTTTGCCAGTGCTGGGCACCCCACCTGCTGGTGTAGGCGGGATCGACCGCCACCAGGGGGATGCCGAGGTCGGCGGCCATGGACACCAGGCGGGCGCGGAGCCGGGCCACGGGCATGCCGGAGATCAGCTTGCGGAACTTCTTTTGGCGGCCGTGTTTCTCCCGGCTGGTCTCGGCGGTGAAGTCGAGATCCTCGACCGCGATCGCCAGGCGGTGACGCTCGGCCCAGTGCAGCAGCCGGGTCAGCGCGTGACGCACCTGGGCGTCACGGTGGTCGGCGGTGCCGGACAGGGTGTAGTCGAAGCGGCGCGGGGCCCCGACCGGATTGCCATGCGCATCCAGCCGCCAGGCCGCCAGGTGATCGGCGTTGGTGTCCACCCCGATCAGACCACCGGCCCGGACCGTGGCCAGGGGCACGACGGGGACGGGTGGGAGGGTCCAGGAGGCGGTCAGATACCAGCGGCTGCGGCCGGTGTCCTCGTGGATACGGTACGCCACCGCCCGGTTCGCCACTACGCGGTCACGCCACATCTCACCCCGGTGCGCGAACGACACCCGCGCCGCCAGGACATAGCGGCCGTGCGCCGCGTTGGCGAGATGGGCGAGCGGGGCCGGGAGCCTGACGCTCACCTGCCCGTCGGGGCCGACCCGGATGGTCTCGTTGCCATACCGCTTCCCGGACTCCCCGTCCGCCTGCAAAAACCGGCGCCCCGCCTCCCACCTTGCACGCCACGCCTCCTCGCTGAGCTGCGCCTGTTGAAGGTGGTGGCGGGTGTTGAGCAGCCGTTTCCCGCCCCGCACCACCCGCACCCGACCGGCCACCCAGTCCGCCCGCGCCCGCTCCAGCCGGTCCTCCAACACCCGCAGCCGACGGGTCTTGGCATGCCACTCCCGCCGACTCCGGTAACCACCCGGAGCACGCTTCGAACCCTTCTCCCCGAGTGGAAGCGACAGCCGGTGCCGGATCGTGGCCACGCCGGCCTCCAACTGCCGGATGTGCGCCAGCTGGCCGCGCCGGGCCAGCGCCCACAGGTCATGCGTGGCCTTCGTCAACGACCCCGCCCACCGCGACGACGACAACCCCGTCAGCTCCCGCTTCCGCAACGCCCACGACTCACTGCCATGCTCCAGACCGACCGCACACCGCGCCTTCAGATCCCGCGCGGCGAGCGAACCGAGATGACCGCCGACCAGCCGCAGCACCCTCTCGTCCTGGGCAGTCAGGTCCTTGAGCCGGTCTCGGACCGCCACCCCCGACGGACCGGGCACCACGAACGGCGCCGCCACCGCCCGCAGATCCCCCACGCCGTCACCCCCAGCCCCATCCGGACCGAACAGCCCGTCACCCCGCCCAACGACCACCCTCCATGGAGGTCACGCATTCGAGACAGGAACTTCCGTTCCCTCCCCGAACCTCGTGCGAGCGGAAACCGTCAACACTCACTCACGCACGCCAGAACACACTTACGCACAGTCAACAGGCAACAGTTGCCAACCCCGTCCGCGAGTAGCTACCGCCCCAGCACGCTCGCGCGATCATCGAGGCCACGGGCGTGCTCTCGACAGAGCTTCGGACACATGCGAACGACACCATCCGTCGCACGCGACGAAGCAGGCGGGCGCCTCCCCTGAAACAGGACTCCCGCCGACCAGCCGGTCCGAGCGGCGATCTGCGGATTCAGTACGGGAAAGGCGCAGTGGACGATGCCCCAGCTGGTGATCCGGGTGGGGCACAGTGCGGGCAGGGCCGCGACCGGTCCCCGGTTCCGGTCGCGGCCCCGCTGGTTGGAAGGTCGGTCGTCAACGGTCAGCAGCAGCGCGCCGATGAGGCCGTCGACGCATCCGGGGCATCCTCGCTCGGGCCGGTGCAGCAGGTGCTGCCCTGTTGTTCGGCGAGGGTGTCGGCGTCGGCCTTCACGACGTAGACCTCCCAGGGTTCCTGTCCGGGGCCGTGGACCCAGACCTTGTCCTGGAGGGCGTAGCAGCAGGTGGTGTCGTTCTCCACGTCGGTGGCCAGGCCTGCCTCGGCCAGGCGGGCGGTGGCGCCGTGCACCGCTTCGGTCGTTTCGACCTCTACCCCGAGGTGGTCCATGCGCGTCGCCTCACCCGCGGCGCCTTCGATCAGGACGAGCTTGAGCGGGGGCTCGGTGATGGCGAAGTTGGCGTAGCCGTCGCGGAGTTTGGCGGGCTCGGTGCCGAAGAGCTTGGTGTAGAAGGCGATGGACGCGGTGAGGTCGGGGACGCGGAGGGCGAGCTGTACGCGGGACATGGCGAGCCTCCTGTTGAGTGATGGGTGGGGTGGCGGGTCTGGAGCCGTGGGTCAGCAGCCGCCGGACGGGGCCGGGCCGCCGATGCCGATCTGAAGGGTGGTCGGGGCCGCGCAGCAGCCCCCGCCGTCGCCGTCCTGGGCGGCGGCGGGGTCGTCGAAGAGGCCGGCGCCGCCGCAGACCCCGGTTTCCGGCAGGGTCAGTTCGACCCGCTCGGCGGCCTCGTGGTCGCCCGCCAGGGCGGCGGCGATCGAGCGGACCTGCTCGTAGCCGGTCATCGCCAGGAACGTGGGGGCGCGGCCGTAGGACTTCATGCCGACGAGGTAGACGTCCTTCTCCGGGTGGGACAGCTCGTTGACGCCGTGCGGGTAGACGGTGCCGCAGGAGTGCTGGTTGGGGTCGATGAGCGGGGCCAGCTCGACGGGGGCCTGGAGGCGCTCGTCGAGGCCGAGACGGAGCTCGGACAGGAAGGACAGATCGGGGCGCAGGCCGGTGAGGACGATGACCTCGTCGACCGGGTCGAGGCGACGGCCGTCCTCTCCGACGAGCGCCAGGCGGCCGTCGGCGTCACGCTCGACGGCGTCGGTGCGGAAGCCGGTGACCGCGTCGGCGTGGCCGTTGTCGACGGCGGCCTTGGCGGCGAGGCCGAGGGCGCCGCGGGCGGGGAGTTGGTCGGCGGTGCCGCCGCCGAAGGTGGAGCCGCTGATACCGCGCCGCAGGATCCACACGGCGTGGGTGTCGGGGGTCTCCTCGGCGAGGTCGGCCAGGTGGGCGAGGGCGGTGAAGGCGGAGGCGCCGGAACCGATGACCGCGGTACGCCTGCCCGCGTACCGGGCGCGGACGACCGGGTCCTTGAGGTCCGGCACGCGGTAGGTGATCCGGTCCGACGCCGCCTTCTCGCCGAGGGCCGGGAGGCCGCTGCCGCCGGCCGGACTCGGGGTGGTCCAGGTGCCGGAGGCGTCGATCACCGCGCGGGCGAACAGCCGCTCCTCACGGCCGTCGGCGTGGGTGACGTGGACGACGAACGGCTGGGCCTCGCGATCGGCGTCGACGATCCGGTCCCGGCCCGAGCGGGAGACACCGGTGACCGTGGCCCCGAAGCGGACCTGCTCGCCGAGGGCCTGGGCGAGCGGCTGGAGGTACCGGTCGGCCCAGTCCCCGCCCGAGGGGTAGGTGGCGGCATCCGGCCTCACCCATCCCGTCGGGGCGAGCAGCTTCTCGGCGGCCGGGTCGGTGACCTCGCCCCAGGTGGAGAACAGCCGGACGTGCGCCCACTCGCGCACCGCCGCGCCGGCGACGGGACCGGCTTCCAGGACCAGCGGGGTGAGGCCGCGGTCGACCAGGTGGGCGGCGGCAGCGAGTCCGGCGGGGCCGGCTCCGATCACGACGACGGGCAGATCGGTGGTGACGGGCGCGTTCACGGTCGGCTCCTCGTTATTTCGACATCTGTCGATGGCTTGCGCCGCCAGCATGGCACCTGATTCGATGAACGTCAACATAGATATCCATCTAATTCATTGCCCCGGTGAGAGCGTCCGGGCGACCGTTCCAGCCCTCGCCAGGCTGGTTCGACGTATGTCAACATAGATATATGTCGAATACGAAGCTGCTGCCGCTGCTGGATCCCGCCGACCAGGCCGTGGAACCGTGCTGCCCGCCGCTCACCGAGCGCGCGCTGACGGCCGAGGAAGCCGAGCGGACCGCTGCGATGTTCAAGGCGCTCGGTGACCCCGTGCGCCTGCGGCTGTTCTCACTCGTCGCCTCGCACGAGGGCGGCGAGGCCTGCGTGTGCGACATCTCCGACGTCGGCGTGTCCCAGCCGACCGTCTCCCACCACCTCAAGAAGCTCAAGGAGGCGGGACTGCTGACCTCCGAGCGCCGCGGTACCTGGGTCTACTACCGGGTCGAGCCGTCGGTGGTCGCCGCGATGGGGCAGATGCTGGGCACCAAGGGCTGAACGCGCTCGAACGGAGGTGGGTTCGCTGAGCAAGTCCGCGATGGACCGCGAGACGGTCCACGAGGAGATGGAACGCACCCGCGCGACGTTCCACCAGCTCCTTGACCACGCCACAGAGGCCGACCTGCGCCGGCCGACCGACGGCACCCGCTGGACCAACGAACAGATGCTGTTCCACATGCTCTTCGGTTACATCCTGATCCGGCCCCTCCTGGTCCTGCTACGGGCCCTCGGGCGGCTGCCGCGCGGAGCCGGCCGAATCTTCGCCGGTCTCCTGAACGCCGCCACCGGGCCCTTCGACGTCGTCAACTACCTGGGCCCCCTGGGCGGCGCGAAGGTCCTCGGGCGCCGGCGGATGGGGAGGGTGTTCGACCGTGTCATCGCCGACCTGCACCATCGCCTCGACGCCGAACGGGAGTCCGACCTCGCGCTGAGCATGCACTACCCCACCCGCTGGGACCCCTTCTTCCGCGACGTGATGACCATCGCGGACCTGTACCGCTATCCGACCGAGCACTTCGATTTCCACCGCCGACAGCTCGCACTGACGGCAAGGCGCTGATGGCAAGGCGCTGACGGGCGAACGTGAGAGCCGACCGTCGATGCGCCGCCTTTCAGTGGCGGGCGGTCAGCACGAAGCCGACCAGGGCCGGCACCCTCCAGGCAGGCGGATGACCGGATTCCGGGGCCGTGGTCATGACTGGCAGTCTTCAGGGCCCCGGACTTGTGGCGGCACTGGAGGAAACCGCGCATCTCCCGCCGCGCCTACGGGGATACGGCCGCAAGCAGCGCACCGATGTCCTGGACCGCGTCGCGGGCGGGACGTCCGACGCCGATGAGGGTGGCGGAAGCGGGGCCGGTCCAGTCGCCGTAGCCGAGGAGGTGCAGGCGTGGCTCGCCCTCCGCCCTCGTGCCGTGGACGGCTATGCGCCCGCGTCGGCCACGGAGTCGGAGGGGTGCGAGGTGGGACAGGGCGGGGCGGAAGCCGGTGCACCAGATGATCGTGTCGGCCTCGGCACGCGTACCGTCGGCCCACTCGACGCCGCCCGGGATCAGGCGGGAGAACATCGGGCTCGCCTTGAGCAGACCACGGTCGCGGGCTTCACGTACGGGCGGGACGGCCACGATGTCCCCGAGCGAGGCGACACCGCCCGTGTCGGAGAGTCCGCTGTCGAGCGCGCGCCGACGGGCGGTGGCCGCGTCGAACAGGGCGCGCCCGTCGATGTCGTCGGCCAGGAATCGAGGCGGCCGCCGAGTGACCCAGGTCAATTGCGTGTCGTAGGCGAGATCGGCGGCGATCTGCGCCCCGGAGTTGCCGCCGCCGACCACCACGATCTTGCGTCCGCGAAGATCGTCGGGACTGCTGTATTCCACCGTGTGCATCCGGCGGCCCTCGAAGGCCGTACGGCCGGGGACGGTGGGCAGGAAGGGGCGCCACCAGGTTCCCGTCGCGCTGATCACGGCTCGCGCCTGCCAGGTGCCCGAGTCGGTCTCCACCCTCAGGAACAGACCGTCGCGATGGACGCCGATCACGCGCACGGGCCGCTCGACGGGGAGTTCGTACCGCTTCTCGTAGTCCGTCAGGTACTCCACCACGTGCCGGGCGTCCGGGTGGACCTGGCCGGGCTGCGGTGGCATGAAGCGGCCGGGCAGCGAGGAGTGGGCGGCCGGTGAGAACAGGTGGAGCGATTCCCAGGTGCGTTGCCAGGCGCCGCCCGGTGTGGACCGGGCATCGAGGATGACGAACTCGATGCCCAGTCGGCGTAGGTGATACCCGGCGGCGAGCCCGGCTTGGCCACCGCCGATCACTACGACCCGAGCTGTCGGCGTCATGTGACGGACTGCTCGGCCTTGCGTCCGCCGGGCACGAAGATGAGCGCTACCAGCACCAGTCCCACCACGGCGCCGATGATCTGCATGCCGATGAACCCGGGAACCGAGCCGGGTGCGATGCCGGCGAAGGTGTCGGTGAAGGCGCGGCCGATCGTGACGGCCGGGTTGGCGAAGGACGTGGACGAGGTGAACCAGTAGGCGGCGCCGATGTAGGAGGCGACCGCGACGGGCGCGAAGCGCAGTCGGTCCGTACGGGCCAGTCCGAAGATCAGCAGGATCAGTCCGGCCGTCGCGACGACCTCGCCCAGCAGCAGATGCCCCGCCGAGCGGTCGTGGGCGGACCACTTGACCAGCGGCTCACCGAACATGGCGTCGGCCAGGACGGCGCCCGCGATCGCACCGACGATCTGAGCGGGGACGTAGGCGGCCGTCTCGCGCAGGGTGACTCCTCCGCCGCCACGGCGGGCGGTCCACCACTCGGCCAGGGTGACTACCGGGTTGAAGTGCGCGCCGGAGACCGGGCCGAGCAGAAGGATGAGGACGCCGAGGCCGAAGACGGTGGCGGTGGAGTTGGCAAGCAGTTGCAGGCCGACGTCCTTGGTCAATTCGGTGGCCTGGATGCCGGAGCCGACCACGATCGCGACCAGGGCCGCGGTGCCGACCAGCTCGGCTGCCGCCCTGGCGATCAGCGGGGGCGCCTGGGGCGGAGTGGCGCCCGGTGCGGACTGCGGCACGGGCGCGTCAGGGGCTGTGGCAGATCCCTCGGCGCCGTCGCGCTCGGTGGCCTCGGTGGCGGTCAACAGGACTCCTCGTTGCAGGTCGCCGCGGGGGCGGGGATCAGGGGCAGGACCGCTTGACGTTGTTCTCGGCGGTGGCGCGCGCGGTCTCCGCCAGGTCGGCGAACTGGCCCGCGAGGGAGGCGATGACATCGGCCCTGAGGCGGTAGTAGGTGAACCGGCCGCACGGCTCCGTGTCGACGACACCGGCCTCGCGCAGCACCTTCAGATGGTTGGAGAGGTTGGTCTGTTTGACGCCCGTCTCCTCGATCAGGTGCGTGCTGCAGAGCGTCTCCCTGGCGAGCAGGGTGACGATCCGGAGCCGGAGCGGGTCGGCCAGAACCCGCATCAGATCAGTGTCGACTGACGTCATCATGGACTGATACTTTCACATCACTCCAGGCTGATACCAGCGTGGAGTGATTCCTGGGACCCGCATCCCCGCACAGGTGGGGACCCACGCCCCCCGAAGAAGTTCCCATGACCGCATCCCCGCCCCCTGCCCTGCCAGATCAACGTCTCGCGGCCGGCACCGCCGGTCCTGCCCTCCGCCACCGCGGACGCTTCTCGCCCGAGAGCATCCAGCGCCCGGCCATCGCCCCCTACGAGCGCCTCGCCGAGCACGCCCGCGTCCACACGCACCTCGCCGTGCCGGCCGGGCACCTTGCCACCGAGAAGCTCGACGCCCTCGCGCACATCCAGGGGGCGCCCGGGGTGGGCCTGCTCCGTGCACTATTCATGTGCAGCCACGACGCGGGCCGCTCGCAGACGGCCGCCGCCCTGCTCGCGCATCGCGCCGGAGGCCACGCCGTCGCCTCCTCGGCCGGTACGCACCCCGCCACACCATTCGCTCAATCACTTACGAAGGAAGAACCGATGTCCTCCAGCCCGCTCGCCTCCGTGCTCTTCGTCTGCGTCCACAACGCCGGACGCTCGCAGATGGCCGCCGGATTCCTGAACCACCTCTCGGGCGACCGGATCGAGGTCCGCTCCGCCGGCTCCCTCCCGGGCGACCAGGTCAACCCCGCCGCGGTCGAGGCCATGAAGGAAGTCGGCGTCGACATCGCCGACGCCAAGCCGAAGATCCTCACCACCGAGGCCGTCCAGGCGTCCGACTACGTCATCACCATGGGCTGCGGCGACGCCTGCCCGATCTTCCCCGGCAAGAAGTACCTCGACTGGGCCCTCGAAGACCCGGCCGGCAAGGGCGTCGAGTCCGTCCGCCCGATCCGCGACGAGATCAAGACCCGCATCGAGGCCCTGATCACCGAGATCGACGCGAAGCAGCAGGCGTAACGCCCGTCGCGGACACCGGCATACGCGAGGTCATCATCGGATCCGGCCCCGCCGGATACGCGGCACCGTATGGCACGGGAGATCCGAAGGAGCCGGGTGAACTGCGCCTGCGCGCGCTATCCGAAGAAAGCCACCCTTGGCGCCCGACCGGCTCGGTGAACTGGTCAGGAACATCCGGGACACGACGTGCCGCGGGCCGGGCGCCGCGAGGATGCCCCGGGCCATGTGCACCAGCGTCCGGCCAGTCGCAGACACCACAGCAGCGGCGACTGCTCCCACGTAGTGAAGCGAGTCGGCCCGGGGAGCCTGCCGGACCGAAGCTGGGCACGCCCTTGGGCAGTGGGCCGGGCACCTCTTCGCGTAAAGGTATCCGGCAGCGTGTCCGGTGCCTGCGCCGAACCAGGCCCTCAGCGCCGGCGCCCAACCGACCCGATCGGCGAAAGCCCGCTCCAGCCGCCCCAGTTCGGCCGGCAGTCTCGCCAGATGGCACTACACAGGGAAGCCATGCCTCCGCGCAGCAAGTACCTCGGCGTACTGGACAACCCGAACGCTTACGGGCGCACACCCAGAATCAACCCGCAGGGCATCATCACGGCTTACTCTGTGGACGCCGCACCCGGCTTCAGCCGCGCTTCCTCTGCCGAACCGCGACGCCCTGTCTGCTGATGGAGCACGCGCCATGATCCTCACACCTGACATGCGGGCCCGGCTGTGTGACCTGCTTCGCGAGTACGAGTCGACGTACCCCGTCCCGATCCGTGTCGAGCAACTGCAGTTGACGCAGCGCAGGTTCACCGGAGGGGCGGTCGAGACCGAACGGGCCTTCCTCGAAGTCGAGGTTTCGGTGGCCCAGCCGGACAACGAGCCGCAGCGCTGGGTACTGAGCCTGGACTTCGACGAGGACGCCGGGAACCTCTTCGGCGAAGGTGCGCAGGAGGCGGATCTCCGAACCGCGGCGCTGATCGTCTCGGCGAACATCGACGAGTGGTGGCGGTGCAAAGCCCACGAGGTCGCCACCGCGGCCATCGGCAGGAGGCTCTCGTAGGAGGTCGCCTTCGATCAGCGGGCCGGAAACTTGTCGGGCTTGCGACGCCGGAACCTTCGGCGTCGCGGACCGGGAGTACGCCTTGCTGGACCAGGACACAGCGATCGGCGACGCCGCCCGGTACCGGCTCATGGTCGCAGGCCCCCACACACGCAGGGCGGGCATCGGGAGACCGTTCTTCGGCATGGATGGACCCGAAGGTCATACGGCATACCGCGGGGTCACCGCATGTCTGCCCTTCTGCCCCCGCTCCCCCACCGCAGCAGTCCGAGAGAACAGGCCCGGGCCAGGCAGGAGCAGGACGCGAGATCGTCCAGGACGGCGAGAAGGCCCGGATCGTATGGATCCGGGCCCTCCTCTGCAGTAGCGGGGACAGGATTTGAACCTGCGACCTCTGGGTTATGAGCCCAGCGAGCTACCGAGCTGCTCCACCCCGCGTCGGTATCCCCCACCGTACGCCATCACGGCAGGTGCCGAGGACCACTGTCCGGCGCTGGGCTTGCGTCGGCGGAGCCGGCGTCGGGGACGCACTGCGCGGCCGGTCGGACGACCGGTCGGTGCGGCGGGCGAGGTGGACCCGGGTGCGGATGCCCACCGCCACCTCGTACTCCAAGCCCCCGCCCCGTGATCGCCCGCATGCTCGGCTACGACGACGACACCACCGCCCGACTCGCCGCCGAGGCCGGAGGAACCTGGCGACACTACGCCCCCGGAGACCGCACTCGGTGACCACAGGGCCACCAGCCGCCGCTTGACCTTGCCACTGGCGGCAGGGTTGGACGATGACCGGCATGGACAACAGCACCGCACCTCCGATCAGCAGGGTCGTCGCCGTCACCGGGGCCGGCACCGGCATCGGCCGGGCCACCGCCCGCGCGTTCGCCGCCAAGGGCGCCCACGTCCTGGCCATCGGCCGGCGGGCCGAACCGCTCCGCGAGACCGCAGCCGGGCACGAGAGGATCACCCCGCTGGCCGCCGACATCACCGCCGAGGGCCGGCCCGAGCGGATCGTCCGAACCGCGCTGGAGGCGCACGGCCGGTTGGACGTGCTGGTCAACAACGCCGGCATCGTGCACGGCGGTGCCCTCGGCACCCTCACGCCGGAGATGATCACGCCGCAGATCGCCACCAACCTGATCGCACCCATCCTGCTGGCCCAGGCCGCGCTGCCGTCCCTCGAGGCGTCCGGCGGAACGATCGTCAACGTCAGTACGTCGGTGGGGCAGCGGGCCTGGCCGGGCAGCTCGGTCTACGCGGCGACCAAGACCGCGCTGGAACTGCTGACTCGCAGCTGGGCGGTCGAGCTGGCACCCCGCGGGGTCCGGGTGGTGGCGGTCGCGCCCGGCGCGGTCGACACCCCGATCGGCGAGCACCAGGGACTGACGCCGGAACGGATGGCAGCACTACGAGACTGGCAGTTGGCGCACACCCCGCTGGGCCGGATCGGCCGACCGGAGGAGGTGGCCTGGGCAATCACCCAACTCGCCGCACCAGCCGCGTCGTTCGTCACCGGCGTGGTACTCCCGGTCGACGGCGGGGCGGTCGTGGCGTGATAGGAGTGACCGTGGAGGTGGAGCAGGTGCAGATCGGTGAGCTGGCCAAGACGACCGGGACGACGGCCCGTGCGCTGCGGCACTACGAGCAGGCGGGGCTGATCTGCTCGGAGCGGGCCCCCAATGGCTACCGCGTCTATGACGAGCGGACGGTGGTGCGGGTCCGCAACATCCGCCACCTGCTGGCCGCCGGGCTCACCCTGGACGACGTGCAGATCTTCCTGCCGTGCCTGGACGGAGACGTGACCACGACGCCACCGTCCGACAAGGGCCTGCAGGTCGCATCAGAGCGACTGACGGTCCTCGACGAACGCATCGCCGCCCAGATCGCGATCCGGGACCGGCTCAAGACCGCACTGCACCACGCAACCGGCGACCGGATCCGGCCGGCGGCCTGACCGCCCGCCTCACCGCAGAGATTCGCAAGAGCCGGTCCCCCTTCGCTCCGGTCGAGGCCGAACTCGAGCGGGTTCGGGTGGCCTTGGCGGACGCCGAAGAGGTCCTCATGCGCCGGGTGATCGGTCTCGAGCAGTATCTGGAGGCACCGATCGAAGAGGAACAGGCCGCAGAGATGGCCGTCGGTCCGTCGCGGAGGAAGCCGATGGGTCCGCGCCGTGCGGTGCCGGATCGGGAGAACGCGGCCGGACTCGGGGACCTGCCGGTGGACTACCAGGCGGTGACGGCGGCTGCGGCGGAGGCCGGAGGCGACGGGTTGGGTGCCCGGCGGGCGGCCGTGGCGCCGGGCTGGGACAGTGCCTCCGCCTCACGGGTCGAGGGTGCGCGAGCACGGCTGAAGAGGCTGGTGGAACGGGGCCGGCTGGTTGGTGGAGACGAAGCCCGGAAGGTTCACCCTGCCGACGGGGCAGCAGGCCGACGAGGTCGTGCGGCCAGGCGACGGTTCATGCGACGGGTTGCCGCGCCGGCGCCGGTACCTGTCCGCCGGTTGTCGGGCCTGGGCGGCACCCGCACACCGGTGGTCGAACCGTGCCTCCGTCCGGCACCGGCTGACCAGCCGTGACGAGGCCGCCGCCCCGGACATCGCACGCCGGGCATCCGGCCGCGCTGTCGGAGGCGGCTTGTATCCTGCACGCATTCGACGATCGGACGATCACGGGTACGGGCATGCGGACATGCGGACATGCGGGCATGAGACGGACGTCCAGGGGCGGGAGCGCGTGGATTTCGATGAGTGACACACATCCGATACGAAGCCGCGAACCGGGCTTATCGGTCGGCGTGCGCATCATCGCCGTGGTCGTCCTCGCCGTGATCGGGGCCGTCAGCGCCTGGTTCCAGCACGACGCTCCCGGCCGGAGCGCGGAGCCGCGTACGGAGTTCACCGCGAACAACCCGCCCGCCGGTCTGCCCACCGCGCTCACCACCGGCCAGCACCTCCACTGGTCCCGCTGCACCTCGCCACCCACCGCGCGCACGGGCTACGACTGCGCCACCATGAAGGCCCCCCTCGACTACCGGAAACCGGACGACAGGACGATCGACGTCGCCCTGATCCGCCTCAAGGCCACCGGCCCGAACGCCCGGCGCATCGGGTCGCTCGTCCTCAACTTCGGCGGCCCCGGCGAGTCCGGCGTGAGCGGACTGCCCGAACGCCTCAACCAGTACGAGCCGCTCCTCGACCGCTACGACCTGGTCTCCTTCGACCCGCGCGGCGTCGGCGCGACCATCCCCGTGCGCTGCGGGAAGACCGCGGACGACACCGGCTACGACGGGGCCGACGCCTGCGCCGAGCACTCCGGGGCGATCCTCCCGTACATCGGCACCTCGCACACCGCGCGCGACCTCGACCTGATGCGCTACCTCCTCGGCGACGAGCGGCTGCACTACTTCGGCGTCTCGTACGGAACGGCGCTCGGCGCGGTCTACGCCCACCTGTACCCGTCGCACGTGGGACGGCTCGTCCTCGAAGCGTCCGTCGATCCGACCGAGGACCTCGACGAGGAGCAGGTGTCACAAGTCAAGGCGGTCCAGGCGGCGTTCGACCGGTTCGCCGCGCACTGCGCGGCCCGTATCCGCCACTGCCCGACCGGCGACGGGCCCGAGGAGGCCGCGCGACGCATGGCGCGCCTGGCCGACCGTCTGAAGAAGAAGCCCGCCCCGGCCCGCGGCGGAAGGAACCTCGACGCCGACGACCTGGCGCGCGCCGTCAGCGACCACCTCCGCCTCGGCACGGACGGCTGGGCGCCGCTCGCCAAGGCCCTCACCGCGCTGATCGACCACAACGACGGCCGTCCGCTGAGCAAGGACGTGGACGACATCGGCTCCGCCGACCGCGCGGCGACCCCGCGCGACAGCAGCCGCGCCGCGCAGACCGCGATCACCTGCGCGGACTCCAGCCTGCGCCCCGGCTTCGAACGCCTCGACAGGGACGAGGCCCGCGTCAAAGCCGCCTCACCCGTCTTCGGCGCGGCCTGGTCCACCGGCGTCTACCTCTGTTACGACTGGCCGTTCGACGGCGAGCGCGCCACGCTCCAGGTGAACGCCGAAGGCGCGGCCCCTGTCCTGGTGGTCGGCGGCACCGGCGACCCGATCACCCCCTACCCCGGCGCCCGCCACATGGCTCGCGCCCTGGGCGACGGTGTCGGCGTGCTCCTGACGGCCGAGGAGGAGGGCCACGGCACCTACCCGCAGAACCGCTGCGTCAAGGAGACGGTCGACCGGTACCTCCGCACGGGCCGCACCCCGGCCCCGGGGACGGTGTGCCGGGGCAGCATGTCCTGAGGCTCTTACGGATCCGCCGGGCGGCCGTCAGCACACCGGTTCGCTCGCACGGGCCCCGGGCGTGCACCACCACACCGCCCGGTCCGAGACCGCCTTCGGGTGGGTGCCGGTGCGGTGGTTGGGGCAGAGCGGCCGGACGATGCGCAGGCGGGCCGCGAGGTCGCTCCGGACGGCCTCGGCCACAGCGGCGTGGATCCCCGGTGGCTCCGTGTCCCGGACGGGCGAGCCCGCGAAGGACATGTCGCGGCGACACGGTCGAAGGACTCCCTGACGCCCGCCGACTTCCGCGCGAACGCCAACCGCGCGAACGCGGCTGGAGGAAGGGCCCGTCCACCTCGAACACCTCCCGCGTCCACGGGAGCGGCGCGACTGCAAGATGCGGGCCGCGCCGGCTGGGAGGAGGACGCGAAGCGCATCTCCACCCTTCTCTACGACGGGCTGCGCCTACGTGGCCGCCCTCGACCGGCACGCGGTCGAACACACCAAGGCCCACGGCAACTCCTTCCGGGTTTACTACGGAAGCAGCAAGGGGGACTTGGTCCCGGCATGGACCGAGCGGACCTTGGACTCTCACGTTCTCGCTGTCGCAATGACGGTCTACCGCTGGGGGTGCGCCGAAAGTGGATCTTGAGCTGTGAATGATCACAGCTCAAGGGGCGGGGAGATCTCGCTGATGAACAGTGGGCGGTGCTGGAGCCGTTGCTGCCGAAGGGCATAAAAGTGGGTCGTCCGCCTGTCTGGTCCGGGCGGCAGTTGATCGCAGCTCTCAACGAATGGCTTTGAACGGAGGTGGCCTTCCCGTACTCGTCTACCAGTCCCGGCCGGCGGTCAGCACCTCGGCATCCGCGTCCGTGAACCCGTATGCCGCCGCGACGAAACAAAACTCGTCGCAGATCCACTCGCGTGCAACCGTCTCGATTTCGCTCCCGGCCGCCACGAACTCCCTGTCCAGCAGATTGAACTCCTCCGTCGCAGCCTGGGTGAGCCCATACAGGGCATCGAGATCCGAAGGCTGTCCGCACTCAATGCGCTCGCACAGCCGCAGCAGGATCGCCTTCCCCCGGTCGACTACGTGATCAGGGAAGTACGGGTCGTCGTACATCGGCCGCAGGAACGCGTGTCCCGCTACCTGCTGGTTTGTGATCGGCATGGCACTTTCCTATCTCCGCGAAGAGCTGACGCGCCGATCATGCACAACACCACTGACAACGGCGCCACCCATGCAGGGCAGACCCCGCACGGCCAGGACTTTCACAACCCCCTAGATCAGATGCCCTCTTGATCCATGTCTCGCCGTGTCCGGAGACGGCTGATGGTCAAGACTGCGTCAGATGACATCAGCGGCTGAGAGGCTGGGAGTCGTCCGACGTACTGAAGCAGTAGGTGGACGGCGACTCAGGAAGAAGGACAGCTCCATGATCCGGCAACGTATGGTCCTCGCCTCGGCGGCAGGGCTCGCCTCCGCGCTCCTCCTGACGGCGTGCGGCTCTGCGAACAATGTCTCCAGCACGGGCCCGGACAGCACCGCCCCGGTCGCCACGGCCGCATCGGATCCCGCGGCCTCCGCACCCGCCACCTCCGCTACCGCTGGTAGCGACACCTCCGGGAGCGGACACACGGCCACGGCTACCCTGCTGACGGTCAGGGCGATGAAGGGAACGGGCAGCGTAGTCACCGACGACAAGGGAATGACTCTCTACCGCTACGACAAGGACCGGCCGAAGCCGTCCAGGTGGACGTGCGCCGGTCAGTGCACGAAGACGTGGATGCCGGTCATCGTGCAGGATGCCGTACGGACCAGTGGTATCGAGAAGAGCCTTCTCGGCACGGTCCACCGCGACGGCATGACGCAACTCACGCTTGGCGGCTGGCCGTTGTACCGGTACATCGGCGACACCGAGGCTGGGCAGATGAACGGCCAGGGCAAGGACGAACAGTGGTACGCCGTCACCCCGTCCGGCCAGAAATCCACCCTGCCCGGCTGAGCCACGCTTCGCCCGCACTCTTGTGAGGCGGCATGTGCCGGCCCCGGAAATGGTGATGTAGGCCGCCGCCGGGGTGCCCCTGACCGGGGTCTTCTCCCCATCAGCGGCGCCGCATTGTGAGCGGCGGGGTCGGCACCTGCCAGTGATTGCTGACGAAGACGTCCAACACGAGTCCGTCACAGGCCGCACTCCGGCGCCAGACCCGTGGCGAACCTTTTCGCCGGCGTCTCGCCGAGGAAGAAGTCCATCAGCTCCGGCCGTAGCACGGAGTGCGAGTTCGGTCCGCCCGAGGACGACTTCACCACCGCCAACCTGAGGAACGCGGACCTGACCGGCATCGACCTCAGCGCAGCCCACTGGTCAGAACGCACCACACGGTGGCCGCGGACCTTCAGCAGCGTACGTCCTGGCATGACGAGCGAAACGGGCGAGGCTGCGCTGTTTCCCGGGATCGATGTGCGAGTGGAGCGGGTCAGCGACTCCTTCGACGTCCTCGTGGCGGAGGCGGCGTCCACCGCTCGCCCCGTCCGACGTCCGGACCGGGCACGGTGCGCCGCCACGGATCATGCAGCGTGCCACGGGGTCCCCGTCTGCCCGCCCCACTGCCCCGCTCCCCCATCGCGGCGGCCGGCTGGAGAACTCTCAAAAAAGGCCCCCCGGGCGCCTTGGACGCGATCGATCCGGCCTGGTGTCCCGCCTGGAGCGCGGCCCGCGCCGGTGTGCGGGGCGGCAACCGAGTCGTTTCAGGTGGTCGTGGGCCAAGTCCGCAGCAGGGCGGCGATCTTCCCGGCGGTGCAGGCCGAGTCCATGAGCAGGTCCTTGAGGGCGATGGCGTCCTCGCGGGCGGGCTTGACGGGGATGCCGACAGCCTCCAGGTACATGACACCGGACGCGGCGGCGACGGCCATGTTGGAGCGTTCCAGCCAGCGGCACCGGCCCAGCGTGTGCACCAAGGCGGCGGCTTTGGCGTAGGGGCCGTCGTAGACGGGCTGCTCGAACAGTTCGGCGCGGTGGCGGGCGACCGCCGAGAGGGGAACGCCGTAGTCGTCGGGGGCCGGATCGCTGGCTCCGGCGGCCTCGGCGACCTGCAGGATCCAGGGAACGTCGATGTGCAGGTTCATCAGGCCGCGCGCGCTCCCCGGGGCGCCTGCTGGGCGTTCTCGGCTTCGTCGAAGATGCTCTGGTGTTCGGCCAGGAAGCGGGTGGCCGCGTCCACTGCGCGGGCGCGCAGACCGCTGGTGTCGTCCTGCACCAGGCGGGCGAGGTAGTCGCCGATGCTCAGGCCCAGGTCGGCGGCTCGCTTCTTCGCGAGTTCCGCCACGTCTTCATCCACGCGCGCACCTAGCTGTGTCTTCGCCATACCCGCATGGTAACAGTTGTTACCATGCGATGGGGGCAGTGAGTGGGGGCAGTAGCGGGAGCGGCGCCCTCGTTCGTTCAGTCCCGTCGAGGAGCACGGCGGCCAGCTGCTCGTGGGTGACCCGGGGCGTCCGAGAGCGACTGTGCGCAGTTCTCAGGTGCTTCAAGAGCCTGCACCAGCAGGATCCGCGCCTCGACAGCGTTTGGCGAGCACGCACCCCGGCACCGAAAGGCGGGACACCGGTCGTCGACGAGCAGGCCGACGCCTGCAGATGGCCGCTTTCGACGGAGGTGTCCGGGCCGTGAGGCAGACGTCGCGGCGGGCGGCACGGCCGCGTCCGGACCGCGGACGTCAGCATCAACAATGCCCCGTCCATTACTGCGCCACTCAAGTGCAAAAACAGGTCAGAGAGGGCGTGCGGCGGGACGGTCCTGTGGCTGGGGCGTCAACTTTGGCGTGTAATGGAAGGTGCGCGATGCGCGCCGAGGTACAACGGCCGCAAGACACTCCTAGGCGATCGTAGCCGGAGGACTTCTCGTGAAGTACCACACCCGAGCATTCATCGCAGCAACCGGAACGGCACTCTTCCTGTCCACGGCCACCGTGGCGTACGCCGATGGCAGCAGCCCCGGTTGGGCACGCAGCGTACAGGCAGCGCAATCGACGGTGAGCACCTCGTCCTCCGCGACGGTGTCCACCAAGTCCGGTCCGCTCGGCAAGATCCTGGTCAACAGTAAGGGGCACACCCTCTACCTCTTCCAGTCCGACAAAACCAACAAGTCCACTTGCAACGGAGACTGTGCCAAAGCCTGGCCACCGCTGAAGGCGCAAGGGAAGCCGACCGCCGGAGGCGGCGTCAACAGCAAGCTGCTGTCGACCATCACGCGCAGCGACGGCTCGAAGCAGGTCACGTACAAGGGGCACCCGCTGTACACGTTCATCGACGACACCAAGGCCGGGCAGACCAACGGGCAGGGGCTCGACGCGTTCGGCGCCAAGTGGTACGTGCTGGGCACCGACGGCAACGCGATCACCAAGGCCCCGCCATCGTCACAGAGCGGCGGCTACTGACCGGCCCGTTCGGCGCCGTCCGAACCGGTCGCAGTCCCGGCGCCCGGAACCCGCTGAGCTGACACAGCGCGGCAGCGCACCAAAGGCTGCTCACGTCCGTCGCACCCCGGAGCCCTTGCGTCTCCCTCGCACCGTCGGGTGGAGCCGGCCGACCGCGCTGGGCGATGATCCCGTACGTGACTGAAGAGGCGGATACAGACGCGGACGACGCTGGTGCGTGGGCTGAGCGACTGGGCTGGGCGTTCGGACTGATAGCGGAGGATCCGGCCGTGAGAGCCGCAGCGCTCGTTCATCTGGCCGAGGCCCAGAGAAAGGTCACGGACGCGGTCGCCCGGTCCAGGGAGATGTGGTGGCTGACGCGGCCCCTGGGAGCGGACGAGCAGTACCGGGAGCCGGCCTTTCGACAGGCACTCCAGAGGCAATGGCAAGCCCAGGGGCATTCGCTGCCTGATGGGGTGTGGAATAGACCGGTGGGCGGGGATCTGGCGACGTGGCCGGGACTGCCCTATGTGTTGCTCTTCCTGGAGTGGGAGGCGAGGTACCCGCTGGAGTGGACGCGGCATGCGAAGGCGTGGGGTACGAAGCAGAGCCTGATTCGTGAGGTGGCCCGTGCTGCCCAGGAGGAGGCGATCAAGGCGAAGCTCACCGACCTGGTCGAGCTCGTCGTCCGCCGGGCGTATCGCTGCAAGGATCGCGAATACGTGCGGGTGGCCCGGGCTGTCGACAGCGCTGACCTGCGCGGCAGACTCGATCGGGCAGCCGATTCGGACAGTCCGTGGGCGCGGTGCCACGCCGGGTATGTGCTCTGGCTCCTTGACCGCCCTGACCTGCCGAACAGCCGTCGTGTCTGGCGGACCTGGGTGGCGGGCGAGGCTGCAACGTTGCTGTGACCAGGGAACGATGCCGGGAAGGTTCCTGTGGTCATGGAGTGCTCTACGCCCCGTGACCTGCCGGGAAGACCGTGCCTGCCGCCGCCAAGGGCAGGGCGGTACGCCGGAAGCAGCGGGCGTCGTGTTCGTGGGCGGTGTCGGAACTGCGGGCGAAAGGGGCCTGCCCGCCCGTCTCCGGTGCGGCCGGCGCGAGCCGCCCTGCCGCCGCCCCGAAGGCGAGGTGCGGGACGTAGGAAGCGCCCGGTCGAAGCCCCGGGAGACGGGCCTACGGCTGCTGGCCGGCGGCTTTCGGGGTGGTTGCGGGACGCTGCGCCGGTCGCGGTGCGGTCATGTCCAGCAGGAGGAGGGCATCGTGGTCGGGGCTGCCGGGTTCGGCGGTGTAGACGCCGATGCGCTGGCCCGGGGTGCCTTCCACGTGCAGGGACTGCGAGGTGAGGGTCAGTGTGCCGACCTGGGGGTGGTGGAAGGTCTTGTGCGCGGGCTTGCGGCCGGTGACTTCGTAGCGTTCCCAGAGTCCGGCGAAGTCGGGGCTTTTGAGGAGGAGTTCGCCGACGAGGTTGGTCAGGTCGGGTGCGTCAGGAGTGGTGCCGGCGATGGCGCGCAGGCGGGCGACGCAGCCGGTGATCTGCCGGTCCCAGTCCGCGAACAGGTCCTGGGCGACGGGGTGGAGGAAGAGGTAGCGGGCGAGGTTGCGCTGCTTGGCGGGCCAGTCGTCGAGGCCGGGGTAGAGGGCGAGGCCTCCGGGGTTCCAGGCGAGCAGGTCCATGCTGCGGCTGATGACGTAGGCCGGGTTGGGGCGCAGTGATTCGAGCAGCAGTCTGAGGTGGGGGCGCACGGTGCGGCTGGGTGCGGGCGGGGGTTCGGAGGTGTAGCGGGCGGCCCGGGCGGCGAGCTCGCGCAGGTGCTGGTGTTCCTGGTCGTCCATGTGCAGGGCACGGGCGAGCGCGTCGAGGACGGCGGGGCTGGGACGGGTCTCCTTGCCGCGCTCGAGGCGTACGTAGTAGTCGATGCTGATGCCGGCCAGAGTCGCGAGCTCTTCGCGGCGCAGGCCGGGGGTGCGGCGGATGCCTGTGCCGACGGTGAGGCCGACGTGCTGGGGGCTGGTCTGGGTGCGGCGGGCACGCAGGTAGCGGCCCAGCTCGGCGCCCTCGCTGTGCGCGCTCTGGGATGCCATGCCTCCAGTCTCACCCGCCCCGTACCTGCCGTGCCGGTGGGAGGGGGGCCCTGTCGTTACCCCTGAAGAGCCCGCCCTGCCACACCGGCGCGATCAGGGCGAAGGTGAAGGGGCAAGACGCCGGCCCCTCGCCCCGGCCACCGCAAGGCATGTCCTGCCGGGCCGGGCGAGAGTGAGGGGGCCGGGCGACGCCACGATACGAAGAGGGCGAAATGCGCTACATCAAGCTGCGTGACCTCGAGGTCTCCAGGATCGGCCTGGGGGCGATGGGCATGTCCCACGGCTACACCGGTTCCGGTACCGACGAGGCGGAGTCGATCAGGACCGTGCACCGGGCGCTGGAGCTGGGTGTCACGCTCATCGACACCGCCGAGATCTACGGGCCCTACACCAACGAGGAGCTGCTCGGGCGGGCACTGAAGGGGCGCCGGGAGAAGGTGGTGCTGGCCACGAAGTTCGGCCTGGTCTCCCACGCCGGCAAGGGTGCTTGGAACCTGGACTCCGGGCCGGGCAACATCCGTACGGCCGTCGAGGGCTCCCTGAAGCGGCTGGGCACCGACTACATCGACCTGTACTACCAGCACCGGGTGGATCCGAACACACCGATCGAGGAGACCGCCGGCGCGGTGGCGGAGCTGATCGCCGAGGGCAAGGTGCGCGCGTTCGGCCTCTCGGAGGCCGGGCCGGACACGATCCGCCGCGCGCACGCCGTCCAGCCGGTCACCGCGGTGCAGTCGGAATACTCCCTGTGGACGCGCGGCATCGAGGAGCACGTCCTTCCCGTGCTGCGGGAGCTGAACATCGGCCTGGTGCCCTTCTCCCCGCTGGGCCGCGGCTTTTTGACCGGCACCGTCCGCTCGACCGACCAGTTCGACAAGGACGACTTCCGGCGCGACAACCCGCGCTTCACCGGCGAGAACTTCCGGCGCAACCTGGCGATCGCCGACGAGGTCCAGGCCGTGGCCGACCGGGTCGGCGCCACGCCCGCGCAGGTGGCGCTGGCCTGGCTGCTCGCCCAGGGCGACGACATCGCCCCGATCCCCGGCACCAAGCGGGTCGACCGGGTCGAGGAGAACACCGCCGCCGACGCGGTCGCCCTCACTCCGGAGCAACTCGGCACTCTCGGCAGCCTGCCGCCCGCCGCCGGTGACACCCACACCGAGGCCCAGGCGCAGCTGCTCGAACGCTGATCGTCCACACCACCCAGGCACGACCCCTGTTTGGAGCAGCCCCTCTCATGCGTGCAGCAGTGATGTACGGAGCCGGAGACGTCCGCGTCGAAAACCGGCCCGATCCGAAGATCGTGAGCCCGGCCGACGCGGTGGTCCGCACGGTGGCCACGTGTGTGTGCGGCAGTGACCTGTGGCCCTACCGGTCGATGTCCGCCACCGGCACCGGCCGCCCCATGGGGCACGAGTTCCTCGGCGTCGTCGAGGAGACCGGTGCGAACGTGAGGGGACTGAAGGCCGGCGACCTGGTCGTCGCCCCGTTCACCTACAGCGACAACACCTGCGACTACTGCGCCAAGGGTCTGCACATCTCGTGCCGCAACGGCGGCCGGTACGGCTTCGACGGCGTCGACGGCGGCCAGGGCGAAGCCGTCCGTGTCCCGCACGCGGACGGCACCCTGGTGAAGCTGCCGGTGGCCGCCGACTCCGCGCTGCTGCCGTCCTTGCTGGCGCTGTCGGACGTGATGACCACCGGCCACCACGGCGCGGTCAGCGCCGGCGTCGGCCGTGGCGATGCGGTGCTGGTCGTCGGCGACGGCGCGGTCGGTCTGTGCGCGGTGATCGCCGCCCGGCGGCTCGGCGCCGAACGGATCGTGCTCGCCGGCCGCCATGAGGCGCGCACCGGCCTGGGCCGCGAGTTCGGCGCCACCGATGTCGTCGCCGAACGCGGCGAGGAGGGCATCGCCCGCATCCGTGAGCTGACCGGCGGCGTGGACAAGGTGATCGAGGCGGTCGGCACCCGCCAGGCTCTGGACACCGCTCTGGGCGCGGTCCGGGACGGCGGCACCATCAGCCGCCTGGGCGTTCCGCAGTACGAGCTGGGGCCGATCGGACCGGCCGAGTTCATGCGCAACATCACCCTGACCGGCGGCGCAAGCCCGGCCCGTGCCTACATCGAGCAGCTGCTGCCCGACGTCCTGGACGGCACCATCACCCCGGGCCGGGTCTTCGACCGGTCCTTCCCCCTCGAACAGACACCGGACGCCTACCGGGCCATGGCCGACCGCCAGGTGCTCAAGGCCCTCATCCGCCCCTGACCAACCCCCGCTCCCCCACCCTCTCCTCCCCCACACACCGCACACCGCGAAGGACACCACTCATGCAGTACGTGACCTTGAACAACAGCGTCACGATGCCGCTCCTCGGCTTCGGCGTCTACCAGATCCCCGCCGAGGACACCGAACGCGCCGTCTCCGACGCCCTCGCGGCCGGCTACCGCCTGCTGGACACCGCCGCCGCCTACGGCAACGAGGAAGCCGTCGGCCGCGCCGTCAAGTCCAGCGGCATCGCCCGCCAGGACCTGTTCGTCACCACCAAGCTGTGGATCCAGGACGCCCCGGCCGAGGACAACACCCGCCGCGCGTTCGAGACCTCGCTGAACAAGCTCGGCCTGGACCACCTCGACCTGTATCTGATGCACCAGCCCTTCGGCGACGTCTACGGCCAGTGGCGCGCCATGGAGGCCCTGAACCGTGAGGGGCTCGCCAAGGCGATCGGTGTCGCCAACTTCTACCCCGACCGACTGCTCGACCTGATCGTCAACAACGAGATCACTCCCGCGGTCAACCAGATCGAGACCCATCCGTTCTTCCAGCGCGCCGACTACCAGGACCTGATGCGCGAGCACGGGGTGCAGATCCAGTCCTGGGGCGGCTTCGCCGAAGGCAGGAACGACCTGTTCACCGACCCGCTGCTGACCGGGATCGGCAAGGAGCACGGCAGGTCCGTCGCGCAGGTCGTCCTGCGCTGGCTGACCCAGCGCGGCGTCATCGCCATCCCCAAGTCGGTGCGCGCCGAACGGATGGCGGAGAACTTCGACGTCTTCGACTTCCAGCTCACCGACGAGCAGATGGCACGGATCGCCACCCTCGACACCGGCAGCTCCCTGTTCTTCGACCACCACGACCCGAAGATCGCCACCTGGCTCGCCAAACGCCGCCTGGACTCCTGAACGGGTCCTGTTCGCCGTCGGCGGCGCCCGTCGACGGCTGTCGGTGCACGACGCACGACATGCCGGTCCTTCCCGGCACCCGCCACCGCCACCGCCACCGCAGCCGCAGCCGCAGCCGCAGCCGCAGCCACTCGCCCTGTCTCGCTGGAAATAGGGTCACCCCTGGCGTGGCCCCGTATTCCACCGCCGAACCGCGACGCCGCAGAACGGGCTCTGCACAGCCGCTAAGGCTGATTCAAAGTCCTGGTGATCATGTGGCGTTGCTGGTCAGGGCAGTCCGATCAAGTCCAGCGGACGGGTGAAGGGCGTATAGGAGGCCTCGCGTACGCCGGCGGCGATGCTGTGGTGGCCGGCTGCGCGCAGGGTGCTGATCGCGAAGCTGCGCAGTGTGGCCATGTTCGCCGGTCCGTGCCCAGTGCGGATCTTCGAGGCGTCCTCGCCGAACGTGGTGTCTCTGACGTGGTGCACGGCCTCGATGCCCCATTGTGCGCGGGCGAGTTGGCCGATGGCCTGAGGAGATGCCGCACGCGCCGTCAGGTCGGTGATGGCGTAGACGGTCTGGCGGGTGATATTGCCGGTCTTGAGGTCGGTGCGGTGCCGGTGGATCTTCGCGGCCTGCGCCACGTAGGGGAAGTCCAGCCCGAGACCGGTGACGGTGAGAGTGCGTACCGAGCGGGTCTCACGCCGTCCGTGCCCCGCCTCGCGGTCGTAGCGGCGGGCGGTCACCTCTTTCCACGGCAGCGATCGCAAAGTGTTGTGCAGCGTCGGCTGGTTCCGTTTGACCACGAGCAGGTAGTGCGCCCTCTTCGCTTCGACCAGCCACCTGGCGTGGTCACGATGGGTGTGCAGGGCGTCGGCGGTCACAACGACACCGGCCAGGTCGAACGGGGACAGCAGCTTCGTGAAGCCGGTGACCTCGGTGGTCTTGTCCGGCACCCGCGGCTGGCTGACGGTGCGTCCGCCGTCCAGGACGGCGGAGAGCAGGTGGGCGGCCGGGCCGGCGTCCGTGCGTGAGCCGCGGGCGGCTTTGCCGTCCACAGCCAGGTGCCGACTGCCCGCAGGGTCGCATCCGAGCAGGTCGGCAAGCCCGCCGGGACATACGAGAGTCAGCAGGCGGCGGATGGTGGAACTCGACGGTGCGCGGCGCACACCCAGCGGGCCGGCCGCGCGCACGCCGAGCCGGGCGAGTGCATCCAGGGGCGCGTGGCGGGCCCACTGGCCCACCGCCAGATAGGAGCGAGCCCCGGCGAGTACCGCGCAGCAGGCGGTGAGCAGGACCGACACCAGCGAATGACGCCGCCCCCGCCGATCGCGCGGATCGCGAAGAACGGCCAGCCGTTCGGTGACACCGTTCACGCCGCGCTGGGCGGCGGTGGGCGACTTGGCCAGGCAGACAGTGGCAGACTGGCGGCACATCGAAGCTCCGGACGGGCAGGGCGACTTGGGAAGGTCACCCCGTCAACCGGAGCTTCGTTGCGTCCGTGACGGTCTTCCGCCGGATCGTCACACCCCAGCGACCTGCACGTTTCCATGACCCTCAGGCCTTTGAATCAGCCCTGGGCCTTGGGTATGTCCTGGTCGCGGTAGCGCTTTTGGTGGTTGCGGGTGAACTCCTGCTGGTGCCAGGCCCAGTAGGCGTCGAAGTCGCCGTTGGCGCGGACGGCACGCAGCTTAAGTACGGCTTCGGCTCCGGACAGGCCCCAGCGGGCTCCGGTGATGCCCAGGCGGTCTTTGACCAGGTGCCGGCATGCTCCCTCGATGATTCCGGTGGCGATCGGCCAGCCGCGTTCGAGGGCGGTGTCGTAGCGCAGGTGCTCGGCCTTGCCGGTCAGGTAGTTGACGGCCTCGTCGATGCCCTTGCGCCGGGCGCCAGGCAGTCCGGCGGCACGGGCGGCTTCCTCGAGTGCGGCGGCGGTCTGCTGCACGCCGCCGCCCAGCAGGACGCGGGCGTGACGGGCGACCCAGTGCTCCGCGCAGGCATCGCCACTGTCGTGCAGGCACCAGGCTGCTCGCCACAGATATTCGAGCACGTGGATCAGGTCGACGATGATATGGACGTCCACGCCGCGCTGCTGTGCTTCGGCCTTGATGAGGTCGATCTGATGGCGGGCCCCGTCGACCAGAACGACCCAGGGACGTCGGTGGCCGGGGTCGCGGTGCTCTGCCTGGTCGAACACAGCGGCCACCACCTGCGCGGCGGTGTGGGTCACCGAGCCGCACAGCCACTTCGACCGGGCCTTGGGCCCCTGGCGGCGCTCGGGTTCGGCACCGTGGCCGGCGTCGTCCTGCCGGTCGGGGTCGGCGATGATGTCGTCGGCTGTGCGTGGCGCGGGTTCGGCATCGTAGACGGCTCCCAGGGTGGCCATCCGTTTCCTGCCGTGTTTCTCCCCGATGGAGCACGGCGGGCAAGTCCTGCGCTGGCTCGGCCGGCCAATGCTGGAGCAATCGCTCCACGATGCCCACCCGTAAGGCGGTTCGACGGTGCCTCCCGAGGCCGTATCCACAGCGCGCGTCCTCTGGACGCGAACGGACTGCCCGGGGGCCGCCGCCCGGTCCCCCGGCAGTGCGGAATGGCGTGAGCGTTCGCATCGTTCGCAGCCCCGGTGACGGACGCCGGATCGGCTCCCGTCGGGTCGAGGACGCGCGCAGCGCCGCGTACTGGGTGGCGGGTGGCTGGGCTCAGATCCAGGTGTCGAGCCACATTCTGGCGTGCCAGTCGGCGTACGGGATCGTCTGTCCGGTGTAGACCGGGAAGAAGTAGATGAAGTTCCAGGCGATGAGCAGGACCAGCAGGCCCGCGGCCACCGCACCTCGTATGCGGCGCCCCTGAGTCGCTCCCGCAGGACCCAACAGGGCTCCCAGCATCATCGTCACGGCCAGGCACAGGTAGGGCACGAAGACGACCGCGTAGAAGGAGAAGATCGTGCGGTCCTGGTAGAGGAACCAGGGCAGATAGCCGGCACCTACCGCACAGAGGATCGCGCCGGAGCGCCAGTCACGGCGCAGCGCCCATCGGTAGAGCAGGTACACGAGTGCGCAGCACGCCAACCACCACAGGAGCGGTGTTCCCAGGGCGAGGATTGCCTGTGCGCAGCCGGCCGTCGCGTGGCAGCCGTCCTGCCCGGGTGCCGGCGACTCGTAGTGGAACAGCACAGGGCGACCGAGGACCGGCCAACTCCAGGGGTTCGACTGGTACTTGTGGGGAGTACTCAGTCCCACATTGAACTGGTAGACGGCGTGCTCGTAGTGCCACAGGCTGCGCAGCGGAGCCGGGATCCACGACCATGTGCCACCCCGGGCGTCCGCCCAGTGGCGTCCGTAGCCGTTGTCGGACAGGAACCAGCCGGTCCATGCCGTCAGGTACGTCAGGACAGCGACCGGGGCGAGGGACAGCACCGACCAGCCGAGGTCCTTACACAGCGCCGCGCGGTAGGGGCGGTGCGCTCCTGCCACGCGGCGAGCGCCGACGTCCCACAGCAGGGTGAGGATCACGAAGAAGGCGAGGAAGTACAGGCCGTTCCATTTGGTCGAGGCCGCCAGGCCCAGGCACAGGCCGGCGGCAAGCCGCCAGGGTCGCGCTCCCGTCCCGGCACGGTCGCCGGTGTGTCCGTCCGGGCGCACCCGGCCGTCCTCGTCGACCGGCAGAGCTGCCGCGAGCTGGGCCCGCGAGCTGTCGCGGTCGATGAGCAGGCAGCCGAACGCCGCCAGGACGAAGAACATGACGACGAGGTCGAGCAGCGCGGTGCGGCTCATCACGTAGTGCAGACCGTCCACGGCCATCAGCGCTCCGGCCAGGCAGCCCAGCAGGGTCGAACGGAACAGGCGGCGTCCTATTCGGCACAGCATCAGCACCGACAGCGTGCCAAGGAGCGCCGTCATGAAACGCCAGCCGAAGGGGGTGAGGCCGAAGATCCACTCGCCGAGGGCGATGACCCATTTGCCCGTCGGCGGGTGCGCGACGAAGGACCCGGTGTCGGAGAGCGGGATCACCTGCGGACCGGCGAGGATCTGCGGGTCGGAGATCTTGCTGCTGGGCCAGGTGCCCTCGTAGCCGAACCGCAGCATCGACCAGGCGTCCTTGGCGTAGTACGTCTCGTCGAACACGACCGCCCGCGGGCTGCCCAGACGCCAAAAACGCGGCAGCCCGGCCAGGAGCGCCACCAGCAGCGGCCCGCCCCACTGCGACCAGCGCGCCAGCCGGCGCCCCGCTGCCGGGGAGAACCCGAGCGTGCGCCAAAGCCATGACCCGGGTTCGGGAAACGGCACGACCAGGCGCTCGCGCACGGACACAGACGGACGCCCGACGTGCCCGAAGTCCCGCAGCCGCCGCTCCCAGGAGGCCGGCCGGCCATTCACCCCCTCCCCTGACTCGTCGACCAACACGGGCGTTTTCTCATGGATCACTGGTGAGCCTTCTCATGTGGAGGACAGGACGAGCGGGAGCAACTGCCCGGCAATCGGTGGTCGGTGGTCGTCACGCCGGCTCAGGCCGGCCCTCGCTGACCGCGACTGCCTGAACCCGGACAAGACGCAGCCTGGAGGGGGTTGAGGCCGACACCGGCCCGAGCGTTGAAGAACGGTGCGTTATCGGCCCCCTCTTGCGGCCAAGGCGGAACGGGCACACGACGGAGCAGGCAGGAGACGGCGCCGGACCGACGTGGCAAAGGACAGAACAAGCCCGCCGCGCCCTCACGGTGGACACGAAATTCACCTACCAGGAGCGATCGGAGTCCCCGCAGGTTCCGCGTTTCCCGAACCGGTGACCCACTTCGGCGCAAACCGTGCCGGACAGGAGCTGTCCATTGGCAGGGAAGCCGGTCGCCGTCGCGTCGCCGACCTGCAGCGACCACGTTGGATGTCACTGGTGCGAGAGGCGTCGGCCGTCTACCTGATCCGGGCCGAGGCGTGCGCGACGAAGTGTTGAGGAATGTCCGCGCCTCAGCCGACCTCATCCGCAGTTCTTCGCGCTCTGTTGCGCGGTGAAGAGCGCCGATCATCCCGATGGTCTGCTCCGCCTGTGCATGCAGGTCGTCATCGGGTACGAGCAGGCGCAGTCGGTGAACAGCTTGGAAGGCCTGACCACGGATCCGGAAAGCTTCCGTTCTGGCCGCCACGTGCGCCGGACCGTCACGTTCCTCGTGCTGACGGTGCCACCAGTCGTGCTGGCTCCGTATGAATTCGTTGGTCGCTGCGGTGAAGGCGAGAACGGCGCTGCGGCGTTCGCTCTGGTCTGCCACACGCTTCTGAAGCGATACCCCAGAAGGGAACCGATGAGCGTTCCCGCCACCGCGATGAAGGTCGTAAGTACCTGGCTCACCATGCTAGTTGACCATGCCTGCTCCAGCATCAACAGGGAACGCTGCGACGCGATACCGTCCAGGCTCCCGGACGGTGCCCCAACATGCTTACGCCGCACCGCCAGGTCCGCCAGGTCGGCCCGGTCCGCCGGCCAGCAGCGACGGACCGGGTCCGCTGTCAAAGGCTCCGATCGGATGACAGCGGACAGGAGCTGACCATCCGGACCGGTGACCCGCAACCGGCATTTCGTCACCTGACCAACCCCACAGCGTCGGAGATCACCTCGGCACGGGGCGCAGCCACCACAGCAACCAGGCAGCGTGGACGGCGGGGCTGCGCTCCACCGAGAGACCGCTACTGATCTTTACGGCGTGATGTCGTTGGGGCTGACGATGTGTGATCGTTGCGGTATGCCGGTGGTGTGAGGTATCCGCAGGGTGGGAACCAACCGCGATCAGGCATCGATCCGCATCGACGGAACTCTCCAGGAGTACCAGTGCATGCTGGACTGGGCTCGCCAGTGGCCCCAGCGGCGATGGGCCGTCGAGAACGCCAGGGGCCTGGGACGCCACCTGACGTCATGGCTGCTTGCCCGGGGAGAACAGGTCGTCGACGTCCCGCCCAGCGCCACGGCCCGTGTCCGCCAGCTCTCCCGCAGCGCAGGCCGCAAGAACGACCGCATTGATGCCGCCGCGGCGGCCTGCGTTGCCGCTGTCCAGGGCGACGCGCGACCGGTGCAGCCCGAGAACTCAACGGACGCACTGGCTCTGCTGGACGAACGACGCAGCAACCTCGCCCAGGCCAGAGTCCGCGCGGTCAACCAGCTCCACGCGCTGCTGCGAGCCCTCCTGCCCGGAGGGGCGCCACGCGATCTGTCCGCGGCCAAGGCCGAGCAGCTGCTGGAGACGGTCGTCCCCGTCGGCCCCGCCGAAACCACCCGCCACGCCCTCGCCGCCGACCTGATCGCCGAGGTCCGTACATGGGACGTGAAGCTGAAAGACAACGCCAAAGCCATGGCCGCACTGGTCGCAAAGTCTGGAAGCCGGCTGCCCGATACTCCGGGCATCGCAGCCATAACCGCCGCCCGCCTCCTGGGCCGGACCGGAAACCCCACCCGCTTCCCAACTGCCAGCGCCTTCGCCCAGTACGCCGGCACCGCCTCCATCGAGATAGCCAGCGCCGGCCGCGCACGCCACCGCCTGTCCAGGCGCGGCGACCGCCAGCTCAACGCGGCACTCCACACCGTGGCCATCACGCAGATCCGCATGCCCGGTACCCGGGGTCACGCCTACTTCAAGGCCAAAATCGCAGAAGGCAGGACACCCAGGGAAGCGCAGCGCTGCCTGAAGCGCCGCCTGGCTGATCACGTCTGACGCACGATGGTCGGCGACGAACGCCGCCGCCCCCGAACGACGGGCCCAGGAGGACAACCGGGGGCGACTACAGCATCCAGCGCGGTCGGCCCAACCCCGACGGCCGACTCTTCGGACAAGTCACTTCCCGGACCCGCCGAAACCGAGCCTACGCCACCGCACCAGACACCTTGACAAACGCAGAGGCACCCAAAGCGGACCGACCTCGCCAGGTGGTCCGCCGAGGAACTCGAGGCCGTCGCCTTGGCGATCAACAACCGCCCCCGCAAGGTCCTCGGCTGGAAGACCCCAGCCGAGGTCTTCGCCGAGCAGCTACGCTCACTCCAACAACCCGGTGTTGCATCGATCAGTTGAACTCGCCGAATACGGCTCCCGGCGCTTCCGCCGGGCCTGCCGGCGTCTGGGCGTGACACAGTCCATGGGCCGGGTCGGGTCGTGTTTCGACGACGCCGTCAGCGAGGCGTTCAACAGCGTGTGTGGATATCAGAGTCCGATCGACTACGAACACGACCACCGGGCCAACTCCGCCTTGGAACTGGCCGCTTAGAAGATCTCAACAGTTCGAGGGGATTGACGGGCTGGACTTCCCCTACGTGGCGCAGGCCGCGAAGATCCACCGGCACCGCACCGACCTCAAGACCGGCAATATCACCCGCCAGACCGTCTACGCCATCACCGACCTGACGGCGCGTGCGGCATCTCCTCAGGCCATCGGCCAACTCGCCCGCGCACAATGGGGCATCGAGGCCGTGCACCACGTCAGAGACACCACGTTCGGCGAGGACGCCTCGAAGATCCGCACTGGGCACGGACCGGCGAACATGGCCACACTGCGCAGCTTCGCGATCAGCACCCTGCGCGCAGCCGGCCACCACAGCATCGCCGCCGGCGTACGCGAGGCCTCCTATACGCCCTTCACCCGTCCGCTGGACTTGATCGGACTGCCCTGACCAGCAACGCCACATGATCACCAGGACTTTGAATCAGCCCTGGCACAGCCGCAGGGCTCTGCAGGAAATATGTGAGGTCGCAGGAGTGGAGATCGATCCGCAGGGCACATGACGGCCCGGAGGTTGATAACTATGGTTCCTGTTCTTCTGGTTCTACTGCTCGCCCTGATCCTCTTCGGTGCCGGTTTCGCGCTGAAGGCCCTGTGGTGGGTCGCCGTCATCGTGCTGATCGTGTGGGCCCTCGGCTTCGTCATCCGTCCCGGGACGAGCAGCGGCGATCGAGGCCGCTGGTACCGCTGGTAGGCGGCCTGAGCCGCACACCGTTCGGGTGGGTCCCGGCGCCCCAGCGCCGGGACCCACCCGTTTCCGGTCCCTCTTGGCCCCCGGCACGGCACTTCCAGCCATCCGAACATTTTCACAGGTCGGAATGTGTGGGGCTCCAGGGCTTGGGAACCCGGCCTCTTGAGGGAACGTCACCGAATTCGGTGACGCCTCAGCACATTCCGCGGTTCGGTCGCGGAATGCAATCAATTTCGATGAGGGAGTCTTTCTCATGAGTGACAGCATCTGGGGCTACCGGCCGACCACCGGCTACATCGCGGGCACCGACCTGATCGGATACAAGGTCGAGGCCACCGACGGCAGCATCGGGAAGGTCGACAAGCACTCGGACGAGGTCGACTCCTCCTACCTCGTCGTCGACACCGGCGTATGGATCTTCGGCAAGCATGTCCTGCTTCCCGCCGGCACCGTGCAGTCGGTCGACCAGAACGAGCAGAAGATCTACGTCACGCTCACCAAGGACCAGGTCAAGAACTCTCCCGAGTTCGTCCAGGACATGCACGTCGGCGACGCCGACTATCACGAGCGGGTCGGCGGCTACTACCAGAACCTGCGCATGATCTGACCTCACGGCACCGGCACGAGGGGATGCCATGCCGATCGACGATCACATGGTGCCTGCTCCCGGACCGTGCCCGGTCGACCGGCCAAGGTCCGGTGTGAGCAACCCCCCTTCAGCGACCAGATGTGCGAGCTGTCGATCGCAGCGTCGTCCATGTCCAGCAGGCCAGCAGGCCAGCAGCAGGCAACTCGGCCGGCAGCACCTCGTGCAACCGCGGCCAGACACCGGCATCGGTCCAATCCCGCAGACGCCGCCAGGCCGTCACACCACTGCAAACGTCCAGCCGGCCGGACCGCGAGCGACATGCCGTCGGGGGCGGATCCCCCGACCGGCTGCGCGAAGCCCCGGAAGACGCCAAGCGTTGTCGTCCTTCTGCCCGCGATCCCGTACCCCGTACCCCGTACGGCAAACGTCGGCGCACAGCGGCGGCCAGAGCGGGCATCCTCGGTTTCTCAGCCCGAGGAGACATGCTCCTCGCATACCCCGACCCACTCGCGAGATCGCTGACCGGCTCGGCTCAGCTCGATGATCCGCAGGACGCGGGGAGATCCGGACGTCTAGTAGTGCTTCGTTAGGTCTCCCCGCGTTCGCTGATCAGGAGCATGTTGGGTGTGTGGACGCGCATGAAGTGACCGGTGCCGGGTCTGCGGCAAGCCCGCCCTCAGGTCCTTCTCCGTATGGCCCGCCACCGCATCAGCGTCCTGGTCGCCATGCTCCGCGACGGAACCTTCTGCGGAGCCCGCCTCCCCCGGCGACGGCTGCACGAAGCAGCCCATAGACAGGTGGGCCCGGATCAACGCCCTTTGGCGTCCGTCCACGCCGAGATGTCTGCAGCACCCCGACGGACAGCTTCTTCCGGATCCCGGGCGAGCCTCCCGCAGACCGTTGCGATGTCCGACCCACCGTCCGAATCCACGAGCGCGTCATGCACCCCGGTCTGCAACCAGTCGGCCTGGCTGTCGTCGGCCTCGGCAACCGCGAGAGCGACGAGCCTCATGGCGGCCGCCGTTCCCACCTGGGTCAGGGCCTCTGCCGTCTGTCGAGTCACCGCCGTGTTCTCGATGTCCAGCAGCAGCCCCACCAACGCTTCCGCAGCCTCGGGAACTTCAGCGAAGGAAGCAAGGTCACGCCCGGCACAAGCACGTTGCGTCCACGAAGGAGACGACGCCTCGGCCAAGGCCGCCTCCAGCCCACTCGTCGTCTCCGGCACAACCAGACGTTCTCATGCTCCACGAAGAAGATCGGCCCCGGACCGAAACTTCCCACACGCCTGACGAGGAACATCGAGGCCCCTGGCTCCCCCACCACGAGCAGAGCAAGTGGCCGATCCGGAGCGCTGGGCTGCGCTTCGTCGAAGGGGTGCCAGTCCCAGCCGCGTCGAACCGCCAGACGCGCCCGTCCCGGTCGGCGGCCTCATCACCTGGTTCGAGGAAGGCGTAGGGACGGAAGAGCAGTTCGATGCGGATCGGTTCACTGCCCTCCGGATCGAGCGCGTAGCCCTGGTCCCCGAATTCGGGGTCATGGGTTTCGCCCCGCCGCAGGACTTCCAGGCAGGACGCAGGCCGTGGCAGCATCCCGGTCACCAGAGGCGGATCGAAGTGATGGACCGCCAGGACGTGCACCACGATCGGGGGGATTCCCACCAGACAGGTGTCGTCCGACTTCAAACGCGGACTCCACCGGTTCGGTTCGCCCGGCAAACGATCCTCCTGCGGGTGCTTCACCGAGTACGGAGACACGTGCGCCGGCAGGGAGGCTGCGAGCCGGTCACGTCATCGCGCAGGCACGACGGTGGCGGGGCGGTGAACCTCCAGGACGACTGCGATGCCGGCCACGGTTCGGTCCTCGTGCATGGCGATCTGCCGGCCGGGCCGGACGTGCGTCCAGTGGGAGGGAGTGAGGGGCACGAGGCGAACCGTGGCTCGGCCGCCGGGCTCGAGAACGGGCATGTTCTCGACCCAGAGCGAGGCGATGCTGACCGCACGTCCACCGGTGGGTGAGAGCTGTCCGGTGTCCCACATGGGTCGCAGAACACCGGCTCCGGGAATTGGCGTCGTGCGTCGCGCGTCGGCGGCAGGACGGAGCGTCAGATCCGCCCGGATCATGCCGTTGCGGATCTCGGAGCACCGCCAATGGCACCAGGCCGCGCTCCTCTCCAGCCGGAGCTGCTCGGCTGCTTCGGCGAGCTTCTCCCAAAACGCCGGAGGGAGCCGGCGAGCGTCCCCGAGCTCCTCCAGCAGGCCCAGGGCGATCTCCCACTCGTCGTGGACGAGGTAGTCCCAGATGTCTCGCACCGTGATGTCGTTCTCGGTGGCGGTCTCTTCCGGAACCAGCAGAGAAGCCGATTCGAGCAACTCAGGGACGTTCATGCGCTCATTGTCGACCACATGAACCATTCGGCCGTGCCAGGCGCCGCACAATGTCCCGAAGGAAGGCGTCTGAGACGGCTCGGCGTTGCGGCCGCCCGCCGCAGACGCACTCGCGGGCGGGATCACCTTGCAAGGCTCGGTCGGACAGTTCACCTCGGTCGCGGCGCAGAAGCCCTGGTCTCGAAAGTCGTGGGCTCGTGCCCGGGCAACCACCGCGGCGAGCGGTTGTTACGGCTGCGCCGAGCGATCACCCGACGGAGAAGGGGCCAACCGGCAGAATTCACCGGCCTGCTGAACTGCGGCCTCCGCCGAGCGAGAGTCCCCCGTAGGGGCGTGGAGATCCCCGGTGGACGTCCGTACGCGAGACATCGCCGATCGGCAGCAGGCCCTACTCGATCATGCTGTACGTCAGTTTCATCAGGCGCTCACGGGCCTCGGTGTCGTACGCCTGCTCGTGGGCGCGCGTATCCGTGAACCGGTCGAAGTATCGGCCTGTGGTGGTGGCGAGTTCCGGGTCGAGCAGGAGGCGCACCGTCGGCCGGACGCCTTCGTCCGTGCTGGTGACGGGGGTGAGGCCGTACGCGCGGACGCCGTCCGTGTCCATCAGGTGGGCCGGATGGAGCGTGTTCACCGTGACTGCGGTGCCTCGCAGTTCGGCGGCCAGGTCGAAGGTTGCCATGATCATGGCCAGCTTGCTTCTGCAGTAGGCGCGCAGCCCCTCGTAGTCCCGCTCCAGCATGACGTTGTCGAAGTCGATGGCCTCCTGGCCGATCGAGGCGACGTTGATCACCCGGGCGGGAGCCGAAGCGGTGAGCAGGGGCAGCAGGTCGCGGGTGAGGGCGTAGGGGGCGAGGTGGTTCACGGCGAAGCGGAGTTCGTGGCCCTGGCGGCTGAGTTCGCGTTTGAGCGGTTCGGTGCCGCCGCCCGCCACCGCGTTGTTGATGAGGCCGTCGAGGTGTGGTTCCACCGTACGAATCCGCTCGGCCATCGCGTGTACCTGGTCCAGGTCGGACAAGTCGGCGAGGTAGGTACGGATGGTGGTGCCGGGGGCGGCAGCCCTCACTTCGGCGGCCACGGCCTGCAGTCGATCGCTGTCCCGGCCGTGCAGCAGAACGGTGCCGCCGCGCGGGGCCAGGTCCATCGCGAGAGCGCGGCCCATTCCCTGGGTGGCGCCGGTGATCAAAGTGGTGCGCTGGGTCATGCGAGCCACCCTGGCAGTGCCCGGCGGAGGAACGGGAGTGTGTGCCGGTCCTGGTGCCGTCACCACCAGGCTCGGCGACGGTCATCCGCTCCTCCGCCCGGCACGCTCAGGTTTCAGTGGGTGTTCATGCTTCGATACGCAGCCAGGTGTCGCCTGCGCGGAGCCAGAGGGAGCCGTCGCGGCCTTGGCCGCAGCGCATGACGACTCGGCCGTTCACCCGGAGCCGACGGCGGCTGGTCACTGCCCAGGTGGTGCCGTCGAGTTCGGCACGTATGAGCTCGACGGACTTCTTGTTGTGGTTCCGGCGGGTCAGTACTGCCCGGTTGCCGCGCACCGCGAATCCGTCCGGTCCGGGGACGGGGCTGCGATAACTGACGACGTCACCGGTGGACGGGGTGATCCGTGTCAGGAAGGTGCCGCCTTTGCTGCTGCCGGAGTACCAGACGAGCCAGATCTTGTCGTTCTCCGTCGCGGCGGTGCAGCCTTCCAGTGGGTGGTCGGGCAGCCGTCCGTGGGGAGTCCAGGTCGCCCGGCCTCGGGTGTTCCAGCCCGCGAGGCCTGCTCCCGACTCGGGGTGGCCGCCGTAGATGCCTTCATCGCCGTAGGCCGTCCAGATGCCTCCGTGGACTTCGGTGACCAGGGCGGGGATGTCGTCGCCGACACAGAACTCGGCTTCAGGTGCACCGGACGGGGAGAACACCACGGCGTTGGGCGCCCAGGGGCCTTCGGGCCCGTCGAGGAACGTACGGCCGCTCACCAGCAGGAACCGTGAATCCGGAAGCAGGGCCAAGTGGCCGGGCCGCATCCGGATGTCCTTCACCATGACGCGCCGCTCAGCCTGCCCCGTGACGGTGACCAACTCACCGGTGAACGGGTTTTCCGGCTTCCATCCGATCCACCCCTTTGGGTAGCGGGCGCGATGAAGGTGGCGCCGGTGGACCAGCATGACCGCGAGTTCCCCGGCGGGCCCGACGCTCCACCACAGGGCTCGATGCCCTCGTACGGCATCGACAGCGGGAAGCCGCCACACTTGATCTACCGAGGCATCGGAACGAGCAGTCATGGAGCGGAGATTCGTGGGCAGTCGCCTCTGGGACTCCGAGGCCGAGTCGCCCGAAGAGCGCCACCTTACCGGCCCTCCCCCGGTCCGACGCCCTTGGCTGTCTTTCCAGCAGACATTCAAGGCGTCCGGTGCCGGAATGTCCCTCGAACCATGTCCCTCACCAGAGAACACCGCACCGAACGGCGATCTCGAGCCCGCGGTGCGCACAAGAGCCGGGGAGCCACGGTCGGGTCGGCCCTGATCTTCACCCGCGCTGGAGGGAGGCGTATCTCTTGCGGGGCTCCTTCGAGGCGCTCGCCAAGTCGCGGGCGGCCAACCCGAGTCGGCCGCCTGAAAAGCGCTCGTCGTCCGTCGTCCAGCGGCGTTAGCCTCGCTGGTCATGGGAGCACGAGCGCAGTACGTGGTGGTCGAGAACGGCGTCTGGCAGCGGTACTACTCGCACTGGGCCGCCAACCGGGTGACCGAGGATCTGATGCCCGGTCCGGTCGCGGCGACACGCTGCTTCCGCGCCAACCGGGAGATCGACGAATGGCTCGACGACGTGTGGTGCGAGGGCGCCGCACTCGTCGACCACGACCGCAGGATCCTGCTCTGGTTCACCTTCACGAACAGTTGGGCCGACCACATCGCCGCCCGCACCGTACTGGCCCGGACATGGCCCGGCTGGGACGTTCGCTTCGCGCACGACGGCATGGGTGATCTGACCCACCACCTGGGCCTCGGCAGGGACCTGACCCGTGTACCGGGCTGGTTCGAGACCTTCGAACCTTCCGGGTTCGCGGCCACCGAGTACACCGAGCCCTGCTCCGTCGTCTCCCTGCGTCTGCCCGACGGAAGCGTTCGCGCGTGGGGCAGCGACTGGGAGCCCGTCGAGCACCTCGCCGCCGGGCCCGACCTGATCGACCCGATCGTCGCGTCGCCGGCCACTCCTGCGCTCACCGACATGCCGCACGGCGGCGTCCATTTCGACCCGCAGGCCCGCACCGTTTCGCTCTGGGCGGTGCAGACCGTAGCCGGCATTCATAACTGGCCGTTGCCGGGGTGGGAGAACTGGGTCCTGGACTTCCGCGGCGACGACCACACCCAGCAGGCCGGGCTGCTCCCCGCGGACTTCCCCTTCCCCCGGCCCCCGCTCGCGGCCGCACTGCGGCGGCTCAGCGACGGCCTCGGCACCCCGCCGCCCGACATCGGCGAGCTCCTGGCCCGCGCCACGGCCGTGTCTGGTCCGGAGGGCACCGCCCCCGTGGTGAACCCCGCCGCGCTGGTACCGCACGAACCGGCCGATCCCACCCCGGCCGAACTGGCCGCGCTGCGTACGGCGATCGATGCGTCGGCCGCGGGGGCGGAGGTCGACTGACCACCTCATGGGCTTTCCGCGGGCCGGACCGGACAGCACGCATGACGGTGTCCTGGTGCCCGGAGCCAGGTCGTGGGCGTCGGTCCAACGGTGGTGGGGTGGCATCCCGGAAGGAGCGGTGCGGGAGGCGAGTCAGCCCCGAGCGCGACCTGCGGAGCCGCGACCGCCTGCGCCGCAGCACGAGACCAGTGCAGCGATCGCACGATGGGCAGGCTTCGGCGCCCTGGCCGAGCAGCGTCGCGGACCACGTCGTAAAGCAGTGGCCGATCGCGTCGTCCCGGAGGAAAGCTGTGCCTCATGACGACAACCTTGATCACCGGGGCCAACAAGGGTCTCGGCCACGAGACCGCCCGCCGCCTGATCGCTGCGGGCCACACCGTCTACCTGGGGGCGCGCAACACCGAGCGGGGCGCGGCGGCCGCGGCCGGGCTCGGGGCCCGGTTCGTGCAACTCGATGTCACCGACGATGCGTCGGTCGCCGCCGCGGTGGCCGTCCTTGAAGCCGACGGCGGCCTGGACGTGCTGGTCAACAACGCCGGAATCGAGGTGCGGTCACCGGAGGGCGACATCATCGGCGCCGCGGAGCTGACCGCCGACGTGATGCGCGAGGTGTTCGAGACCAACGTCTTCGGTCTGGTCCGGGTGACCCACGCCTTCCTGCCGCTGCTGGAACGCTCCGCCGCCCCGGTCGTGGTCAATGTCAGCAGCGGCCTGGCCTCGCTGGCCCGGGCCGGGGAGGGGTACCCGGGGGTGGCCTATCCGGCTTCCAAGGCCGCGGTCAACATGCTCACCGTGCAGTTCGCCAAGGCGTTCCCGCTGATGCGGGTCAACGCCGTGGAGCCCGGCTACACCGCAACGGACCTGAACCGGCACGAGGGCAGACAGACCGTCGAGCAGGGAGCGGAGATCATCGTTCGGATGGCCCGACTGGGGCCGGACGGCCCGACCGGCGGCTACTTCGACGCGGCGGGCACTCTGCCCTGGTAGGCGGCGAGGCTCACGGCGCGATCGACGATGCCGCCGGTCGGGCCGTGAGCACCAGGGCCGTGAGCGCTCGGCTGTCGGGAAACGCACGCGGGAGAGGGGCAGTGGTTACGAGTTCACCGGCACCAGTCGCGTACGGACAAGCTCTCGCAGCATCGCGGCCCCCGCCCCCACCGCCGCAAGGTGCAGAACCGCCGCGAGCGCGAACTCTTCCGGCAGGGCCGCACCGGCCGGTCGCGCGACCACCAGGTACAGGGTGAGCGCAAACTTCCAGCCGCTCCAGGCGAACAACGAGCCCGAACCGACCCAGCCGAACACCATCGGGACCCACCGGGGGACGCGTGCGGGCCGGCCTCGAACAACAGCCCAGGTGGCGGCGGACGCCGCCAACGCCCAAAGCCCGAACACTCCGCACAGCACATACCAAGCGAGGTCCCGCTCGCCGCGGTGGGCGACACCTGCGGTGCCGCCCACCGCCCAGTACAGCCAGACACCACCGACCGCGGTGCCGACCACGGTCATCCACGGCAGCACCCTCCGCGAGCCCTCCCCACCGTCCCCGAGCCGACCCGCGAACGCGTCCGGCCAGCGCCGCCGCAAGTACGTGGGCAGCGCGATGGCCAGGCCCAGCCCCATGCCCACAAACCCGATCTGGATCAGCGCGGCCTCCCAGACCGGCATCGACGGGTCGGCGCCATTCCCGCTTTTCGGATTGCCGTCCGCCGGGTCCAGCAGCGAACTGAGAACGGCGTACGGCAACACCGGGACGAGGAACCCCGTCCCGACCCAAGCGCAGAAGGCCAACGGCGCTCCCGGTATGCGCATCCCCCACGGCCGCACCAGCGCGAGCGCCACAGCGATCCCGATCCCTGCCATACCGATCGTCACGCTGTTGAGCACCACCCACTCCGCCATGCCGAACCCCGCCCCGACGGGCAGCAACCCCAAGAGCGAACCGACCACCCACGACACCTTGATCAGCAAGTAGGGCGTCAGCGCCAGCGCTGCCCCGTACCCCGCGACCTTCCCGACACGGTCCCATCGATCCACCTGAACTCCCCATTCAGACAACGGAGTTCAAGTCTCATTCACCACTGCCCCATGGGCGTCAACCGTCGGGGCGTATCCATGTCACCACCCAGGAGGAGTGAATATCGGCCGACGGGAGCACAGAGAACTGCTCGGTAGCGGCTACGGCGGGCGCGGGCTTGATGGCGTCGTCGCCAGGTGGACCAGTGCCATCGGTGAGCCAGGTCTTGGGCCGGTCGAGGAAGCCGAGCGGCGAACAGGCACTGGATCTCGTTGCAGGTGAGCGGGATCAGCCCGTCGGGGCTCGTGCCGTCGTCGTCGGGGGCGGGTCCGCCATCAGCCCGAGCAGCAACTGCCTTGCCCGACGACGAGGTTCGACCCGACTGAATCGTCCCGCAATCCGCGCCGCCAAGTCCTCGAACACCGTCTGCCATCGGGCGGGTACTACGCTGCTCCCGCGGCCACCGCAAGATCGTCAGTCATCACACCGATGATCAGCGGCGGCCGCTTCTGCGCCCCCACCGGCCTCGGCCGGCGAGATCGCGGGGACCACTACGGATCTTGGATCTACGAGTCGAACCAGCGGTACCAGATGGGTCTGCCTACGCCTGCGTGCCAGCTCTCTCGCGCGGCACGGCGCTGGTCGGGCGTTGTCAGCGACTCCTCGTGGGCGAGCCAGTCGAGGTACCACTCCGCGAATGTCGCGGCTTGACGGTCATCGTTGAGCAGCGGGTTCAGGCGGTCGCACGTTGCGCGCCCGTCGAACCACATGGTCCCTCGCATGGGCCCGCTGACCACGAGAAGTGTGTAGAAGCCGCAGCCGTCGTCGTGGAGGAAGACGGCTCCGGTGGCACGAGCGGCTTCGATCGCATACGCGACCTCCCGCCAAGCGTCGTGATCAGCTTGGTAGGCCGCATCGGTGAGGTAGTCCTCCCGTTTCGGCTGACGGTCCCACGCGTCCTCGCTCGCCGTCATCGCCGTGTCGTGGTCGGGAAAGGGAACGTGCAGCTTCTCGTGGTCCTGATAGCAGGCGCCGTCCCAGTCCCAGCGCGACCCGTTGAACTGCAGCTTCCGCACCCGGCCGCCCGCACTGACATGCAGCAGGTACTGGCGGTAGTCCTCGGGGAACTCCACGCCGAACTGTTCCTCAGCCTGGCACACCTGCGTCTCGCTCAGGGGTTCCGGAAGCTCCTGTCCGGCGAAGCCCGTGCCTTGCCGCGCGTGGAGAGCAGCGGTCCGATCCCGTACTTCATCCCAGTTCACTGCCTGCATGCCCGGCAAGATAGCCGGTCGACCGACTTTCGCGTCGTCCTGGCCCTGGCGCCGACAGCCACCGAAACAGCCCCACAGGGCAGGGGAAGCCGAATCGCAGCCAGGGCAGTTCGGCGTCTCGGGATCGGTCGGGTCAACGTCGCAGCCGACGCGGGCGAGTGCGGCCAGGAGAACCACGGCGACGCCGCAGGGCGCCGGCGACAGCCCGGCGGGCGGCTTGGCTGTCGGTCTTCTCCGGCATCGGGATGTGCAGTCCGGTGCGCGCGTACCCGCGTCATGGCCTGTTGCTGACGGAGGCGGACGCACCGGCGAGCTGTGCGCCTGGAAGGTGAGAGACCAGTAAGACGTTCACGTACGATCACGGCGACGTGGTGCGCAACGTGACCGTGGGCCGGAAGGACTCCGAAGTGTGCACCGCCGGCGGTGACTCCGGCGGCCCCGTCCGCACCGTGAGGTCCAACGGGCACGTCGACGCCAAGGGCATCCCTCGGGTGGGGGCTGCAACTCGGCGAATGACGACGGCGAGTGCAGCGATGCCCGGAACGGCACATGCACGGTGTTCTTCACGGACATCGCTCTGGCACAGAAAGCACTCCCGGGAGGGATCAAGAAGTGGTGAAACGAACGGTCGGGCTGGGAGTCCTCGCGGTCGTGTCCGCCGTGGCGGTGTCCGCATCGGCGTGCAGCAGTCCCAAGCCGTGCGCCGGCGTCGGCGTCACCTCGCAGGTCGTCGTGATGTTCCTCCGGCAGGGCTACACCGACCTCGCCGGCGCCTCCTATGAGCTGTGCGCAGGGGACACATGCGTCAAGGACAAGCTCGAACGGGAAGACATCACCCGAGTGAACCTGCCGCTTCCCGACGACGTGGGCCCTGATGTCGGCACGGTCCGCTTTCGAGTCACCCCGAAGGGAAGCAGCAGTCCCGAGATCGACGCTTCCTCCGACGCGAGGCTCACCCTCCAGTCCGACGGCTGCGGTGGCGGCGCCTACAACGAGGGCCTCGCCTTCACCAAGGAGGGCGGGCTGACCACGAAGATCCCGCCGAGCGTGACCGCGGCCTGGCGCGATCACCTCGAGTCACTCGCCTCACCCTCCGAATCGCCCTGACACGCGCTCCCTCCACAGCCGACAACGGCCGTAGGGGGGAACTGATCGGCGTCGGCGAGGCATGCTGGTGTCGGTACAAGCAGCCGGGAGGTTCTCGCATGCGTCGGTGGACCAAGGCGTGGATGGTCGCTGGGGTGTTCGTCCTGGCTGCCTGCGGCTCGTCGGCGGATGAAGGATCCGCCGGAACGACGTCCGCGAGCCGGCCGGCGGAACCGTCGGCCCGTACATCGGCACCCGCCTCCGCGCACTCGTCCTCGCCCTCACCCTCGACTCCCTTTCCATCGAGGCCCACCGGCCCGAACGAGCCGAGCCCGACAGAATCGGCCACCGCGCCCCCTGCCTCGTCGGGAAGCTGTGCCGCCAGGCACACCGAGGTCACCGTCAACCCCGGTGAGGCGGTCGCACAGCGGCTGTGCGTGCGGCCCGGGACCGTGGTGTCTCTCGTCCTGCGGCCTCGAGCGGATGACAAGCGGTGGACGGCCGTTCGGAGTTCAGCACCGGCTTTCGTGCTGGTGTCCGGATGGCACGTGGACGCGGTCGGCACGGCCCGTGCATCGCTGCGGTGCGCGGGCACCCGGGGCGGTACCGCCGAGATCACGGCAACGGCGAAGGCGCCGGACGTGGCGGGCGCGGCGCGCGGCGCGTTCACGCTCGACGTGAGCGTGGTGCCGCATACGCCGCAGGGGTGACCCCGGCTGTCCGGGACCACCCCTGCGACGTCACCGCATCAGCCGCAGTCCCGCACGTTGATCTTGTAGATGCCGCGGCCGTGGGTGGCCGCGTACAGCGTCCTGCCGTCCGGGCTCAGCTTCAACTGGAGCACGGCGACGGCCGGGAGGTTCCCGACACGCTGCCAGGTCGTACGGCCCGGCGCGCGGTAGACGACGCCGAGGTCGGTGGCGACGGCGAGGCCGCCGTTCGGTGTGACGACCGCGGAGTCGGTCGGTACGTCGGGGAGGTTCTTCGAGATGTCCTTCCAGGTGGTGCCGCCGTCGGTGGACTCGAAGACGTGGCCGACACCGGCGCCGGGCCCCTCGGTCCAGTGCCGGGAGAAGCCGTTGACCGCGAGGTACACGTGGTTGGCGTTCTTCGGGTCGACGGCGAAGCCGCTGAGGTAGCGGTTGGGCACGGCACCGTCCGCGCCGGTGGCCGGGAGGGTGATGTCGTGCCAGCCGGTGCCGTCCGCGTTACCCACCGAGATGCCGCGGGCGAAGCCCTGGTTGTTGCAGGGGCCGCACCAGGCCGCGTACACCTTGCCGCCCGAGGCCGCGACGGCGGTCGCGGTGCGGCCGGCGCCGAGGTCGTACACGCTGGTCCACTCGTCGCCGCTGCGGATGGCGTAGCCGTGGGTCTGCACCCAGACGTGGCGGCCGCCGGCGATCCAGGTCGAGCTGTTCTTCATGTCGGCGGTGATGGGTGCGATGAAGCGGGCCTCGCCGGTGGCGTTGTCGGCCGGGGCGACGCCGTACGACGTGATCTTGCTCGGGTCGGTGACCCAACTGCCGTCGTTCACTGCGCAGTTCTGGGTCACCTGGATCGCCAGGTAGACGTACTCCTCGGCGATGTTGCAGCCGTTGGCCGGGTCGGTGAGGGTGTCGCCGCCGTCGCCGCCGAAGTTGGAGCCCATCACCGTGTCGTTGCTGCGCAGGACGGACTGGCCGTTGTCCTGCAGGCCGCCGGTGACGGACACCCCGCCGTGGGTCAGGTCCTTGCCGATGCCCACCGAGTAGTACTGGAGGGTGTCGATGGTGCCGTCGTTGAGCGAGGTCCAGTCGGTGGCGTGGCCGGAGGCGTCCTGGGAACCGTTGACGGGGCGTTTGTAGACGCCGCCGTCGTTTCCGACGTACACGAAGCTCTTGCCGTGGTAGCTGCCGATCGCGACACCGTGCTGGTCGGAGTGGGTGGTCTGGTTGCAGTCTCCGGTCTGCTTGGCCGGGTCGATGCTCCAGCAGGAGAAGCCGAAGTTCCAGTACGGGCCGACGGTCGACCAGTTGCTGCCGCCGTCCTTGGTCTCGTAGACCTCCTCGAGGCCCGCGTACACGTGCTCCGCGTTCGCCGGGTCGACGGTCAGGAACTGGTTGTACCAGGCCTGCACGCCGGGCATGTAGCCGCTGGACGTCAGCGCCGAGCCGTCGGCGGCCAGGCCCTGGTAGTCGGCGATCTTCGTCCACGGGCCGCGCGGGGAACCGGACTTGGAGACGTAGATGCCTTCCAGGCCGCTGTCCGGGTTGGTGTTCAGCTGCTCCGGGGACTGATCGATGGCGTAGTAGCGCGAGCCGTCGGCCGAGCGGGCGAAGGTGACGTTGCCGACGTCGTCGGCGTCGGCAGGCAGGTCGCCCAGGCCACTGGTGATCCGCGTCCAGGCGCCGTTCACCTTGGTGTAGAAGCCGTTGTAGTCGTCACCGCTGCGCCAGCCGACCGCGAGGACCACCTTGGCGGGGTCCTTCGGGTCGATCGCGATGTCGTTGGCGATGTTCTTGTACGCGGCCGAGGCGTCGTTCGCGAGTGAACCGCCCGGCAGATAGTCGGGGTTGGGCGCGAACTCCAGCTTCCAGGCCCCGCCGAGCTTCTTCGTGGAGTGGCTCCACACGCCCGCGCTGGTCGCCGCCCACACCTTGCCGCCGCCGAAGCGCAGCTCGTGGATGGTGGTGGACTCCAGTTCGTCGCCGCCGACCCGGCTGTGCGCGGAGTACGTGCCGTGATGCGGATCCGACAGGACGTAGACGCCGCTGCCGAGGTAGGCGTCCGCATTGGTCGTCGCCTCACCGGTGCCCAGCCACAGCCGCCCGCCGCCGTCGAGTGCGAGCGCGCCGGTGGACTGCGAGGACAGTTTGTCGCTGATCGGCTGCCAGCGTCCTCCTCCGGTGCGCGAGCGCCACACCCCGCCGCCGGCGCTGCCCGCGTACACGTACCCGTGGTCGTCGGCGGCCGTCGCGGCCATCCGGCCGGTCACGTTGCCCGAGCCGCCGCTGGAGTTGGAGTCGTAGTCGCGGTAGCGCGCATCGTCGGAGTTGTACGGCAGGTCGGTGATGTTGCGCCAACTGCCTTTAGTACTCGGCAGGTTGGTCAGACCGTTCCAGGCGGCGCCGTATGCGCCCGGTGCGACGATGCCGGGTGAGGTGCGGGCTTCGGCGTACTGGTCCGCACCCTCGGCTATCTCGTCGGCCTCGTTGCCGTCGTCGCCTCCGTCGTCCTCCGCCTTCGCCTTCGCCTTGGAAGTGGCGGCGCCCAGCGACTGGGTACGTTCGGCGGCGAGTCGGGCGAGGGTGCGGGCACCTAGAGGGGTACCGCTCGGGCCGGACGCGGCGCCGGCGGGTATCGCGACGAGTGCGGCGGATGCGGCGGTGGCGCAGATCGCGAGCCATCGTCTCTTGCGGGTGAGTTCTGGCACCAGGTCCTCCCGAACGGGCACGGATACAGCCATCGGGGACGACCCGACCACCGACGGCAGGAGGTGTCCGGCACTTGGACAAGCTTTGACCGGAACCTGCCACTACATACGGCCAAAAGCCGACTGGTTCGCCGGGGACTCAAGGCCTGCGGAACACGGTCCACGAGGCGGGCAACGGCCGGCTCGCACGGCAACCGCGCCGACCCGGCGAGCGGCACAAACCCCTTACCCGTGCCGCATCAAGCGACGTTCCCCCCGTCCCACCGGACGGGTCCGCGGCAGGAAGTTGTTGGACACGGTCCGCGTAGTCTCGCGGGATGCATTCTCATCTGAGCTTCGAGAACCCTCCCGCGCTGCCTCACGGGGTGGTGGTCGAGACGTTGGAGCGGGCTCTGCGTGACCGCTCGGCAGAGGGCGAGGCAGCGGGAGTCCTGGTCGGCACCGCGTTGAACGACGACGACGCGGGGTTCGTCGAGCACTGGTGCGTGCAGGTCGGGACGCGGGCCGTATCGGGCAGTCCGCTGCTCGGACTGGCCGGGCTGTGCCTGGGCCATACCGCTCGACGCTTCGGGCGCCTCAGCGACGAGGCCCGTACCCTGGTGGAGTCGCTGGCGGCGCGGGCCGAGGCGGACCCGTCGGACGTGGACGGTCGAGCCCTCGACGGCCATGACGATGCCCGGAGCTTCCTTCACCTGTGGTGACGTCGCCTGTTGTCACTCCATCACACCGAGTTCTCACGGATCAGTTCGATCCAGACCGAAGGCTGAATCGCCTCTTCGACCGCGGGATCGATACGTGCTGCCGCATCCACCACACGCTCCACGAGCAAGTGGAGACGGTCGTAGTGGCGCAGGAGTTCCGCCTCTCCGACCGTGAACTCAGGCTCCTCGATCCGCCGAAGGATCCGCAGGGCAGCATGCCACCGCCAAGCCGTCTCGACGTACTGCGCGACCGAGGAGCTGAAGAAGGACACCGCAGGCTTGTGAAGCCCCTGGTTGTACGGCCGAAGAACCTCCGGCAGATCGTCGACGGTGATCGGCGCGGGGCGAAGACAGAGCACCCGCCCCTCTCCGGGAACCACGGCGACCACGGAGCTGTTCGCGTCGGGCCCCCAGTGGCCCACTTCGTAGAGCCGTAGTCCGTCCTCGACCAGGTGGCGCTCGTATGCGCCGACGCGGTTGGGCAAGAGCGTTGGGACGGCGCCGACTTGAGGGTGGGGCGTGAACAGCGGCAGCCGTGGCAAGCCCCACTCCAGCAGGGCGGCCCGGTCGTCATCAGGCAGATCCCAGCACGCGACGGACTCGACGGCGACTCGGGATGCGGCGGTGACCAGGCACGAAACGGGCTGTGACAACACCCGCCCGAGGGCTTCCTGGACCGACCTATAGGCATCTTCACTCTCCACCCGCGTCAGCATCCCGGCAATGACGCCCACCTTCAAGATCGTTGTCGTGCGGCCCTCGCCCGATGCGCACATACGCCCGCCACCCGCCGTGCCGCGCCATGCCGTGAGGACAGAGCCACCGGCATCGCTCCCTCCGAACCATGGTCGGTTCCGAACCTTGACTACATTGGTCCGGTCCAATAGCGTCGCCCCGCACAGAACTCCACATGGTTCAACACCAACGACCGTCACCTGCACTGACGACGCGTCTGCTGGTCAGGGGCGCGAGCCCGCCGCCCGTTGCGGGCCTGCCTGTTCACGGCAGCCCAGGTGCCGGTCCTCGCCCTGTTCGTCGTCATCCAGATCCGCAAGGGCGCGTGCGTTGCTCACCGTTGGTGGAGATCACCAGAGGTGGCGTAGCGGACGAGCACGGTCATGCCTTTTCTTCGGAGGTCAAGACACATGCAATTATCCTTTGCCGGACCGCGGCGCGGCGGGTGGAAGAGAGCGCTCAGACTGGTTCCCGTCGTCGCGGTCACGGTGGCGACCACCGTCGTCGGAACGCTGAACGCCGAGGCTGCGGTGCCTCCGACGCCGTCGGGTTTCTCCCTCACCTGGAGCGACGACTTCAACGGCGCGTCCGGCACCGGCATCGACCAGAGCCTGTGGAAGTACGACACCGGGCCGGGCAGCAATTTCGGCACCGGTGAGATCGAGACCATGACCAGCAGCACGTCGAACGTCTACTACGACGGCCAGGGCCATCTGGTGCTCCAGGCCCTGCACTCGGGTTCCGACCCGCGGGCCGGATGGACCTCGGGGCGCGTGGAGACCCAGTCGGCGGGCTTCGGCGCCGCGGCCGGCGGCGTCGTACGCATCGAGTCCGTCCTTCAGCAGCCCAACGTCACCACCGCCAACGGCGCGGGTTACTGGCCGGCGTTCTGGATGCTCGGCGCGCCGCTGCGTGACGGTGTGACCTGGCCGAAGTCCGGCGAGGTCGACATCATGGAGGACATCAACGGCCGCAGCTCCGTCTTCAGCACCCTCCACTGCGGCGTGAACCCGGGCGGGCCGTGCAACGAGTCGACCGGCATCGGTTCGGGTGAGCGTGCCTGTTCGGGCTGCCAGACCGGCTTCCACGACTACGCGGCGGAGATCGACCGCTCGGTGTCGCCGGAGCAGATCCGGTTCTACCTCGACGGGAACAACTTTTTCACGGTCAACGCCGGCCAGGTGGACGCGACGACCTGGTCCGACGCGGTCGACCACCCGTTCTTCATCATCTACGACCTGGCGATGGGCGGCGGCTTTCCGGACGCCTTCGGCGGAGGTCCGAACGCGTCCACGGTCTCCGGCGGCAAGCTGGTCATCGACTCGGTGGCCGTCTACAACAAGGGGCCCGGTTCCGGGGGTGGCGGCGGTGGTTCGGTGACCGGCCAGACGATCACCGGTCCGGGCGGCAAGTGCGTGGACGTGGCGGGTGACGACACCGGCGGCGACGGCACCGCGGTCCAGCTGTGGGACTGCCAGTCGGCGGCCAAGGACCAGCACTGGACCTGGAGCGGCCAGACCCTGCAGACCCTTGGCAAGTGCCTGGACATCGCCGGCGGCGTCAACGCCAACGGCACCAAGCTGCAGCTCGCCACGTGCAACAGCGGCGGCTACCAGAACTGGGTGCGACAGGCCGACGGCTCCCTGCGGAATCCGACCAGCGGCCGGTGCATCGACTCACCGTCGGGTGCCACCGCCAACGGCACACGGCTGCAGATCTACGACTGCAACAGCTCCGGCGCCCAGCAGTTCGCGATCGGTACCCCGATCTACGGTCCGGGCGGCAAGTGTGTCGACGTGGCGGGTGACGACACCGGCGGCGACGGCACCGCGGTCCAGCTGTGGGACTGCCAGCAGTCGACTTCGCTGGACCAGAAGTGGACCTGGAGCGGCCAGACCCTGCGGACGCTGGGCAAGTGCCTGGACATCGCCGGCGGCGTCAACGCCAACGGCACCAAGCTCCAGTTGGCCACCTGCAACGGCGGCGGCTACCAGAACTGGGTCGCCAACGCCGACGGATCGATGTCCAACCCGACCACCGGCCGGTGCATCGACTCACCGTCGGGTGCCACCGCCAACGGCACACGGCTGCAGATCTACGACTGCAACGGCTCCGGCGCCCAGAAGTTCGCCCTGGCATGAGGGCTGCGCCTCAGCCTCTGGGGCGGCGTAGGTCTCTCCCTCCGCCGCCCCAGAGGCTGGTTACGCGCCGAGCCGACGCATGGCCGCCTCGACGCTGTCGCCGATGCTGGTGTCGAACGCGATCGCGGCCCCTGGTGCATGTCGGCTTCGCGTCCGGTGCGAACACGATCTGGCTGTCGAGGCGACTGGACAGCCGGCACGGCCGGTCCCGCATGTCAGGCCGCGAGCATCAGGACCGGGCCTCAGCCCTCGCTCGTCGTCCGCACCTCGTCCTCGACGGACACCCGGTAGGAGGCCCTACCTCGGCGCCTGGAAGCCGCCGATCTTCTGCTCGAGCAGTTCGGCCAGCCGCAGCGGGGTGCGGTCCTCGTACATCGGACCGATGAGCTGCACTCCCACCGGCAGCCCCTCGGGGGACCTGCCCGCCGGTATGGCGGTGGCGGGCAGGCCGGGCATGGTGGCCAGACCGGCCCAGACGAGCTGGTCGAAGTACGGGTACCCGACGCCGTCGATGTCGATCCGGCGTTCCAGCACATCGGGGTTGTGGTCGTGCGGGAACGCGGGAGTGGGCGTGATCGGGCACACCACGGCATCGAACTCGGCGAAGAACTGCCGCCAGCCGTGGCGGTGGAGTTCGCGACGGTTGTTCGCCTCCATCCAGTCGCGGTGGCTGAACACCATGCCGCGCAGCCGCGTCGCGTCGAGGCTCCGGTCGTCCGCGCTCAGTCCGGCGGCGCGGGTCCGCAGCTGCTCGTACCCCTCGACGGGAAAACGCGCGACGGAGCTCGAAAACAGCAACTGCGTGTAGAGCAGCGCGGCTTCGGTCAGATCGGGCAGCAGCGGAGTGTGCCGTTCGACGCGGGCGCCGCCGTCGGCAAGGGCGTCGGCCACCCGGTTCACGCCCGCCTGCACGGCGGACCCGGTCGGAATGAGCGGATGCTCGTCGACGACCAGGACCCGGAAGTCGCCGAGCCGCTCGTGGCGCGCGGGCGGCAGCGTCACGTCGTACGCCTTGCCGAGCGTCAGCGGGTCCGGTCCGGCCATGACGTCGAGCAGGAGCGTGAGGTCGCGGGCAGTGCGCGCCATCGGACCGACGACGGCGAGGTCGAGGTCGACCGGCAATGGCAGTGCCGGCGGCGCGACCATGCCGCGGGTTGCCGCCAGTCCCAGTGTCGGCTTGTGCGCGTAGATGCCGCAGAAATGCGCGGGGGTGCGCAGCGAACCGGCGAGGTCGGAGCCGATGGACAGCGCGCAGAATCCGGACGCCAGGGCCGCCGCTGATCCGCCGGAGGATCCGCCCGACGTGCGACCGTGATCCCATGGATTGTTGGTGGTGCCGTAGAGCTCGTTGAAGCTCTGGATGTCTTGCAGCCCCAAGGGCACGTTGGTCTTGCCCAGCACCACCGCGCCCGAGGCCTTGAGCCGCGACACCTGTACCGCATCCTCGGCCGGCACATGGTCCCGGTGTTGCGGCATGCCCCAGGTCGTGGGCAGCCCGGCCATGTCGTAGGACTCTTTGACCGTCACCGGAATGCCGAGCAGCGGCCGGACCTCGCCGCGGGCGCGCGCCTGGTCGGCACCGCGCGCGGCGGCCCGCGCACGGTCGAAGTCCGGCACGCAGATCGCGTTGATCATCTTGTCGTCGCGCTCGATACGGGCGATCGCCTCGTCGGTCAACTCCGCCGAGGTCACTTCACCGGCACGTAAGGCAGCCGCGAGTTCTTCTGCAGTCTGAAAGTTCCACTCCATGAATCCGACCGTACTGACCTCCGGCAGAAGTCATAAAATGCCGATTCGCACAACACATCTGACAACTTCCCCTGTTTTTGGCAGAGTTCCGAGGGACTGGAGGTACGCGACTCGGACCCGAGGATGCCGCGGCCGCGGTCGAACGCCACCCCTGCCCGCGGCCCACCGCGTTGTTCGCCGCGAGCAGCCTCCAGGCGGCGTGGGGGCCGGAGCGTCGCCGCCCCGGCCCCCTGTCCGCTCTGTCGGCTCCGCCCGCTCTACGGCTCGGTGCCCCAGACCAGAGTGCCCGACACGTACACGGTCACCTTCGCCGCGTCCGCGTAGGAGCTGTTGGTGCCGCGGCTGTAGTCGTCCGACTCGTCGAAGTTCGACCAGTCCGACTTGGCCATGCGCAGCTGCAGTTCACCGCTGTCCGCTCCGGCCGCCAGGGAACCGGAGTTGAAGCCCACCTCCAGGTAGTGGTCCGCACCCGTACGGCTCGGGGAAACGGCGCTCACCGAAGTCTTCACCGTGGAGCAGCCGAGCTGCGCCCAGTCGCAGAAGGTCTGGTAGCCGGCGGAGGAGGATTCCCCGGTGAACCAGTAGCGGACGGTCACCTTGGACAGATCGACCGCGCCGGAACCGCTGTTGACCAGCTTGAGGCCGGGCTTGACCTGGTTGTCACCGGCAGAGAAGTCGTTGTTCTTGTACTGCGCCTTGAGACCCGACGAGCCTCCTCCCCCACCCGATGATGCCTTGGTGGTGGCGGACACCGCCGTGGACGACGCCGAGACGTTGCCGGCCGCGTCCTTGGCCTTGACGGTGTAGCTGTAGGTGGTGGAGGCGGCGAGCCCGCTGTCGGTGTAGGACGTGGCGGTGGCGCTGCCGACCTTCGTGCCGTCGCGGTAGACGTCGTATCCCGTGACCGCGGTGTTGTCCGTGGACGCGCTCCAGGTCAGGGAGGCGCTGTTGCTCGTCGTGGAGCTGACCGTGAGGCCGCCGGGAACGGTGGGGGCCTGCGTGTCACCGCCACCGCCGCCCGATCCGCTCACCGGCGGGTTGGCGTTGGCGAGCAGTTGACGGAACTGGGCGGAGAACCAGTGCCCGGCGAGCGGGGAGTTGGGGAGCGCCCCGGTGAGGTTGTTCCCGTTGCGCGCGTTCCCGGTGTACGTGGGGTCGCACATCCGGTCGAAGCCCTTGCCCTCGTCGTTGTCGACGGCCTGGCTGGCCCCGTCCGACTCGCCCGGGGGCTTGGCCCACACGTAGGCGTCGATTCCGGTGTCGGGTGCGGTCGTCGGGCGCTCACCCAGGCCCGCCCCGCTCTGGTTGCACCAGTTTCCGGCGTGGATGCGCCGGTCGATACGGCCGCCGTCCACGTAGGCGTCGACGCTGGTCGTCGGGCCGGGACCGGTCGGCCGGGCCGAACCGCCCCAGCCGTTGCGCGAGGTGTCGATGAGCATGCCGATGCCGGAGTCGAAGCCCTGCCCGACGAGCGCGGTGCGCAGGCCCTGCGCGTACGAGCTCTCGTCGTCGTACTGGTTCCAGTCGATCCACTTCGACTGGCGCACGGTCTGGCCGTTCACCGTGTCCGTCACCTTCACGTACGGCTCTTTGGTGGCGGAGTAGTTGGCGGTGTTCACGATGAAGCCTGTCACGTCGTTCACGGTGGCGCCGTTGGTGGTGGCGGCCTTCTTGAACTCCTGGGCGGCCGGGGTGAGGTTGCTGTCCCAGCCGAGCCAGCCGTGGTGGCCGGCGTCGATGTAGTTGTAGGTGTTGGGCAGAGCGCCGAGTGTGTGGAGGGCGTAGCCGACGCCCTTCTCGTAGTTGCCGTTCGCCTTCATGGTGGCGCACTGGGTCGTGGAGCCGGCGGTGCCGCCCGCGTTGGTCACGAGGTTGGGCAGTGAGTCGGGCTCGATGAGGTTGACGATCCGCAGGCTCGCGTAGGCCGGGTCGGCGAGGATCGCGGCGATCGGGTCGATGTAGCTGCTCTGGTAGGTGGCCAGGTCGTCGGGACCGAGTTCGCCGTTGGAGGCCAGGGCGGCGCAGTCCCGGCCCGGGAGGTCGTAGATGACCAGCTGGACGAGGTTGGCGCCCTGCGCCTTGGCCGCGTCGAGGTGAGCTTTCAGACCACGCGCGTCGGCGGTGCCCTGGATCGCGGCCATCCGGTCCAGCCAGACGAAGGTGGGCTGGTTCGAGATGGCCGAACCGCCGGGCTCGGCCGCGGCCTTGGCCGACCAGTCGGGGTTCACGTAGGCCTTCGCGCCGACGTAGGGGTTGTCGAGTTTGGCGGCCGCTGCCGCGGGGGTCGGCAGGGCGGTGACGGACAGCGCGCCGAGGAGGGCGCCGACGGCCAGAGCGGCGGTCCGCTTCGGTCCGCTTCGGCGCACGGTGGAGTCGGGTCTACGGGAAGGCATCGGCCATCTCCTGGGGAGAGCAGGCGAGTACGGGCGGTGTGCGGGGTCGCCGAGGGCCACCCGGTGTGCCGCGGCTCGGGCACACCGGACGGAAGTCCGCCGGACGGGCATTGCGTTCAGGCATGACGGAGGTGCGATCGTGTGCGTCGCGCATCGTGGAACTGGGGCCGTCGAGCATGAGCGTGCCGCGGCGTCGTCCGGACGTGGGTCCGGCGTGCTCGCCGCCGCGCAGACGGTGCCCGTCACCGAGGTGACGGCGGGGACTTGGGACTGAATGTGGGAGCGCTCCCAAACTGCGACGTTCGGACTGCGGATGTCAACACCCGTGCACAGAATGCATTCCTGACGCATCGTCATCCACTGGCTTCATGGTGCATGCCCACCCACGGCCGTGCGGGCGCATGCCAGGTCGTGGCACGCAAGGGAGGCACAGGGGCCCGAGGAGCGTCCGGGGGAGCATCCCGAAATCGGGGTCACCCCCTCCACGGGCCGGGCGTGGCCGAAACGGCGCACACCCATGGCCGACAACTCCCCACGGGGACACCATCGCCGCGCGGGGTATTGACGCGAACACGCTTAGTGGCTTCCATGTGCGCAGTCCGGCTTCGACGAGCCGGCCGTCGGGAGCGGGACACTCGCGACGGTCGCGGGAGCCGTCATACCGGATGCCCATCCACCTGCTCACCCGGAGACGCGCGCCCGAGAATGGGAGCGCTCCCACCCGGAGAGGACCCCCCACCATGCGTCACCCACCCTCATTCCGCGTCCGGCGCGCCCTGGTCGCGCTCCTCACCGCGGCCCTCGCCGCGCTCGCTCCCTTCACGGTGGCGGTGCCGGCGCAGGCGGCCCCCGCCCCGTCCCCGTCACGTGCGGCCGCCGCCCCGTCGTCCGCGGCAGCCGCGTCCGGAGCCGGATACTGGCACACAGACGGCCGCCGGCTCCTCGACGCGCAGAACCAGCCGGTACGCATGGCGGGCATCAACTGGTTCGGGTTCGAGACGTCCAACTACGTGGCGCACGGCCTCTGGTCGCGCGACTACAAGTCGATGATCGACCAGATGAAGACGCTGGGTTACAACACCATCCGCCTGCCCTACAGCGACGACATCTTCAAGGGCACCCAGCCCAACGGCATCAGCTACGCCAACGGTCTGAACGCCGACCTGCAAGGTCTCAACTCGCTCCAGGTGATGGACAAGATCGTCGACTACGCGGGCTCGGTCGGTCTCAAGGTCGTACTCGACCGTCATCGGCCCGACTCCTCGGCCCAGTCGGCGCTCTGGTACACCTCCGCCGTCCCCGAGACGACCTGGATCGCCGACCTCAAGGCCCTGGCGGCGCGCTACCAGGGCGACACCGCCGTGATCGGGATCGATCTGCACAACGAGCCGCACGACCCCGCCTGCTGGGGGTGCGGCGACACGAGCACCGACTGGCGGCTCGCCGCCGAACGGGCCGGCAACGCGGTCCTGTCCGTCAACCCCAGCCTGCTGATCTTCGTCGAGGGCGTCCAGACGGTGAACGGTCAGAGCACCTGGTGGGGTGGCAACCTCGCCGGGGCCGCCACCGCGCCGGTACGGCTGAACGTCGCGAACCGCCTGGTCTACTCGGCCCACGACTACGCCACCAGCGTGGCGCAGCAACCGTGGTTCAGCGATCCGTCGTTCCCGGCGAACATGCCGGCTGTCTGGGACAAGTACTGGGGCTACCTCTTCAAACAGAACATCGCGCCCGTATGGATCGGCGAGTTCGGCACCACGCTTCAGTCGACGGTCGACCAGAAGTGGCTCGCGGCGCTCGTCGACTACCTGCGCCCCACGAGCACCTACGGGGCCGACAGCTTCAACTGGACCTTCTGGTCGTGGAATCCGAACTCCGGCGACACGGGAGGCATCCTCAAGGACGACTGGCAGACCGTGGACACCGTCAAGGACGGCTATCTCGCGAGCATCAAGGCTCCGGGCTTCTCCGGCGGCGGAGGCGGGGGTGGCGGTGACACGACCGCGCCCTCGACACCGACCGGACTGGCCGTGACCGGTACCACCGCGTCGAGTGTGTCCCTGTCGTGGAAAGCCTCCACCGACGACACCGGGGTGACCGGCTACGACGTCTACCGCGGCACGACCAAGGCCGGTCAGGCCACCGGCACGTCCTTCACCGACACGGGCCTCACCGCGGCGACCCGCTACGACTACACGGTGCGGGCTCACGACGCGGCCGGCAACACCTCTCCGGCGTCCGCGTCGGTCAGCGCGACGACCGCCGGCACCGGGGGCGGCTCCAGCGGATGTACGGCCACCTACAAGGTGAGCAGCGACTGGGGCAGCGGATTCAACGCCGACATCACGGTCACCAACACGGGCTCCTCGGCGACCAGGTCGTGGCAGGTGACATGGGAGTGGACGGGCAACCAGACCGTCTCCGGGATGTGGAACGCCTCCTACAGCCAGGTGGGCAGGGCGGTGACCGCGAGCAACGCCGACCACAACGGCGCCATCGCGCCCGGCGCCTCGACCGGCTTCGGGTTCAGCGCGGCACCGGGCGGCGCGGGTTCACCGGTCCTGAGCTGCCGGGCGGGCTAGCCACGTCGGCACTCCGGCTCCCGGACCAGCGACGACAGGACCACGGCTGCGGTGTCAGTCCCCTGAAGTACCCTTCCAGCCACCGCACACCGACTGGGAGGACCAAGAGAATTGACTGGCCTGACTGCTTTCCCGCTGCCCTTTGAAGCTTCCCGTTCCCTGTCGTTCGCGAAGCCCCGAACACTGCGGGAACTTCAGATGATGCAGTGCAGCGCCCACATCCGGGCGAAGCCGGGATGGTTCGACAAGATGAACGATGCCGGCATCGTCGCCAGGTGGACGCAAGAAGCGGTCTCCCAGGGCCTCACCGAAGCGCAGGTTCGTTACGTGCTCGCCGAGCTCGCGCATTACGCAGCGCTGCGGGACGGACGAACCGGCGTCGAGGTGTCCGCCGTCGACGGGGTGTGGCAGTCGGACACACTGGTCGACGACAAGCTCAGAACCCGGCTGCGCGAGGCGGTCCGGGTTCTGGAACAGGTCCCCGAAGCAGAACAGGACTGGCATCCCGGATCCGACGGCCAGGTCCTGGATCTGGTTCACCCCTCACTGTTCTGCCTGGTGAGAGAGGCGAGCGGCGCACCCGAACGGGCTTGGCAGAACCCGACGAACCGCTACTCGAAACACGAGTTCTCGGAGAAGTTCCAGTGGCTGCCCACGGACGTCGACGTCAGCGACGACGGTGATGTCACCTTCCGTTCGTACGTGAACAACGTCCACCCCGAGACCCATCGCGAACTGGTCTCCGTCCTGCCGGACTTGTTCGCAGGCTTTCGCCCGCTGCTGGAGAACGTGCTCACCGATCTGCGCCATCCGCGGCCCCTGCGGATCGAAGCCGATCCTTACGGGTGGTACGAGTCGCGGGAGCCGGAGTATCCGGACAAGTCCTCCTACGGTGATGCCGGGGCCTACGCGGAAGCCGTCCGCGTATGGGAAGAGGCGGAGGACGACTGGTGGCAGAACCGCCGCCCGACCATCCCGGACGCCCCGGCGTTCACCCCGCCCGAGTCACCTGACGAATCCGCCCGGGTCGACCTGCGCGGTCGGAGTCTCCAGGTCATCGTCAAGCTCGCCACCATTCACCTCACCCCGGAAAAGCCCGAGTACCCCGGCGGTTCCTGGCATGTCGAGGGGATGTTGAACGAGCGGATCGTCTCGACCGGCATCTACTACTGGGACAGCGAGAACATAACCGAAAGCCGGCTGAGTTTCCGGGCGGCACTCGACGACCCGGACTACGAACAGAGTGACGACAACGGTGTGCGTGACGTCTACGGCCTGGAGAACGAAGACGCGCTGAACCAGCTGCTGGGATCGGCAACGACCCCGGCGGGCCGCTGCCTGGCGTTCCCGAACATCCTGCAACACCGCGTCGACTCGTTCCGCCTCATGGATTCAACGCGCCCGGGACATCGCAAAATCCTCGCGTTCTTCCTCGTCGACCCGTCGGAAAAGATCGTCTCGACATCCGACGTGCCACCGCAGCAACCATGGTCCGACACCTCGACCATGACGCTCGAACAGGCCAAGAGCTACCGCGAACAACTCATGCAGGAACGCAAGTTCTTCGTCGACGAACACAACGAGCAGCTCTACGAACGGGAATTCTCCCTCTGCGAGCACTGAACCTCGTTCGCACCTTCACCTGCCACCGCCGTCCTCGGAGCTGTCCGGTCACCGGAGCCGGCACGAGGCCGCCGTCACGGCGCGCCCCGTGCTCGAAGGAGGACGGAGCCCGACGAGAAGGGCGGCTGAGTGCCCGGTGGCAGCTCCGGACAGGTGATCAGGAAGTACCGGCTCCCACTTTTTCCGCTGCGGCCAAGTAGGCCAGCACGGTGGGCCGCCCGTCGTCCTGGCGCGCGGCCACCGCGAGCCGGGACGGGGAAATGCCGCGGACCGGTACGGCGATCACCTCGTCCCGGACGACCAGCGGGGCGTTGCCGGTCGCCAGCAGGGCCACTCCCTGGCCGTTGGCGACCGCCTCGTGCGTCTCCTCGGCGCTGGCCACCACACCGCCTATCCGCGGCGCGCGATCGCCACGGGAATCCAGGGCCAGCCAGTAGTCCCGCAGTGGACCGGCCTCGGGAGGGAGGGCGAGGAAGGGCTCGTCGAGGAGATCGGCGAAGTCCACCGCGCCCTCACGGTCGGCTGCGGCCCGTGCCGCCAGGGGGTGCCCCTGGGGCAGTGCCACAACGCGCGGCTCCTGGGCCACGACCGCGTACCGATAGCGTTCGCCGTCCGGGAGCGGCAGCCAGACGAACGCGACATCGCTGGACCCGTCCGCCAGCCCTGCACTGGGATCGGCCCAGTTGACCTGCCGCAGGACGGGTCGTGCGTCCGGGTACAGGGAGACCAGCCGGGTCCGCAGCGCGGGCAGCAGCCCGCGGCCCGGGCTGGTGGACATGCCGATCACCAAGGTGTTCCGTTCGGCGGCCCTCGCCTCCTCCACCGCCGCCTCGGCGGCCCGCCAGGCGGCCAGCGTCTCGCGGGCGTGCGGCAGCAGGGCTTTCCCCACCGGCGTCAGCCGTACCGTCCTCCGGTCCCGGCGGAACAGACACGCGCCGAGCTGTTTCTCCAGCATCCGTATCTGCTTGCTGAGCGCGGGCTGGGAGACGAACAGCCGCTCGGCGGCCCGTGTGAAGTTCAGTTCCTCGGCGACCGCGACGAAGTAGCGCAGATCGCGCCCGTGGACGTCCATGACGCATGGCTATCACAGCGGGTCTTGGACTCTGCCCCGGATTCCGGCCGAGGATGGGGACTGTCGGCGGGGATGTCCCGGACGGCAGTCGACGAGGGAGACGAAGAGATGACCGAGAACGGCAAGGTCTGGCTGGTCACCGGCGCGAGCAGCGGCTTCGGGCGAGCCATCGCCGAGGCTGCGGTCGCCGCCGGGGACACGGTGATCGGCACGGCCCGGCGGACCGAAGCTCTGGCCGACCTGGTCGCCGCGCACCCCGACCGGGTGGAAGCGATCGGTCTCGACGTCACTGACGGCGGGCGGATCGACGCGGTGGCCGCCGACGTCCTGGCTCGCTACGGCCGGGTCGACGTGCTGGTGAACAACGCCGGGCGCACGCAGATCGGGGCGTTCGAGGAGACCACCGACCAAGAGCTGCGCGACCTGTTCGAGCTGCACGTGTTCGGCCCGGCTCGTCTGACCCGGGCGCTGCTGCCGCAGATGCGGGAGCGGGGCAGCGGATCGATCGTGAACATGAGCAGTTTCGGCGGGCAGTTGTCCTTCGCCGGATTCTCCGCGTACAGCGCGACCAAGGCGGCGCTGGAACAGCTGTCCGAGGGCCTGGCCGACGAGGTGGCCCCGTTCGGCGTCAAGGTGCTGATCGTGGAGCCCGGCTCCTTCCGCACCAACCTGTTCGGCAAGGGCGCGGCCTACTTCTCCGAGGAGCACCCGGCGTACGCGGAGAAGGTCGGCGCGACTCGGAAGATGGTGCGGGACGGCGCCGGTACGCAGCCCGGGGATCCGGCGAAGGCCGCGGCGGCGATCCGGCAGGCCCTGGAAGCCGAGAACACCCCGCTGAGGCTCGCCCTCGGCAGCGACGCCGTGGACTTCCTCGTCGGACACCTGGATTCGGTACGGGCCGAACTCGCCGCGTGGGAGAAGGTCTCCCGGGACACGGAGTTCGACACGCGGTGATGACCTGACGCGGGGTGGAGCACAGGCAGAACCCGTTCCCCTGTCCTTCCGGCCGCGGCCACGTCAGCGCACTGCTCTCTCTCGCACCGAAGTCGTGCTCGCGGGCCGGGTCGGCCCGCGAGCACGTCACGTGGCTCTTGGCTTCAGCCGATGGGTGCGGCCGCGTCCAGGTTCCTCTGCGCGGCGGCGGCCCGGCCCAGTTTCAGCAGGGGCTCTTCGGCCGGATCCGGCGCCTTGCGGCTGCTGCTGGACGGTGGTGGGGTTCCGCCGGTCGACGGGGGCGGGAGCGGCACGTGGACGCAGGAGGACTTGCCGGACTCCAGGGCACCGTTGATCGCGGTGATGCAGAACTCGTAGTTCCAGTTGCCCGGGAACAGGAAGGCGATCTGGTGCTCGGGACCGTCCGTGATGTACGGGCCCTGCGTCGGCGAGCCCTCGGGGTCGTTCACGTTGCGCACCCACACCCGGTACCCGGCCGCTTCGGGGGACCCCTTCCAGTTCAGCTGGACGGTGGTGGCGTCGATGGACCTGACCGTGACGTCCGTCGGGACGGCCGGTGTGCCCGCGCCGATGGTCACGGACCGGGCCACGCCGGGAATGCCGCCGCCGGCCCGGCCGCCCGGGTTCGCGGGGTCGGGATCGTTGGTCTGCAGGAAGACCATGTACCACTCGGAGGGCCGTTGGGACGCATGCCAGTTGACGTAGGTGACCAGCGGGTTGCCTTCGGTTCCCGTCGGGTTGCTCAGCAGGGTGGCACCGTGCGGCACGCCGGCGCCCGTCTCCTGGAGCATGACGACGTCGGCCCGGCCTCCGCTGTCGGTCCGGGCCGCGTTGAGGATCTGCGGGAGGTACGCCGTCCAGAGGTCCTCGCCCTGCGCGGTGGCTCCTTGCATGTTCCAGGTGAGGAAGGGAGTTTCGTCCGGAGGTGCCGCGTGGGCCGGCCCGGCGGCCAGGACGGTGAACGGCACCACCAGGAGCGCGAACAACAGCGCCTGCACGGTGCCGAGGGCAACGGACCTGACGCGCCGCGGCCCGCCGGGCCGTGTCCGCGCGGGCCACCTTGCCGTCGACCGTCTTCCGGCTCGGCCCGGCGGGCAGGGAGCGGTATATAAGGACATCGACTCGGTTCGCCTTCTGTCTGACTTGATCACGACAAATGCGAACGTATCCCACCCTCGCCGAACCACCTTTCCCGAAACCGGCTTTCAGCCACCCGGACTCAGAGGACACCGCCGTGATGCGCTCCTCGGGCTCTCCCGCCTTGCGCAGGAAACCGGTGTTCAGAACCGTCGGAGCCGACGTACGCGAAACCCGGTGACGGGGCCGGAAGCCGCTGTCACCGCGAACGCATCGGAGCGAGCCGGTTTTGCCGGCGCGGGCATTTCGCGGCCCGGATCCGGTCCGGGGCCGGCCTCATTGCTGTGCTTGCCCGGTCGCCGGGCGCTCCGGTTCGTTCACCTTCCCAAAGGGGATGTGCACGCTGGGCGTACTGCGGGCGGTGCCGGTCAGATGGCCGACCTGGTCGTCGAAGAAGATGTGGGGCTTGAGGACTTCCATGATCGTGCTCTTGTCTATGCCCCCGAGGAAGAAGGCGTCGTTGACGGTCACACCCCAGTTCTTCAGGCTGCGCACCGGGCGTTCATGAGCGGGTGCGTTGCGGGCGGTGACGAGGGAGACGTGGACGCGCATTCTGTAGTCGGCGTCTTCTGCCCGCTGTTCCTCTTCGCGCCGCTGGAGCCGGTTGACGCCTGCGAGGAAGTCTCGCAGGGGACCGGGGTCGTGCGGGGTGGCGGCGTTCGCCGACTCGTGGAAGCGGAAGTCCTCGATGCCGCCGGCCTGGTAGACCTGTTCCGAGGCGTCGTCGGCGAGGACTCCGTCGAAGTCGAAGGCGATCCGCAGGTCCTGGTCATCGTCCTCGTCGGCCACCGCTGAGCCGAGTACGCGGCCAGCTGGCAGCCCGAGCGCGACGGCCTCGCGGACGTCGTCCTCGTTCGCGGACAGGAACAGGGACATGTTCAGGGCGGGCATGAAGCGGTAGGGCGAACGGCCGTGCATGAAGATGGCCCGGCTGATCGGCAGTTCGTAGGACTGGATGGACCGCATGACCCGCAGCCCGGTGTCGGGATCGTTGCGGGACAGGATGATGACCTCGACAAGAGGGTCATCGGGTGAGAGGTCGTTCAGGGACAACAGCCTGCGGATGAAGGGGAAGGCCACCCCTTTGTCCAGCGTGTCCTCCAGGTGTTCCTCCTGGTAGGTGCGGTAGACCTCCTCTCCCTGATCACGGAAGACGGCATCCGCCTCAGCCAGGTCGAACAGTGCGCTGGATGCAATACCGACAACCAGACGGTTCTCGAGTTCGTAGACGGCCACGTCGTACCCCCGGCCCTGTTCCGCACACACGCCCCGATCATGTTAAATCACCACGCTCCACGAAGACCGCTGTCCGCGTACTCGTGTGAGTGGCCCCGGCGAGATTCCCGTGAAACCGGGGCGTGCCCCTGTGCACCGCTGACACTCCGTCACGTCGGGCGGTGTCGGAGTCGAACGGGGTGGTGATGCCCTGCACGACCGCGGGCGACGCAAGGTCCATGGACCGCTGCGCACTTGCCCTCGGTGCGAGCATCCCGTCCAGCCGCCGCACGGTGGGATGGCCGTGTGCCGGTGACGGCATCACCGCAGCGTGAGCTCCTCGCCGATCGACCGCTCGCGGGCGGAAGCGATGACCAGGGCCGCGGCCGCGGCGTCCTGAACCGCCACGCCGACCGACTTGTAGAGGGTGATCTGGTCGGGCGTGGTGCGCCCCGGTCTGCTGCCGGCGATGAGCTCGCCCAGCTCGGCGTGCACGTGATCGGCTGTGATGAGCCCGTCGCGGATCGGTGCGAGCAGGTCGTTGCTGCCCGCGGGAGGTGGGGCGAGTACGGCTCGACGCGATTCGACGCACACCAGCGCCTCGACGATCGTGGCGTCGTCGATCTCGCGGCCGACCGGGTTGTATCCCACGGACGTGATGTGCACCCCGGGTGTCAGCCAGGAGCGGCGGACCACGGGTTCGACGGCGTGCGTCGTCGCGGCGGCGATGTCCGCGCCGTCGAGCGCTTCGGCGTAACTGGACACGGCCCGGACTTCGACCTCCAATGCGGTCGAGAGTTCCTCGGCCAGCGCGGCAGCTTTCTCCGGGTCCCGGCCGGCCACGCGGATCTGCCGGATCCGGCGGACCCGGCAGATCGCGCGGGCGTGGGAGCGGGCCTGTACGCCGGTGCCCAGTACGGCCAGCACCGTCGCGTCCTCCCGGGCCAGCAGTCGCGCCGACAGCGCGGAGCAGGCGCCGGTCCGCGCTGCGGTGATGGCCGTACCGTCCAGCAGGGCGGCGGGCTCGCCGGTGTCCGGATCGAATGCCACGATCAGCGCCTGATGTGTGGGCAGTTGTGTCCCGTCGTTGTGCGGGAAGAGCGAGACCAGCTTGGTCATGAGCACCCTGGCCGACGGCAGGAAACCCGGCATGGCGGCCAGGAATCCATCGCGTTCGGGCACCAGGGCGGCGACGCGGTCGGGTACCGAGGCGCGGCCCGCGCTGAGGTCCGCCATCGCCGAGGCCAGGGAGTCGATCAGCGAGTCCATGGAGAGCAGGGACTCGACCTGCGAGCGGCCCAGAACAAGCATGCGCTTCAGCCTCCTGACACCGGTCGTACGGCCCGCGACCGCACCGTCCAAGCGTCAACGCCGCCCCCTCGCCGCCCCGCTACGACACGCAGTCTTTCCTGAGCACGTTCATCCGTACGCGCCGGAGCACATCGGCGTGTGCTCCGGCACGTGCCGGAGTGAGGAGCAGTTGGACGACGCAGCGGACGACAACAGCACCTCGCCTCACCCCGCAGATCGCGCACCATGCCGGCGAAGTCGCGAGCGTGGCGCGCGGTGGCGTCGAGTGTGGGCAGACGGCCCGGATCTCTTCGAGCTCGGCCGCGTCGGTCTCGGCGAGGTTGTCCAGATCAGGCAGGTGACGTCACAAGATCCCCGGCAGAGCAGGTAACTCCCCACCCGCGCGGTCACGTTTCCCCGGGCGATGGCGGTCGGAGGCAGCCGCCCAACGGCATGAGGGGCGCCCCGGTCTCACTCGACCCGCCGCCGCTCACATGGACGTCGGGTACACGGGCGGCCATGGGTAGCCGAGTTGCTCGGCGTCATGCGAACCACCCCAGACCTCCGCGGTGGCACGGGGATCACCTGCGGTCAGGCTTGCCTCAAGGTGCTCGGCCTGGTCGGCCGGGTCGTCTGCGGAGATCGGGAGAGTGATCCCGAACTGGAGCCAGGGCCGGTCCGGCTCGGTCCGGATACGGGGATGCATCAGGACGACGTGGATCCGATCGGGTTCCAGGCGGGTGGCCCAGATGTCTTCCACCTCGCAGTCCCACCTGACCGACCAGTCCTCGCGTCTTCTCAGCCTCGTCTCAAGCAGCCGGGCGACCGCCCCGGCCGGCCACTCCCACCTGCGGTCCTCTCCGGCTCGGTGGACCTCGGCCTCGTACTGACCGGCGGCGAACCGGAGTTCCGGCAGGTCGACATCCTGATCGACCGGGTCGCGCCAGCCCGCCCACACCACATGCTCCCCGTCGCCCCTGACCGTCATGTAGAGAGCACCACAGCAGCCCTCATAGCCGCACCCCCTGGGGACGGCGAGCCGAACCTCGTGGGGCGTGGGACCTGCGTGCAGCGACCCGTCCGGCCCCAACAGATACCGGGGGCTCACTCCCAGGCCACCGGGAAGCACGTCGGCCAGCAGATCCCGGCCGCTGACGATCGGGCGGACCTCAATGGCACCTTGGCCGGGCGGTGGGCAGACGATACGCAGGCTGAGAAGATCCGGCTTCGTGACCATCGGCCGATGATCGCAGAGCCGACTGGTGCCGTCACGTGAAATTGGCATGACCTGCGCTCGGCCCAGTTGTGCGGCGCGGCTCCCCCGGCGGCACAGCCGGGGGGAGCCGCGGTCGGGGTCGGCCCTGGTGTCTCACCCGCGCTGGACGCAGCCGGGTCGGTGGCCGGGAGGGCGCGGCCCGGGCCGGCTGCCGGCCAGCAGCTGTACAGCCGCCGCATGCGTGACAGCCGGGACACCGGCCGATCGGCCTCTCGTTCCGGACGCTCAGCTCAGGTCGAGGCCCCGGCGGCCGGTGTCGTTGAGCTGGTCGGGGGTGAAGCGGCCGGTCCAAGAGCGCTCGTAGTGTTCTTCGGGGAAGTCGCTCGGGCTGGAGCCGGTGGTGAACGCGTCCCTGACGTGGGCCGCGTACTTCTCGTTGCGGGGGCACCAGGGGGCGGCGGGGATGTACATGACGTTGCTCCAGCCCCGCTGGTTCTCGACGGGTGCGACGCTGTGGATCATGTCGCAGTGCCACCACACGGAGTCGCCGGCCTTGACGTCGGGGATCGGTGTGAGGGCTCGGTAGAGCGAGGGGTGCCAGCGCTTGGTGACGGGGAAGACCTGGTTGGGCCGTACGCCGCACATGGAGTCCTCGGGGACGTCCGGCAGCAGGGGGCGCAGCAGGAGGTAGGCCATCACCTCGGGGATCGGGACGGTGTGCAGGACGCCCTGGTCGGCGTCCATGTCGGACAGGGCGGTCCAGCCCTGGAAGGTGCGGAACGCGGAGCACATGGTGGAGCCGGGGTACTGGGGTCCGTCGGTGCGGTGGGCGGCGTCCCAGGGGTCGTACCGCTCGACATCGCCGCTGAAGAGGTGGCGGAACGCCTGCTGGTACTCCTGGGTCATCCAGAGGTCCAGGGTGCCGGGGTCGCAGTGGGTTCCCAGGCCGGCGGAGTCCGTGCCCGGCGGGCGGCGCCTGATGCGGTCGGGGTAGAGGGCGTCGCGGTCGGGGTCGAACCACTGGGTACCGTCGTCGTCGGTGTGCTTCCAGAACGAGTTCAGGAAGGACTGGACCGTGGCCATCCGGTCGGACTGGCGGGCCTGCATCTGGGCCTGCGACCAGTAGACGGGGTAGATCTCGGGCTTGGAGCCGACGCTGCCGAAGAAGTCGTCGCCGGGGCCGGTGTAGGTCTCGAAGAACTTGTTGCGCTCGACGTAGTCGACGATGTCCTGGTCCCAGGCCCGCGCCTGGTCGCGCGGGAAGAGCCCTCGTACGACGAGGCAGCCGCGCTTCTTGAGCCTGGCCTTCTGCGCCGATGTGACGGTGCCAGCGGCGATGGCGTCGTAGTCCAGTACAGGCCAGATCTCCTCGCCGTGCTCGCGGTCCGCCTCGATCTCCGCGATGCGTGCCTCGATGCGCTGCTCGACGGCGGCGAACGCCTGCTCCACGGTGCGGCCATGAGCTTCGATGCGGGCGCGCAGGGCGGGCTTGATCTCACGGATGGCCGCAGCGATGTCTTCGGGGGTCCGGTTCCAGTGCGGCAGTGAGGGCACGGGGCGCTGTTCGGCGGTGAGCGTCATCTCGGCTCCTTTAGTCAGGACTCCTAACTAGTACAACGTAGATCCGCCTGCATGTTTAGGCAAGACTCCTTACTAGAATGCTCGTATGAACGCGCCGAAACCGTCCCTGGAACTGCTGCGCGGCTTGACGGACGAGAACGTGCTGCGCCTGCTGATGGCGCACGACCGTCTGACCAGGGCAGAGATCGCCACCAGGACCGGCATCTCCAAGCCGACCATCTCCGAGAGCGTCCAGCGCCTCGAACGGGCACGGCTGGTCGTCGACACCGGCGAGCGCACCACCGGGCGCGGCCGGGTCGGCTCCTACTACGCGCTGGCACCGCATCTCGGCACCGCCCTGGTGGCGAGCATCACCCCGCACGGCGTCGTCGCCGAGGCCGTGGACGCCCTCGGGCGCACCCACGGGCAGGTCCGTATCGCGCTGAAAGCCGACGCGGGGCAGGAAGCGGCCGCCGAAGCACTCGGCACGGCAGCCGTGGAGCTGAACGGCAAGGCCCGCGGCGGGCTGCGTCTGGCGGTCGTGAGCGCCGCCGACCCCGTCGACCGGGCGACCGGCCGGCTGGTGCATCTACCCGACGCCCCGTTCCTGGTGGGCGCGCTCGACCCGCCCGCCGTCCTGGCCGACACGGTGACCGGTCCGGTTCTCGTGGACAACGACGTGAACTGGGCCGCCCGCGCGGAGTACGAGATCGGCTGCGCTCAGGACGTCGACGACTTCGTCTACCTCCACCTCGGGGAAGGACTGGGCTGCGCCGTGGTCAGCGACGGCGTCGTACGCCGCGGACACCGCGGGCTCGCCGGGGAGATCGCGCACCTGTACACCGCGGGGCCGGACGGACGAGCCATGGCCTTCACCGAGGTGTTCGCCGCGCTCGACCTGCGCCGGGCTTCCTCCACCGCCGTCGACGTGCCGAAACTGCTGGGCGTCCTGGAAGCCGCCGATGCCGGCGCCGAGCGGGTACGCGCCGCACTGGCACACGCCATCGGCGGGGTCCTGTTCGCGGCCCTCTCCCTCACAGACCCCCAGACGGTCGTCGTCGGCGGAAGCTGGGGCTCCCATCCCCGCCTGATCACCGCGATCGAGGAACACTTCACCCGCTCGCCGCGGTCCGTCCCCGTCAGCGCGGCGGCCCTGCCCCTGCCCGAGCTGACCGGAGCGCGCGCACGCGCCGTCGACGAGCTCGGTTCCCTGATCGTCCGCGCCGCACACCCCACCACGCAGTGGTGACCACCCCCACCCCCAACCCCCTTCCGCACCACCCCACCAGGAATGTGATGAGCACCGAATCCGCCCCTGCCTCCCTCCCCGGCCGTCCCGACATCCGGCTCGTCGTCTCCGACATGGACGGCACCTTGCTGGACACCGAGGGACGTGTCCCGCAGGGGCTGTGGCCCCTGCTCGCAGATCTGCGCCGCCGGGGCATCGTCTTCAGTCCTGCCAGCGGGCGTCAGTACGCCACGCTGGCCCATCTGTTCGCCGGCGAGGACGACGGCATGGTCTACATAGCGGAGAACGGCTCGTACGTCGTCCGCGACGGCATGGAGATCTCCTCCGACCCCCTCGACCCCGCCGTCGCCGCCCGCCTGGTCAAGACAGTCCGGCAGCTGGCGGACGAGGGCGTGGACGTGGGCGCCGTCGTGTGCGGCAAGCGCGCTGCCTACACCGAACGCGGTGACCAGGCCTTCCTCGACGAAGTGGCCCCCTACTACCACGCGCACCGCCTGGTCGAGGACGCCACCGCGCTGGACGACGAGATCGTCAAGGTGGCGATCTTCGACTTCGGGCAGCCCGAGCGCGCCACGGAACCCGCCCTGGCCTCCTTCGCCGACACCCACCAGGTGGTCGTCTCCAGCGAGCACTGGATCGACGTCATGAACCACAGCGCCGACAAGGGGGTCGCCGTGCGCCGGCTCCAGGAGCACCTGGGCATCGGTCCGGCCCAGACGATGGTGTTCGGGGACTACCTCAACGACCTCGGCATGCTCGACGCCGCCGAGTGGTCGTACGCGATGGCCAACGCCCACCCCGCCGTCATCGACCGCGCCCGCCACCTGGCCCCCGCGCACAGCGACGACGGCGTCGTCCGCACCATCAGGAGCGTCCTGGGCATCTGAGACCGCCCCCAGCTCCCGGACGGGGAACCCCCGCTCCCCCTCCCCCGCGGCTGACCGGTCACCCTCCGGCCCGCCGGGCCTGGTGCCGACCGCGGCCCCACGTGCCTCCGAGCCCCCGGGCCCCGGAGCCCCCGGGCCCGGCGGAACACGGCGCGGCAAACGGTGCGGCCGCGTCGGACGGTGTGCCGGCAGCGTTGGACCCCGACCGCCAGGTGGTCCCGTTCTCCCCGCCGCGCACCGCTGACGCGACCGCGGCGGTGCGCTGGTCGACCAGGCCGGCGATCTGCGGGTGCGGCGGGTCGCTGGGGCCCGGGCAGTGGCAAGACGCGGCTGTCGCGGGCCCGCCCCGGGCCGAACGCCGTCGGTTCCTCTCGCGGCAATATCCGTCCCGGCTTCGGGCCTTCGGCGTGGGCGGCAGTACGATCAACGCCGTGAGCGGCTCCTCGACGGCCCGACAGGCCACCGGACGGAAGGTGACAAGTTCGTGAAGGCCCTGCGGCTGCTGACCATGAACACTCTCTTCACCGGCGACGTCCCGGCTCGGCTGCGTGCGCTCGGCGCGGCGCTCGACCGGTCCGACTACGACATCGTCTGCCTGCAGGAGGTCATGTTCCGCCGCAACGCCCGGCTGATCCGCCGCGCCGCTCCCGCATACCGGCACGTCGCCTGCTCGGGCACGGTCCTGCTCAAGGGCGGCCTGGTACTGCTGTCCCGGTGGCCGATCAGCCGTCGGCGGTTCGTGCGGTTCCCGATGACGGGACCGGTGCGCGGCGAACTGCTCATGCGCAAGGGTGCCCAGCTGGCGTCCATCGCCACCCCGGACGGTGAACTGGTGGTCCTGAACACCCACTTGTCGGCCAACCGCGACGACGACTGGTCCCCCACGAACCGGTACACGCGGATCGCAGGTGCTGAACTGGCCGTGCTCACCGAGCTGATCGCGGCCGTCGCCCCGTCCGTGCCCGTCGCCGTGGTGGGTGACCTGAACCTGCCGCGCGACTCGGCGGCGCTCACCGGCTTCGTCGCCACAGCGGGGCTGCGCGACCTCCTCGCCGGCGACAGTCGTCCGACCTACCGGCCGACACCTCAATGGCCGTCGCCGCCGGCTCTGGACCACGTACTGGTCCGGGCCGCAGCCGGGGAGACCCTGACCGGCGGCGCCGATCTCGTGTTCCAGGACAAGGTGACGCTGGGCGACGGCCGCCAGGCCTACCTGTCCGACCACTACGGCGTACAGGCGCAGTTGACCCGGTCGAAGTAGTACGGAGACCGGCCCTACCGGACTTGGTCACCCCGCAAACGGTGGGAGGCGGGCCATGTCCTCGCGCCGAACTTCGAAGTCGTCAGCGTGCAGTTGACCGACCGTGGCGTCCATGTCCCTGGCGTCGACCGGCAACAGCGCGTCGGGAAGCAGGCCGAGGGCGGTGATCCGGTCTTCTCCGGACAAGCCCAGCCCGACGGCGTGCTCGGGCTGAAGCCCAGGTCGTCACGGTGAGTGGCTGCCGTCATTTGACGCGACCGGTCTGCTCCGGGTGTCGCGACGAGGGCGCGGCGCACGGTGAAAGCCGCGCGCCCTATGGTGCCGCTCGTGACGCCTGGCCGCTGACGCCGGGTCAGTCGGCACGGGTGCCGGTCCAGCCGTTGTCGAGCAGGTCGAAGACCCGGTCGAGGGCGGTGTCGGGGTCGCGGGACCCGCGGACGAGAACGGGCGCCTCCAGGGCGAAGTGGGCCAGGGCCCGGCAGCCCGGGTCGTCGGCGGGCAGTCCGGCATCGTCGGCGATCGCCGCGGCCAGAGCGTGCTCGTGTCGCAGCCACATCCGGCGGACGTACTCGCGCAGCGCCGGGGTGGTGTCGATCAGGCGCAGGAAGTCGTCGAACCGGGGGTCGGTGTGGACCCGTCGGGAGTGTTGGCCCAGCAGCATCCGGTACAGGGCTCGTGGGACGGACTGGCCGGCGGGGCGTTCGCGGACCGCTGCGACCAGGGCCGCCTCGCGGTCCGCGTCCTGGTCGAAGACCAGCTCCTCCTTGCCGTCGGGGAAGTGTTTGAAGAGCGTCGTCACCGAGACGTCTGCCGCGTCCGCGATCTCGCGGACCCCGACGTTGTCGTAGCCCCGTTCGACGAACAACCGCAGTGCCGCGTCCGCCAGGGCCTGGCGGGTGGCTGCCTTCTTGCGCTCTCGGCGCCCCATCTCGGTCACCCGGCCACCTTACCGCGTTCATGGATCGACTTAGAAAGTTTAGCTGTTACGCTTTTTTAGCGGTTACACATAACTCGGCGCTGCCGCGACCCGTCAGCGACTCGCGCCACCCAAGAGGGGAAGGTCCCGATGACGAACAGCACACCCCGGATCTGCATAGTCGGCGGCGGCCCCGCCGGCCTGACCTGCGCCCGCGTCCTGCAAGGGCACGGCATCGAGGTCACCGTGTACGACGCCGACGACGCCGACGACGCCGTCGACTCCCGCGACCCCGGCGGCACGCTCGACCTCCACGCCGACTCCGGGCAGATCGCCCTCGCGGACGCCGGGCTGCTCGACGCCTTCATGGCGCAGGCCAGGCCGGAGGGGCAGGCCAAGACCCGCCGCGACCACCACGGCACGGTCCTGGCGGAGTTCACCCCGCGCCCCGGCGACGAGGCCGCTCCGGAGATCGACCGCGGCCGGCTGCGCCGCCTGCTCTTCGACCACCTGCGGCCCGGCACCGTCCGCTGGGGCCACCGGCTCGTCCGCGCGACCCGGCTCGATCACGGTGGGCACCGCCTGGAGTTCGCGGACGGCACCACCGTGGACGCCGACCTGGTGATCGGCGCCGACGGGGCATGGTCGAAAATCCGCCCCCTGGTCAGCGACGCCGCCCCGCGACACCTGGGAGTCTGCTTCCTGGACGCCCGGTTCGACGAGGTCGACGCCCGCCACCCCGAGGTCGCCGGGATCGTGGGCGCCGGCCACATGTTCTCCAACGACAACGACGGCCGCGCGGTGATCTTGCAGCGCAACGGCGACGGCGTGGTCCGCGGCTACATCGCGTTCCGCGCCACACCCGACTGGCACATCGGGGCCGGCGTGGACCTCAGCGACCGGGAGAGCATCCGCTCCCACCTGGCGCAGGAGTTCGGCCACTGGTCGACGGCCATGCGCGCGCTGATCGTCCGCAACGACGGCGACTACGTACCGCGGTCCTTCTGGGCACTGCCCGCCCCGCTCACCTGGGAGCACGTCCCCGGGGTCACGCTGATCGGCGACGCGGCCCACCTGATGGCGCCCTTCGGCGGTCACGGTGCCAACCTCGCGATGCTGGACGGCGCGGAACTCGCGCACGCCGTCAGCCGGACGGGCGGCCCCGACCCGGCGTCCGGCCTCGACGAGGCTGTCGCCCGGTACGAGTCGGGCATGTTCGCCCGCTCCGGAGAGCTGGCCGTGAGCTCGAACGACGCCCTGCTGCAGTTCTTCGCCACCACCGACACCCCGGATCTGCCGCCGGACCCCGAGCAGGAGCACCGTGACTACCTCGCCAGGGCGAAGGCTTACCGGCAGGAGCGGGCCCGGTCGGCGCCCGAGCACACCGAGGCTTCGGGTGAGCGCACCACGGCTTGAGGAAGTGCCGGTCACCATCCCCTTCATCGATATCTCCTTCATCGATCGGGCTGGTGTCCGCCGGGCACATCTGACTCGTCCATCACGTACGGAGGTATGTGCACCTCGATCGAGCCGGTTCTCATAGGGTCTGTCTGATCATTTGACCGGCTGAGGAGAGGGACCTGTTGGAGGAGAGTGAGGCGAGGCTGCTCGCAGAGGAGTTCGCTCGCGGCTTGACCGACCGGTGGGACGAATGGGCCTTCGAGCTCGGTCTGTGGGCGACCCCGGCCGTCACGGGCATGTTCGGTTTCACCTGGTACCCCACCGCCAAGGACAAGGACGGGCGTCCGATCCGATTGGGCGGGAACTGGCCCATCCTCGTCGACCAGGACACCGGCGCATGCCGACTCGTGCAGGGGACGAACGAACTTGCGGCTCTCAGGGGCACGTCGGCGATTCGCACTGCCCGCTGGGCGGCTGCCCGTGGAAAGCGACCCTCTGATTGACGTGCTCCTCGCCCTGAAGGGCAAGGATTCCGGCCTTCCTCGACTGGTTGCCGTGCCGCTACGCGGCACGGTTTCCGGTCGGGAATCCGTGGCTTCCTGTTTCTTCACGCTGTGCCGGGATCGTTCCTGGTCTTACCGGCGCTCCGCAGGCCGATGCCGCCAGTCCGGCGGCTGTTTCGATGTTGAGTGCGGCATTGTGGTCCCGGTCGTGGACAGCGCCGCAGGCGGTGCAGGTCCATTCCCGCACGTTCAGGGGTTTGGGTCCGTCCTTGACCCCGCAGGTGGAGCAGACCTGACTCGTCGGCTCGAACCAGCCGATCCTGACCAGGGTGCGACCGTACCGGGCGGCCTTGTACTCCAGCATGCCGATGAAGGCGGACCATCCCGCGTCGTACACGGACTCGGCGAGCGGGTACTGGCCCGGTTCTTCGGTCCCTTGGTCTTGCGGGACAGCTCCCGCTACCGGTCGGCCATCATGTCGTTCTCGACGGCCGGAGCCAGTCGGGCGAGCCAGCGCTGTGTCTCGGCCGGTTCGAGAATCCGGTCGAGGCGGAGAGTCGGCTTCATGTGCTCGAACACTCGGCCCACGCCCAGCATGTACGTGCCGTTCGGGGGGTGCAGCACGAGGACGCGAGTACCGTCGAGGGGCCCTATGTCGGCAGGCACACCTTCTGGGCCGATGTAGGCCCCCTGACCGTCGAAGAGGCGGAAGCAGCGGATCGCCGGGTCGTCGGTGCCGAGGCGGGGGTCCCCGCTGGTGGCCGCCTCGACCCAGGACCGCGCGGGGCGATCCCCGGCGACCATGCCTTGTCCGGGATCCCCGACGAGGCGATCCGCCAGGAGGATGTGCAACTGGCCGTTGTCCCCGACACCGCTCATCGTGAGGGCGTACCCCCGGTGTGCGCGAGGGTCGATGACGACCAGCGGCTCGTCGTCGAGGACGGCAGTCAGCGCGCCGGCCCAAACAGCTCGCTGAGACCGGTGGGCGACCGCTTCGGCGTGTTCGCGCAACTCGGTTTTGACGTCGTCGGCGACGGCCTCGCGGAAAGCCGCGTCCGCCATCACGGTGATCAGGGCTTTGAGCCAGTGCTCCATGTCGAACCAGGACATGGCGATCCGGGCCATGGTGTTCTTGTCGACGCCCAGACGCCACCGGGCCCGTCCGGTCAGCGTCCGTAGCAGTGGGTGGGTACTGGCGCTCACCGGTTCAGGCAGCGGCCGGCCGCGCGCAGCCTTGTCCCAGAGTCCCGGCACCATCGCGTTGAGCTTCATGGCTTCCGAGGCGCGCCGCGGCAGCACGTCGACGAGGGCCATGGGGGACGCTCCCCACTCGACACAGGCGCCCGCCAGAACCGCGGTCATGGCGAAGTCTCCACCCAGATCCGGCAGCAAGGGCGCGAGAGCTTCCACGGCGGCCGTCAGGCTCTCGGGGCCTCCCGCCCTGGCAGCATCCGCAAGCCGTTCCATCGCGGTTCGGTAGGCGGGAGCGGAACCGGACTTCATCTGAGTGACGAGGTCATCGACCAGGCGCTGTATCTCCGAAGGCACGAGGGGACGTTAACAGGGGCGACCGCCCGTCCAGAACCTTCATTCGAATCCGCCGGGCAACGAGCTGCCCCCGGCCTCCCCTACGGCGGCTCCGCCCAAAAGCATCGGCCCGTCGACCGAGCAGTACTCTGCGCCGACAACGGGACCTGCCCGTCTGGCGATCGAAGGAGAGACGGCCGTGGAGGTCGGAGGACAGGGCAGGTCGGTGGCAGAGCCGGAGAGAGGTCTCAACCGGCTTTCGGTGCTCGGGGTGTTCATAGTGCTGGCCGCAGGACTGGAACGTTGTCTGTCGCTGCTCAACGGACCGAAGTCGTACCCACTCTGCAGTGACCCTGTCGAACTGACAGAAGAACTCCACCGGGAAGCGAGCGTGAACCGGTGGCTCCTGCTGGCCGGCCTCGTGCTGGCCGTGGCAGCGCTGATCGTGTCGTTCGGACGCCGCGGGCGGGTTCTTCCCGTGCTCACGCTGGCTGCGGTTCTGACCTTGGTGGTCCTGGCGGACGGTTACGCTGCGCGCGCGGATGCCGTCGCCGCGCGGATCATGGCATCCCAGACCTGTGATGAACCCGGGACCCTGTACGAAACCTCCCGAGGCTGGTTCGACTGGAGTCCCCTCGGACCGTGATCCGCCCGGCTCCGCCGGAGGCCGCCCGCTCGGAATTCGCGCAGGTCGACAGCAGGTCCTGCCTTCGACCGACCCGGTCTGTGCCCTCAGCCCGAACCGCCGGCACACGTTGAAGCTCCGCCATCTTGAAGTGGCTGGTCAGCGAAGTGGCGCGACCTCGTTTCGGGGTGCTCGTGCCGGTCGCGGGCGGCAGTCCGTGCGCTGGATCGTCCGGCGGCGTGGTTCTGCCGATGAGTTCGCCGTCCGCGGACGGTCTACCCAGCGACACGACCGTTCTCGACAGGAGTGCCATGTCCACCATCCAGCCAGTGATCGTGACCGCCGACCATGACGTTCTGCTCGGCTTCTATACGAAATTGTTCGGCGCCGAGGAGATCTTCCGGGTGCCGGCGGAAGGTCCGGCCTTCTACCTCGGCTTGCGCATCGGCGACACCGACCTCGGGCTGGTGGCCAAGGAGGACCCGGGGACCGGAGGGGCACCGCGGATCCTGCTCAGCATCGGTGTCGACGACGTCGACGAGACGCTCGGCCGGGTGACGGCGCTGGGCGGCTCGGTCCGCAGCGGCCCCAAGGACATGCCCTGGGGACAGCGCGTCGCCCACATCCAGGACCCCGACGGCAACCCGGTGAACCTCACTCAGCCGATCCCGGCCCGGTGACGTTGTTCCGGGGGCATGTGCTGATCGTGGACTGCCTGCGATGAAGAGCGCGGTCGTACCGTATTCGAATCTGTCCCGGGCGAAGATGTCTGGCGCGATCGAAGCACCGGCTCCAGAGATTCGAGCCCCCGCTCCCCTCGATGATCAGTGCGAGCACCCCACGGAGCATCACGCCGTTCCCCTGCCTCACGAATGACATCACTGGCGCGGCATTGGTGATAGCCACCGTGCTTGCCGTCGCAGGCCTGATCGGAATCATGGCGGCCGTCGTCCTCCTGGCACGAGGCCAGACCGCAATCGTGCCCCGGCCGCACTTGTCGCACTCTCCTCGGTCGAGGGGCGGCAACCCGCTCCTCGACTCGACCGAATTTTCCGTGACCCTTGTCTCGTATTTGACGCCTATCGGCCCACTGACCAGCAGCTTATGATCTCTGGAATGCGTCATGCCATACCCCGTCTCGCCTGTCTCCTGCCCCTGATCGGATTGGTCGCAGGATGCGGAACCGCCCAAACTCCCCAGCCTTCCCCGAGCCGGCCAAAGGTGAGCGTCGACCCTTCAGCGGCGCAGCGCCGCACGGAATACGAGACCGTTCGCACGGAGCTGCTCCAAGCAGTGGCGGAGGTGAACGTGCCCGGCGGGTTCAGAGGAGACGGCAAAGAAAAGCCGTCCGGTGATTACTGCTCGATCTTTCTCGACGGCTTCGTCTCGACGAAGAGCGCGCCACACTCCCGTGAGAATGTGGCAGCGGCATTGCGGGCACACGGCTGGAAGCAGATACACGCCGGGGGTACTGACGAAAGTCTGCTCACCCGTGGCACCTGGGCGGTTTTCGTCACCCGCACGAGCGCGCCCCTCTTGGGTGCCAATGGCAAGTCGCTGCACGAACTCACGATCCGTGCCGACTGCAAGGGGAACTCGTAACAGCGGAGCGGGGGTCAGGTGATCGCGGTGGGGCCGTCGGCCGTGTGAGTGTCGTACTGGGCGTGGGAGTGATACCGGGCGCCGGGGCTGGGCCAGCTGCGGTCCGTGAAGGGCGGCCGGTCGATGCGATCGAAGCAGCGTACGAGAAAGTCGCAGAAGGTGCCCGCGGTCTCGAACCAGTCGTTGCACTCGCTGCCCACGACGATGCGCCAGTCATCAGGGTCCGGCTCGACCGCGAGGAAGTAGTACTCGCCCCCGTGTTCGTCCGAACCCCAGGAGATGAGGCCGCCAGGGTCGGGGTGAAAAGGGTACGGGTACATGTCCGGGTCGCCGATCCGGGCGCGGCGCCAGTCCTCCAGCGACCACAGCCGGTCCAGTTCGGCACGGTCGGCTTCCAGGGGCCGGCTCAGCGACAGGAAGCCGTCGATGCTCCCCGGCCCGTACAGATCCAGGAACGCCTTGTAGTCCGAGGGCAGCCGGACACCGAGATACTGCTCGGACGCCGTCCACAGCCCCGGCCGGGCCCAGCCCCAGGTTTCCGGTTCCCCCAGCAGCACGCCGAGACGGGCGAGCGACGCTGTCACGTGTCCCCTCCCCCATCCTCACGGCAGGACCTGTCCACGCCGCATCATGCATCACCAGCCGACCGGCGGCCGACTCGGTGTCGTCCTGCCTCTGTCCGCTCCGGGCATCCGTCGTTGATTGCGGTACAGCAGTGCGGTACCACCGCGACGGCAGCAGAACCCACCCCTCGACCGCACCTTCCCCTTCTACGCGTCCCGGTCCGGCGCGTCGGCCGGTGCAATTCCACGGGGATCCGCCGACAGCACCACGCGGTCGGCCGCGGGGTCGAACCGGATCACCGGGTTCCCGTAGTCACCCTCGGGCGTCATCAACACCGGTTTTCCCAAACGGCGGCCGACCGCGCGCAGGAAGCCGCACAAGGTGCCCACTCCCACCTGGCCCTGCAGTTCGCGAAGGTCGACGTCGAAATCGATCTCCACGGCGGACATCGGACGGAAGATCACCAAAACTCCGGGGACCGGCCACACATACAGGTCGACGGATTCGGCATCGGCGGGCCGCGCCAGGACCTCCGCGGCCGGCGGCAGCGGCGCCGGGACACCCCCTGCCTCGTACCTCCACGTCCAGCCGCTCGACCGGACCAGGTCGAACACTGCCTGCCAGTCCTCGACCGAGGTGCCCGGCACCGACACATCCGGCAGAGCACCCATCAGGTCAGGGTCGAAGAAGTTCCTGACGTCGTCCCACAGCAGATCCGGCACCTCACCATGCTGCCCGGCCGCCCCTCCCCGGCGCAGCCCGATTTCCTTCACGAACCCCGTGAAGGCCCCCGCGGCTCAGAACGCGATCGGCCGGTCCTTCCGAGGGCGGCGCAGACGAATGAATCGGCCTCGGCCCGCGCTGTGCCTGTGGCGCAAAGCGAGTTGGGGCAGTTGGCCGTAGCGCCGCCGACGGCAGACGGGCGAGGCCGGATGTCAGCGTGGCATGTCATGGTGGTGGCCGGACGAAGCCAGGGGAAGGAGCCCAAGTGACCTCGCCGGCCAAGCGATGCGGACCGGGGCCGCTGAGCAGGCTTGGCTCACGGAGATGTGGCCGGGGTGCGTGCCGGACGGCCCGCCGGCGGTCGAGGTTCTGCCGCGGGAGGGCAGGCGCCTGGAGGCCTGGGTTCGTGATCCTCTGTTCGGTCCCGTGAACTGACGACCAATCACCACCATTGGGACTCTTCGGCGTTGCGGTCCTCCGCATGTGCCGACGAGGACGGGGCCGGTGCACAGGGACTCAGCCCGTCCCCTGTTCGTGCAACCGTGCGGCTGGTCCTCGCGTCCGTCAGTAAGATCACCATAAGCGAGCGGGAGCTCGTGAGCGAGGGGGAAACGGGGATGAGCAACGGCAATACCGTTGTGCACAGAAGCATGCGGCCGTGGCGGGTTGCCGCGTCGATCGCCGCGGCGGCCGTGGTACTCGGCGGCTGCAGTTCCGGGGACGACGGCAAGACGGCCGAGGCGGGCTCTTCGACGCCTTCGAGGTCCGCGGCCGCGTCCGGTTCTCCCTCGGCCACGGCGTCCGCGTCGCCCTCGGGGGGTGGCGCGTCGCCGGGGACACCGTTCCAGGCGGACCCCGCCAAGGTGCCCAGGACGAAGAGCCGGGCCGAGGCACTGGCGGCGGCCGTCGCGCTGAAACCGCAGGGATGGGGCGCCGGTTTCCGGGCGCAGCAGCAGGCCGCGAGCACCCCGGGTACCGTCGCCGTGCTGGACGAGCAGTGCCGGTGGGAGCGGCGGTCGCTGCCCCACGGCGTCCTTGCCTCGCTCTCCCGCTACAGCGAGATTCCCGCCGCCGGCGGCAAGGGCGAGCTCAAGGTGAGCGCCGCGGTCACCGTGCACACCACCGTGCGCGACGCCGACGAGCAACTGGCCACCACCTTGGAGGAGCCGTTGCGCTGCCGGCAGCAGCAGGTCCGTACCGACGAGTGGATCTCGGGACTCATGTCGACCGCCATTCCCTACGGCCAGGGCAACAACACCTACTCCGACGACCAGGTCGTGGAAATGGGCAAGTACCTCACCGGGAAACGCGAGCAGACCTACTACTGGCACGTCACCCGGCTCGGCACGGTGACCCTGGCGGTGTCGGTGAAGGGCGCCGAAGGCTACTCGGACAACGAGGTGGCCAAGTACGCGGCGGAGGCCGACAGCGCGATGCTCACCCGCGTGGAGTCCGAGCTCAGAGGAGACAAGTGATGGAGTCGCTGCGTTCGTCGGATCCCGCGCGTATCGCGGACCATCGCCTGCTCGGGCGGCTCGGCGCCGGAGGCATGGGCGTCGTGTACCTGGCGCGTTCCTCGGGCGGCGCGCTGGTGGCGCTGAAGGTGCTGCTCGCCGAGTACGCCGAGGAGCCGGGCTTCAAGGAGCGGTTCCGCCGCGAGGTCGAGGTCGCCCGGCGGGTCGACAGCCCCTCGGTGGTGCCGCTGGTGGACGCCGATCCGGACGCCGAGTCGCCCTGGCTGGCGACGGCGTTCGTGCCCGGCCCGTCGCTGGCCGAGGCCGTGACCGCGTACGGGCCGCTGCCCGAGCGCGGTCTGCGGCTGCTCGGCACCCGGCTGGCCGAGGCGCTGGGCGAGGTGCACCGGGCCGGGCTGGTCCACCGGGATCTGAAGCCGGGCAACGTGCTGATCGCCCATGACGGCCCGCGGCTCATCGACTTCGGCATCGCCCGCGCACCGGAGGACCGGACGCTCACGGCGACCGGGGTGGTGGTCGGCACACCCGGTTATCTGTCTCCCGAGCAGGCCGAGGGGCGTGTCGGGGACGGCATCGGCCCGGCGAGCGACGTGTTCTCGCTCGGCTGTGTCCTTGCGTTCGCGGCGACCGGCCGGGCGCCGTTCGGCAGCGGAGCGGTCGACGCCCTGCTGTACCGGGCCGTCCACGACCCGGCGGACCTCGATGGAGTGCCGGCGTGGCTGCACGAGGTGCTGACCCGCTGCCTGGAGAAGGATCCTGCCCGGCGGCCCGATGTCGGTGAGCTGGTACTGGAGCTGACGGCCGACGGCGCCGCCCAGGACGGGACGGCGTCCGAAGCCGTACCGCGGGACCCAAGGGCATCCAGGGCCGCACCTCAAGACCCAAGAGCGTCCGAGACCACCCCTCGGGACCCGAGGGCATCCGAGACCACCCCTCAGGACGAAGGGACGTCCGAAGCCACCCCTCAGGACGAAGGGGCGGACGGATGGCTGCCCGAGCCTGTCACCCGGCTGATCGCCGAACGCTCGGCCGCCGCGCTCGCGCTGCCCGACATCGAACACACGCTGGCGCCGTCCGACGCGCCGGCCGCTCCCGACCCGGCGGAGCCCGACACGCGCGAGACGTCCGGGGAGGCGGAGCCGCGGGACTCCCGTCCGGCCGGCCGGCGTCGTTTCCTGCTGCTCGCCGGCGGGGCCGTGGCGTTGGCGGCGGGCGGGGGCGGGGCCTGGTGGGCGGCCGACCGCGACAACGGCTCGGGGGGCGAACACCGTGCCGCCGCCGCGTCCTCGCGTCGCCCGGCGTACACCATCGCGCTGCACGGTGACCTCAGCGGCCCGCAGCGGGAGACGGGCCGGGCCCAGGAGCGCGGACTGCGGCTCGCGGTCGCGCAGTTCAACGCGCGCGGCGACGCCCCGTTCACCGTGAAGGTCAAAGCCGTCGACGACGGGGGTGATCCGGCGGCCTCGGCCCGGGTCGCCGCGCGGCTCACCGCCGATCCGACGGTCCTCGCCGTGGTCGGCCCGACCACCGACGAGACCGCGCAGGCGGCGCTCGCGAAGTACGACGCCGGGCTGCTGCCCGTCGTCGGCGTGTCCCCCGGTGCGACCGCCCTGTCCTTCCAAGGGTTCCGCTCGTTCCTGCAGGCACGGATGCCCGACGCGGTGCTGCCCCTCTACGCGAGCGTCTACCTGCGCGGCGCCGCGCGATCGCGCAAGATCGGCATCGTCGTCGACCGCCCGGCCGGCAGCTACGGGACAAATCTGGCCAGCACCCTCAGCAATGACCTCAACAAGATCCGGTACCCGTCCGTGCCGAAGGTGGTCAGCGCGATGCGCCGCGACTTCGGCAGCACGGTGGACGCGGTGCTCTCCGCCGGCGCCGACTCCGTGTTCTTCGCCGGGCTGCCCGACCGGGGAGCGCTGATCGCCGGGACGCTGCGGGAACGCGCCTTCAAGGGGGCTCGGGTGTCCGGCCCGGCGCTGCTGGACGAACGGTTCCTGACGCAGGCTCAGGAAGGGTCCGAGGGCTGGGTGATGGTGGCCCCGGTCATCGACGCGACCCGCAAACCCGAGGCACGGAAGTTCACCGCCGCCTACCGCGAGCACTTCAAGGAGACGCCGCCCCGGTACGCGGCGGAGGCCTACGACGTGACCGCGATGCTGCTCAAGGCACTGGCCGGGCTGCCGTCCAAGAGCCGCACCCGGCAGAACCTGCTGACGGCCGTCCTGGGCGGGAAGTACGTGGGCATCACCAAGACGTTCGCCTTCCAGAAGAACGGCGCGATGGCCTTCGACGGCACCGGAGGCTTCCTCTGGCAGGTGCACCAGGGCGCCTTCGTGTACGACGGCCCCGCGCCGCTCACCGTCTGATGGAGCCCCTGCGGGCCGGCGACCCGTCCCGGATCGGCCGCTATCGCCTGCTGCGGCGGCTGGGCGCCGGCGGCATGGGCGTGGTCTTCCTCGCCCGTGCGCCGGGCGGGGCGATCGCCGCGGTGAAGACGGTCCGGCCCTCGTACGCCGACGAGAGCGGATTCCGGGCCCGTTTCCGCCGTGAGGTCGAGACCGCCCGGCAGGTCGGCAGCCGCTGGGTGGTCCCGCTGCTGGACGCGGACGCCGACGCGGAGACTCCGTGGCTGGCGACCTCGTACGTGCCGGGGCCCTCGCTCTCCGAGGCGGTGCACACCTTCGGGCCGCTGTCGCTCGCTTCCGTGCGGGTGCTGGGCGTGCGGCTCGCCGAGGCGCTCGAGGCGGTGCACGGGGCCGGTCTCGTGCACCGCGACGTGAAGCCGGGGAACATCCTGCTGGCCCCGGACGGGCCCCGGCTCATCGACTTCGGCATCGCCCGCGCGCCGGAGGGCACCGCGCTCACGTCCAGCGGTGTGATCGTCGGCTCGCCCGGCTTCCTGTCGCCCGAGCAGGCGCGGGCGCGGAGCGGTGAGATCGGCCCGCCCAGCGACGTGTTCTCGCTGGGGTGCGTGCTGGCGTTCGCCGCGACCGGGGTACGGCCCTTCGGCGACGGCGCGCCGGCGGGGGTACTGCTACGCACGATCTACGAGGAGCCCGACCCGGCGTCGCTCCCGGAGGATCTGACAGCCCTGGTGCGGGCCTGCCTGCACAAGGAGCCGGCCGGCCGCCCGAGCCTCGCGCAGCTCCGTGCGTCGCTCGGGGAGATCACGGCGGCGTCCGAGTCCGCCGAACCGTCCGGCTGGCTGCCCGCGCCGGTCACCCGGCTGATCAACGACCGGTCCGCCGCCGTGCTCACCATCGGCGCGATCGAGCCGACCCAGGTGTCCGCGTCCGCGCCGTCGAACACCGCGGACACGGCCGGCACGGCCTCTCCGGAGGCCGCGACGATGACGGCCGTCACCGCCACCCGCCCCACCGGGCTCATCGTCGGCCGCCGCGGCTTCCTGCGCCTCGGCTCGACGGCGGGGCTCCTCGCGGCGGGCGGTGGCGGGGCCTGGTGGTGGAGCACCCGGGCGAAGCCGGGAACGTCCACGCCGTCCGGGAGCGGTCCCCGCCGCCCGGAGCTGGTCGTGGCGTTCCACGGCGATCTGACCGGCGCCCACAAGGAGAGCGGGAAGGCCCAGCTCAACGGTGCACGGCTGGCCGTCGAACAGCTCAACGCGCAGAGTGGCCGCCCCTTTTCGCTGAAACTGCAGGTACACGACGACGGCGGCGACACCGGACGGGCCGGCGAGCTGGCCACCCGGCTGACCAAGGACGCCGAGGTGCTCGCCGTACTGGGCCCCACCACCGACGCCTGTTTCCAGGCCACCGAGAAGACGTACACCCAGGCGGCGATGCCCGTCGTGTCCGTCTCGGTGGGCGTCAGCACCCTGAATTCGAGGTTCGGCGACAACTTCTTCCACTCCCATGCGGCGCTGCACGTCACGTACGACCTTCTCGCCGCCCCTTGCGTCCGCTACCTCAGCGACCACGTCGACGCCCGCCGTGTGTTCGTCGTGGACGACCGGGCTCAGGGCGACTTCGCCTGGATGGTGTGCAACAGGGCCGAGCAGGCGCTGCGGCAGCTCGGCCGGGACCCCACGGTGAAACGTGTGGCCGCCGGGAGGATCGACTACGCGTCGCTCGCCGCCGAGGTGAAGTCCGCTCGCGCGGACGCGGTCGTCTTCACCGGGGACGCGGCCCGGGCCGCCGGACTCGCGTCGGCGCTGGCCGCCGCCCGGTTCACCGGCACCCGGATGGCGACCGAACGCGCCCTCGACCCACAGTTCCTCGCGTCGGCGGGCGCCGCCGCGACGGGCTGGGTCTTCGCCACCGGTTTCACCGACCCGACGGCCCTGGCCTCCGCCCGCGCGTTCACGGCGGCCTACCGCGCGCGTTTCGGCGCCGATCCCGGCTGGTACACCGCGGAGGCCTACGACGCCGCGAGGTTCCTGGCCAAGGCCTGCGACAAGGACGGCACCATGCTGAGGGAACGGGGCGCGATCGCCCGCCGGATGCCCGAGATCACGTATTCCGGCATCACCCGCACGGTCAAGTACGAGTCGGGGTTCGGCTACATCCACGACCCGATGTTCGAGTTCCAGGTCGTCCACGGCGCGTTCCGGTACCTGGGGCAGTACCTGGAGGCCGCGGTGTCGTGACGGGCCTCGGGCCGCTTCAGCAGGTCAGTCGGAACTCCGGGGCCCGGCAGCCGTGTTCACGCCCCGGCGTTTCCGCTGTCCCGCACGACCGGGATCCACAGCTGGGAGTCGGTCTCCGCGCCGATCTCCACCGGCTGCGTCCGCAGAAGCTCCGGACCTGGTCGGGTCGTGTACAGGTTCGAGGGGAACCACTGCGTGAACACGTCTCGCCACAGCTGCTGGAGGGCGCTCGGATAGGGCCCGTGGTTGTCGAAGACGGCCCAGGTCCCGGCCGGCACGTCCAGGGCGTCGAGCTCCTCGGCGACCGCGTCGGGGCCGGTCACCACGCCGACCCAGTAGTCCGCCTCGGCGCCCTCCTCGCGGCTGCCGGTCAGGTACACCGCCGCCGACAGGACCCCTTGCGGCTCCCCGTCGGCCAGTTCCTTCATCCGGACGACCGTCTGTTCGTCCAGGCTCTCCACGTGTGCCGTGGCGGCCGCGTTGACCCCGTCGTGCACCAGCGGGACCCGGGCTTTCCGGCCGACGACCCGGAACGACTCCTTCTCCACGATCCGGTACCGCATGGTCGTACTTCCTTCGACGACGACGCGGAAGGACATGCGCGGCTGTGCCGTGAGCACCGCACCCGTGCGCCGGGCCTCGCTCGGCCCGATGCCGTGCACCGACCGGAACGCCCTGGCGAACGCCTCGCCCGAGCCGTACCCGTAGCGCACCGCGACATCGAGCAGCGTCGGCTCCCCGGCCAGCACCTCGGCCCCGGCGAGCGTCATCCGCCGGCGCCGTACGTAGACCGGGAGCGGCATCCCGGCGAGCGCGGAGAACAGCCGCCGGAAATGGTACTCCGACACCGCGGCGATCCGGGCCACCTCGGCCATGTCGACCTCCCCGTCGAGACAGGCCTCCAGGTGGTCCAGCGCCTGATTCAGCCGCTCCAGCACGCGTATCCGTCCTTCCTTGCCGATGCGGGCGGTCCCGGGGACGACCGGTCGAGCCGCGGGGCGGAGGCAGGAGCGGTCCACCGACGGGCCGACCGCACGGCCGTCAGGCCGCCTTACCGGAGTAGAGAAAATCCGATCGCGTCCCGCCCGACAAAACCGGTGCGGGAATTGTCGGGCGGAAAGCCCCGGCATTATCTGAGGCTTACACGCATGACCGATATTAAGGGTTTTTGTGATCCGCGGTTCGCCGCAGTCCGTGAGGCACTCGCGGCTTTGCTCGGCAAGGACGACGTGGGCGCCTCGGCAGCCGTCTACGTCGACGGCGAACCGGTGGCCGATCTCTGGGGCGGGTACGCCGATACGGACCGCTCCGTCGACTGGGACCGCGACACCCTCACCGGCGTGAACTCGACGACCAAGAACATGGTCGCCCTGTGTGCGCTGATCCTGGCCGACCGGGGTGAACTCGATCTGTCCGCGCCGGTCGCCCTCTACTGGCCCGAGTTCGCCGCGGCCGGCAAGGAGAACGTGCTGGTACGGCACGTGCTGTCGCACACCGCGGGGCTGCCGGACCTGTCCGGGCCGACGGCGGTCGAGGAGCTCTACTCCTGGGAGAGCGTGACGGCCGGGCTGGCCGCGCAGGCGCCCGAATGGGATCCGGGGACGGCCGCCGGCTATCACGCGCTCACCTTCGGCTTCCTCATGGGGGAGATCGTCCGCCGGATCACCGGACGCGGTCTCGGCGAGTTCTTCGCCGAAGAGGTGACCGAACCGCTGGACGCGGATTTCCACATCGGGCTCTCCCCCGATCATGACCACCGCGTCGCTCCTCTCATCCCGCCACCGTCCCTGACGGACGAGTACGCCGCCGACGCCCCGCCGGGGCCGGACGGCACACGCCGGAAGACCACCGGGGCCGTGATCCGGGTCAAGGACGCCAACTCCGCGGCCTGGCGCCGGGCGCAGATCCCCGCGGTGAACGGTTACGGCAACGCCCGCTCCGTCGCCCTTGTCCAGTCGGTACTGGCGAACCGGGGTTCGGCCGGCGGCGTACGACTGCTGTCCCCCCAGGGGTGCGAGCCCGCGTGGCAGGAGGTGTTCCGCGGCGACGACCGTGTTCTGGGGACGCCGATGTGCTGGACGACGGGCTTCGCCAAGTTCGGCGACACCTTCGGCTGGGGCGGCTGGGGCGGCTCGCTGGTCGTGAACGATCCCGGTTCACGCATGACGGTGGCCTACGTCATGAACCGGATGATCGACCGGGAACGGCAGGAGGACGACCGCGGCATGGAGATCGTGATGGCCGCCTACAGCGGCCTGCGGTGACGGCGCGACGAGGGCGCAGCCGGGCCCGCCCAGGCTGCGCCCTCCCGCTCTCGGCCCCACCGAGGCTGCGCCTTCCTACTCTCGGCCCCGTACGTGAGCGTGCCGCTGCGAGTCCAGCCGGTTGCCCGTACCGCCTGACACTGCGTGTCGTCAGGGGAGCCCGGCGGACGTCCCTTGATCATGCCCGGCGGTCCCGGCCTGAGGTCGTCCCTGGCCGGGACCGCTTCCGTGGTCGGATCCACGCGTGGGACGGCGCCACGGCCATGGGTACCGGCACGCAAAAGATGAGTGCGGCTACTCAGGCCCCCGGGGGCCTTCACCGCCGACGATGAAGGTCACCACTGCCGAGATCGGGAGACCGAACATGCTCAGCCGCCTCGCCGACGTCCTGGTGCCCGCCGTCGGCCGCCTCACGATCACCACCGACGCGGGCACCGAACTCGCCCCTGGCAGCATCGTCGTCGCGAACCACACCTCGCTCGCCGACCCCGCCGTCGTGCTCGCCGCACTGCACCGCCTCGGGGCTCGTCCGGTGATCATGGCGACTGCCGGACTGTGGCGTGTCCCGGTCCTCGGACGCGCGCTCGCCCGCGAAGGGCACATCCCCGTGCACCGCGGCGACCGACGCGCGGCGGACGCCCTGGATGGAGCCGCCGAGGCGCTGGAGCGCGGGTGCCTGGTTCTGATCTACGCCGAGGGCGGTCTCCCCCACCGGGCGGACGCGGCAGAAACGGCCCCCGGGGCCTTCCGCAGCGGTCTGTCCCGGCTCGTCCGACGAACCGGGGCTCCCGTGGTGCCCGTGGGCCAGGCCGGAGCCCGTCGGGTCACCTCGGGAAGCACGGCCAAGCAGCTCGCGGGCCTGCTCACGGCGCCGCTGCGCCGCCCGCGGCTGCACGTGCATGTGGGCGAGCCGCTCGATATGGCAGCAGACGGTGCCGTCCGGACCGAGCGGGCCCACACAGCGGTGACGGCCGCCTGGCGTACGGCCGCCGCCCGGCTGGGAGAACCCGCCGCCCTCGCCGCATAGCCCGACGGCCCGGATGAATCATGGCGACGGCGGAGCCTGGTACCTGCCGCGGACGGGTCCGGCTAGCGATTGACGGATCGCATACCCGCCTCGTCATAGCGCTCACCCGCGGCCTCGGGCAGCTCGGCATCGATGCGGGCCAGGTCTTCCTTGGTCAGCTCGATGTCGGCCGCGGCGGCGTTCTGCTCCAGGTAGGTGCGGCGCTTGGTGCCCGGGATCGGCACCAGGTGCTCGCCCTGGGCCAGTACCCAGGCGATGGCGAGCTGGGCCGGGAGCACGTCCTTCTCGGCGGCGATCTCCTTCACCTTCGCCGCCAGCCGCATGTTCGCCTCGATGTTGGCGTCCTGGAAGCGCGGGTTCTGGCGACGCCAGTCGTTCGCGTCCAGCTCGTCGGGCGAGCTGAACCGGCCGGCGAGGAAGCCGCGGCCCAGCGGCGAGTACGGCACGAAGCCGATGCCCAGCTCACGGCAGGCGGGCAGCACCTCGGCCTCCACGTCCCGCGACCACAGCGAGTACTCGCTCTGCACCGCGGTGATCGGGTGCACGGCGTGGGCGCGCCGGATGGTCTCCGCACTCGCCTCGCTCAGTCCGATGCACCGCACTTTGCCCTCGGCAACCAGCTCTCCCAGCGCGCCGGCCGTCTCCTCGATGGGTACGTTCGGGTCGACCCGGTGCTGGTAGTACAGGTCGATGTAGTCGGTTCCCAGGCGCTGCAGGGAGCCGTGGACCGAGCTGCGGACGTGCTCGGCCGAGCCGTCCTGCGGGCCGACCGTGCTGATGTCGCCGGGTACGGCGTCGTCCATCCGGTAGTTGAACTTCGTCGCGATCACGTACTCCTCGCGGCGCCCGCGGATCGCCTCGCCGAGGAGCGACTCGTTGGTGAGCGGCCCGTACATCTGCGCGGTGTCGAGGAAGTTCACCCCGAGATCGAGAGCGTGCCGGATGGTCGCGATCGCCTCCTCCTGATCCGTGGATCCGTAGAAGGCGGACATGCCCATGCATCCCAAGCCGATGGCCGATACCTGAAGGTCCCGCAGACTGCGCTTATACATGCCGTCTCCCAGCTCTTCTCTGCACACTCGTTCGTCGTTCGTCGTTCGTCGTTCATCGTTCGTCGGGCGGCACGAAGCCCTCATCCGTCCAGCGACGATTCCCACCACCAGGTAGCCCGTGGGAGGCGCCGGCCCACGGGCTTCGTGCGCCGCGGTGTCTACGACGCTATGACCTGAAGCGCACTCCAACGCAAGTCGACGCTCAGACCGGGCTGCCTAAGCTTCCGGCATGTCTGGTCCGACGTTGGTGATCGAGTTGGCGGAGCCGCTCTCCTCGGCCGCGCTGCGGGAATTCCGCGCGTTGATCGTGGGGATCTCCTCCCGCTTCACCGAGAAGCGGCCCGGGTTCTTCGACATCAACGTGCCCGCGGAGCGCCTGGGCGTCGAGGACGGACGGGACGAGGACTGGCGAAAGCCGTTCCCGCTGCCGCTGCTCGGCAACACGTCCGCGGACGAGGAGCTCACCGGCCTGGTGGGATTCGATCCGCACCGCGAGGACTGGCGTCGGCCCTTCCTGGTCTACCTGATGGGGCCGGGTGCCGGTGATGAGAGCCTCTTCGAGGCCGAGCACGTGGACGAGCCCGAGGTGGAGGCCGTCCTCGGCTTCAGACCGACGCATGCCGTCAACGTCAGTGCCTGCTGCAATCGCGGGATCGACCACGTTTCCACGGCCCTGCTGACCGCCGCCGTCATGGACGTCATCGGGGGTGTGGCCAAAGCCGAGCTGGTGGAGGGGCAGGCGTCGGTCGTCACTGGCCTGCCGGGAGTGCTGGGGATCGCGGACGACGACTGGACGGCGCTGGGAACGGCGGAGTTCTTGCGGGCTTGGGCCGGGCACCCCGCTTTCCGCCTGCTCAAGTAGCCCGGACTGATCCGCGGCGGCGAAGTACGGCAGCTCCGGCATGAGGAAAGGATCAAAAAAAGGCGGCAGCGCCGCACCGTGCTGCGGCCCGTAGCGGTGCTCGAAGGCATTGCCGGAGCGGACGCACGGAAGAACTGGCGACGGCTGGAGGAAGAGAAGGACTACGCCCGTATGAACTCCATCCTCCACTTCCTGTTCGCCGCTGTGATCATCCACCCCACCAGCAAGCGGAGCCAGGGGCTGGACTTCGATCGCATGGAGATCGAGCCCAGCCCTCTCGACTGGGGTCTGTCCGGCGGATCTTGCCCTGTGCTCGGACGGTGGGACAGGATGCCGCCCGTGACTTCCTATCTTCAGCGGTACCTCGCTGGGGACCACCAGGACGTATGGGTGGACCTCCGGGCGCTGGGGCCAATACCTGAGCGACTCGCCGAGGACTGCGCTGCGGTGGCGGCCGAAACGATGCGCCGGGTCGCCCGGCACATCGAACGGCTCACCGGCGAACTGGACACGCTGGGGCTGGCACCGGCGGCCAAGCTGCGGTTCCCCACGAGCCCGGAGGAACTGGCCGACCTGGACCGGCTGGACGCCGAGATCGGCGGGCTGCCCGCCGCGCTGTATGCCTGCCTGCGCCACGTGGGCGGGGTGTCGTTCACGGGCGACTGCCCGCAGCTCGGGCTGAGTTACCGCAACAGCGACCAGTACACTGACGCGCCGATACTGCCCGATCCACTGGTACTGCCGCTGGTCGAGGAACTGCGCTGGAGCTGGGACGAGTACCAGGAGAACGTCGAGGACGACCCGGATGCCGCCGAGGACGGCTTCGTGTTCGACTTCGCCCCCGACGAACTCCACAAGGCCAACTACAGCGGTGCCACCCACGACATCGCTCTGCCCTCCCGCCTTGCCGACCCGGTCCTGGAGGGTGTCGGCGGCCGCGAGGGTGTCACTCTGGTCGAGTACCTCCGCCTCTCCATCACCTGGGGAGGTATGCCCGGCTGGTCCTTTACCCCCGAGCACACCCCGCCCGCCCTGGAACACCTCCGAGCTCGCCCTGACTTTTAAGGCTTTGCGACAGTCCTCGCGATCTAGTGCCCTGAGCCGGGGATTCGCCGGCAGCAGGCGGTGAATCCCCGGCTCAGGGCACTAGCCGTCAGTCATCGTTGTGCGGGCCGAGAAGCCGTGCGAGCCGTGCCGCACTCTTCCGTCCGTGAGCCTATCGACGCGGTTCAGGGGCTGACGGGGGCCACCCGGTCGAGGCGATGCGGATCCACATGCGGGACATCGTCCGCATGCCCGCGCCCGTGGCCGATGCCATGTTCGCTGATCAGCACGTACGAGCAGCGTTGTCCGCGTACGCGGCGGCACAGATCGCGGACGACGAAGCGATCGACGCGCTCGGCGTCGGTACTGATCGCTTCGCGGCGCTCGAGACACCGACGACCCTGATCGAGGGCGATCTCAGCCCAGCCCACCTGCGTGAACGTCTGGCCGACCTGGCGGCAGCCCTGCCGAACGCGCGGATCGTCACGCTCACCGGCCAGGGACACATCGCCCACCTCACCGCTCCCGGCACCCCGGCCGACACCATCCGGGACATGGCGGGACGAATTCTCCGCCCATGACGGGTGCCGTGACCACACAGGGTTCGCCGGCTGGTCAGGCTACGGGTGCCAGGGACGGCCACCTCACCCGAAACCGACCGACACAGCGGCGAGAAGGCTCACGCGTCGAGCGCCTCCCGACACGCGGCGAGGACGCCCGTGACTCATTGGAATGATCCGCAGGACCACCGCGCCGCCGGCTCGACCGGTGATTTCTGTCGGGGGCATAGACATGACAGGTTGCCGGTGGTGTCATTCCGTTTGGCACCATCCTTTGCAACGTTAGAAAGGCCGCCCTCGGCCACCGCTCCGGACCGCCTCCGGCAACGCAGCTCAGTGCCGACGATCTCCGCTCACGCACCGCGCCTCCACCGGAGGCCGAGCCCCGCTCAGCATCTGAAAGTCTCCGAACGGCCTTCCGCCGTCCCCCACGCATCGGAGAGCGGATCACATGGTGAATCCCGAAGACTCCCGCACCCCAAGTCCCAGCCGCCGTGCGCTCTTACGGTGGAGTGGCGCACTGTCCGTCGCGGCGGCGACCGACGGGCTGTTCGCCGCGCGAGCCGCGCAGGCCGCCACGCCGTCCGCCGTACGTGCGGCCCCTGCTCCGAGGGCCCTCGCCGCGTCCACGTTCAGTCCGCTGCGCCCGCCCGCCGTCCCGCTGGCCGTGCGCTCGCCCTACCTCTCCACGTGGGTGCCCGCGGACAACCTGGCCGGGACCTGGGCCACCTTCTGGACCGGTCACATCACCGCCCTGTGCGGTCTGGCCAGGATCGACGGTGTGGCCTATGTCTTCGCCGGATCCCCCTCGCTGCCCGGCGGCCCCACCCTGACCACGATGCAGCAGCTCTCGCTCCGGCTCACCGCCACCCGCTCCGTCTACACCCTCAGCGGCGGCGGTGTGACCCTCACCGTCACGTTCTTCTCCCCGGTGGACCTGGAGAACCTCCAGCGCCAGTCGGTGCCGCTCAGCTATGTCACCGTGCAGGCGGCCGGCAACGACGGGCGGGCTCACAGCGTCGACGTCCATGTCGATGTCTCCGGGGAGTGGGTACACGGCGACAGCGGCACGCCCATCACCTGGGCGCAACAGCAGACCGGCGGGATGACCGTCCTCAGCGCGCAGCCCGCCTCTCCCGGGGTCCTCCAGGAGAACGGTGACCAGGCAGCGTGGGGGCGGCTGGTGCTCGCGGCCCGGACGGGTACGGACACCAGCTGGCAGATCGGACAGGACACGGTCGTACGTGCCTCCTCGGCGAGCGGCGGACGCCTCGCCGGCACCGTGGACGGCGCGCAGCCCAGGGCGATCAACGACCGCTGGCCGGTACTGGGCTTCAACCGGGACTTCGGCACCGTCGGCCCCGGTGCGCCCTCGCCCGCCTTCACGCTGACCCTCGGCCATGTCCGTACGCCCGCCGTGAGCTACCTCGGCGCCCGGCTCCAGCCCTGGTGGACCCACTACTGGGATTCCTGGGCCGACATGGTCGTCTGGTTCGACGCCGACCATGCCGCCGCGTCGGACGCCGCCGTCGCCCTGGACCAGCGCATCCATGACGACGCGGTCGCGGCCGCGGGCGGGGGCACCACGGGTGAGCACTACGCCGCCGTGTGCGCCCTGGCGTTGCGTCAGGCCGTGGGAAGTGCCGAGCTGGTGGACCGGGGCGGCACCCCTTGGGCGTTCCAGAAGGAGATCTCCTCCAGCGGCAACATGTCGACGGTGGACGTGGTGTACCCGACGTTCCCGGTGTATCTGTACCTCTCCCCCGCCTATCTGCGGATGCTGCTGGAGCCGCTGCTGGACTACCCGGAGCACGGCGGCTGGCCGAACGCCTTCGCCGAACACGATCTGGGCCGGCTCTACCCGAACGCGGACGGCCACGACGACGGCAACGAGGAGTCGATGCCGGTCGAGGAGTCGGCGAACATGCTCATCATGGCGGCCGCGGTCGTCCAGCGGCTGCCTGCCGCGGACGCCGCCGCCTTCGCCCGTACCCACTACACGATCCTGCGCCAGTGGGCCGAGTACCTGACCGCCAACGCCCTGGACCCCGGCTACCAGAACCAGACCGACGACTTCACCGGTTTCATCGCCCACAGCTCCAACCTGGCGCTCAAGGGCATCATCGGCATCGGCGCCATGGGCGTCGTCGCCGGCGCCGCGGGCGACACCGGCGACGCGGCCCGCTACTCCGCGCTGGCCCGCGGCTGCATCAGCCGCTGGACGACCCTTTCCGAGGACTCCTCGGGCCGTCACCTCAAGCTGGCCTACGACCAGGACGGCACCTGGAGCCTGAAGTACAACGGCTTCCCCGACCGGCTGCTCGGTCTGGACCTGGTGCCGCTGGGCACCGCCGCCCGCGAGGCGTCCTGGTACGCGGCGCACGCCGGGACGTACGGGGTGATCCTCGACCCCCGCAACGACTACACGAAGGTCGACTGGGAGCTGTGGACCGCGGCCTGGCTCGCCGATCACGCCGCCACCCGCGACACCCTGGTCAACGGCGTCTACGACTTCGCGAACAGCACCGCGCAGCGAGCCCCCTTCACCGACTGGTACGTGGTCGCCACCGCCGCCCAGCGGGGCTTCGCCGACCGGGCCGTGGTCGGCGGGGCCTTCGCGCTCCTGCTGCCTCCGGCCGCCTCCGGCACCGTCTGGCGCCGGATCCAGAACCGCAACTCGGGGAAGGTGCTGGCCGTCTCCGGGACGTCCCTGGCCGACAGCGCCGAGGTCACCCAGTACGCCGACAACGGCACCGTCGATCATCTGTGGACGCTGATCGACAACGGCGACGGCACCGTGCGGATCGCCAACCGCAACAGTGGCAAGGTGCTGGCGGTGCACGACCAGAGCCTGGACGACGGGGCCCATGTGCAGCAGTACCAGGACAACGGCACCCCGGACCACGTCTGGCGGATCGTCGACGACGGCGGCGGCTGGTCGAAGATCGTGAACGTCCGTTCGGGGAAGCTGCTCGCCGTCGACGGGATGTCCGGCGCCGACTCCGCCCAGGTCACCCAGTGGGAGGACAACGGCACCGCCGACCACCTGTGGCGGTTCCTGTAGACCCTGTGCTGTCAGGCTGTCAGGAGGATCAGCCATGTCCGTGCGTCCCCTGCCCAGAATTGTGCTGCTGCTGGCGCTGGTACCGCTGTTGCTCGCGACGGGCGGGCACCGGGCGCCGGGCGCCGCCGCACTTCAGCCGGCGGCCTCGGCCTCGGTGTGCTCCGTGCACTGCGACACGCTCGACCCGTCGAAGGCCGCTCAGGAGACCTTCCCGGTGCCCGACGTGAACCTCAACGGCAGGCTGCTGCGGCTGCACGTCGACGACGCCGACGGCATGGCCTGGGCGAGCATCGACCGTGGGGTGCCGAACGACGCCGTCTGGCTGGACCGTTCCTGGGACGGCGGTGCCACCTGGGAGGGACTGCTGGGAAAGGCGGCCGTTCCGGCGACGTGGACCGGTACCCGAACCCTGATGTACAACCTCTACGACCCCGGCGGCCATCGGCGCGGCCTGCTGCGTGCCTGCGGTGACGCACAGGGCGTGACCTGCACGGGGTGGGCGCACACCGCGGTCTGCGCGGCAGTCTGCGACGGCACGGGCACCGCCCCCGGAGACACGCAGCCGGTGACCCCCACGACCCTCGCCGGGCGCACCATCGCCCTGCACACCGACAGCACCGGGATGGCCTGGGCGACCGTGACAGGCGGCCGGGCGGGCGACGAGGTGTGGCTGGACCGCTCCTGGGACAGTGGCGCGAGTTGGCCCGACGGCTCCTCGCTCGGCCGGTTGTCGGTACCCACCGGGGCGACCGGGACCGGCACGGCGCGCTTCAACACCACCGATCCGCTGGGCCGCCTCTACGGCGGATCGGTACGGGCCTGCGGCCGTGCGGTGGAGGGCCAGAACGGCAGCTGCACCGCCTGGGCCCGGCCGGTGACCGACCGCGCGGCCGCCGCGGCCGACGCGCTGATGTACTCGTACGACCCCGACACGGCCTACTGGCCCTCCAGTTGGTGGAACTCCGCGGTGGCGCTGACCACGGTCGTCGACTACCTGCGACAGAGCGGCGACACCAGGTACACCTGGATCGTCGGGCAGACCTTCACGACCAACCGCGTGGCCTTCCCCGCCGGGGCGCGCAGCTCCGATCCCATCGAGGGGGACTTCATCAGCCGTTCCACCGACGACTCCGAATGGTGGGCACTGGCCTGGATCGACGCCTACGACCTCACCCACGACAGTCGCTATCTCGACGAGGCCGTCACCATCGCTCGGTACGTCAATGGTCTCTGGGACAGCGGCAGTTGCGGCGGCGGAGTGTGGTGGGACCGCGAGCGGACGTACAAGAACGCCATCACCACCACGCTGTACGTACGTCTCACCGCCGCGCTGCACAACCGGCTGCCCGGCGACACCGTCTGGCTCGGCCGGGCCACCACCGCATGGAACTGGTTCCTGGGCAGCGGCATGGTCAACGCCTCCGGTCTGGTCAACGACGGCCTCACCAGTGGCTGCGCCAACAACGGCCAGACGGTGTGGAGTTACAACCAGGGTATGGCGATCGGAGCCGCTGTGGAGATCTCGCGGGCCACCGGCGATGCCGCCGCGCTCACCACCGCCCGCCGCCTCGCCGACGCCGCTCTCGCCTCCCCCGCGCTGGTGAACTCCGGCATCCTCACCGAGTCCTGCGACGCGCTCACCTCGGACTGCGACGACAACGCCAAGCAGTTCAAGGGGGTCTTCATGCGGTACCTCCAGGACCTGGACTCGGCCACCGGCAACAGCTACCTCGCCTTCGCCACCGCTCAGGCCGACCGTGTCTGGACCGCCGACCGCGACAGCCTCAACCGTCTCGGCCAACGCTGGTCCGGCGGCGGCTCCACCGCCCACCCCGACGCCCGCGACTGGCGCACCCAGGCCTCCGCCCTGAGCGCGCTGCTGGCGGCGGGCCGATGACGTATGTCAGTGGGCGATGTCGTCGATCAGTTCGCGCGCGCCCTGTCGCAGCAGAGCCAGTGCGACGGAAGCGCCGAGATCCGACGGGCTGAGCCGCCCGGCCCATTCGTGAGCGTTCAGCACGGTCTTGCCGTCCGGGCTGAACACGCAGGCGCGCAGCGACAGATCGCCCCGGGAGGCCCTCGCGTATCCGGCGATCGGACTGTTGCAGTGGCCTTGGAGGACGTGCAGGAACATCCGCTCCGCCGTGGCCTCCCGATACGTGTCGGCGTCGTTCAGACCGCTGACGACGTCGATCGTGGACGTATCGGTTTCACGGCATTGAAGTGCCAGGACACCGGCACCGATCGGTGGACACATCGTCTCGGCCGACAGGACTTCGGTGATCACGTCGGACCGGTCGATGCGCTCCAGTCCGGAGACGGCGAGCAGCAGTGCGTCGACCTCGCCCGCAGCGAGCTTGTCGAGCCGCCGGTTGGCGTTGCCGCGGAACGGGACGCACTGCAGGTGCGGGTGGGAGGCGGCGAGTTGAGCGACCCGGCGCACCGAGGAGGTTCCGATCCGGGTTCCCGCGGGGAGCTCGTCGAGGCGCAGGCCGCCGGGGTGGACGAGGGCGTCACGGATGTCGTCCCGCTTGAGGAACGCGGCGAAGGTCGTACCGGCCGGCAGGGGTCTGTCCGCCGGCACGTCCTTGACGCAGTGCACGGCGATGTCCGCCTCCCCGGCGATGAGGGCGGCGTCGACTTCCTTGGTGAACGCCCCCTTGCCCTCGACCTTGGAGAGATCTCCCATCCATTTGTCGCCGGTCGTCTTGACCGGGACCACGACGGTTCGAAGATCGGGGTAAAGGGCACCGAGCTCGGCGCGAACACGTTCCACCTGGGCCAGGGCCATGGGTGAGTCGCGGGAGACGATGCGGATCAGCTCAGGGGCGGACATGCCGGACACGATAGCGCGTCGGAGCCGGACTCCCCCGGCCGACCCCGAGTCGCATCTCGCCGATGCGGCAAGGAAGTTGGGGCCTCGGGCAGGTGTGCGAGGAGTTCGCCGACGCGTTCGGGCAATCCCTGGCCGGCGGTCCGACACCGGTCTGCGGCGTCCAGGGCGTCGGTGGCAGAATGCCGCGATGGAGTCGATCTTGCGCGCCGCCGGTGAACTGTTGGACGCCGAACTCTCCGGCCCGGTCGATCTGGGCGGCAGCTCGCGCAGCACCGTGTTGCGTTGCGAGACGGCGGACGGTGTCAGTGTGATCGTCAAGGCGTTCGGCAACGAGCCTGATTCGCTGCGCTGCTTCACGGCCGAGGCCGCCGGACTGTCTCTCGGGATCGCCGGTCCCGAGGTCCTGGGTGTGGACCCCGAGTTCCCCTTGCTGGTGATGACGGACCTCGGGAACGCACCTACCCTGGCGGACGTTCTGCTCGGGAAGGATCCGGCCGTTGCGGAGGACGGGCTGCTGGCCTGGGCCCGCGGGCTCGGGAGGCTGGCCGCCGAATCGGTGCACCGGCGCGCCGATCTCACCCGGCTGTGGACCCGGTACGACAAGGGCATGCCGTCCTGGGAGGACGAGCCGTGGATCGCGAAGAACGCCGCCAAGCTGATCGGGCTGCTCGACAGCGCCGGAATCACAGCTCCGCCGGGCCTTGCCGAGGAGTTGGCCCGGATCGGTACCGCGGGCGCGGAGGAGTATCCCGCCTTCACGCCGGGCGACACCTGCCCCGACAACAACCTGCTCACCCCGGAGGGGCTGCGTCTGATCGACTTCGAGGTGGCCTGCTACCAGTCCGTGTTCCTGACGGCCGCGTACTGCCGGATGCCGTTCTCCAGTTGCTGGTGCGTCTTCAGACTGCCGGCCGAGACGGCCGCGGAGATCGAGCAGGCGTATCGCGGGGAGGTCGTCGGTGTGTACCCGGCGCTGGCCGACGACGAGGTGTGGCAGGCCGGCATGCGGCAGGCCGTAGCGGTCTGGACCGTGGACGCGACGGTGCGGCTGCTGCCTCGCACGGTGGAGGACGGCCCCCTCCACCGAACGCGACGTCCGGTCCCGACGAGGCGCCAAGTGCTGGTGCATCGCTGGGAGATGGCGAGCGGACTGGAGGAATTCCCGGCGCTCGCCGAGACGATGCGACTGCTGTTGCACGAGGTCGCCGGAGACTGGGACGTGGCCCCGCTGCCGGGGTATCCGGCTTTCGGCAACCAAGAGGCGGGTGAATCGTCTCCGGCAACGGCCGACGTCACACCTATGGACTGACGGTGCATCAGGAACGGAGTCCGCGGAGTGTCCGCCGACCCCGTTCCTGATGACGTACGACGGCGGGGGTCCGTCGCTCCCCCGCGGCGTCTTCGGGGGCCGCGATCCTGGACGGTCGCGGTTTGGTGCCGCCGTCTACGGCACGACGGCACCAAGCCCTTCACCGCAAGGGTGCCGGCGCCTCACCGAGCAGATCGTTCGGGGATCTCCGGAAGGACCTTCTGAGCGATGTCGACGAGAACACTGTCGCTCGGGAGCGCTCCGGACTTGCTCCACACACTGATCTCGCAGTAGCCACCCCGGTCATGACGGTCCAGCGCCACGGACAGCGTCCTGGCGAGGGGGCCCTGCTGGACCGGGCCACCGGATCCACTGCTCCCGAGATTGATCTCCAGCATCATGGTGTGATCCGAGGAGAGAACCGCACGGCGACCGAGAACCTTCAGCGTCTTGACGTCCCTTTCATCGCCATACTTCATCAGCTTCGCGTACTGGTCGGTCGACATGTCGTTGTAAGTCGCCGAGACGTTCACGGTGTACGTGTCGAACTCGACCTCGGCCTCCGGTTCGGCGACCTTCCCATCGGTCAGAGCGGCGGTGTTGTTGCCGCTGGAAACATTCGTCGCGGTTTCTCCGGGCGTGCCGAGAAGCTTGGCCAGGTCCGGCCTGTCGAGTGCCTTGCACAGCTGCTCACCGGTCACGGGCCGGGGCGTGCGCTCGTATGCCTTCGGAAGCTTGTCGTGCGTCTCGTCGTCCGAACACGAGGCGGGCTTCGCGACGTTGTCGCTGGACGGCATGACGTGGGGGATCACCCATACCGAGGCCCCGAGCGCCCCGAACACGGCCAAGGCCGCGACGGCCTGACCCAACGCGTTGTGATCCTTTTTCGGAGTGCCCTGCCCGGGGCGCGGCGCACTCCCGGCCGAGGCCTGAGAGTGGATCTGGGCCTGGGCCTGGGGCTGGACTTGAGGCTGGGGGTGAGCTTGAGACTGGGCAGCGGCATCGGCTGACGCCCCGTCCGCGGAGGCCGCCGGACTCGGGTTCCGGCGTGCACGCAGGGCCTGGATCACCGCGTAGACCCGTATGGCGGTGAACACGAGAAACACCACGCCGAGACCGGCCGCGATCCGATCGTGATCGCGGACGGCGAGATACATGATGCGTACGCCGAGAACGGATCCGATCACGATGAGCAGGGGCTCACGGACCCAGAACGGCAGGCGACGGATGAGGAAACCGAGCATCCGCCGATCTCATCAGGACAAGATCACATCCGCCATGACGGAAGCCACAATTCCGGGCACGCGCGGGACGGTTGAGGCAAGTGAGAGCAACCTGTCGTACCCGAGATCAGCTGTCGGAACGACAGTCGGTGCGGGGAAGGAGCGGGTTGTGGTGGACAACCCCCGGGCCGGACGGCGGAAGACGAAGCCCACAGCGGAGTCGAAGCCGCTGAGGCCCACGCGGGCCACGCTCCGCGGGCCGTTCCGCAACAGCGCAATGCGGCGCCTCGCACCGGACCCACGACAGACCCGTGCCTTGCGGGCGCCACACCCGCGCCCCGTTCCTCGGCTCCCACGACACCTGGCATCGGGCCTTCACCGAGGACAGCGCGGCCACGGGTGACCGGCGTCGCCCACCGCCCGTAAGGTACGGCCGTGACCGGGACCACCGACATCGCTCTCGCGGACATCGATCTTCTCCTCGACGAGATCCGAGGCTCCGTCGCACGCCTCGACGCCCGCCTCGGCTCGCCGACCCGTCTCCAGGCCCGCGAGCCGTCGGGCCTGCCCGGGTGGAGCCGCGGTCACGTCATCACCCATCTCGCCCGCAGCGCCGATGTCTACCGGTGGCTGCTGACTCTGGCCCGCACCGGCGCGGAACCCGGGCCACGGGCGGACGCCGTCGCCCTGGACCGTGCGCTGCGCGAGGGTGCCGAGCGCTCCGCCGGTGAGCTCGTCGCCGACCTGCGCGACAGCCTCGACCGGCTGCTCGACGAGGCGCGGACCATGCCTGCCGAACGCTGGTTCATCATGGTCACGGCACTCGCGGGATGGCGGCACCCCGCCTGGTTCACCCTCCAGCGCTGCCGGCGTGAACTCGAGACGCACCACGTCGACCTGAACCTGGGTTACACCGCGGCCGACTGGCCTTGCGGCTACGTCACCTGGGCGCTCGACGACACCGTCGCCGCACTCACCGCACGCGGCTTCCCGGTCGCCCGCATCCATGCCACCGACCTCGGCCGTACCTGGACCCTGGCCCCGGCCGACGCCACCCCGACCGTCACCGGCACGGGCCGCTCCGTCCTCGCCTGGCTCGCCGGACGCGGCAGGGACACGGGGCTCCATTCGGACGGTCCGCTCCCGACCCCGCCCAGGTGGCCCCTCCCTCCGGCTCCGGGCTGGATCTGAGCCCGGCTCACCGGAGACCGCCCCGGGCCGGCCGTTCGGCACACGAGCAGAACGCCGCTCCCCCAGAAGGATCCGGAGTTCACCCGCCGTCTCGCCGACGCGTGGGCGGGCCCGGTCGGGACGTCTCGCGGGCGAACGACCCTTTGGTCGGTCACGCCCGAGCCCACCGTCCACTTCCTGGAGCGTGACGGCTTCCGCCGGGTAGGACGCGACGCCGTCCAGGCGCAGGCTGCCGCCGCCGACCGGAACGACCCGCTCGCACCGTCCACCGAGGCGGGCGTCGATCCCCGCTGTTCGGTCCCGACCGGTGATCCGTTACGCTGCGGGCCGTCGATCGCGAAGGAAGACATGTTCAAACGACTTGTGGCGGCCGCCTTGACGGCCGTCGCGATAGCCGGGCTCGGCGCGTGCGGCAATAAGGACGATGCCCACGACAAGGTCTCGAACCACTCGGTGGGCGCCGGTCAGGACAGCGGGAGCGCTGCCGGGGAACCCGGCACGGACACGGCCACCACGGATGATGCGAGCGTCTTCGGCCTGCGGAACGAGGTCCGGCACCGCGCCGCGACGACCACCCGGGCCACGCGGCCGCACATGACGAAGAAGTGCACCACGGCCACGCATCGGGTCAAGCACACGACCACCACCGGATCGGGCACCAAGCGGCATACCCGCACCTGGTACTCCACCGAACACTCCAGAAGCTGCAAGCAGGTCCGCACCGGAACCGAGACCTACAGGCGCGTCGTCCGGCCGCAACGATGGTGCGTCAGCCTGGACGACGTCAATGGCGACCCCGAGAAGGACGACGTCTGGTACCGGGTCAGTGCGACGACCTACAACACGGCCGTCGGAACGGACAAGCACGCCCGCATGGACTTCACCCCCACGGGCAGCGGCTGCTGATCCCGACGCGGGACGGGTTGTCGGGCCAGGTGTCCCTACGCGGCGAGCAGCCCGGCGAGGATCACGGCCGCCACCGCACAGAGGACCCGGGGCCTTCTCCAGCCCGGTCCCGAAGCCTGGCGGGTCAGTTCCCCGAGAATCACCAGGGCGCCGCCGAGGCCCAGGGCGCTCCGCAGCAGGAGAACGGTGATGTGCACGGGAACTCCTCCGGAGACTTTCGAACGGACGGGAAGGGTAACCGTGGAGGAACCTGGAGCAGGAAGGCGGGGGTGCATGGACCGGAGTGAGGACGAGATCCTGGCCGCGGAGCTCGCGGCTCTGGGGGCCGCGAGTGGCGGCAGCGGCCGCCTGACCCGGCTCGTGGCGAATCTGATGAGGAAGAACGTCCATGAGATCGGCCTCGTCGTCCCCTTGCCGTTCGAGGATGCCGTCAGGCACGTCGCCGACGTGCTCGGCCGAGCCGGACGAGCGGTGGGGCCCGTACATGTCGAGCCTGGCATGGACCAGTTGACGATCCGTGTCGTCACCGGGGGTGGGGTCGGCGGCTTGAATCCCGTCGTGGTCACCGCGGTGGTGACACATGACGGCGACGGCGGCGCGAAGGTCGGGCTTCGTGCCGCTGCCAAAGAAGGCCTGATCAAACAGCGAGCGGGCGAGAAGACCGCCGTCCTTCTTGCCGCGTCGTTGAGCATCTAGAGCTTCGCCGCGCACGTAGAACGTCGTCTGTGCGTACCTCCGGGCCGGCCGGCCGTCGTGTGCGGCCGTGCCGTCGGCACCGGGCCGGACGGCCTCACCCTCGGGTGACGGTCACTCCGCCGAGCAGACCCCAGGCGTCGATACGGACCGTCGGCCCGCCCGGTCGGTCCGGGCCGTCGTCCTTGACCCCGCCCAGGCGGATGCCGTGCACCTTCACGACGACGTCGGGACGGACCTTGAGGCTGACGCCGCCGATCAGACTCAGCTTGGTGATGCGCAGTTCGGCGCCGTCGGGGATCTCGACGCCGGTGAGGTCGACATCGGCTCCTCCGACGAGCGAGGCGGTGACCGTGCGCTCGTGCAGGGTCTCGCCCTCGAGCCGGTGACCACCGATCAGGCTCACCTTGACGTCGGTCTTCTGCTGCTGAGTACCGCCTGTCTTCTTCATGGGAAGAAGGTATGTCCGGGGCACCGCCGCGCCCCAGTGCCCGGTGTACGGGCTTTCGTATGACAGGTGTCATGGAACGGCGCGCCCTGCTCTTCACAGGCAGGCAGCCGTACGCCGCTGTCCGCGCCGGGCAGGACCGGCAGGTGGTGGGGAAACGCCTGGGCGGCGCACTCCGGCGGGGTGCCGGGTACGCCGCCGGGGGCGGGACAAGGTCGAGAGCCGGGTGCGTTGTCGTACCGCATGGTCGTGCCGTCTGTTCGTCCGGTGTGCGGGCTACTGGGGCTCGCGGTCGAACTGGGCCCTGGACCAGCGGTATCCCAGAACGCTCAGGCCCAGGCACCAGGCCAGGGCGATCCACCCGTTGCTGCCGATCCCGGTGCCCAGCAGGAGTCCGCGCAGGGTCTCGATGACGGGGGTGAAGGGCTGGTACCGGGCGATCGGCTGGAACCAGCCGGGCATGGAGTGCAACGGGACGAAGGCGCTGGAGATCAGGGGCAACAGGATCAGGGGCATGGCGTTGTTGCTGGCCGCCTCGGCGTTGGGACTGCCCATGCCCATGCCGACCGCGATCCAGGTGACGGCCAGGGCGAACAGGGCGAGCAGCCCGAACGCCGCCAGCCATTCCACGACGGTGGCATCGGTGGAGCGGAAACCCATGGCGACACCGACGGCGCCGACCAGGACGACGCTCATGAGCGACTGCAGCACACTGCCGACGACGTGTCCGAACAGGATCGAGCCGCGGTGGATCGCCATCGTACGGAAGCGGGCGATGATGCCCTCGTTCATGTCGGTGGCGACGGACACGGCGGTGCCGACGACGGTGGAGCCGACGGTCATCAGCAGGATGCCGGGGACGATGTAGGCGATGTAGGCGGAGCGGCCCGCGCCGCCGCTCATGGTGTCGCCGAAGATGTAGACGAACAGCAGCAGGAGCATCACCGGGGTGAGCAGCAGGTTCAAGGTGAGCGAGGGATAGCGGCGGGCGTGCAGCAGGTTGCGGCGCAGCATCGTGGACGAGTCGCGTACGGCGAGGGAGAACGAGCTCATCGGACAGCCTCCTCGGGCAGGCTCGGCTTGATCGGTTGGTTCGACGTGCCCGGCTGGTTCGGTACGGCGCTGCCGGTCAGGGCGAAGAAGACGTCGTCGAGGTCGGGGGTGTGCACGGTCAGTTCGTCGGCCTCGATGCCGGCCGCGTCCAGGCGGTCGAGGACGGCGCGCAGGTCGCGTTGGCTGCCGTCGCTGGGCAGGTGCAGGGCGAGGGCTTCGGCGTCGTGGGACGCATCGGCCAGCGAGGCGGCCGCGGCCTGGTAGGCGGCGGGGTCGGTGAAGCGCAGGCGGACGTGTCCGCCGGGGACGAGCCGTTTGAGTTCCTCCGCGGTGCCTTCGGCGGCGATTCTGCCGCCGTGGAGGACGGCGATGCGGTCGGCGAGTTCGTCGGCCTCCTCCAGGTACTGGGTGGTGAGGAAGACCGTGGTACCGCCGGCGACGAGTTCACGGATGATCTGCCACATCGTGTGGCGGGAACGCGGGTCCAGGCCCGTGGTCGGCTCGTCGAGGAAGATGACGCGCGGGCTGCCGACCAGGGTCATGGCGATGTCCAGGCGGCGCTTCATGCCGCCGGAGTAGGTGGAGGCGGGCTTGTCGGCGGCCTCGGAGAGGTCGAAGCGCTCCAGGAGTTCGGAGGTGACACGTCGACCCTCGGCCTTGGAGAGGTGATGCAGATCGGCCATGAGGAGCATGTTCTCCCGGCCTGTGATCAGGCCGTCGACGGCGGAGAACTGGCCGGTGACCCCGATCACGGCGCGTGCGGCCTGCGCCTGGGTGGCCAGGTCGTGGCCACCGACGTGGACCGGTCCGGATCCGGCGTCCGGGGAGGCGAGCGTGGAGAGGATCTTGACGGCGGTGGTCTTGCCGGCGCCGTTCGGGCCGAGCAGGCAGAAGATGGTTGCTTCGGGGACGGTCAGGTCGATGCCGTCGAGGACGGTCTTGTCGCCGTAGGACTTGCGCAGCCCGTGTGCGGCGATGGCCGGGGCGGTCATGGGGTGCTCTCCTTTGTCCGGGCCTGTCGGAAACCGCGGGTCACAGGCTGCTGGCGGTGATGTCGCCGTGGGCGGTGGTGGCGTGGATGGTCAGGGCGGGGGTGTCGCCGGTGTTCTTGAGGGTGTTGCTGATCCGGCCGAGGGTGGTGCCGGCGTCCAGGGTCGCGGAGACGCCCGGGGCCGCGCCGACGGTGATGTCGCCCTTCCGGGTGGTGAGCGTGAGGGTTCCCTGTGCGGCCTGGCCGACGGTGATGTCGCCCGCCAGGGTGCTGAGCGTGAGGGTGCCCTGTGCGGCCCGGGTGATGTTCAGGTCGCCCTTCTGCGTGCTGATCTCGGCGGCGCCGTTGAGGCGGCCGACGGTGATGTCGGCGTCGAGGCCGGCCAGGCGGACGCTGTCGGCCTCGTCGAGCTTGACGGTGCGGTGGCCGCCCTCGAAGGCGACGTCGCCGAGCCGCCCCACGCCGCGCAGCTCGGCGGCGGCCGCCTTCGCCTCGACGCGGGAGCCGGCCGGCAGCTGCACGGTCACCTCGACAGACCCGGACGAACCGAGCAGCCGGTTCCCCGCCCCCGGGATCTCGACGCGCAGGACACCGTCGGCGCAGGAGACCTCGGTCTGCTCCGCCGCCTTCACGTCGCGGCCCTTGGAGGCGTCCGCGGGCAGGACCTCGACGGTGGTGTCGGCACGGTCGGCGGCGATGAACCGGATGCGTCCCGCGGGGATGTCGACGACGGCCGAAACGGGGGCGGGGGTGTCGAACTTCTGCATGGTGCTCTCCTTCTCCGATATCGCGCGCCTTGACCGGCCCGCTGCTTTCCGATGACAGAAACGCTACGTTGCATTCACGGATCAGGCAACACCGTTAGTGCGTCAAGTTCCTTTATTCGCAGGTGAGTGCCCATCTTTTGTTGCAACAGCCTTACGCTTAACGCAACGCCCCACATGAGATTCATTGCAATGGATGAAGGTGAACGCTATGCCGAACGGGACCACTGCGGTCGGACGGCGGCACTCCGCTGCACGGCACAGAGGCAGCACTCCGCGGCACGGCACAGCGACAGCACGGCACAGGTGCGGCAGGAGCGAAGCGGAGCCCAGCGGTCGCGCTTCCGACCCGAAGTGGCACGCGCGCTGCTCCATACGGGTGAAGCACGTGACCCGCCAGCGGTCACAGGTGGCCCGCCGCGGGCCGGGTCGGCATCGTTGCCCCCGCCCGATCGACCGACGCCCTGGAGGACTCCTCATGCCCGGTACCGACTTCAGCACCGGATCGCCCAACTGGCTCGACCTCGGCAGCCCCGACACCGAGGCCGCCGCCGCGTTCTACGGCGCCGTCTTCGGCTGGCAGTTCGCCTCCGCCGGACCGGAAGCCGGTGGGTACGGGTTCTTCCAGATCGACGGGAAGACCGTCGCCGCGCTCGGGCCGCTCACCCAGGAGGGCGCGAAGTCCGCCTGGATGATCCACTTCAAGGCCGACGACATCCAGGCCACCGTCTCGGCCGTCACGGCGGGCGGCGGCACCATCCGGATGGAGCCCATGGACGTCATGGGTGAGGGCCATCTGGCGCAGGCCACCGATCCGCAGGGCGCCGAGTTCGCGCTCTGGCAGCCCGGCAAGACCGTCGGGCTGGAGATCGCCTCCGCCCCGAACACGCTGCTCTGGGCAGAGCTGCACGTCCCCGACCCCCTCGCCGCCATCGCCTTCTACCAGGGCCTGTTCGGCTGGCGCAGCCAGGACATGCAGGCGCCGGGGATGACGTACCGGGTGCTGAGCACCAAGGACGGTGACCAGCAGGACGCCTCCTTCGGCGGGGTCGCCCCGATGGGCGACGGCCAGGGCGAGCAGCCCCGCTGGGTGCCCTACTTCCACGCGGAGGACGCCGACGCCACGGCCGCGGCGGCCACGGCGAACGGCGGGACGGTCCTGATGCCACCGGCGGACGTCCCGGAGGTCGGCCGGATCGCCTGGCTCGCGGACCCGTTCGGCGCGGCATTCGCCCTGCTCAAGCCGGACCCGCGGATGTGACGGCTCGACCGGCCGAGCCCGGCCGGTCGGGAACCGGGAGACTCCGGCCTTCCACCCGTGGATCGCACCACCGGGGGATGCCGGAGCCGGTATGCGCGGGTACCACCGGGCACGGCCCCAAAGGGTCACACCACCAGGAGAGTTCGCGCGTTCCTGTCAGGCGGCACGGCAGAGTGCCGCCCGGCCGGCCGGTTCCGTGCCGTGGACCGCGGCCGCAGGCACGGGGCGCGCGGTGCGGATGCCGGCCGCGCGCCGTGCGCGGCCGCGGCCGGCGGTGGCCGTGTCCCGCGCGGCGCTCGCGTGACCGCGCGCGAAGACGACCAGGCGCAGCACCGCGAACCGTGCGGCACCGGCGAGCGCGGAGGCGGACAGGTAGACGGCCTGCTCGAGCGCCGTGCCGGGCGCCGCCACCATCTGGTGCAGCACCAGCATTGCCCCGCAGGTCACCGCGTACGCGGCCGCGGCGGACCCGGACGACTGCACATGCTGGCGCCAGGTCGCGCGCCCGCCCGCGCCGAACGTGAAACGGGCGTGGAGTTCGGTCGCCAGAAGGGTGGATGCCGCCGTGACCAGTGCGTTGGCAAGACCCCAGTACATCCAGGAGGCGAGGGCCGCCACCGCGAAGCTGGAGGCGAGCCCCACTCCCCCGCCGCAGAGCACGAAACGCGCGAACGCGGTGAAGGCGCCCGGAGCGGTGGCCCGCCGCCGGCCCTGCACTGTTTCCATCGTCCCCACCCCTTTTGGCCGCTCGCCCGGTCCGCCCGCTTCCCGAAACGCACGCTCCCGGCACGCGAGACCTTCGGCCGACGTTTCCAACACCAGAAACGCTACGTTGCATTCATAAGTTCGACAACGTATTAATTGCGAGAACTCGCCGTTTCCACAGGTGAAGTACGCAAAATTGTTGCAATGACCTTGCGCCTAACGCAACGACCTTCATCGCAGACATTGCAATGAATGAGGGTGAACGCTACAGCGGAACCGGGGCGACTCCCGCTCGCGGCGACTCGGAACACCCTGCACCGAGCGGGACAGCACCCGCCCCGCTCACCGCATCCACCCCACGAGTCGTTTCCGGCACCGAAAACGCTACGTTGCTTTCCACCGCCGGACAACGAACCTGTCACCCGGGGACAACATCCATACAGGCCAACGGCAGCAAGCCACCAGGACACTCCGGGGCATGACGCAACGTAGAGCACTCACGTCATTGCAATGGGCAGGAGGTGAACACTACGGTGAGAAGGATCAGGGAGCACTACGAGAAATCACCGAGGAGACCGCGATGCCGGGAGGCAGACTCACCCAGCAGGAACGCCAGCAGATCGCGCTGGGACTGGCCGACAGCCTCCCCTACGCCGAGATCGCCCGGAACCTGGGCCGCCCCACCTCGACGATCACTCGTGAGGTGATGCGCAACGGCGGGCCCACCTCCTACCGCGCCGACCTCGCTCACCGTGCCACCGAACGCCGCGCCCACCGGAGCAGGAACGCCCCTTCCCAGGAACCGGAATCGGCCCCCCAGCCTCACGGACGCAACGCCCGGGCCGTAGCGGACTACGAGGAGACCTTCACCACCGTCCTCATGAGATCCGGCGTGTCCAGGATCCCCGCGCGTGTCCTGACCAGCCTGTTCACCTCCGACGCAGGCAGCCTCACCGCGTCCCAGCTCACCCAGCGCCTTCAGGTCAGCCCCGCCTCCATCTCCAAAGCCATCACCTTCCTGGAGAGCCAGAGCCTCGTCCGCCGCGAACGCGACGAGGGCCGCCGCGACCGCTACGTCATCGACGACGATCTCTTCTACCAGGCCACCATCGCCAGCGCCCGCGCCAACGACGAAGTGGTCAAGACCGCCCGTGAAGGCGCCGCCGTCCTCGGCCACGACACTCCCGCCGCCATCCGCCTCGAGAACGTCGCCCGTTTCCTCGACCACATCAGCGAAAGCATCACGCGCGCCGCCGAACAGGCCCGCCAGATCCTCCATACCAACCCCACACCCCCCGACCGCACCTGACGCCCGTTGCGGCCGACGCGATCGAAGCCGCCGATGCCGTAACCCCCGCGCCGCGATGGGCAACGGAGTCACGCGGGGGGCGTCCACTCCTCACGAAGCATCCCGAAGAGCACGCGGTCGTAGCGCTTCCCCTCCACCAGCACCGCCGACCGGCGGCGACCTTCCTCTCGGAAGCCGAGCCTGGCGAAGGCGCGCATGGCGCGCTCGTTGCCGCTCCAGGTGTCCAGTTCCAGCCTGCTCAGGAAGTACGCGCCGAACAGGTGGCCCACGAGCAGCCGCAACGCGTCACTGCCATGGCCGCGACCCCAGAACTCCCGCTCGCCGATGGTGACTCCGAGCGTGGCCACTCCGGCGTACGGGTCCAGGTCCCGATAGTCGGCCATGCCTATCACCCTTCCGCCTGCGAGATCCTCGACCGTGAACACGGCCGACTCTCTCGGGATCAGGCGCAGCATGGTGTCGAAGCCGAGCCCGAGCGCTTCTGCCGAGACCGGTCCGAAACACGGGTCGCCGGCCGCTGCCCAGCGCACCACTTCCGGGTCGTTGCGCCACCGAAGATGATGCTCCGCGTCCTCGGAACGCAGCGCACGCAGCCTTACCAAACTTCCTTCGAACATTGCGCAACCCTAATCGAAGTCCATCGCCCCGGATTCCGTGACGGTGCCCCACGCGGCCGGGCAGTCGACGCAGGGGACGGCCCCGTCCAGGGCTACTTCTGCTCCCACTGCTCCTTGGTGATCTCGTACCGCACGCCTCCATGCTCGGAGCCCTCGATCATCTCCATGTCGGGAGGAGTGGAGATGGTGTCCGTGTGCGTCATGGCGAGCTTCTCCATGATGTTGCGCGACCCCCGGTTCACGGACATCGTCTCGGCCCAGACCATGCGCACACCGAGCTCCGTGAACGCCTTGCCCAGCAAGGCCCGCGAGCCCTCGGTGGCATACCCCTTGCCCCAAGCCACCTGCCGCAGCCGGTAGCCGAGTTCGACTTCGTCCAGCGGGCCGTCCGGCTCGGGACGCAGGATGAACCAGCCTATGAACGCGCCGCCGTCCTTCTCGTGCGCGGCGAACAGTCCGAGGTCGCCGCCCCACTTCTCGTAGCCGGCGAGGATGTTCGGCAGGTAGCGCTCGCGGACGACTTCCGGCGCGGTCGGACTGCCGCCGGTCAGGTAGCGCATCACCGCCGGGTCGCTGTCCAGCTCGATCAGCAGGTCCGCGTCATCGGCGGTGAAGCGGCGCAGGGCCAGGCGCTCGGTCTCAAGGTAGGTGTCCACGAGTCGATCGTGCCTGAAGCGAGTCGGGCAGCCCAGCGATTTTCTTCGGCGCCCCGGGGGATGTCGTCACGACGTCACGGGACGTGGAGACGGACTCGGCCTGCTACCGGCGCGCTTCCACATGCCCGCTTCCACATGCCGCTTCCCTTGCCCGATGCCCGTGCCCGCTGCCCCGAAGGACTTCGAGCGCCGACCACTAAGCTTTCGGCCATGTGGAGGCAAACGGTGCTGGAAGTCTTTCCCGGGGCGGGAATCCGGTAGCCTGTTCAGGCATCGGCGCTCGCCGAAGCCGAGAAGCGGCTCGGGCAGTATCTGCCGCTGGAACTCAAGCAGTTGCTTCTGGAGAGCAACGGTGTGACCGGCCACTCTCATGTCGACACCGTCTGGCCCGTCGACCAGATCGTCGAGCAGAACCTCCTCTTCTGGACTGCCGAATCCTTCGTCCACCTCTACATGCCTTTCGACGCCCTCCTGTTCTTCGGGGACAACGGGGGCGGGGACCAGTTCGCCTTCGTGCGGAAGCCTGAGCGTCCGGACGTGTTCGTGTGGGAACACGAGAACGACAGCCGCCGATGGGTGGCCAACAACTTGCGGGACTACCTCGGCCGTTCACTGCGTACCGGCGGAGACGACTGGTATCAGCAGTGGTAGGCAGCCCACCGGTCGCATGCCCGGGTCGGCCGACCTGGGCGAGAGCTGCGCCGGGCCTGCGCAGCTGAATAAGCTGCGGGCATGACGGAGCACCCCGGTTTCGCTGTGACGCTGGCACGGTTGCTGGACCACAGAAGGCTCAGCGGGCGGGAGTTGGCCGTTCGTGCCGGATTGACGGACAGCGAGATCCGATCGGTGCTCGTGGGAGGAGCCCCCGGCGAAAGGCTGCTCCGGCGGATCGCACCTGCCCTGGGTTTCCACGCCGTCGACCTCTTCGTCCTCGCCGGGCTGGAGGTCCCGGACGACTTGGCACCGTCGGATGCCGAGGCCTCGCGGTGGACGCCGTACATGGTGATGGATGCGGTGCGTCTCCCTGACACGGAACGGCGTGAACTCCTGCGGCTCATCCGCTCACTGCCGCAGGAGGAACGGCCGACCGTCTTCGCCCCGAAGGTGCTCGCACCCCTTGCCAGTTCGAGCGGTCGGGTCATCCGCATGCTCCAGTACCGCAATCTGGGCTGGACGGGCATCGCGAAGGTCCTGGCGATGGTGACGCCCACCTACCTGTCGGCATCCACGTACGGTGTGATCGGCTCCGGACGCAAGGAGTTGACGCCCCGTTTGGTGACGGACTTCGCAGCCCTGCTGGGGATCGACGCCCGAGAACTGGCCACGCTGACGGGCGTCCGCCTGACCGAGGCGCCGCCGCCCCCGGCACCGGAGGCGGTGGACGCTTCGGCTCTGCTGTGGGAGGCGCGGCGCCTCTCCGGCGCCCAGGCACGGCACGTCTCCGAGCTGGCGCGCTCCATGCGCGGGGACTGCCGCGAGTAAGCCACCGACCTACCGGGGTCCTGACATCTGCTGGGTACGCGCCTGTGGGTTCGTCCGTCGGCGTTTGCCAGGAATCCCACGGAACGACACGGACCGGTCGAAGCCGCCTGTCTGCACGCCGTCGCCGCCGTCGCCGAGGACACCGACATCGACCGACTTGCCGTCCGCGAGCCGCAGCTCGGCGGCTTCGCCCGCTTCGGTCTGGAGCCACCGGTCGACGGCCACGGACTCGCCGGCCTCTTCCCGGACGGCCCCACCGGGTTCCACGACGGCGCTCTGGTGCCGATCGCCGCCGGACCGCCCTGTCACAGAGGCGGGCCGACCGGTGACGACGTGGATGCGCTGAACGCGGATGCCGCGAGGCGTCCGTCCGCAGGAAGCCGACGGGCCGCGCTTCTCAGAGGTCCTCGATGGCCGTGAGCAGGCGCGCTACGGCCTCGTCGACCGTCGAGCGGGGACAGCCCAGGTTCACCCGCATGTAGCCGTGGCCCTCGGTCCCGAACTTCTGTCCCTTGTCGAGCCACAGCCGCGCCCTGGTGAGCATGAACGTGTCCAGCGACTCGGCGTCCATCCCCAGGCCCCGGCAGTCCATCCACGCCAGATACAAGGAGTCGGCCGGCAGGACCCGTACCTTGGACGTGGCGGAATTGACCGCCCGCGCGAAGTGCGCGTGATTGCCGCGCAGGTAGGTGAGCAGTTCCTCCAGCCAGGGCTCACCGTGCGTGTAGGCCGCCTCGGCAGCGACCATGCCCAGCACGTTGACCAACGGGAACACGTTGCGGTCGTACTGGCGGGCCAGTTCGGCCCGCAGGCGGGGCTCCGGCACGAGGACATTGGCGCTCTGCAGGCCGGGAAGGTTGAACGTCTTGCTGGGAGAGGTGCAGGTGACGCTGTTCCGTGCGAACTGCTCGCCGAGCGAGGCGAAAGGGATGTGCCGGCGGTCCGGGTTGATGATGAGGTCCTGGTGGACTTCGTCGGAGACGACCAGGACGTCGTGCCGGGCGCAGATCTCTCCCATGGTCCGCAGCTCGTCCTCCGTCCACACGTTCCCGGTGGGGTTGTGGGGGTGGCTGAGGATGAACAGCTTGGTGTCGGGACGGATGGCCGCCTCGAACGTACGGGCGTCGAAACGGTAGCCGTCGCCGGTCCGCCGCAGGGGCGCGAACGCGAGGTGACGGCCGTTCAGCAGGACGTCCTCGTGGAAGTGGACGTAGACCGGGGGCTGGATCAGGACCGAGTCGCCCGGTGCGGAGAACGCCTGCACGGCCGTCTTGAGCGTGGTGATGATGCCGGAGGTCTGCATCACCCACTCCCGGGGCACCTCCCAGCCGAAGCGCCTCGCCTGCCAGCCGGTCACGGCGTCGAGATAGCTGTCGGTCGCACCGCCGGGATACCCGAACACCCCGTGTTCCACCGCCTGGTGGAGCGCGTCGATCACCACCTGAGGAGCCCTGAAGTCGGTGTCGGCGACCCACATGGGCAGCGGGTCCGCCGCGGCCTCGTCGGCCGTCAGGAACTGGTCGGCACTCGCCCACTTCATGGAATTGCTGTTCCTGCGGTCGACGACGGCATCGAAGATCGATCCGGCCCCGGCCGCGGGGCTGCTCTGCCAGGCCCGGCCGCGACGGGTGCTTTCAGGTGACATGCCTGGATACTAGTGCCGCGACAGGCAAGAGACCGGATGTGATCGTTCGGCTCCGCAGACGTCCGAGAGCCGCGCAGTCGTCCATTTCGAGCGCCTTCCGGCATCTCCCTCGATCGCGAGAAGGGTCCCGTCGGTAGAGTCGGACTCAGGACGGTGTCACCTGGGGGACGTGTGACGGCAGCGGATGCGGTGCCCGTGGTCTTCGTTCACGGGACGCGCTTCAGCGCGGGGCAGTGGAGCGTGCAGCTCGCCGCGCTCCGGGACGAGTTCCCGGTGGTCGCCGTCGACCTGCCCGGCCACGGGGAGCGCTCGACTCAGCCCTGGAGTCTGAGCGCCGCGACGGAGATCATCGCTTCGGCGGTGGACTCGCTCGGCCGCGGACCTGCTCTGGTCGTCGGGCACTCGCTCGGCGGGTACGCCTCGCTGGAGTTCGCGCGGCGCTGTCCGGAACACCTGCGCGGGCTCGTCCTCGCGGGAGCCAGCGCCTCCACCCTCGGTCTCCGGGCAGCGCCTTATCGGTGGGTCACCCAGTTGGTCCCCCGTATGCCCGCGGATCGCCTGGCCCGGTGGAACGACCGGTTGCTGCGGCGGCTCTACCCACAGGAAGTGGTGGAGGCGACCATCCGCTCCGGTTACGCGTTCCACACCCTGCCGACGGCCTGGGACGAGGTACTCGGACGCTTCGACGCCGGTGCGATGCGTCATGTGAAGGCTCCGGTCCTCATCCTGAACGGCGAGAAGGACACCGTCTTCCGGGCCGGGGAGGCGGACTTCGCCCACGCGCATCCGAACGCCCGCGTCGAATTGATCCCGCGGGCACGGCACCTCGCGAACTTCGACGACCCCGAGGCCTTCACCGATGCGGTCCGCCGCTTCGCCCGTGAGCTCCCTGCCGTCGGCTGAGCACGCCCCGGCCAAGGTCACCGGGTGCCCTCGATCGGGGTGTCAGCAGCCGCGCGGCACCCACCCCCGCAGCCGCATCCAGGCACGGGACCTGCGGGTCTCGTCGTCCACCTGGTCCATGAACCAGCACATGACCTCGTACGGGATGTCGTGGTCGTGCCCTTGGGGCTCGACGCGCACCGTCGGCTCGCGCGACGGGTCCTCGTCGGGCACGACCACGGTGACGAGCGTCCGCTGTCCGCGGACGAGATCCAACTCCAGATACCAGGCGTCGTCAGGCACGGAGTACATCGCGGTGACCGCGTCATCGCGGTGACCGCGTCATCGCGGCTGGGCGATGAGCAGGTCGTCGTCGAGTCCGAGCAGGCGGATGCTCCCGGCGGGGAACCGGAGCGCGAGGCCGACGGTGAAAGCGGCACGGCCGTCGTCGTAGTCGATCTCCCGGACCGAGCGGATCGGCTGTCCGACGAACCGGGTCACCGGAACATCCGGCGGATCGTCGGCCACGGAGACGCGTCCGTGCCGCCGTCTCAAGCGTGCCGATCCCGCAGTGCCGCGCGTGCCGGAAGGCTGACGGCGAGCAGGCAGAGGCCCACCGCGACCGCGGCGAACGCCCCGTACACCAGCGGGGGCACATACGGGAACTCCCCCGTCAGGCCGCGCATCATCGGGATCAGCGTGGCCGCGGCGATGGCCGTGCCCAGGACCACGCCGGACACCGCCACCAGCAGACCCTCCCAGCGAAGCATCCGCAGCACCTGGAGCCGGGTCGAACCGACGAGACGGAGCATCCCGAGTTCGCGGCGTCGATCGAGCACGGTCATCACGAGCGTGTTGACCGCGGTGACGGCCGCGAAACCGCCGAGGACACCGGCCATCGTGTAGTTGGCCCAGGCGTTCAGCTCCCGGTCCGAGTCCCGGCCGACGGCGTAGCCGGAAGCGCCGGTGACCTTGCCCAGGGCAGCTAGAGCCCTCGTCTCTCCGCCCCGTACCAGCAGCGTGCTGTCGAAGCCCGACGTGACGTGGGCGGCCAGGGACGCGCGGTCCATGGTCACCGCCGCGAGGCCGAGACCGCGGCCGTACACGGCGACGACTTCGGGGTCGGCCTTGGTGCCGTCCGGGAGGTAGAGCGGCAGTCTGTCGCCGACCTCGACCTTCGCCGACGTGGCGAGCGTCCTGTCGATGGCGATCCGGCCCCTGCCTATCCGGTCCAGGGCGCCACTGCGTACGTCGAGATCCTGCACCTTCGCGAGCTGCGCGCCGGAGCCGGAGATGCCCTGGGTCGCCGAGCCCTGAAGCCATCGGTCGCCGCCGGAGCCGACGGGCACGAGGACCTGCGTGTCGAGCAGCCCCACCGCCGCGTCGACACCGGGCAGCCCGGCGGCCCGGTCGACCGTGTCGGCGGGCAGTCCGGCCGGATCCGTGACCACATGGTCCGCGATGACACCGGCGCGCAACTGTTGCGCGGCGACGTGGCTCTCGCTCGTGTGCATGAAGACGAGCGTCGAGGCGAACGCCATGGCCAGCACGATCGGGGTGATCGCGGACGCCAGCCGACGGGCGTTCGTACGGGAATGGGCGGCCGCGAGCGAGGCCGCGGCGCCGCCCTCGCGCAGGGCCAGCCCGAACAGCGCGGCAGACAGCCACGCCACCAGAGGGCCCAGCAGCGCGACGGCGAGCATGAACAGCATGACGACGCCGAGAGCGGCATTGGCGGCGTCGTCCCCGGCCGACCGGGCGGCGAGGCCGGTGAGGAACGCCCCGCCGACGAGAGCGCCGACGCCCAGCCCGGTACGGATCACCCCCGGCCGCAGCCGCTCCACCGACGCCTCGGTGAGCGCCTGGCCCGGCTTGATCTTCGCGGGCCTGCGGCCGGCCGCCCGGCCGGCGGCGAGCGCGGTCAGCAGTCCGACCGCGACGGCGACGAGGAGCGGGATGAACGACACGTGCAGATGGACGGCCGCCGGGACGGCTCCGCGGTCCTTCAACTGTCCGAACCACCAGTGCGCGAGCCCGGCTCCGGGCAGGCAGCCGGCCAGGCCCGCGACGGGCGCGACGAGCAGGGCCTCGGCGGCGACCGCGCGCCGGATCTGCCGCGGGGTGGCCCCGACGGCGCGCAGCAGGGCGAATTCCCGGGTGCGCTGGGCGACGGACAGGGCGACCGTGCCGGCCGCCGTGAAGACGGCGACCACGGCGGCGATCCCGCCGAAGGAACCGCCGAGGCCGGTGAGCGTCTCCTTGGCGTACCCGAGCCGGTGTTCCTCGACGGCTCCGCGGTCCTCGCCGGTGTACACCTTGACACCGGAGCCGGCGAGCGCCTTCTTCACGGCGGCGGCAAGGCCGTTCACGTCCGTGCCGTCGTTCGCCATGACGGCGATGGCGTCGGCCTTGCCCATGTGCCCGGCGAGCGCGGAGGCTTGGGCGTCGGCGAACCAGCCCGTGGCGCCTCGGGCCACGTCACCCGGTCCGGCGTCACCCGATCCGGCCCTCGCCAGTCCGGAGACACGGAACTCGGCACGCCCGGCGGCGGTTTCGAGTACGACGGTGTCGCCGACGCCGGCCTTCGCGGCTCTCGCGGCCGCGGCGTCGAGCACGACCTCGCCGGTACGGGGCGCGGCCCCGGAGGTGAGCCGGGTGCCGGTGAAGGTGTGTGAGTCCCAGCCGTGCCCGGTGAGCGGGGCACCCGTGAAGGTGTGTGATCTCCCGCCGTGCCCGGTGAGCGCGTCCTCGCCCTGGTGCACGGGGAACGTGAAGTCGGGTACCGCCGCCTTCACGCCGGGCGTGCGCGCCGTCCTGTCCGCCAGCGCGGCATCCACGCGTGCCGTGTCCGGCAGGAGTTCCGGGGAGTCCGAGCGGCCGTCGCCGCTGCCGGTGACGAGGTGGGCGTACTGGTCGGCCGCGACGACGACCGGCGCCTTCGCATACCGCTCTGCCGGCACCGAGGCGCGGACGCCCGTCTCCAGGAGGATTCCGCAGGCGGACACGATCAGCGCCGCCATCATCAGCGCGACGAACGTGCCCGCGAACGAGGCGGGTCTGAAGCGCACGGCCGCGCGGGCCAGGCCGTTGGGGGCGAGGCTCCTCATGCCGCGGCCCCCGCCATCACGCCCGTACGAGAGCTGAGGGCGGCCATCCGCGCCGCGATCCGCTCGGCCGAACCACCGTCGAGACCGCCGACGAAGACGCCGTCCGCGAGGAACAGCACGCGGTCGGCCCAGGCTGCCGCGGCCGGGTCGTGGGTGACCATGACAACCGTGGCGTCCAGGACGTCCACCGCGTGCCGGAGCAGGCCGAGGACCTCGGTGGCGGTGTTGGTGTCGAGTGCGCCGGTGGGCTCGTCCGCGAAGATCACGTCCGGGTCGGCGACCAGCGCGCGGGCGATGGCGACGCGCTGCTGCTGACCGCCGGAGAGCTCGCCGGGCCGGCGCCCGGCCTTGTCGGCGAGCCCGACCTGCGCCAGGACTTCGGCGGCGCGGCGGCGGTCCCGGCGTTGTCCGGCCAGGCGCATGGGGAGCAGCACGTTCTGCTCGACGGTCAGGGATGGCAGCAGGTTGAACGCCTGGAAGACGAAGCCGAGGCGGCTGCGGCGCAGCTCGGTCAGCTGGTTCTCGCGCATACCGGTGATCTCCGTGCCGCCCAGGCGTACGGAGCCGGCCGACGGCCGGTCGAGCCCGGCGGCGCACTGCAGGAACGTGGATTTGCCGGAGCCGGACGGGCCCATCACGGCGGTGAAGGTGCCACGGGGCAGGGCGAGGTCGACTCCGGCGAGGGCGTGTACGGCGTCGCTGCCGCGGCCGTACTGCCGCCGGACACCGCGCAGTTCGACGGCGAGACCGGACGTGCCCCGAACTTCCGCCCGGTCGTCCGTCGTTCGCCGCTTGTTCCCGCGCAGCCTCAATGTTCCGTCCTCTCACGATCTCTTCGTAGCGACACCTCGACGCTACGGATCGCGGTCACCGCGGACCATGGTGACTGCTGGCGGACCGGGGGTGGGGATAACCCGAGACGCTGCGGCGGCTGGAGTTCGACGGACCGGTGGTTCGGAATGCCCATGCCGAAAGACCGTCACGTGTCGAGTACGAACTCACCTCTCCGGGACGGACGTTGCTCGATCCGGTCGACGCCCTGGACGCGTGGGCCTTGGAGGCGGCGACGAGGTCATGACCGCCCAGGAGCGAATGACGGGTGAACTCCCGGCCCGTGGCCTGGTCACAGCCGACAGGTCCGCCAATCCGGCTTCCTGATCGACGAGTTCACGCGCGACGACGCCCGACGCGGGCTCGCCGCCGCACCGACCGTGGCCAGCTCTCCTGCCGTCACCCCAACAGACGGGCCTGTTCCTTCTTCAGCGCGCCGACGAACGCCAGCCGGATGGTGACGACCACCGCGATCATGAGAGGCGACGCCAGTGCCACGTCAGGCAATGTTCGCCCTGGTGTGACGTCTGAGCTGGTGTTGTGCGCCGACGGGATGTTCTTCTCGGCCAGACGTCAGTCGGGTACGGCTTCGCTGTCGAAGTCGCTGGCGGAGGTAAGGCTCTCGACGAAGGACCGGAAGTCCGGGGCGAGGGCCAGCTCTTCATCGCGGTCGGCGTCGAACCACGTCACCGATGGTTCCCCGTGTCGGCCGGATGCCCGGTAGTCGAGCGCGATCCAGTAGTGCCCGCCGCCGGAGAGGAGCACGACAGGCGCGGGAAGACCCCATTCCTCGATCAGGTACGGACTGTCCAGCAGAGAGACCGTGTGTTCGTGGTCGCCGATGCCCATCAAGTGGTCGAACGGGATGTGATCGGCACTCCAGGAAGTCGGCTGGTCCGTTGGGCAGGCGTCCCGGTCGGCTGCGGACTCGCCCCCGTTCTGAGCGCGCAGCAGGCCAAGAAGCGAAGTCGGAAGCGAGACACCGAGCAATCGCTCGGCGTCGCGCACCGCCTCATCGGTCAACGGCCGGTGCACTCCGTAGCTGCTGCCGGGCTTCCAGAAACCGGCCTGCACATCCTCAAAGCGTGCCATGACTGAAATCGTAGGAGCCGGGCATCGCGCCTCACCGCCCGCCCCGGCACGGGCCGCCAGGATGATCACGTGGCTGAACGGGTGCGGGTCCGGGAGATCAAGAAGATCGCCAAGTCGAAGGCGGCCGAGCACGGCCTGTCTGCGGACGCCGCCGAGCCGGCTCACCGTCCGTTCGACGGTCCAGCGGTGTCGGCCGAGCCTGGCCGAGGGGTCGATCGCGCGCCGCGACCAGTCCAGATCCCCTTGCGAGCCGAGCTCGTCCAGGATCGGGCGATGCGGCTTGGCCGAGGAACCGTGCCGTCCCGAAGGCTGCCACCGCATGATCGCAGCGGGCGGTACGCGTGCCAGCGGGTCCAGAACACAGCCCTGTTGAGTACGGATACTCATGCGTTTGCATGGCGCCTTCTGCAGCCTGGCGGGAGACATCCCGCGGAAGAGGAGCCCCATGTTGCACAGTCGCCGGCGAAGCAAGGCCTTGCTGGGAAGCCTCTTGGGGATCCTGGTGGTAACGGTCTCCGGCTGTTCGTCCAAGGACGAGGCCGTCAGCCCCGAAGAAGTCCGCAGACTCGCCGACAGCCCCCAGGCCGTGACAGCGCGGCAGGACGCGGAGGAACGCCTCCGATTTGACGTCAGCGCTTACGCAGAACAGACCAGACTTGAACTCGGCCTGATCTCGCTCCGTGACGACTGCCACGGCGGCCAGGCGACGCAGTTATTCGACCCGGACGGCTACGACCCGTACAAGATCAAGTGTTCATTGAGGATGACGGCCTACTTCGGTGCGGATCCGAAGCGAATGGGAGACACGCTGGACAGCATCCTCGACAAAGGAGACATGACCGACTCCCACGTGGCCTTCGGTCATGACTATTACCGTGATCACCTCATCGCCTACTACCGGGGGAAAGGACCGAACCCGATCGGCGCCGATGCCGACGAGCCGACACTGCTGACCGGCGGCCCGGGCCAGACCCTGTACTGGGACCCCGTAAGACATGACGGGCGCTCTCACGTCACGATCGCCGAGCCTGCCCCCTGCGCGCACCCCGATCCGCCGGTGACCAGATGCGTGATGGAGCCCCGCTCCACATCGGTTGCCGCCGTCCGCAAGCGGTACGGCATGGTATTCCAACTGGACCTCGCGCCGGCTGACTACTACGAGGTCGCGAAAAGCGGACATTCATGAGGCCGGCCACGAAGCGACGTTGACGCGTTGACGTCCGGCACTGGGCGAGGGAGACACGCGCCTGCCCGGCGGTCACGCCTCATCGACCCCGCTGCTCCCGTCGCACGAGCGCCTGGTAGAAACGCTTGGAAGGGAGGGCGGACATGGGTGGCTTCAAGTGTGGATGCGGCAACAGCTTCAGCGGTTCTCACAACCCGGGTCAGCAGTTCCGGATCGTCCCTGACGAGTTGTTCGACCGGATCGCCTGGCCCGCTCCCGCCGATCTCGGCACCCCGGAGCGACAACACGCCATAGAGGCGTCGTTCTCGCCGCTGTACATCTGTGGCAACTGCGGGCGGCTCCACAGGGACGGTGAGGGCGGGGCGATCCTCTCGTACGTTGCCGATGTCTCTCCGCCCCGCGTCTGGGCCGACTTCGCCCAGCGGGACGAGCTCGGTCGTGTCCTGCTCTGCCGGAACAGGAGCCTTGCCGACATCCGCCGCCAGAAGCTCCTCCTCAACCCGCCTTTGCGAGTGCTCCTTTACGACGACTCGGGCGCCGAGGCGGTCGGCGAGGCGGAGTTCGGCCTTGATGCCTCCGGCAGCCACGACGAGACGTTGTGGGCGGTCAGACTGGATGATCGCCCCGCCTGAGGAGCCGATGACGGACTCGCGGCTTCCAAGGTGCTTACGCCGTGCGCTCTGCGCTTGGTGGCGGTCGTACCCGGTCGGGGTGATAGGGCCGGCTTGTCGGGAGTCAGCGCGAACACGAACCGGCGGCTGACGCGGTCGCGTTCGTCGGTGTGGTCGAAGTGCCCCAGGTACTGATCGACCGACGCGACGGCCAGGCCGGTGTCCTCCTCGCCCCCGGATGAGGCAGTCCAGGACGGAATCGCCCGGCACGCGGTGGCCGCCGGGGAGCTCCCAGGTACCACCGCGGCGGTCGTCCGGGCTTCGGCGCACGAACAGGACGGCGTCGTCGTGGACGACTACACCCGAGGTGGTCACGTGGCCGTCGGAGTCGGTGCGGTCGGTGACGTCACGGCCGGCCGCGAGGCGGTCGAGGAGCCGCTGCAGCAGCTCTCGTTCGTCCGGATGGCGACGCAGACAGGCGGTGACCGCGTCGTGAACGTGCGGGCCGGGAATGGCCATGCTGCGCTCCTTCGTCACCTTCCCGCGGGCCGCGGCTCACGACAGCGCGGTGCCACGGGCCCCGGCCGGGGCGTCGAACGTATCGGTCCTCCGGACCGGGGCTCGACATGCGTGAGCTCCGACCTCACGAGCGACCGGCAAACGGCGACGGGCGACCGGCGTCGAAGGTGCTGACGGTAGCCGCCGGTCACGCCCGACCGCGGTCCGCCACTCCGAATCCGACCCTTCCGTCGTCACCGTCCGGGCAGTTCAAGCCATCTCGTCGGCCGCTCAACTCCGGGGATCCGTCGACCGGTTCGAGAATCCTTTCTCCCGACTCCGCCCCAGGCCATCGGGCCCGCTCGAGAACCGGTGCCCACCTTCGGGGGACCGCTCGGATTGTCCGGATCGCGGCACCTGGCCCGCGCGGTTGTCAGTGGCGTGGCCGAGGCTTCCGTCCCGCAGCCTTCGCCACGCCCCACCGAGGAGACCTGTGCTCTCGACACCCGCACGCAATCCCCCGCTCGGGTCACGCCTTCGCCGCTGTCCCCTGGCCGAGTGAATCGAACGGGCGGCGGCGCCGACCGCGCTTGCCCGCCGCACCACCTCTCGAACCTGTACTCGAACTGTCGCCCGGTCCACCCCGTATCGGCCCCGTGATCAGCCACGTTGTCCGGGGTGCTCCACCCGATCCCTACCGAGGAGAAAACCGTGAATCCCGTGCGTCCTCTTCCCGCCGCCCACCCCGCGTTCGAAAATCCCCCCGCCCTGTCCATCAAGCCCGTCGTGCTCCAGCGTCCGGCGGACGCCCGCCGCGCCCCGTTCGCATCGGCATCACGACCGTCACCGAGGTGGGGGGCATGAGCGACACCAAGACACTTCCCGCGGCTCTGCGCGGCTGGGCCGAACGGGAGACCGGGAGCATCGCCGAGGCCCGGGACGCCTCCCACCCGCGGCAGAACTCCCGGGTGTGGGAGCTCGTACGCGCCGACGGCTGCCGGTTCTACCTGAAGGTCTCGCCCACGGCGCGGACGTACGAGAGGGAGACGTTCGCCCTGCGTCACGCGGCGCCCGCGCTGGGAGCCGGCAGAGCGCCCCACCTGCGGGCGTCCAGCGCCGAGCACCTGGCACTGCTGACGACCGCCGTGCCCGGCCGCCCGGCGGGGGAACTCCCGCTCACGGCCGCCGAGGAGTACGAGGCGCACCGGCAGGGCGGTCTGCTCCTGGCCCGGCTGCACGCGGCCGGTGACCTGACCGGCCACTGGCGCGCCGAGGCCGAAGGCGCGCTGGACACCGCGGCGCACGGCGTGCACAGACATCTGGACGAGGCCGGTGACCGGCTGACCGAGGCGGAGCGCTCGCTCGTACGGGGCCTGGCCGACCAGCTGCGTCGGGTGGGGCCGTTGCCGCTCGGGTTCATCCACGGCGACGCCCGGCCGAGGAACCTGCTCTGGTCGGGGCACGCGGCCTGGATCGACTTCGAGCGGTCCCGGTTCGCGCCCGTCGTCCAGGACTTCGTCACCCTGGCCAGTGGCGTGTGGGCCGACCGGCCGCGGCTGCGCACCGCCTGTCTCGGCGGGTACGGACGCGAGCTGACACCACAGGAGCACCACGTGCTGAAGTGCCTGGCCGGGCTGGCCGCGGTGAGCGCCCTCACCCGGGGCGAGGACCACGGCGATCCGTACGTCGCCGCTCGCGGACGGCGCACCCTGCACCGGCTGATGACGGGGGTGTTCGCGTGAAGCGACTCCGCATGACGAACCGACAGCGGGCGGCCACCGCGCCAGAGGCCCTGTCCACGGCCGGCGACACGGCGGCCGTTCCCGCGGCACGCTCGGCGGCCCCTCGGCCCTCGGCTCCCCCCGAGCTCGACTACAACGGGCGCAAACACCGCCGGGCCATGGACGACGCCACGTTGTGGGACATGGCCCGCCGGATCCCGATGGCACTCGCGCAGTCGGCCCGGCTGGCCTGGTCCGTCGACCGGCGCATGACGATCACGATCCTCCTGTGCCAGGTGCTGTCCGGCTTCGGCACCGCCGTCATGCTCACCGCGGTCTCCAAGGCGCTGCCCCACCTCGCCGGCTCCGACGCCCGCACCGGACTTCGTCACGCGTGGCCGGCGCTGACCGTCGCGGTCGTGGCGATGGCGACGGGCGCCGGGATGTGGATCCTCGCGGACTGGGCCACCCGCCGTCTGAACCCGAAGATCGCCTCGGCCGCCGACCTCACCCTCGTCGACCTCCACATGAGGGCCGAGCTGTCCGCGTACGACACCGAGGGGTTCACCGACCGGAGCCAGGCGGCGGAGATCGGGGCGCTGCGCGCGGTGGACCTGGCGGACGACGCCAAGACGCTCACCAACGGTTTCGTCCAGCTGGTGTCCGCCGCGACCGTGCTGACCTCGCTGCATCCCCTGCTCCTGGGCGTGCTGCTGCTGTCGGTCGTTCCCCGGGGCCTGGGCGGGGTGATCGCCGCGCGTATCGACTACCGCGTCCACGACCGCACCCTCTCCGCCCGCAATGTGCGCGGCATGATGCGCTGGTGGCTCACCACCTCCGAGCTCGCCGACGAACTGCGCGCCAACACCATGCGCCCTTATCTGCACTCCTGGTACCGGGCGATGTGCGACCGGGTCGAAGGGCGCGAACTCCAGGGAGCCCGCCCGTATCTGCTGGTGACGCTCCTCGCGGCGTCCCTGGCGGGCCTGTTCACGCTCGGGATGTGGGCGGCGCTGGCCGCGCTCGCCCTCTCGGGAGCCATGTCCACGGCGATCGCCGGCACCGCGATCGTCGCCTCGCAGACAGCCGGACGCGCCCTCAACTCGATCGTGCGGTACGGCGCGGTGATGTTCCACCACGGCCTCTACCTCAGCGACTACTACACGTTCGTCGGCGAAGTCGGCTCGATGACCACCTCGCGCGGCACCACCCAGGCCGCGGCGCCGCGGCAGATCCGCCTGTGCGAGGCCGAGTTCACCTACCCGAACAAGGATGCCCCGGCCCTGCATCCGGTCACCCTCACCCTCAACCGCGGCGAGGTCGTCGCCCTGGTCGGCGAGAACGGCGCCGGCAAGTCGACCCTGATCCGCATGCTCACCGGGCTGACCGTGCCGACCGGCGGAACCGTCCGGTGGGACGACACGGACCTCGCCACCACCGACGCCGAATCGGCCTGGCGGCACGTGGGCCTCGTTCCCCAGAAGAACGGGCACTGGCCGCTGCGGGCCCGGGAGAACATCACCCTCGGCCAGCCCCGCGAGCACGGTGACGAACGCGTCTGGGACGCGGCGGAACGCGTCGGCATGGCCGAGGTCCTCCACGGGCTCCCGGATCGACTCGACACCCTGCTGGCCCGTTCGGTGTGGGGCGGGCACGAACTGTCCGGCGGGCAGTGGCAGCGCCTGGCGTGCGCACGGGCGATGTACCGGGAGCCGGCCGTGCTCGTCCTGGACGAGCCGACCAGCGAGATGGACGCCCGCGGTGAGCATCTGATCTTCCGCAAGCTGCGCGAGATGGCTCCGGACCGGATCACCGTGGTCGTCACACACCGGCTGGACAACGTGAGGATGGCCGACCGCGTCATCGTCCTCGACCGGGGCCGCATCCGCGAGGAGGGCACCTTCGACGCCCTCGTCGCCACCGAGGGAAGCCTCTTGGGCGAGCTGTACGCGCTCGCCCAGGACCGCTGACCTCCCTCCCCCGTCCCCGGCGGGGCCGCGTCCCGGCGCGGCCCCGCCCTTCCCCGTTTCCGGAGGTCGCTCGAGGAGCGTCAGGAGAGCGCCCTGCCATGGGCAGGAAGGCGGCCGCCGAGGAGGGCGGCGGGGAGACGAAGCACACGCGGCACTCACCGTACGGGGAAAATCACTTGACCCGGTCCGTACGGTGTCCGGGTGAAGGACAAGTCGATCATCGATCTCCGTGCCGCGTACGACGCCCAGCTACGTGGTGTCACCCCTCCCGGCGGCGGCGTCCGCGTCGAGACGGACGGCCCGTTGACCCGTGTCGTCGGCTGGCACCGCGGCTTCGTCACGGGCCCGCGTGACCTCGGTGTGCGCGGGGCGGAACTGGACGTCCTCATTGCGCGGCAGCGTGACTTCTACGCCGCTCGTGGCGAGGCCGTCGAATGGAAGACGCGTGCCCACGATCTGCCCGCCGACCTCACCGACCGGCTCGGCGCGGCCGGTTTCGTCGCCGAGGACAGCGAGACCGTACTCGTCGGACGGTCCGCGGATCTTGCCGCCGACGCCGTCCTGCCCGACGGTGTGGCCCTCCGCCGTGTCACCGGCGGCTCGGACCTCCGGCGCATCGCCGCGATGGAGAGCGCCGTCTGGGGCGAGGACTGGAGTTGGCTCGCCGACGACCTGGCGGCCCGGATCGAGAACGCCCCGGAGAACACCGTCGTCCTCGTCGCCGAGGCGGGCGCCGAAGTCGTCTGTGCCGCCTGGCTGGTGTTCAAGGACGGCGTCGACTTCGCCGGCCTCTGGGGCGGTTCGACTCTCGAGGAATGGCGCGGTCGGGGCATCTACCGGGCCATGGTCGCCCACCGGGCCCGGCTCGCCGCCGCCCGTGGCATCCCCTACCTCTACGTCGACGCCTCTGCCGGCAGCGCCCCGATCCTCACCCGCCTCGGCCTGCGCGCCGTCACCACGACGACACCGTACGTCTGGTCACCCTGAGGTCGGCCGGTCGGGCACGGCGGGCGCCGCGCAGGGCGCCCGTGCGCGATCCGGGGCCCTGGCCGCGCTGGACACCACGGTCACCGCACCGGCCCCGCACGCTGCACGGGGCCGGTGTCGCGGGGGGGGGTGCACGGCTCAGGGGCAGTTGCGGCGGATGTCGCCCGTGTCCGTCGTGCAGGTGTCGGTGTTGGGGCCGCCGTCGGCGGTGTCGTTGCCGGACACGTTGTCGACGGTGTTCAGGTTGTCGGTGCCGAGGTTGCCGAGCAGAGTGTCGTTGCCGGGGCCCGCGTTGAGGGTGTCGTTGCCGGAACCGCCGTCGATGCGGTCGTTGCCGTACCCGCCGTGGACAGTGTCGTTCCCGTTGCCCGCGTTGACGGTGTCGTCGCCGCCGAGGGCGCAGATCACGTCGTTGCCGCCGGTGCCGGTGATGGTGTCGTTGCCGCTGGTGCCGATGCGGGTGCAGCCGCGCGCGTTGTTGACCGTGGTGGTCGCCGTGGCGGTGTTGTTGCCGGAGTTCGGGTCGGTCTGGGTGGCCGTGGCCGTGGTCCGGTCGGTGAGGGTGCCGGTGGCCCGCGGTTCGGCGGCCACCGTCACCGTGGCGACGGCTCCGGGGGCGAGGGTGCCGAGGGAGCAGCTCGCGGTGGTGGCGGTGGTCGTGCAGGTGCCCGAGCCGGGGGTCGCCGAGACGACGGAGGCGGCGACACCGCTGAGCGTGTCGGACAGGGAGACGTTGGTGGCGGAGGTCGTGGTGCTGTTGTTGGTCACCTGCACGGTGTAGGCGACCCGGTCACCGATACTGGCCGTGGTGGGGCCGGACTTCGTGACCGCCAGGTCCGCACCGGGCGGTGGGGGCGGGGGCGGGGAACCGCCTCCCTCGAAGCGGGCCAGGGCGAAGTCGCTGTCCGGTCCGCCCGCGCCGACGGCGACGGTCTTTCCGTCCGTCTGGAGGGCGATGCCGTGCGCGGCGTCGGTGCCGCCGAAGTCCGCGGTCGCGAGCCCGCCGGTGCCGAAGCCGGTGTCCTGGCTGCCGTCGGGGTTGTAGCGCAGGACGGCGAAATCGCCGCCGGGTCCATTGCTTCCGGCGATGACGATCCGGCCGTCGCCCGGCTGCAGCGCCACGTCCGCCGCTCCGCCGCCGGGGGTGATCACCTTGCCGTCGCCGTCGAAGCTCGTGTCCAGGGCACCGTTGGGGAGGTAGCGGGCCAGAGCGAACCTGGTGCCGCTGGCGCCGGCGGCGACGATCTTTCCGTCGGGCTGGAGCGCGAGTCCTTCCACGGACTCGTAGTCGCCGAAGTCGGTGCGGACGATGCCGTCGCCGTCGAAGCTCGTGTCCACGCTGCCGTCGGCATTGAAGCGCATCAGCGCGAAGTCGAAGGCGGTCGAGCCGACCTGGCCCCCGACGACGATCTTGCCGTCGGGCTGCAGTGCCAGGGCCCGGCCGTCCCCGCCTTCCTGTGGGACCGGCCCCGCCGGATTGGCGGTCACCGTGCCGTCGCCCCCGAACGTGGTGTCCGGGGTGCCGTTGCCCGTGAGGCGGAGCACCGCCATCTGGCCCCCGGTGTAGCCGGCCGCGACGATCCTGCCGCGCGAGTCGATGGCCACGTCGCGGGCCTCGGTCGGCCCGTTGAAGTCGGCGAAGACCCGGCCGTCGCCGCTGAAGGTGTTGTCCAGGGTCCCGTCGGGGTTGTAGCGGGCCACCACGAACCAGCAGCAGTCCTCGTACTCCCGCCAGCTGCTGCCCACCACGACGATCTTGCCGTCGCTCTGCAGCGCCACGGCCTGTGCCTCGCTCCACTGGAGGTTCGGGGCCGGGTCCATGTTGTTGACGGCGGTCGTCACCCTGCCGCCGGTGCCGAAGTCGGTGTCCGGGGTGCCGTCGGGGTTGTGGCGGGTCAGCGCGAAGTCGCTCTCCGTCGCCGAGTCGTCGACGGAAGCACCGACAGAGACGATCTTCCCGTCGGGCTGCACCGCCACATCGTTGGCGTGATCGTCGGCGGCGATGCTGGTGAGCACCTTGCCGTCACCGCTGAAGGTGGCGTCCAGGCCTCCCGGGGCCGCGGTCGCGGTGCCGGGGAGGGCCAGGAGCAGTGCCAGGACGGCCGCCCCGACGGTTCCGGCCCGGGCCGGGAAGGACCGGCGGCGTCTGCCGCGCCACATCCGCACCGGTCGTACATATGGTGTGATCATGTGCGACAGCCTCGCGGCGTTCGCACGCGCCGACGGCCACCACGAGCGGCGTTGCACTCACCGGACGCACGAATCCATCCGCGCGGGTGAGCGCGGTCGTACGGCTTTCCGCAGCACTGTCCGTGGTCACGGCTCGCGAGAGGTCCCACCCCTGAGGACGAGACCGGCCACGACGACCACGCGGGAAAGGGTGAACGACTGCCGACCGTACGACAACTGGCGGTGGACCTCGGGCTGGCGGCGGGAACGGTGGCCCGCGCCTACCGCGAGCCGGAGGCGACTTCCCTGATCCACACCCGACGGGGCGCCGGAACACGCGTGGCCCCGTTGCCGCCGGACGCCCCCTCCCGCGACAGGGCCGAGGTGGCCGGAGACTTCGTTTCCTGGGCGTTCGCACTGGGCTGGGGCGAGGAGGACGTGCTGGAGACAATGGGTCACTCCCTGCGGGAACGCGACTCCGAAGGCTTCCGGACGCGCCGTCACCGACACGTTCCGAAACGGTGAATCGGCCGGCGAAGGTGCCACCCCGCTGCGGATCGGCGACCGGCATGCCCTGCGGGCCCCGCGCGACACAGTTCTTCCGTGATCCGCACGATCGGAGCAGCCACGGTCGATGCCGCCCGGTCCGTCACGCTCGCTTCGCGGGCCGGCGCAAGCGCTAACCCCAGGTCCGGTGGCACAGGTCGACGATTCCGGAGGAGGCGACCCCGTCCGCTTGGCGGCAGAGCTGACGCATCTGGCCGGACAGGGGCTGCGGACGGACACGCGGCGCTTGTGGACGCGGGCGACGGCGCTTCGCGTACGCGTGCGCTCGCGACGGCTCCCGGTGCTGCGGGACGGCTCGCGGATGCGGCACGCGGTGGCCCGGCGGGATCACACCGGGCGCGTGTCGTGCCGGCTCCGCCGCCCGGTGTCGAGGAACCTTGCCGGTCTTGGCTGTACGCCGCGGCGGCCGGGGCCCGGTCCGCACCAGAACGGACCGGGAGGAGGGCTGCACCAGCACGGACCGGGAGGAAGTCTGCGCCGGCGCCGCGGGGGTCGGCGAGGCCGGGCCGTCCGCCGCGAGCGAGGCACGCACGTCAGGACGGCCGTCGGCCGGCGGTGCATCGGGCGTCACCGTGGTGCAGCCCGTGATGCTCAGGAGCGTCAGAAGCAGGAAGGTCAGCGGGCGAGGAGACACCGGCCCACTGTGCTGCATCGCGAACACGGGCAAGCGGCGCCACGCGGCCGGTCACCACAAGGCAGGACGGCGCGCTGAAGGTTGACGGAGCGTTCCGAGGAGACGGGACCGCCCTCCGCCGCCCCGCAGGAACTCGGCTCGGCGCTTGCCCTGCGGCCGTGAAGGAGAGCACGGCCTGGCGCCCCCGGCGTGAGCAGGTGCCGTTGCCCCGGCCGGCATTCATTCGACCTTTCGCCGGATGCGCAGTTCTTCAGGAGTCGAGCGAGGCAAGGAGCCCGAGGACTTCGAGCCACCCCGCCTCTCGTGCGGCGGCATTGCCCGCGCGCGTGCCGCCGAGGTCGGTCACCCGTCCCGTCACGGGGTGAACCGAACGGATGCCGGCCGGGAGGTACGGGAAAATACCGACACCGTGCCCGGCGTCCGGGTAGACCAGTGCCCGGTGCGGATACCGGCTGCCGGCGGCGTCGAGTTCCCGGACGATCTGCCGGGCCCATCGGGGTGAAGTCCAGAGCAGGTCACCGGCTCCCGCTACGGCCAGGACGGGGCCGCTGACGTGGCCGAGCGGGATGGGTCCCTCGTGCACGGGCCTGCCGTTCTTCGTCCAGGCGAAGGTGCCGTAGTCCGGGAATCCGCTGTTGACCTGAGCCGAGGGGGAATGGACGACGGCACCATGGATGAGGTCGGGGTAGTCGTCGGCGAGAAGCAGGGCCGCCTCGCTGCCGCGGGAGTACCCCATCGCCAGGATGTGACGTGCGTCGACCCCTGGTTGTGCGGCCAGCAGCCGGGCAGCGGAGGCGAAGTACTCCAAGGGGATGTTCTCCAAGGCGTGAGGGAGGCCGGGGAGGTCGAAATAGCCCAGCGACAGAGCCGGGTAGCCGTGCGAGGCGAGCAGGGCCGCGACGGGCGTACCGCTGTTTCCCCCTTCCGAACCACCGAAGACGAGCACCGCCGGATGCCGAGGGGTCCCAGGGGCAGGCAGGTACAGGCTCCCGGCGACCTTGTCGGCCGCGACGGTGAGTTTTCTGCCGGTCACTCCTGCGCCCAGCCATTCGCGGGTCACCGTACGAGAGGCGAGCCGGTGTCCGTGCGCCGTGGCGGTGAGGGTGACGCGATAGCCGTGCCGGGGCGGGACGAAGGACGTGGCCTCGGGATCTCCGGTCGTGGGGACCATCGACCAGAACAGGCCCATGCCGTCCGGACGCCGGTAGGTGCCGGAAACCGGATGAGCCGTGTCCAGGTCGACCGTGCCGTGGGCGTTCGCCCGGAAGGTGGCCCGCCCGTGCCACGGAACGCTCTTGCGGTCCACCGTCCGCGAGGTGACGGTGACCTCCTCGCCGGACGAAAGGCCGCTGATCCGTGCGTGCACCGGTTCGTCCGCCAACGCCGACGGAGTACGCACCTCGAGCACCACGTTGCTCCTGGTGGCCTGACATCCCGCAGTCCCCGCGCCTACGAGGGCAAGCACCGCCATGCCCCAGGCCCAGCTCGACATCCGGTCCCTCACGAGTCCGCCCCCTGTCACAGCCGCATGCCCGCAGCGGCTGACGCAGCCCACCGCGCCCGCCCTCTGCAAGTTTCAGAAAAATAAATCAACCACATTGATCGAAAAGCTTCCAGGGTCATGCCGGTGTTGCGGCACAGCGATCGCGCACCGTCGAGTTTCTCGCTCAATTAGTCGCTGGAACAGCGAAGTTGAGCCAGCCCTGAGACCGGTACCGAGGGAAGGCCCGGCGCGAGAACCGCCCTGCTGAACATGCAATATCTTGCAAGCACCGCAAGCCGGACGACGGAGTGGCCGAGGAACTGCGGCCGAAGACCCCTGCGGAACTCGCTCCGCCGGTGCGGCCGAAGGCACAGCCTCGGGGACGACGGACGCTTCAGGCCGACGAGCACCGCGCCGGGCAGCCGTCCCGAGTCTTCGCCCCGTACCGGGTGCGAAGAGGTGACCGTGTCCGTCCGGTCCGGGCACACAAGGCCGACTTCACAGAATGGAGACAGGTCGAATCGGCGACCGCAATTCATACCCGCTCCCGCGACACCGAAACAGTGGGGAACACATTTCGGAACGCCTGATCACGGAACGCCGTCGTCGTGTTGTCGGCAACACACCTTGCGTGAAGCAAGTCACGGCTGCGTGCTGTGCCAAACAGCCTGCTCCACCATGTAAGTTCCTGCGTCCAAGGGGCGTGGACTCTCCCCCTGATGACCCATTTCGTGCCAGCACCTCTGTGCCCCCTGAGGGAGACATCGCCATGCCCGCACAAGAATCGGCCCAGCATCCGCCCCAGCGCATCGGAGTGGTCGCCGAGTCCACTCCGGGCGAGACGCGCGTCGCGGCGACGCCTGCCACCGTGCGCCAATTGGTGGGGCTGGGCTACGAGGTCGTCGTCGAGTCGGACGCCGGCACGGCGTCAGGCTTCACGGACAGCGCCTACGCCGAGGCGGGCGCACAGATCGGCGACGCCTGGCGGACGGACGTCCTGCTGAAGGTCAATTCCCCTTCGCCGGGCGAGATCGCGCGCGTGCCCGACGGCGCGACGCTGATCGGGCTGATCAGTCCGGCCCAGCGGTCGGACCTGCTCGCCGAGCTCGCGAGGCGGCCCATCAGCGTACTGGCCCTGGACGCGGTACCGCGGATCTCGCGGGCGCAGTCCATGGACGTGCTCAGTTCCATGGCCAACATCGCCGGCTACCGGGCCGTGATCGAGGCGGCGCACGTGTTCGGGCGCTTCTTCACCGGCCAGGTCACGGCCGCGGGCAAGGTCCCGCCGGCGAAGGTGCTGGTGGCCGGGGCCGGTGTGGCCGGGCTGGCCGCCATCGGTGCCGCCTCCAGTCTCGGCGCGATCGTCCGGGCCACCGATCCACGGCCGGAAGTGGCCGACCAGGTGCGGTCGTTGGGCGGCGAGTACCTCGCGGTGAACGTCGAGCAGGAGGAGAGCACCGACGGTTACGCCAAGGCGACCTCCGCCGACTACGACCGGGCCGCGGCCGAGCTGTACCACGGTCAGGCGAAGGACGTGGACATCGTCGTCACGACCGCCCTGATCCCGGGCCGCCCCGCGCCGCGCCTGCTCACCGCGGAGGACGTGGCGGCGATGAAGCCGGGCAGCGTCATCGTCGACATGGCCGCCTCCCAGGGCGGCAACGTCGCGGGAACCGTCGCGGGCCGCACCGTGGTCACCGACAACGACGTCACCATCATCGGTTACACCGATCTGGCGTCCCGGCTGCCCACCCAGGCCTCCCAGCTGTTCGGCACCAACCTGGTGAACCTGCTCAAGCTGCTGACACCCGGCAAGGACGGCCGGCTGGTCATCGACTTCGACGATGTCGTCCAGCGGGCGGTGACCGTGGTGCGCGAGGGTGAGGTCACCTGGCCGCCGCCGCCCGTGGCCGTCTCGGCCGCGGCGTCCCAGCCCGCCCCCGCGGCCGCGGCGGCGCAGGCCGCACAGCCCAAGGAGTCGCGGCTCACCCCGTCGGCCCGGTTCGCCCTGATCGGCGCCGGCATGCTGGCGATGTTCGGCCTGGTCGCCTTCGCACCCGCGCAACTCGCGGCGAACTTCACGGTCTTCACGCTGGCGGTGGTGATCGGCTACTACGTGATCGGCAAGGTGCACCACGCGCTGCACACGCCGCTGATGTCCGTCACCAACGCGATCTCCGGGATCGTGGTGATCGGGGCGCTGCTGCAGATCGGGCACGAGAGCGCGGTCGTCACCACGCTCTCGTTCGTGGCGATACTGCTGACGAGCGTGAACATTTTCGGCGGCTTCGCCGTCACCCGCCGCATGCTGTCCATGTTCTCGAAGGGCTGAGCCGCAATGACTTCAACTACAGCGTCCCACGCTGCGGACCTGGTCGCCGCCCTGCTGTTCATCCTGAGCCTGGCGGGACTGTCCCAGCACCGCACCTCCCGTGCCGGTGTCGTGTACGGCATCGCCGGCATGACCCTCGCCCTGGTCGCGACCGTCGTGCTGGCGGCACAGAGCATCACCGCCGGTGCGGTCACATTGATCCTCGTCGCGATGGCGCTGGGTGCCGCGATCGGCATCTGGCGGGCGCGGCAGGTCGAGATGACCCAGATGCCCGAGCTCATCGCCGTGCTGCACAGCTTCGTCGGCCTCGCCGCGGTGCTGGTCGGCTGGAACAGCTACCTGGAGGTCGAGGCGCACGGAGCCGCCCAGAAGCACGTGACCGCCGACCTGCTGGGGATCCACCACGCCGAGGTGTTCATCGGCATCTTCATCGGCGCGGTCACCTTCACGGGCTCGATCGTCGCGTTCCTCAAGCTGTCGGCGCGCATCAAGTCCCGTCCGCTGGTTCTGCCGGGCAAGAACGCGCTCAACGTCGCGGCGCTGGTGGCGTTCGTGGCGCTGACGGTCTGGTTCACCATCAGCCCGAACCTCGGCCTGATGATCGCCGTGACGGTCCTCGCGCTCGTTCTGGGCTGGCACCTCGTCGCCTCGATCGGCGGCGGCGACATGCCGGTCGTCGTCTCCATGCTCAACAGCTACTCCGGCTGGGCCGCCGCGGCGGCGGGCTTCCTGCTCGACAACAACCTGCTGATCGTCACGGGCGCGCTGGTCGGGTCCTCGGGCGCCTACCTGTCGTACATCATGTGCAAGGCGATGAACCGGTCCTTCTTCTCGGTCATCGCAGGCGGGTTCGGCATCGAGGCTCCCACGGGCGGGGACGAGGAACAGGGCGAGCACCGCGAGGTCCACGCCCAGGAGGTGGCCGAACTGCTGACGCAGGCCCGGTCCGTCGTCATCACCCCCGGCTACGGCATGGCCGTGGCCCAGGCGCAGCACCCGGTCGCCGAGCTCACGCGCCGACTGCGGGAGCGCGGCGTGGAGGTCCGCTTCGGCGTCCACCCCGTGGCGGGCCGTCTGCCCGGGCACATGAACGTGCTGCTGGCCGAGGCCAAGGTGCCGTACGACATCGTCCTGGAGATGGACGAGATCAACGACGACCTCGCCGACACCTCCGTCGTCCTGGTCATCGGGGCCAACGACACCGTCAACCCGGCGGCGGAGGAGGATCCCGCCAGCCCGATCGCGGGCATGCCGGTGCTGCGGGTGTGGGAGGCGGAGCACGTCGTCGTCTTCAAGCGCTCCATGGCCTCCGGTTACGCGGGTGTGCAGAACCCGCTGTTCTTCCGCGAGAACAGCGGCATGCTCTTCGGCGACGCCAAGCAGAGCGTCGAGGAGATCCTTCGCGCTCTGCCCGCCGACCCCCACGACCGGGCGCCGAGCGAGGCCGCTCTCGCCCGCTGAGGCCCACGGCCGGGCTTCCGCACGGCCGCATCCTCGTCTCGGTCCCGGGCGACACCTGTCCGGTCGGACGTGAAGAACGCGGAGAGGCCCATTCGCGATCAAGCGAATGGGCCTCTGACCTGTGTCGGGGAGACGGGATTTGAACCCACGACCTCTTCGCCCCGAAGCAACTTGGGCAAGCACTCGAGCTTGGGTTGGTGCAATCCTCATCTGCGCTGACGGTCCATAGGCGTTCGTACCCGTCCGCCGTTGTCCGTTGGCTGTCATGCGGTTGGACACTCGCCGCTCGATCGTGCGGCAGAGCCGAGCGCCCCGCTTCGCTTCTGAGTACGTGTACTCATGCACGGCACCCACCGGGTCAGCATGCTGGGCTGCGGGTGATCGGCAGACTGGCGACTGCGAACAAGGTCGGGGTGGGTATGAAACGCGGGAGTGCGCCGTACGTTGGCGCGCAGGTGATGGTCGGTGTACTGCTGCTCGCCTGCGACGTGGTGGTCATCGTCGGCCTGTGGTTCGGTTATGGGCTCGCGGGATGGACCGACGACGGCAGCATCGCACCCGAGGCGCAGATGTTCGCGCGGCAGGCAATGTGGTACTTGGCCGGTGGCGCCGTGGTCACGGGTGGTGGCCTCCTGGCCCTGCGATGGCACATCCCCGGCACGGTGCAGCTCATCGTCCTGGGGATCGGAGCGCTCAAGTTCCAGGCTCTGGCCGCCCCTCACTAGCGCACGGTGCCCGGTTCATCGAGCCGGCGAGTACCGGGCAGGACAACCACCACCCGGACAGGGCTCGAAGGCACCGCCTGGTCACCTCCGGGAGGATCCGAACAGGCGATCATGGACCACCTCAGTAGCCGAAGAAGTGCGGGCCGGGTCTCCGACCTGCACCCCCGCCATCGCCCAACGCTGCGACCTGCGACTTAGCCGTCGACGGTTGTCGGCGTCGGTCGTCGTTGAGCACCCTCGCACGGCCCAGAGACGGCCCCGCGGAACTCATCGACTCTTGCTCTCACTCGGGTCCGCCTTCGTCTCGTAAGCCGCCAGTTCCTCGGCGGTTCCCACAAAGGCCGGGCCGCAGCCTGGTGGTAGTCGCTCGATGACCATGGCTACGGCGGCCTGCGCGCTGTCCGTTTCGGCGATCCGCGGGCTGCTGCGATGCGGTCCCTCGACGTAGTACCGGCCGTCCGTCAGAGTGCCGATGTAGGGGATGTCCCAGGTGGGACGGAACCCCGTGCACCTGCTGAAGTGCAGCTCCCACATACCCGCCCACGGGCAGAGCTGACGGAGCTGCGGCTCGGCGTAGGCAACCTGCACCATCTTGGTGAACGGCCCCAGGAGCGGCGAACCCCCCGGCCGGGTGTGATCCCCGGCGGTTGCCAGGATCTTGCGCCAGGCGGCTTCAACGATGTCGGTCACACTGCAATTGTGCACAGGTGAAAAGGGTCGGGGCCGTTGCGTCGAGTGGTGCCCGCTCGGCACCGTGATTCCCCGAGGTCCCCTCACGAACGGGCACGGGCACCTTCTGATCCGTAGCTCTATAGAGACCGGTCCATCACGGGAAGCTGTCGACGCCGGTCGACCAACCCGGCGCTTCGGTCGAGGGTCCGCTGAGATCTAGGGTCCGTCTTCAAAGATCATCAGGTGGTGGATCATGGTCGGGTGATACGCCGCCATGAACTCACCGACCTGGAGTGGGAGTTACTTGCTCC
>NZ_JBIRQM010000016.1:75080-246942 GCF_044333225.1 Streptomyces sp. NPDC021080 | reverse complement strand
CGAGCTCCACGACGCCTTCGTCTCCCTCGCCTGCAGCCTCATCTGCTGGCGACGCCTCAAGAAGGCCCGATCATGATCGTGTTACGAGCTCGTAGGGCATGCCTTCGTCAAGATCGCCATGGAGGCCAACGGCGCCGTTCTCGGCGGAGAGGCTTCCGGGCATTACTACTTCGGCGACTTCTGGCACGCCGACTCCGGCCCCCTCGCAGCCCTACACGTCCTGGCAGCCCTCGGCAGTACCCACCAGTCCGTATCTCAGGCGACCGCCGTCTACCACCGCTACACCTCGTCCGGGGAGATCAATCGGTCGGTGCATGATGCCACCGCAGCGCTCACGGCAGTCGAGAAGGCCTTCACTGGTCGGGCGGTCATCGACCCACCTGGACGGACTCACCGTAACGCTCGGCGACGGACGCTGGTTCAACCTCCGCCCCTCAAACATCGATCCCGTCGTCCGCCTGACAGCCGAAGGACCCACCGACGAGACCATGAACGAGCTCCGCGACGAAGTTCTCGCGTTGCTTCGCGACGTGAAGGAGTAGGGGCCTCGGAACGGGCGAGCCGGGCAACATAGCAGACGATCGCCGGTTAGGGAAACCGGTGTTTGTACGGATGCTCGTACCTCAGCTGGTCCCATGGCGGACCACGGAATCAGTACAGGTACCGAGCCGGAGGCGGTCAACGATGCGTGAAGGACACCCAAGACTTCGAGTCAGAGGAGATCAAACCTGGCAGGGAAGGGCGGCATGCGCAGCGGCGGTTAAAGTGCTCAAGGATCCCGATCTCTTCTTTCCTGGAGCGCTCATGGACGAACAGCGCGTGCGTCTCGCCAAGGAGATCTGTTCATCCTGCGCGGTCAGGAAGATGTGCCTCGAGACCGCTCTGGAAAGTGGTGACGCCGTTGGTGTTCGGGGAGGCTTTACAGAGGCAGAGCGCGGGGTTATGCGGAACCGCTTCGAGCTGCGATGTGATCCTGTAAGGGTCGAGGCGGCGCTGGTCGGAAGGGACGTGTATCTCACCAGACCCGAGAGGGATGAGCTGATCCGGCGAGCTGTCGAGTCCGGCACGCCTGTTTTGCGGCTGGCCGAAGTTCTCAAGGTGTCCGAGGCGCACGTGAAGAAGCTCATCCGGCGGGAGCTGAGGCCCGGTGCCGATGGACGCTCAGAAAGACCGTGCATTGTGCAGGCCGTGGCTGAAGTCGCCCCGATATGAGCCGAGCTGAATCAATCACTGGGGCATGCGGTGAGCGAGGGATCCGGTACCTGGGAGTCGACGAAGCGGCCGCGTACCTCAATGTAGGCCGACGCTGGATGTACCGGGAGTCCCAGCGCCATGGAGTAGCGAGGTATTACTTCGGTGGGAAGCTGAGATTCAGCATTGCTGAGCTGGACGCGTGGGCGAAGCAACAGAAGGTCTCCTGAAAGGGGGGGCGGGTAGTGACCCGCCCCCCCTTTGCGTTACAAGCCCTCGTTCAAAAGCTTTGCGGCACGGCCGATGGAGGCCGGCATGAGGTGTCGGTAGATCTTGAAGGTCATGTTGATGTTTCTGTGCCCCATCCACTCCGCGACATCGGTGATGGGTATGCCCCCGGCCAGGCAGTTGGAGGCGAAGAAGTGGCGCAGCGAGTATGTGGTCAGCTTCTTGTTGATGCCTGCTCGTCTCTTGGCAACGCCCCATTGGTAGTTGAGTGTCGTATGGGCCCAGTAAGGAGACCGCTGGGTTCGTAGGAGGTATCCGTTCACATCGGCGCCGTGCTCCTTCTCGTAGCGGAGCAGGGACTCTCGCACGGTCCCCGGCATCGGAGTCTCACGGAACTCTCCGACCTTGCGGTGCTTGAGGGGAGCTGGTTCGCGCGTCTTGCCTTCTATCTGTTCGGTGATGCGGTAGACGTCGTCCGCGACCATCCGCTCCAGATTTGCGGCGAATGCCTCTCCGTTACGGAGCCCGGAGCCCGACATGAGGTCGATGATGATCCGAAGCCCGTCGCTGCTGACGGCCTTGAGTGCGTGTATCTCGTCCAGCGTGGGGATGGTGATCTCCCGCGGGACGTACTCGGGCGGCACGACGCCGTCGAACGGGTCCTCGGGGATACCGCCACGGCGGCGCGCGTCGAGAAGAATCTTCTTCAAGGTGTCGAACGCGTTCTGCTGAGCCGCAAGACCGACCGAACGTTCCTCCATCGACATGATGAAGTCGTCGACCACCGTCGCCGTGAAGGTGTTCATCCGCCGCGACTCCAGCACGGGCAGAACCTGGCTGTTGAGGACCTGGGTGACTGAGCGCGTGCTGCCCGGGGCGTAATGCCGCTGCCGGGTCAGCCAAGAAGCAGCGTATTGACCGAAACGCTGCTTCCCGAGCTCTCTCTTCAGCTCGGCCTGGGCGCGGGGAGTGAACCGCTTCTCCTCGTATACTTTGGTCAGCCGGTCGAGTGCCGCCTGCTGCGTGGAGTAGCCGGTCTCTTCACGCTGCCGACCTGACGCGTCGCGGTAGCGAATGGCATACGGGTGGCTGCAACGGTTCTGGCGGGCGCAGGCGCAGCTCTTGAAGAAGCTGCCCATTCCGCGGACGAGCTGGGTCGCCAAGTGCACGTCTCCTGACTCATGCTGGGAGTTTGCTGACCAAGGGCCTCTCAGCATGGGACTGACCTGCGGCCGCGCCAAACTAGAAGACGTTGATGAGCATCTTCATGGGAACCTCCCGGCGAGATCAACAGACGAGTTTCCGACCTGCGTTTTCACTGGTCAAACCTGGTGTGGATAGTCCTTGATCCTGGTGCTCGACGGTGCTCGTCGTCGGGCTGCGGCGGTACTGACGCCGCCGCGACGCCGACCCTTGTGACGATCTGTCAGACAGGTGGGATGATGGTGCGGCTCGGTGGGACACTGTCACCCCCAGTATCGACCTTGCGGTACCGAAGGTCACGCGAGCGGAGGGACCTTGTCGGCCTCCCGGGCGCCGTCGGCCTGCCGACGGCGATGCCGCTCGTAGGCGCTCTGTCCGGGCCCGTGGCGTTCCGGCAGGTCAGGCCAGGGTGCCCCGGCCCGGGACCGGAGCAACACCGTGTCGATCACTCTGCGGTGATACGGCCGCTGCCTGCCGTTACCGGGGCTTCGGCGAGCCGGAACCGCCCGAGTGGAGAGTCAGAGCATCAGCAGCAGTCGCGTGTTCGGTACGAGCTTCCGGTTCACACTGGTGCTCTGCACGAAGATCGTGAAGTCGTCGTTGTGGTCGGGCTTCACGCGCACCTCCACGTTCGGCAGGCCGAGCAGAGCCCGGGCCTCGGGCCCCGAATACACCCGGTCCGTCTTCTTCTCCAGCACCGCGATCTGCTTCCGTGCCTGGATCTTCTCGGACTTGCTCAGCTGGTAGAACGCGCCACCGGTACGGTAGGTGTGCCCGCATTCGACGACCCAGTCCCGTATCGCCGCGTCACGGGTCACCGGGATCAGCCGGTACCCCGACGGATCCACCGCGGCGAGCCCGGCCGCCTTGATCGTGTCCTTGTTGACCGCCTCCGCACCCACGGAGAACACCGCCCGCGATCCCCGGATGCCCTGGGAGCGGCCCACCATGAATTTCTCGGTGGCCTCCCGGATGACCTGCCCGGCCTCCTCCAGACCCTGCGTGCTCGTGGCGTCCCACACGGCGATGTTGTCCCGCGGGAAACCACACTGCATGGCCTCGCGTTTGCCCATCTGGTCCGGCACGAGGACGGCCAGCGTCCAGTTGTCCTCCTGCGTCGCGATCATCTCGGCCACGGCCTTGACCAGTTCACGCGGATTCCGGGCAGGGGCGTCGGGGCAGCGATGGCTCGCGTTCTCCTGTCCGTCCGTGAGCACGAACGTCAGGAAGCTGTGGTCGCCGTACAGTTGGGCCGTCTGCGCCAGCTCATGCTGTGACTTCAGCGCGGCTGCCAGCAGAGCCGTCATTCCGCCGACCCGGTACAGCTGCTGCAGCGACGGCATCCGCAGCACGTCCTTGTCATAGATGACGCACTCCACCTTGTCCGCGAAGACGTACACCGTGACACGGGTCTCCTGGTCCAACTCCCCCGACCGGCGCGCAAGATACGCGATCTGCTGGTCGGCGACCTCGACGACCTTGCGGCTCAGGTGCGACATGGACGAACTGGCGTCCAGCACCAGAGCGACGTGATTGATGTAGTTCTGGCCTCCGGCCATGGCAGCTCCCCCTCGATCCGATTCGATGTCCCTACTCTCGCATCCACCACTGACAATCGATCTTGCTCAGTGAGCGGAGCGGTCACGGCGACCGGGCTTGCTCGCCGGGCCTGCGCTCGCAGGGCGCACCGGGGGACCTGAGGGTGAGCAGCCCCGGGCCCTTCCGCCCGGTGAGCCGCCCCGGTTCGGGACGCATCGCTGTCAGGCATCGTCCCCGGGCAGGGCCGAGAGGAACGTGTCGATCTCCTGGCGGACGTGACGCGAGACGTCGGTCAGGACACCGACGATCTCCTTCAGTTCGCGAGCCGACTCCGGGACGCCGGCCCAGACCTCCGGCTTCCTCGTGATGACCGCGTACAGCAGGTCGTCGTCGAACCAGCCGCCCTCGGCCTGCTTCGGCGCGGTGTCCCGCAGGATTTCGACGGCCGGAGGCAGGAGCCAGGGCAACCCCACGTCCTGCCCGATCAGCCGGGCCAGTTCATGCGGCTCCAGGGTTGCGACCGGCCGACCCCGTAGCTCGTACACGTTCCGGACCATGGGGGTCGTGTCCGTAGGGGGAGCCGGCCAGCGCAGGCCCTCCAGCTCCTCGAGGGAGCTATCGCGATCGAAGTGTTCGGGCATCGTCGGATTCTCTCGTGTTCCGCCACCGGGACGCCGGCCGCAGCCATGTGCTGCTCGGCCGTGCGGCGGCCCGGCGGGTCATGGAGGCGGCGCCACGAGGCCGTCGGGCGTGCCGACCGCCGGGCGGAGCGGCACGCGCCTGAGCCCGGTTCCGTTCCCCGGTGAGCGCGGATGCCGCGCTCACCGGTTCCCCGCGACGCGGTGAACGGTTCCCGCTACTTCCCAGCGCTCCGCACCCGCAGGCTGCCGCGGTCGCTCTCCTTCAGACCGCGGCCGATGATCAGGCGCTGGATCTGGTTGGTGCCCTCGAAGATCTGCATGACCTTGGCCTCGCGCATGTAGCGCTCGACCGGGAAATCACGGGTGTACCCGGCGCCGCCCAGCACCTGGACCGCGTCGGTGGTGACCTTCATAGCGTTGTCGGTGGCGATCAGCTTGGCGATCGACGCCTCGGACGCGAACGGCAGCCCCTCGTCCTTGAGCCGGGCGGCGGCGAGCGTGGTGGCACGGGAGACCTGCACGGCCGCGGCCATGTCGGCGAGGACGAAGGCCAGTCCCTGGTGCTCGATGATGGGCCGGCCGAACGTCTCCCGCTCCCGCGAGTAGCGCAGTGCGTGGTCCAGCGCGCCCTGGGCGAGGCCCGTGGCCACCGCGGCGATACCGAGCCGTCCGCAGTCCAGTCCGGCGAAGGCGATCCTGAGCCCGTCGCCCTCCTCGCCGAGCCGGCGGCCCACGGGGACGCGCACGTTCTCCAGGCGCACGGTGGCGGTGGCGGACCCGGTCAGGCCCATCTTCTGCTCCGGGGGATCGGCCACCACGCCGGGCGCGTCGGCCGGGACGAGGAAGCAGGAGATGGCGCGCGAGCCCGCGTCGGACGTACGGGCCATGACCGTGTAGAAGTCGGCGTGCCCGCCGTGCGTGGTCCACGCCTTCGCGCCGTTGAGCACGTAGTCGTCGCCCTCCCGTACGGCCCGGGTGCGCATCGCGCCCGGGTCGGAACCGGCGTGGGCCTCGGACAGGCAGTAGGCGCCGAGCAGCTCGCCGCCGAGCATGTCGGGGAGCCACTTCTTCTTCTGCTCCTCGGTGCCGAACGAGGCGAGGGCGAAGCAGGACAGCGCGTGCACCGAGACGCCCACCGCCACGCTCGCCCATACGGCCGCGATCTCCTCCAGGGCCTGGAGGTAGACCTCGTAGGGCTGGTCGCCGCCACCGAACTCCTCGGGGTAGGGCAGGCTCAGCAGCCCGGCCCGTCCGAGCGTGCGGAAGACCTCGCGGGGGAAGCGCGCCTCGGCCTCCGCCTCGGCGACGCGCGGGGCGAGCTCCTTCTCGGCGAGCTCGCGGGTGAGAGCGATCAGGTCGACGGCTTCCGACGTGGGGAGCGTGCGGGTCGCGGGCATGGCAGTCCTCGGTGGTGGCGGTTCGCCGGACGATATTGATACGCCAGGCGATACAACAGTATCGTTTTTGGTACCGGCAAGCCATGGCGGTCGTCGACGGGTCCACCGGCCGTCGACCGGAGTCCGTGTTCTGCGCGCGGGCTACGGACCCCGGCCGGGCTCGCGGGCAGGAGTCCCGGTGGGCCGGGCGCCCTCGCGGGTTGGGACCGGACGCGGCGACGGGGTGCCGCGGTACCGGCGAAAGGGCGGATACGGACGCGCGGACCGCCGCGGTGTCGATACGGACGTGTCTCGCGACGTCGGGTGCAGAGGTGCCGGGTGCAAAGGTGCCGGAGGCTGGGTGCCAAGAACCGGAACGGCGGAGTCGCGGTGTGGCGCGGTGCGGGGACGTCGGGACGTCGGGATGCCGCCCGGGAACCCCGGGGGAGCGTCGGGACGCCGGAGGTCAGGGGGAGACGGCGTGCACGATGAGCGATGCCAGCTCGGCGTAGGCCTCCGCGTCGCTGAGTCCCGTGCGCGCGGCGACCTCGCCGCGCTGGATCTCCTGCATGGTCGCGGCCACCACCTCGCCCACGAACGCGGCGTGGACGTCACGGAACGCCCCGGCGGCCACCCCGTCCGCGATCAGCAGCCGGATCCTGGCGGCGGCGAGCCGCGTGTTGGCCTCGTACACCTCGCGGGCCGGCTCGAACTGGGCCATGTCGTCGAGGAACTGCCGGGAGAGCGGACGCAGCTGCTCGGCGACCGCGTTCAGATAGGCCACCACCCGCTCGGAGGGCGCGGAGGTGTTGGCCACCTGCTTCTCGACGGCCTGGGCGGCCTCCCGGAAGTACTGCTTCACCGCCTCCCGCACCAACTCCTGCTTGCTCCCGGCCAGTTGGTACAGCGTCGTCTTCGAGCAGTGCAGCCGCTCGGTCAGCTCGTCGAGGGTGAACGCCGCGAAGCCCTCCGCCACCAGCAGTGCGACCAGCCGCTCGAGCAGGTCGGTCTGGCGCGCGGTGCGGCGTGTGGACGGCATGATCTCAGCGTAACCGTTCCTCCTTCACCGTGACCGTCGCCCGTCCAGGAGCACGATCCGGGGACGGACGGCCCGCCGCCCGGACCCCGCGGGCTCGGGGGACCCCCGGCACCGCCTGCCCGTCCGGGAGCGTTCGTCCCGGAGGCTGTCGTGTCCGGGCGACCGGTCCCGGTGACCGGTTCGGGCGGCCGGTTTCGCTCGGGCGGGCGCGGCGGCCGGCCTCCGGGGAGAGCCGCTCCGCGCGGCAGGTCGGGGCCGCCGGCCGGTGACCGGCTCCGTGCCCGGCCGCCCCGACCGGACCGAGGGCGGGCGTGTCAGGAAGCCTCTCCGGGGGAGGTCGGCGCGGGTGACCCGAGGCCGTCCGCTTCCGGGAGCCGCTGTACGTCGACCCCGCTCACCTGCGCCAACTCATGCTTGAGCGCTGCGAGTTCGACACCACCCGCCATGTGGTCGGTGAGCTCCTCCAGGCCGACCTCGCCACGGTCGGCGCTGAGTTCGAGGGTGCCGAGCCGCAGCACGCTGAAGTGGTCCCCGACCATGTAGGCGTGGTGCGGATTGTGCGTGATGAAGATGACGCCGAGGCCGCGGTCGCGGGCGGCCGCCATGTACTTGAGGACGACACCGGACTGTTTGACGCCGAGCGCGGCGGTCGGCTCGTCGAGGATCAGGACGCGGGCGCCGAAGTGCACGGCGCGGGCGATGGCCACGGACTGGCGCTGCCCACCGGAGAGCGTGCCGATCGGCCGGTCGAGGTCGTCGAGGGCGATGCCCATGGCGCGCAGTTCGTCGTCGGCGGTCCGCTTCATCCGGGCGATGTCGAGGCGGCGTACGGGCCAGGGGCCCTTGGTCATCTCGGAGCCGAGGAAGAAATTCCGCCACACCGGCATCAGCGGCACCGTCGCGAGATCCTGGTAGACGGTGGCGATGCCGCGGGCGAGGGCCTCGCGCGGGGTGTTGAAGCGCACCGGCGTGCCGTCCACGAGGAACTCGCCCTCGCTGTGCCGGTGCAGCCCCGAGATGATTTTGATGAGGGTGGACTTCCCGGCGCCGTTGTCGCCGAGGACGCAGGTGACCCGCCCGGGACGGACGACGAGCGACACGTCGTGCAGGGCACGGATGTTGCCGTACGACTTTCCCGCGCCGCGCAGTTCGACGATCGGGGCGCTGCCGTGACCGGGCGGGGCGTCCGGGGCGGGGGCGCCCGTGCCTGCGGATCCGTTGTCTGCCATGGGTCGGTTCACCTCCGGGTCGCCGTGCGGCGGACCCACAGATTGACGAGCGTGGCGCCGAGCAGCATCACGCCGAGGAATGCCTTGAACCAGTCGGGGTTCCAGCCGGCGTAGACGATGCCCTGGTTCACCATGCCGAACATGAAGGCACCGAAGACCGGACCGATCGCCGAACCGTAGCCGCCGGTGAGCAGACAGCCGCCGATCACCGACGCGGCGATGTAGATGAGTTCCTGGCCGACGCCCTCGCCCGACTGCACCGTGTTGAACGAGAACAGTTCGTGCATGCCGACGAACCAGGCGCCGAAGCCGACCGCCATGAACAGCGTGATCTTGGTGAAGGTCACCGGTACGCCGACCGCGCGGGCGCTGTCCTGATCGCCGCCGACCGCGAAGACCCAGTTGCCGTACTTGGTGCGCAGCAGCACCCAGGTGGCGAGCGCCGCGAAGACGAGCCACCACACGACCGTGATCTTCACCTGGACGCCGCCGACGTCGAACGACGAGGCGAAGATCTTCTTCGCCTGGCCGAAGCCGTCCATGTCGCTGATGTCGTCGGTGGCGACGTTGTCGGTGACCAGCTTGGTGACGGCGAGGTTCACGCCCTGCAGGATCAGGAAGGTCCCCAGGGTCACCAGAAAGCTCGGCAGCCCGGTGCGGACCATCATCCAGCCGTTGAACGCCCCGATCGCGAGCGAGAGGACGAGTGCGACCACGACACCCGCCCACACGTTCATGGTGAGCTGGTAGCTGAGCATGCTCGCCGTCAGCGCCGAGGTGATCACCGCGACCCCGGCGGACAGGTCGAACTCGCCGCCGATCATCAGCAGGGCCACGGGCAGGGCCATGAGGCCGATCGTCGACGACTGGTAGAGGACGGTCGCCATCGAACTGCCGGAGCGCACCGAAGGCGCCGCGATCAGGAAGAAGACGAACACGGCGGCGGCGCCGAGGAACACCCCGACCTCGGGCCGGGCGAGCAGCCGCAGGGCCGGCGGGCGCCGCGCGGTCCGCCCGTCGGGCGCCCGGGGGCCGGGGGCCGGCGGCGCGGTCGCCGTCGGCCCGGCCGCGCTCATCACCGAGTGCCCTTCGCGGCGAACTCGGCGACGGTGTCGACGTTGCTCTTGTCCACGAACGCGGGGCCGGTGAGCACCGGCTGCTCGCCGCCGCCGCTGTAGTTGCCGTTGTTCTTGTAGAGCCACAGCGAGTCGATCGCCAAGTAGCCCTGGAGGTAGGGCTGCTGGTCGACGGCGAACTGGATGGTGCCCTTGCTGATGGCGCCGGTGAGTTCCTTGTTGAGGTCGAAGGTGGCGATCTTCGCCTTGCTGCCGGCGTCGCTCACCGACTGCACCGCGGTCAGGGCGTACGGGGCGCCCAGCGCGACGACGTGGTCGATCGCGGGGTCCTGCTTGAGCTTTGCGGTGATCGTCGACTTCACGGACGGCATGTCGGTGCCGTTGACGTACAGGTTCTCCGTGGTGCCGCCGAACGTCTTCTTCACGCCGTCGCAGCGCTGGGTGAGGCCGATGTTGCCCTGTTCCTGGATGACACAGACGGCCTTCTTGGCCCCTTCCGCGTTCAGCTTCTTCCCCAGGGCCTCGCCCGCGACGGTCTCGTCCTGGCCGAAGAACTCCATGAGGCCCAGCTTCTTCCAGTCGCTCAGGCCCGAGTTGAGTCCCACGACGGGTATGCCGGCCGAAGTCGCCTTGCCCACCACGTCCTTCATGGCACCGGGCTTGGCCAGGGTGACGGCGATGCCGTCGACCTTCTGGTCGATCGCGTTCTGCACGAGGTTGGCCTGCTCGCCCGCGTTCGGGTCGTGCGCGTAGAGGAGATGGATGTTGTCCTTGGCGGCCGCCGCCTCGGCGCCCTTGCGGACGATGTCCCAGAACGTGTCGCCGGGCGCTTGGTGGGTGACCAGGGCGACCGTCATCCGCGGTGTGTTCGCCTTGCCGGCGGTGCCGCCGTCCCCGCTCTCCTCGGCCTTCTTGCCGCCCGAGCTGCTGGAACAGCCCGCGGCGAGCAATAAGGAGGCGGCGGTCAGGGCGACGAGCGGGGCGATTCTCCGTGAACGGGGCTGGAACATGCGGTCCATCTCTGCAGCACCTCACTGTGCGACCGGGGCCTGTGCGTCTCCTCACGTACATCCCCAGCAACAGACGCGTCACGCCTGGGAAAGTCACCGGACCGACCGACAACAGCACTGAACGGCAAGTTACTTGAGCCGCTCCGGGCCTCGCGTTCGGCACCGGTGTCCGGGGGGGGGGGGGGGGGGGACGCACGAGGTGCCGACCCGATCCGCGGCCTTCTCTCCGCGTGACCGTGAAGGTCCGGGGCCACGACGAACGAGCATCGCCACGGGTCACAGGCACCCTGATCGACGGAGGCGTCTTCCCCTGCGAAGGGGATCGCCGGTCCCTCGCACCGCGTGTGCCTTCCGGCAGCGGATCGGCTCCAGGTTCCACGGGCTTCGGTGACGGGGGCGGTGACGGGGGGGTGACCTGTCCGAATGGGCCGGGACGGCCCTTTCTTGTTCGTTACGAACGCATTCGCTAGGTTGCGCCTATGAGCACGCGTCGCGAGCCGGTGAGCCGGCGGGAGCGTCCGGCCAAGCCGGCGCTGAGCAGGGCATGGATCGTCGAGACCGCCGTACGCGTGATGCGTGCCGAAGGTCTGGCGCGGGTGACCATGCGGCGTCTGGCCACGGAGCTCGACACCGGTCCGGCGTCCCTGTACGTGTACGTGCAGAACACGGCGGAGCTGCACGCGGCGATTCTGGAGGAACTGCTCGGCGAGGTGGACCTCGCGCCGGTGGGTGCGGCCGGTGACTGGCAGGAACGGATCGGCGCGGTCCTGGCTTCCTACGCGGAGGTCCTGGCGGTCAATCCGGGACTTGCGCGGTCGGCGCTGGTCGCGCGTCCGTCGGGCCCGAACTACCTGGCGTTGGTGGAGGGCCTGCTCGCTCTGCTCGCCGAGGGCGGGGTCGAGGACGGACAGGCGGCCTGGGGCGTGGACCTGCTGATGCTCGTATCGACGGCGAGTGTGGTCGAGCACGCCGGCCATGACGAGTCCCCGCGCTCGGACGAGGAGTGGAGTTCCCTGACCTCGGCCGTGCAGGACGCGTCCGCCGCCGAGACCCCGCGGGTGGCGGCGCTGGGGAGCCTGCTGCTGTCCGGCACCCCGGCGCAGCGCCAGGCGTGGGCCGTGCGCATGCTGATCAACGGCGCGATGCACACCCCGCTGCCCGGCTCGGCGCGGGCGGCCGACTGACGCACGTCCCGCGAGGGCTTCGTACACCAGGGAGCAGCCGAACGGCGCTCGTGACAAAAGCGGTGCTCGTTCTGTCCGCCTGGCGTCGCGATCATGCGAGAGGCCGTTTCACGCGTTCCGGCCGGCCGCCGCGACTGGCCGGCCCGTCCGCAGGCGCTGATGCCGGACGCGGCCTTCGGTGAGATCACCTACCAGTACGGCCTCCCGCCGTTGCAGCGGGTGACTGCCGTACCGCGGGTCGCTGCTGCCCCCGGAATTCAGCCGCGACCAGGAACGAACATGTTCGTGAAAACCTTGTTCGTGGCGAACATGTTCGTTAATCTGAGTGTGTCACCCCGTCGACGCCACGGCCAGGACCTCCAGCAGGTCCTGGACGCCGTGGAGAGCTGGGCCCCACTCGCCCGCACCTACCGCACCACCCGGCGCTGAGCGCGGCCCGCGTCACGTTCGGCGCCTCACCACCCACCCGATCGGAGCAGCCCCATGAACACCACCACGCACCACCCCATCGCCGTCGTCGGCGGCGGACTGGGCGGCCTGACCGCCGCCGCCGTCTTCCACGCCCGTGGCATCGAGGTTCCCGTCTTCGAGGCCGAGGCCGGGCGCCATGTGCGCACCCAGGGCGGGATGCTCGACATCCACGCCGAGTCCGGCCAGCTCGCGCTGCAGGCCGCCGGCCTGATGGACGAGTTCCGCACCCTGACCCATGCCGGAGGGGAGGCCACCCGAGTCCTGGACCGCGACGGCACCGTGCTGTACGAGGACTTCGACGACGGATCCTTCCAGCGCCCCGAGATCGACCGCGGCCGGCTGCGCGACCTGCTCCTCGACGCACTGCCCAGGACCACGGTCCGCTGGGGCAGCAAGGCCGTCTCGGTGGAACGGGCACCCGGCGGTCAGGGACGCCACCAGGTCACCCTCGACTCCGGCGAGACCTTCACCACCGACCTGCTCATCGGCGCCGACGGCGCCTGGTCCAAGGTCCGCCCGCTGCTGACCGACGCCTGGCCCGCCTACACCGGCATCTCCTTCCTGGAAGCCGACCTGCACGACGCCGACCGGCTCCACCCCGCCGAGGCCGCCGTCATGGGCCCGGGCATGCTCTTCGCCCTCGGCGGCGACACCGGCATCCTCGGCCACCGCGAGAGCGACGGCAGCCTGCACTACTACCTCGGCCACCGCGCGGACGAGGACTGGATCGACACCGTCGACTTCACCGACCCCGACCCCGACATCGCCAAGCGGACAGCGCTGGAACTGCTGGACGGCTGGGCCCCCGAGCTCCGCGCCCTGGTCGCCAACGCCGACTCCGGCATGATCGCGCGCCGCATCAACGCCCTGCCGCCCACCCTGACCTGGCCCCGCACCCCCGGAGTCACCCTGCTCGGCGACGCCGCGCACGTCATGTCCCCCTTCGCCGGCGAGGGCGCCAACCTCGCCATGTTCGACGGCTCCCGCCTGGCCGCCGCCGTCGCCGACCACCCCGGCGACACCGAAGCGGCGCTGGCCGCCTACGAGTCCGCCATGTTCGCAGGCGCCCACGCCAGCGCCGCCGACTCCGCCGAGAACCTGCAGACGATCTTCTCCGACGGTGCCGCCAAGAACCTCGCCGCCATGTTCACCGGCTTCGCTCAGGACGCTGCCCGAACCCAGCAGTGACGGCCGTCGAAGGCGATGTCGAAGGACGTCCAGCGCGGTCCGACCGGCCAACTGGCAACTGGCAACTGGCAACTGGAGACAGGGTGTCCGGGCGTGCGGGCCGCCGTATCACCCCTGCCCGCACCCCCACCTTTTCGGGCTTCTGGTGCCGTGCGTGAAGTGGCCGATGTCGGCGACGATCAGCAGGTGGGGCGAGAGGCCCCGAGCCGACCGTGGGAGGACCACGGCGGTGGCCTGAAGCTTGGTCAGCGACCACAGTTCATCCGGTGCTCGACGTCCTGGGCCGGTGAACCGGGGCGGGCGCCGCGCATGATGCAGGGCTGGGTGGGCTGACACGGACGGACGCGTGCACGGTCTTGCCGCTGCGCGCGGGAACGGTCTCGATGCTTCCTCCGAGACCCTCGATGAGACCGAGCCCGAAGCCGCCGTGCTCGCCGGGTGCGCTGAGCGCGTGCGGCAGCGTTTTGCCGTGGTCGGCGACCGCGATGTCCAGCCGGTTCCCGCGCCGGGTGAGGGTGAGGGTGCAGGGCTGGTGGGTGTGACGTACGGCGTTGGTGACCAGTTCGGAGACGATGAGCACCACATCGCATGCGCAGGAGGCGGGAGCACCCTGGCCGGCCAGCCATTGGGCGGTGAGGTGCCGTGCGATCTGCGGGGTGTGCAGTCCGTGGGGCAGATCGAGGGCCAGCCGGTGGTCGGCGGCAGGACCGGCGGTCGTGGTCGTTGTCGGTGACGGCGGCGGTGTGGTGACGGTCATGGCCGGTGCCTCCTCGAGGAGGGTGTGCGGTTGCTCTGTTGGTGATCCGGAACCGCAGCCGCCATGGATGACGCGACGAATGCATCGATACGGTCCGAGCCGTGCGGGGTCGTCGGCCAGTTGTGCTCGGAGCGCTCGGACGGTGGCCATGGGCGTCGCGACCGGCGATGCAGAACCGCGGCCCTGGACGTCAGGCGGCCGACGTGCGGCGCGACCGGGCGGGCGACCGGCCGGGGAGCGGCCTGATCGAGTCGGGACGCCACATCGCCCAGGACGCCCCGAAGATCCAGGTCACCGCGCTGCGTGCGTTCTCGGGGAAGGGAGTACGGCAGCCGAGCTGCGCGCGGCGTAGGCGAGGGGGAGGTAACGCAGCCGCTCCGGGAGCAGCGGGACGGTCCTGCGCACGACCGCCCCGAAGCGGCGCAGCCGGCGCTCGTCCCGGGCGCTCCACGCCAGGCCGAGCCGCTCCCGTGCCACGGGCGGAAGCAGGCCGGTCGTGACGAAGACGTTCAACCGCGCCAGCGGCGGGCGCAGCAGGGGCCAGAGGCGGCGGAGCAGGGCGGGCGATCCGTCCGGGAGCGCGACGGGGCGGCGCGGGTCGAGGAGTTCCCGTACGACGGTCGTCGCCTCCAGCTCGTCGCGGACCATCGCATCGAAGTACCGCCAGTACGCCTCCGGTGTGGGCGGCATGTCACGGCGGTGGATGCCGAGAATGTCGCCGAGTTGGAGGAGTTCGTCGTAGAGGCGGCGCTGCTCGTCATCGTCCAGGGGGCGGGAGAGACAGTCCGCCGCCCGTATGAAGACCGGGTAGGCGGTGGCGTGGACCCAGGCGTAGTAGGCCGGGGTCAGGGCGTGATAGGCGCGGCCGTGACGGTCCGTGCCCGAGATCGTCTTGTGCATCCGCCGCAGCCGGCGACCCTCCTCCAGGGCCTGCTCGCCGCCGTAGACCCACAGCTGGAGCGAGTGCAGCGAGCGCCGCGCGCGGCCCCAGGGGTCGGTGCGGAAGACCGAGTGGTCGTCGACACCGGCACCGACGGCCGGGTGCGCGACCTGGAGCACCAGAGCGGCGGGCAGGGCGAACAGCATCCGTACGTCACCGGCGAGGTCCCACAGGACGGATCCCGGTGCGAACGGGACCGGCTCGGGCGGCGGCGTCCGCGTCGCGCCACCGGGTCCGGATGCCTTCGGCAGACCTGGCATGGGTGCCCCCGTCCTTCGTTCCGTCCGGAGTGTCGACGCCCCCGGTGGACAAGCGAATAGCTTTTGTCGATTCCCCGATCCCGACGATACGCCCCGCACGTTCCGCTCCTTCGGCGACGTCCGACTCCCGGGGCTCTGACCTCACCGTGGACCCGGACCGGGGCGACGTTCGTCGACCACGCCGTCGGTCTCGGCCGACGGGCCGCTCAGTCCTGGGCCGGCATCACCCGGGTGACCTTGCCCTTCAGGTCGGCGTTCAGATAGCCGGTGACGTGGTCGTCGGCGAGGTAGACGGCCAGGCCCAGCGGGGTGTCGAACGTGTCGTCGGCAGGGAGGACCAGGACGTAACGCATGGTCGGCCGTGCCACGTTCAGGTCCTTCTTCGCCCGCTTCAGCAGGGCGGGAAGGACGTCCCAGTCGAAGCTGTCGAGGCTGAAGGGGCGTTTGCCGCCGATGATCGCGCTGCTGATGATGCCCTTCTCGACGCCCTGGCCCGGGCGGTAGGTATAGCTGTCGTACTTGGTGTCGCTGCCCTTGACCATGATGTCCGCGGAGACGTATGTCGGATAGACCGTGAGGTCGCATGCGCGGTCCGTGCCGGTCGCGGCCTTGATCTCCTTCACCGCCGTCCGGATGCCGGCGGGGGTGAGCAGATCCGTCTTCGCGTCGGCCTGGGGCGCCGGGGTCGAGCGGGACGGTGTGCGAGCGGGGCCCGTCGTCCTGGTGGAGGCCGTGCTGGATGAGCCGGAGGGCTTTCCGCTGTCCTTGTCGCCTGCGTCCGGCAGTTGGGTCCACACCAGGACTCCCGCCAGCACGGTGCCGACGACGGACGAGGCGATCGCGATGCGCCTCTTCGCGGGGGTGCCCGGCTGTGCCGGTGTCGGCCGTGTGGGGCCCGCCGGATAGGGAGTCGGCGAGTTGAAGCCTGAGGCCGGCCCGTAACCCGAAGCCGGGCCATAGCCGGCAGGCGGCCCGAAGCCCGAGGCCGGTCCGAAGCCGGCAGGCGGTCCGGACCCGACCGGTGCGGAGGGCACGGGCGCCTGGCCCGGCGGAGGGGTCAGTCTGTACGACGTGGCCCCGTCCGCCCCGGCGGGAGCACCGGGAGCCGTGGTGCCGCTCTCGATCGCCTCCGCGAGCAGCCGGTCCGCGGTCTTCGCGTCCGCCCGGTCGGCCGGGTTCTTGACGAGCACGGCGTTCAGGAACCCGGTCAGGACTCCGGCTCGGGCGGGTGGCGGAAGCTGCTCGCTCAGCATGGCCGCCAGCGTGGCGAGGGTGGTTCCCCTGCGCAGCGGGTGATGTCCCTCGACGGCGACGTACAGCATCATCGCCAGCGACCACAGGTCGGAGCCCGGGCCGCCCTCGCCGCCGGAGATGCGCTCGGGCGCCATGTAGTCGGGTGTGCCGATGATCGATCCGATCGCGGTCAGGGCGGTCGAGTCCCTGACGGTCGCGATGCCGAAGTCGGTGAGGACGGGACGTCCGTCGGGCCGCAGCAGCACGTTGGCGGGTTTCACGTCCCGGTGCTGGATGCCGGCATCGTGCGCGGCACGCAGTGCGGCCAGCACCTCGCGACCCAGCCGGGCGGCGTCGGCGGGCGCCAACGGACCCTTCTCCAGCCGGTCCTGAAGTGATCCGCCGGTCACCAGTTCCATCACGAGCCACGGGTAGACGTACTCCCCGCCGTCCACCACGTGGTGGATCGTCACCACATTGGGGTGATCGACACGAGCCAGCGCCCGTGCCTCGCGCAGCACTCGGGCCCGGAGCATGGCCGCGCCCTGCGGGTCGTACTCGGCAAGACCCGGATCGGGCGGCCGTACCTCCTTGAGCGCCACGGCCCGGTCAAGGACCAGATCGCGGGCACGCCACACCGTGCCCATGCCACCGCCACCGAGCCGCGCCTCCAGCTCGAAGCGCCCCTCTATGACCCGTCTGCCGGAATCCCCCTCGTTCATGGCCGGAAGCCTACGAGACACCTGTGACACGGTCCCAAACGGGTGACCGCAACACTCGCGGACCGGCGCGATCCGCGCCGACGCGCGTGGGCCACGCCGATCGGCTCACCGAGAAGCCGGGTCCCACGGTGTTCCCCGACGCGCGTCCGCTGTCGCCCCTCGGAGCCTTCCGAACTGCCGTCCGATCGGGCCCGTGAGCGGCGAGGGTCCAACCAACCGGGCCCTGGTGCGAGGCCGAAGGCCCCGGAAAGGTGGCCACGGGGCGCCGTCCGACGCCGAACGGCCGGCCCGGGCCCCGGCTGCGTTGTCGTATCCGTTCCGGATACGAGTCCGCGGGGGCGGTGAATCGTGTGCGGATCAGCGGGCGATCGAGATCGCGAACGGTGCGAATCCGCTGGACCGTATTACGTGCGGTACGAACAGGACCGCGGCCTCCGTGGCGCGGGCGGTCCGGATCCCACCGAGATCGGTGATCCACTCCTCGCGCCAGCCGAGGTCGACGAGCAGTTCGCGGACGGTCTGCTTGGCCTGCGGGTCCTCGCCGGAGAGGAAGGCGTCGGGCGCCTGGGCGAGGGTCGCCGGCGCGGTCATCACCGGGAAGAGCATGGTGTTGAGCGTCTTGACGACGCGCGTTTCGGGGAGCGCTTCCTGGAGTTGCTCGGCGAGGCTGGAGCCGGGGTGGACCAGGGCGGCGGGCAGTCCGTCGGGGCCGTCGACGGTGGCGTTGGAGACGTCGACGAGGATCTTGCCGCGCAGTTCCTCGCGCAGGGCGGTGAGCCGCTCCAGCGAGCCGACGCCCGGGGTGGCGTTGACGACGATCCGGGCTGTCCGGGCAGCGTCGGCGGCGGCGCCCGGAGCGCGGCCCGCCACGGTCACCTCATGCCCTGCGCGGGTGAGGGCTGTGGCCAGGTTGCCGCCGACGCGGCCGTTTCCGAGAACTGCGATCGTGGTCATGGTGATCTGGTTCCTTTCGTGCGTGCGGGTCGTGGTGCGTGGTCAGCGCGAGAGCGTGGCGACGGCCTCGGCGTGGACGCCGGGCGCGGCGGCCAGGAAGCTCTCGCTCCGCGGGGTCCAGGGGCGGCCTTCGGCGTCGGAGATCTCTCCGCCGGCCTCGGTGACGAGCAGCGTCCCGGGCAGCAGGTCCGCGCGGGCGCCGGAGTACTGCCAGAAGGCGTCGATCCGGCCGGCGGCCACGTTCAGCAGGTGCAGGGTCGCGGGTACGGAGGTGCGGACGACGAGCGCGTCGAAGAGCATCGCGGTGATCGAGGAGCCGACGCGCCGCACGACCTTCTCGTCCTCGTCCGGCCGGGCCTGGCTGGTGGCCACGATGCTCAGGCCGAGGTCCGCGGTCCGGGAGACCTGCAGCGGTCGGCCGTCGAGGTGGGCGCCCGCGCCGGCGAGCGCGGTGTAGGTCTCGCCGGTCAGCGGCAGGTGAACCGCGGTGAGCACCGGCTGGTTCTCGCGCACGAGGGTGGCGGTCACCGCCCACTCCGGCAGGGCGTGCAGATGGTTGACGTTTCCTTCGGCCGGATCCACGACCCACCATTCGCCGGGCGGCAGCGCCCCGCCGTCCAGTTCGTCCTCCACCCAGCCGGCGTCAGGGCGCAGGCGCGTGAGGCCGGGGCGCAGGATGGCGAGGGCCGTGTCGTCGTTGGCGGCGAGGGCGTGCATCAGCTCTTCGCGGGTCCGGTGGCGGACCACCTCGCCGAAGCGCTCGCGCAGCGCCGATCCGGCCGCTCGCACGACGGCGGCGGTCTCGCTGAGCAGGTCGGCGTCGGAGGCGGTGACGTCGGTGGTCTGAAGCGTTTCGGACATGGCGGTACTCCCGTGTGAGGAGGGGCGACGAGGCTGGTCGGGCCGGGCGGTGCGTTCCGTCCTGTGCTCTTGCCTCGAAGCTATAGAGCCCCTTCATTAACTTCAAATGCGTGTCAAGCACGCCTAGGATTACTCGCATGCAATTGGATTTGAATCTGCTCACCGCCCTCGACGCGCTGCTGGAGGAGGGAAGCGTGGCCGGGGCGGCCGCGCGTCTGCATGTGACCGCCCCCGCGATGAGCCGGAGTCTGGGCCGGATCCGGCACGTGACCGGGGATCAGATCCTGGTGCGCACGGGGCGCACGATGACCCCGACGCCGTACGCGATCGCCGTCCGGGAACAGGTCCACGAGCTGCTGCACCAGGTCCAGGGGGTGCTGGCACCGAGCCGTGAACTCGATCTGGCAACGCTGGAGCGCACGTTCACCCTCCGCTGGCACGATTCCCTGGTCGCCCTGAGCGGCCCCGCCCTGCTCACGGCCGTTCGCGGGCAGGCTCCCGGCGTGCGCTTGCGCTTCGTCGCGGAATCGAGCGTCGACACCCCCGAGCTGCGGCGCGGCGAGGTCGACCTGGAGGCGAACGCCAACCGTCCGAGCGCGCCGGACATCCGTGCCGAGAACGTGGGCGAGACCCGTCTCGTCGTCGTCGTGAGGCGGGGGCACCCCCTCACCCGCGTCGGGACCCTCACGGCACAGCAGTACGCCGCCGCCGAGCACATCACCGTCTCGCGACGTGGAAACCTCGGCAACGCCCTCGACGACGCCCTCGCACGGCTCGGCCTCACCCGCCGTGTGGTGGCGACCGCGCCCACGGAAGCGGCCGCGTTGGAGTTCGCGCGCGGCTCCGACCTCCTGATCAGCGTCCCCGAAGCCACCACGCGCTCCGCGGTCGCCGACCTCGGCCTGGTCGTCCTCCCCCTGCCGCTCGAACTGCCGTCGGCGCCGGTGTACCTGTCGTGGCATCAGCGTTACGACACCGACCCCGCCCACGCCTGGCTGCGCGGCCTGGCGCGAACCGCCCTGGCCATGTGCGGGGCGTCGTGATCGGCGCCGCCCGGCCGCTGGTCCCGCGGATGACGCGGGGAGGCATGCGTGGCATGGCCGGAAGAAGTCCTTCGCAACCGCGTGACGGTCGGCTCGACAGGCTGCCGACGCCGGTGAGCCCCGGGCCCTGGTCTTCTCCGTGGATCTCCGACGAACCCCCGGTGCCCGGCCAGGCACCGGGGGTTCGCTCGCGTCCTCTCGATCCGCATGAGCCACCGGAGTGACGTCGGCGGTCGAAGCGGGGCCTGCCTGCGCGTCGGGCTGCCGCCCGCGTCGCCGATGCATTTTGCTGGCCACCGAATTCTGGCGTCTTCCGCGAGGTCTTCCCGCCGGCCGGTGGGGGCGGGTGCGGGTGGGCATCGAGCGAGGAGGATCGTGGTGGCAGGAAATGCCGAGGAAAGCGGTGCACCGCTGATCGCACGGCTTCTGCGAGGGCAGAAGGCCCTGGTGACCGGCGCGAACTCGGGTATCGGCAAGGCGACCGCCATCGCCCTGGGCCGGGCCGGGGCGGACGTCGTGGTCAACTACGTCGTCGGAGCCGACGAGGCCGAGAAGGTCGTGGACCAGATCAAGGGCTTCGGGGTCGACGCCTATGCCCACGAGGCCGACGTGTCCGACGAGGACCAGGTCGTCGAGATGGTCGCGCGGATGGTGCGGGAGTTCGGGACCATCGACATCATGGTGGCCAACGCCGGCCTCCAGCGGGACTCCTCGCTCGTGGACATGACGCTGGCCCAGTGGCAGAAGGTCATCGACGTCAACCTGACGGGCCAGTTCCTGTGCGCGCGGGAAGCCGCCAAGGAGTTCATGCGGCGCGGTGTCGTCCCGGAGGTGTCCCGCTCGGCGGGCAAGATCGTCTGCATGAGCTCGGTCCACCAGATCGTCCCGTGGTCGGGCCATGTGAACTACGCCTCCTCCAAGGGCGGCGTCGGCATGATGATGCAGACCCTGGCCCAGGAGCTCGCCCCGCACCACATCCGTGTGAATGCGGTCGGGCCCGGCGCCATCCGCACCCCGATCAACACGGCCGCCTGGGATACCCCCGAGGCCGAGGCCGAACTCCTCAAGCTCATCCCCTACCGCCGGGTCGGCGACCCCGAGGACATCGCCAACGCGGTCGTCACGATGGTCTCCGACCTGCTCGACTACGTGGTCGGCACGACCTTGTACGTCGACGGCGGGATGACCCTCTTCCCCGGCTTCGCCACCGGCGGCTGAGGCCCTGTGGAAGACCATGTGACGCCCCGCCGGGTGGTGATCATCGGAGGCGGGTTCGCCGGGCTGTTCGCCGCGCGGGCCCTGCGCCGGTCACCGGTCGCGGTGACGCTGATCGACCGCCGGGCGCATCACCTCTTCCAGCCGCTGTTGTACCAGTGCGCGGCCGGGATCCTGTCGGAGGGCCAGATCGCGCAACCGCTGCGTGCGGTCCTGCGCAGTCATGCGAACGTGCGCTGCCTGCTCGCCGACGCCACCGACGTGGACGTGAAGGGGCGCGCCGTCCACGCGCGGCGGCCGGAGGGCGGCAGCGTCGTCGTTCCCTACGACGACCTGATCGTCGCGGTCGGTATGCGCCAGTCCTACTTCGGGCACGACGAGTTCGCGGCGCACGCGCCGGGCATGAAGACGCTGGACGACGCCCTGGAGATCCGCCGCAGGATCTACCGCGCCTTCGAGATGGCCGAGTCGGCCACCGACGCGCGGGACCGGCGGCACTGGCTCACCTTCGCCCTGGTCGGAGGCGGGCCGACGGGGGTGGAACTGGCGGGGCAGATCCGGGAGATCGCCGGCCACACCCTCGACCGGGAGTTCCGGACCATCGATCCGCTCCAGGCCCGGGTGCTGCTCTTCGAAGGCTCCGGCCAGGTGCTGGCGTCCTTCGGGGACCGTCTGGCCGGGCGCGCGGCCCGCGCCCTGGGCGATCTCGGTGTGGAGCTCCACCTGGGCACGCGGGTCACCGACCTCGACGAGCAGGGCCTGACGGTGCAGGAGCGGGACGGCACGACCACGCATCACCCCGCGCGCACCGTGCTGTGGACGGCCGGGGTCGAGGCCCCGCCCGTCGCCGCCGCCCTGGCGCGGGCCACCGGTGCGGAGCAGGACCGTGCCGGCCGTATCGCCGTCGAACCCGACCTGACCCTTCCCGGCCACCCGGAGATCCGTGTGGTCGGCGACGTGATGGCCCTCGACCACCTGCCCGGACTGGCCGAGGTCGCCATGCAGTCCGGTGCCTACGCGGGACGGGCCGTGCGTCATGCGGTGGAGGGCAGGACGAAGAAGCCGAAGCCCTTCACGTACAGGGATCTGGGCAGCGCGGCCTACATCTCGCGCGGACGGGCCGTCGTCAAGGCCGGGCCCGTGCACCTGTCGGGCGTCGGCGGCTGGCTGGCGTGGCTGTTCATCCACATCGCCTTCCTGACGGGGTTCCGCAGCAGGCTGGGCGCGGTCCTGAGCTGGTCCGTCGTCTTCGCCTCCGGCGCGCGACGCGAGCGGGCCTTCACCCTGCCCGGCACCGGGCCCACCGAGCGGCACGCAGTCACCACGACGCTGCGCGGGCCCTGACCGGGCCGGGAGCCTCTTCGCCGTCATCGTCTTGTCCCTGCGTTCCCCGCCTCGGCGGGTGAAGATCACCGAGGCACCTATGCTCAGCACAGCAGTGCACCTGGCCGCCGGCACACCGGCCCAGCTCCTGCCTTCCCGTGAGTTGATGGCCTTCACCCTGGCCTCGCACATCCTGCTCGTCCCCTTCGGGGTGGCGCTGCCCTTCATCACCCTGGTCATGCACTACCGGGGCCTGCGCCGCGACGATCCGGTGGCGATGCAGCTCGCCCGGCGCTGGTCGGCGGTGATGGCGGTGCAGTTCGCCATCGGCGTCGTCACGGGCACCGTGCTGTCCTTCGAGTTCGGCCTGTTGTGGCCGGGCATGATGGGGCGCTGGGGCGATGTGTTCGGCCTGGGCTTCGGCGTGGAGGCGTGGGCGTTCTTCCTCGAGGCCATCATGATCGCCATCTACCTCTACGGCTGGCGCCGCCTCAAGCCGTGGACCCACTTCTGGCTGGCCGTGCCGCTGCCGCTGGCCGCCCTGATGGGGGCGTTCGGGATCATCGCCGCCAACTCGTGGATGAACACACCGCAGGGGTTCAGCCTCGACGCCCAGGGCAATCCGACGAACGTCGACGTGCGGAAGGCCGTCTTCACACCGATCTTCGGCACCGAGTACTGGCACTTCGTGGTGGCGATGTTCCTGACGGCCGCTTACGTGGTCGCGGGTGTGTACGCGGTCGGCTGGCTGCGGGGCCGCCGCGACCGCTACCACAAGCTGGGCTTCATGGTGCCGTTCACCGTCGCCGCGATCCTGACGCCGATCCAGTTCTTCCTCGGGGACTCCGCCGCCCGCTCGGTGTTCCACAAGCAGCCGGTGAAGTTCGCGGCCCTGGAGATCGTCTGGAAGACCGACACGCACGTGCCCGAGTACGTCTTCGGCCGGCTGCACTCCGACGGGTCCGTCTCCGGCGGCATCAAGATCCCGCAACTGGACTCGATCCTGGCCGGGTTCAGACCCGACACCAAGGTGACGGGACTGACCTCGGTACCGGCGGAGAACCGGCCGACCGCGGCCGAGGCGACGCTCGTGCACTTCTGCTTCGACCTCATGGCGACCATCGGCAGCGTGCTGATCCTGCTGGCCCTGTGGTACGCGTGGCTCTGGTGGCGCCACCGGGACATGCCCGACAACCGCTGGTTCCTGCGCTGCGCCTCGCTGGCAGGCGTGGCCTGCCTGGTGACCGTCGAGTGCGGCTGGATCGCCACGGAAGTCGGCCGCCAGCCCTGGATCGTCTACAACCACATGCGGGTGTCCGAGGCCGTCACCCACACGAAGGCCGCCGGGATCTGGACCATGCTGGGCGTCGTCATCGTCGTGTACGTCGCGGTCTTCGGCTCGTTCCTGGCGATCGTGCTCAAGATGCGCACCCGGTGGCGGGTGGCCGACGAGGCAGCGGCCGGCGCGGCCACCGTCCTCGACCCCGAGGCCGACACCCCGTACGGGCCCCGGCACAAGGCCGATGCCGCGACCGCCGGAGCCCCGTCGGGCGGCGGCCCGGGATCAGGCCCGTCCGAGGGTCGTCCGGGAGGTGACCACTGATGGCGGACGTCATCGCCTGGGTCCTCGTCGTGGTCATCGCCGCCTACGCCTGCGGCGGGGGCACCGACTACGGGGCGGGCTTCTGGGACCTCCTGGCCGGCGGCGCCGACCGGGGCAAGCGGCCGCGCTGGCTGATCGACCACGCCATGGCGCCCGTGTGGGAGGTCAACAACGTCTGGCTGATCTTCGTGCTCGTCCTGATGTGGACCGGCTTCCCGACGATGTTCCAGGCCGTGTTCACCGCTCTGTGGCTGCCGCTCGTCCTCGCGGCCGTCGGGACGGTGCTGCGCGGTGCCGGGTTCGCCCTGCGCAAACCGAGCAGGCGCCTGGCCCGACGGCGCGTCTACGGGGCGGTGTTCGCCGTCGCCTCGCTCCTCACGCCGTACTTCCTCGGCTCCGTCCTCGGCGGTGTCGCCTCGGGCAGGGTCGCGGTGGGCACGCCCGCCACCGCGCACGTCTGGGCCAACCCGACGTCGATCCTCGCGGGTCTGCTCGCCGTCGCGGCCACCGCGTTCCTCGGTGCCGTCTTCCTGGTCGCGGACGCCCGCCGGTTCGGCGCGGACGACCTCGTCGACTACTTCCGGCTGCGAGCCCTGCTCGCCTTCGGCGCGGTGGTGGTCCTGGCCGTGATCGCCCTGCCGGTCACCCACCACGACGCCACCTACGTCTGGCACGGGATGACGCGGGGTCTGGGCCTGCTGATGGTGATCCTGGCAGCGTGTTCCGGCGTGCTGACGGTGGTGCTCCTGCTGGTGCGCGTCCACCGCTGGTCACGGCACACCGCGGTCGCCACCGTGGCCCTGGCCATCGTGGCCTGGGGTTTCGCCCAGCGCCCCTATCTGCTGCCGACCACGCTGACGGTGGCCGAGGGGGCCGGCGCCGCGCACACGCTGCGCTGGCTGGGCATCGTGACGATCGTCGCGCTGGTTCTGGTGGGCCCAGGGCTGGTTCTCGTCTACTGGCTCGACACACAGAGCGAGTTGGAACCGCTGACCGACTCCGACACACGGGCCGCGGAGCTTCCCGGGGACAACGTCTGAGGAGGAGCCGGCCCGCGCCGCGGAACGTCGGGCGCGGGTCGGCCCGTCGCGCTCAGCCCAGCCGTTCGATCAGATGGTCGCCGACGCGCAGGGCGTTGGCGATGGCGGTCAGCGAGGGGTTGACCGCGCCGATGCTGGGGAAGAACGACGTGTCCACGACGTAGAGGTTGTCCAGGTCGTGGGCCTTGCAGTTGACGTCCAGGGCCGAGCTCGCGGGGTCCGTTCCGAAGCGCACCGTGCCGGCCTGGTGGGCCGTCGCCCCGATCGGCATCCCCTTGTGCAGATAGATGCTGTGGTTCAGCAGCCGGTGCGGATGCATCCCCAACTGCCCCAGCATTCCCTGCAACTTGTGCTGGAGCCGTTTCAGGCCGGCGATGTTGTTCTTCTCGTCCAGGGCGAGGTGGATGCCGCCGTCCTTGTCGAGGGTGACCCGGCTCTCGGGCAGGGGCAGGTCCTCCCCGCACAGCCAGAAGTCGACGGCGTGGTGGGCGAGGACCTCGAACGGCATGTCGGGGGAGACCTTGCCGGCCCAGCGCGGCGCCTCGCCGTGGATCTGGTCGGCGTCCGACTTGCCGAGCATCTGGATGCCGCCGAGCGGGAACTCCCAGTCGTCCGCGCCGAAGTACCAGTCGTTGAGGGCCATGGTCTTCTGGAACTTGGTGGGGTTCGGCTCCTTCGACACGGCCATCAACGCCAGGTTGTTGTGGCGCATGTAGTTGCGGCCCACGACGTCGGAGCTGTTGGCCAGGCCCGCGGGGTGCCGGTCGTTGGCCGAACGCAGCAGCAGCACCGCGGAGTTCACCGCGCCGCAGGCGACCACCACGATGTCCGCGGTGAACGTCTCGGTGGTCCCGTCCTCCAGGTCGGCGACCACACCGGTGACCGACCGGCCGGCCTCGTCCGTCTCCAGTCGGCGGACGTCGGCGTGGGTCACCATCGTGACGTCGGGGTGTTCGAGCGCGGGGTCGACGCACACCACCTGCGCGTCGGACTTCGCGCCCAGCAGACACGGGAATCCGTCGACCCGGTCGCAGCGGATGCAGGGACTCGCGTGCGTCGCCTGCCCGTCGGCGTCCTGCAGCAGGTTCACGCCGATCGGCAGGTGGAAGGGGTGCAGCCCCTGCTTCTCCAGGTCGTCGCTGAGCTGCTGGATCCGCGGCTCGTGCTCGACCGGTGGGTAGGCGTACTGGCCGCTGACCGGGCCCTCGGTGAAGTCCTCGCCGTGCCGGCCGTGCACGCGGTAGAGGTGTTCGGCCTGCGTGTAGTACGGCTCCAGGTCCTCGTAGCCGATCGGCCAGGCCGGGGACAGCCCGTCGTGGTGGCGCACTTCGCCGAAGTCACCGGGGCGCAGCCGGAACAGCGCGGCACCGTAGAACTTGGTGTTGCCGCCGACGTAGTAGTTGACCTCCGGCGGGAACTCGTTGCCGTGCTTGTCGTACCAGAACTCCGGTGCGCGGTAGCGGCCCTGGACGAAGACGGCGGTGGAGTCCCAGTTGTCCCGTTCCCTGGGCAGGTAACCGCCGCGTTCGAGGATCAGTACGCGTTTGCCGCTGGGTGCCAGGCGATGTGCGAGGGTGCCGCCGCCCGCTCCGGTGCCGATGACAATGACGTCGTAGTGCTGGTCGCCGGTCATGAAACGCCCCGTCCGTGGAATCGTTGGCCTTCTCTGTCCGGATATCGCCCCCACAGCTGGAATCGCTCAAAAGCTCCCATCGGATCGGATACGAATGCGAATACGATTTTATCGGGCGCTTCCACCCCCAGCACTCTGGCGAACAGCTGCCGGGGAGAGGGCTCACCCCTGCTCCTGACAGCACATACCACCCGTTCACCCGACGCTGTGCAGAGCGGCTTCCGCCCGGTCGACGATCGACTGACGGGAGTTCTCGGCGTCGACGGTCAGACCCGGCTCGTCCGGGCGCAGCGGCTCCAACTCGGCGTACTGGGAGTCCACCAGGGCGGCGGGCATGAAGTGTCCGCTGCGCCGCGCAACCCTCCGGCGGGCCGCCGCCTCGTCGAGTGAGAGGTGCAGCAGCCATACGCCGGCCCCCGCCCCGCGGAACATCTGCCGGTACCGGTACCTGAGTGCCGAGCAGGCCACGACCCCACCGGTCCGGGACGCCGCCGCCTGCCCGATCCACTCGCTGATGGCCGCCAGCCAGGGCCCGCGGTCCTCCTCGGTGAGCGGCCGGCCGGCGGCCATCTTGGCGCGGTTCGCCGCCGGGTGGAGATCGTCCGCCTCCAGGAAGGGCACCCCGAGTCGCTCGGCCAGCAGGATCCCCGTCGAGGACTTCCCGCACTCCGACACCCCCATGACCACGACGATCGCGGGTTCCTGAGAGGAGTTGCCCATACGGACCCCTCACAGAACGGCGATCGGGTTGACGGGGGAGCCGGTGGCGTCCGGCAGCCGCAGCGGGGCCACGACGCAGAAGAACGACCAGCGCCCCTCGGCCGCGCAGACCGGCACCAGATCCTCGAACTGCAGATAGTCGAGCAGGTGAAGGCCCATCGCGTGCATCGCCAGCACGTGCACCGGAAAATCGACGCCTTCGACCGCACTGGGCGCGGTGTCGTTGTTGCCGTCGCCGCCCAGGACCGCGACCCGGCGCTCCGCGAGGAACTCCAGCGCGTCCGGGTGCAGACCGGCCCGGGCCTCCGCGGTGTGCCAGGGACCCGCCTCGGCCCGGCGCTTTCGGTGGCCCACCCGTACGAACAGCAGGTCGCCCTCACCGACCCGGGTGCCCTGGGACTTCTCGGCGGCAGCGAGGTCGTCGGCGCTCACGTGTTCCCCGGGCTCGAGCCAGGGCACGCCGTGCAGCCGGGGGATGTCCAGCAGCACGCCACGGCCGGCGATCCCGTCCGCGAGCGCCCCGACCGTCAGCGCCGTCGCGCCGGCCTCCGTGACACTGCTCGCGTCCACGCCGCCGTGCAGGGTGCCGCGGTAGATCACGTGGCACAGGGCGTCGAGGTGGCTGTCGGTGTCCCCGTGCACGTTCATCGCGAAGCTGTCCCTCGCGAAGTGCAGCCCCTGGTCGTCGGACGCGTCGGACCAGGCGCGCATCGTGTGCCGGGCGGGCTCCGGGCTGTCGGGACCCGTCGACGTCTCCACGGGCGCTGCCAGGGTGACCGTCCTGCCGGTCCGTATCTCCTGTGCCGCCGCCGTCACCCGGTCCGGTGTCAACGCGGCCAGTGCACCCCGCGCACCGGCCGCCCACGAGGCGCCGGACGCCAGGCGCCGGTACAGGGCGTCGAACCCGGCCGTGGTCAGCCGGGGCGTCTCCACGCGGGAGTCGCGGGTGGCCACGTCTCAGCGCCCGTGCTCTGCGTCGAGTGCGTCGTCGAGCGTGCTCGCGGCCATGATGAGTGCCAGGTGGGTGAACGCCTGGGGGAAGTTGCCCAGTTGCTCACCGCTCGGACCGATCTCCTCGGAGAACAGGCCCACATGGTTGGCGTACGTCTGCATCTTCTCGAAGGTGTACCGGGCCTGCTCCAGCCGTCCCGCCCGCGCCAGGGCGTCGACGTACAGGAAGGTGCACAGGCTGAAGGTGCCTTCCGAGCCGCGCAGGCCGTCCGGGGACGCGGCGGGGTCGTAGCGGTAGACGAGGCTGTCGGAGACGAGCGTGCGGTCCATGGCGTCCAGCGTGGACAGCCACCGCGGATCCCTGGGGCTCAGGAACCCCACCCTCGGCATCAGCAGCAGCGAGGCGTCCAGCACGTCACCGTCGTAGTGCTGGACGAAGGCGCCTTCCTTGTCGCTCCAGCCGCGGTCCATGATCTGTTCGAAGACGGCGTCGCGGGCGGCGCGCCACGTGTCGATGTCGGCCGGCCTGCGCCAGTGGTCGGCCAGGGCCAGTCCGTGGTCGAACGCCGCCCAGCACATCACCCGGCTGTAGGTGAAGTCCTGGCGCCCGCCGCGGGTCTCCCAGATCCCCTCGTCCGGCCGGTCCCAGTGCTCCGCCAGCCAGTCCAGCGTCCTGGCGAAGGTCTGCCACCCCTCGTAGGTGGACTGCTGCCCGATCTCGCGGCCCTGGGACAGGGCGTAGACGGCCTCGCCGTAGATGTCGAGCTGGAGCTGGTCGGCGGCGCCGTTGCCGATGCGCACCGGCGCGGACCCGCGGTAGCCCTCGAAGTGTTCGAGGCTCTCCTCGGGCAGGTCGGGGCTGCCGTCGATGCGGTACATCGTCTGCAGCGGTTCGTCCTCCTTGCCCTCGCGCTCGCGCAGCCGCTCGACCAGCCAGTGCACGAAGGCCGTGGCCTCCTCGGCGAAGCCGAGGTCGAGCATGGCCCGCACCGACAGGGAGCCGTCGCGGATCCAGGTGAACCGGTAGTCCCAGTTGCGTTCCCCGCCCACCTGCTCGGGCAGGCCCATGGTCGCCGCCGCCACCAGCGCGCCGGTCGGCGCGTAGGTCAGCAGTTTCAGGGTGATCACCGAGCGGTGCACCAGCTCCGGCCAGCGGCCCCGGTAGCGGGACTGCCGGAGCCACGCGTGCCAGAAGCGGGTGACCTCGTCGAGCTGCGTGTGGACGGCGTCGATGGTGAGGGGTTCGGGGGAGTCGCCGCCCGGGGCGCAGACGGTGAACGCCGCGCCGGCGCTCTGCCCCGCGTCCAGACGGACGGTGCCGCGCACGTCCGCGCCGTCCGCTTCCAGCGGGAACGTCGCCCGCAGGAACGCCTCCGTGCCCGGCGCGCTGAACCTGGCACCGCTCCCGTCGACGTCGAGCCGGTGCTCGGCGCGGCCGTAGTCGAAGCGCGGCCGGCACTCCAGGGTGAACTCGACGGTTCCCCGCACCGCCCGTACCAGACGGAAGAGCCGGTGGCGGTCGGTCGGTGTACGGGTCGGGTCGGGAGGCATGAAGTCGACGACCTCACCCACTCCGTCCGGCGACATGAACCGGGTCACCAGGATCGCCGTGTCCGGGTAGTAGAGCTGCTTGCACGTGAGATCGGGATGCTCGGGAGCGATGCGGAAATACCCGCCGCCGTCGTGGTCGAGCAGGGCGGCGAAGATGCTGGGCGAATCGAAGCGGGGCGCCGCGAACCAGTCGACCACGCCCTGGGAGGAGACGAGCGCAGCGGTCTGCAGATCGCCGACGAGGCCGTGGTCGGCGATAGGAGGGTAGCGGTCCATCCGGTCACTCCACTGTCTCCCCGAGCAACCCCCCTTTGCGCTTCCGTTTCCACTATCCGTCCGCGGACGCGGCGTCGCCACACACCGCCACGACGGTGAATCACCGGACATCGCTGCTACTTTTTGTGCTCGATCCATCACCGAAAGTGCACGCCGGCCATGGTCCACAGCACCCGGCCCCACCGCCGGCCGAGCTGGGAGACTGGCCTTGGACTTGATCCACGTTCGACTGGTGAGCCCGCCCGACCTCACGCCCCACGCCGTCGAGCTGCTGTCCGACGACCGTTGTGTGTTCAACCTCGTGCTCTCCGGCGAGGCCCGCAATCCGGCGGGCGACGCCATCCAGTGCGACGTGCTGGCCGGAGACGCGAGCACGGTACTGCGCGGCCTGCGCGCCCTTCAGATCGATTCCCGCGGATCCATCGTCATCGAACCCGTCGACACGGCCTTCTCCGACAAGGCCGCCGAGGCCGAACAGCGCCGGCTGGGGCCGCTGGCCCACACCCCGGTGTGGGAAGAGGTCGAAGCACGCATCCGCGCCGAGGGCACCTACGTCCCCAGCTTCTACCTCTACCTCGTGATCGCCGGGGTCATCGGGGCGGTCGGCATCCTGTCCAACTCGCAGATCCTGATCGTCGCGGCGATGGTCGTGGGGCCCGAGTACGGCGCCATCACGAGCGTCGCGCTGGGCATCGACCGCCGCAACGGAGCCAGAGTCCGCCAGGGACTGTTCGCCCTGACCGCCGGATTCACGCTGGCGGTCCTGGTGACGTTCCTGTTCTCCCGGGCGGTCAGAGGCATGGGCCTCACACCGAAACTCTTCGGGCTGGGCATCAGACCGGTCACCACGCTGATCGACACCCCGGGCTTCTTCTCCGCGGTCGTCGCGGTACTGGCCGGAATCGTCGGGATCGTCTCCCTGACGCAGGCCAGGACGAGTGCCCTGCTCGGCGTCTTCATCTCGGTCACCACCATCCCGGCCGCCGCCGACATGGGAGTGGCCCTCGCCTATTCCAGCTGGAGCGAGGCACGCGGCTCGTTCTTCCAACTGCTGCTCAACATCGTGCTGCTGATCGTCGTCGGCGTCGTGACGCTCAGGTTCCAGCGAGCCGTGTGGCGGCGGATCGGCCTGCGCAGCCGGGCGTCGACCACCTGACGCACCACCGCTCCGGCGCCACTGCTCCGGCGGCTTCCCGAGAGAAGGACTGTTCGTGACGACGGATGACGTGCTCACCGGCGTGGCCCTGATCATGGTCTTCGCCGTCGGATCACAGTTGCTGGCCAGTGTCCTGCGCATCCCCTCACTGATCGTCATGCTCCCGGTCGGGTTCGCGGCCGGAGCGCTGATCGACGACGTCAACCCCCAGCAACTGCTCGGCGCGGCCTTCTCCCCGCTGGTGTCCCTGGGCGTCGCCGTGATCCTCTACGACGCCGGCCTCGGCCTGGACCTGGGCAGGTTCAGGGGCCACAACCGCAGGGTCGTCACCCGCCTGATCTGGCTCGGCGTCCCCGCCACCTGCCTGCTCGGCACCGCGCTCGCCATTCCGCTGCTCGGCATGTCCCAGCAGGCGGCCATCACGCTGGGTGCCGTCCTGGTGGTGTCGGGACCCACCGTGGTGGGGCCTCTGCTCAGCATCGTCCGCCCCAAGGACCGCCTCCAGCACATCCTCGTGTGGGAAGGGTCCCTCATCGACCCCGTCGGCGGCATCCTCGGCGCCGTCGTCTTCCACGCCGTCGACGCCAGCACCCAGCCCACGGCATCCCGCGGAATCGCACACTTCGCGGCCAGTGTGGGCACGGGAGTGGCCGGAGGTGTGGTCGGGGCGGCCGCGCTGTGGGCACTGTTCCATGTGGTGCGGCCCGGCGAGGTGCTCGGCACCACGGCCCAACTGGCCGCCGTGATCGGGGTGGCGGCCGGCTGCGACATCCTGCGCGACGACTCGGGACTCATCGCCGCCGTGCTGATGGGTCTGTCGGTGGCCAACATCTCCCGCATCGACATCCCCGTCCGCCGCCAGTTCTTCGAGACGCTGGTCAGTCTCATCATCGGGCTGCTCTTCACATCGATCTCGGCAACGGTCACCCCCGCGTCGCTCAACCATGTGGCACTGCCCGCGCTCGCGTTGGCGGCCTTCCTGGTCGTCGTCGTCCGGCCCCTCGTCGTCGCGATGTGCACCTTCGGCACCGACCTGTCCCGGGGCGAGCGATGTTTCATCGGGTGGATGGCGCCACGCGGGATCGTCGCAGCCGCCACCGCCTCCACCTTCACATCGGCGCTGGTCGCCCATCACATCGACGGTGCGGCCAAGATCCTTCCGGCGACCTTCGTCGTCATCGTCGCCACCGTCACCCTCTACGGACTCACGGCGGCCCCCGTGGCCCGGCTGCTGCGGGTGAAGCGCCCGTCCCGTTCACGCCCTCTTCTGGTCGGCGGCGACCCCTGGGTCCTCGACCTCGGCGCGACCCTGAGATCCACCGGGATGGAGGTGCTGATGTGGGCCGGACGGGACGAGCAACGCGACCACATCCAGGACGCCGGGCTCAAGATCGCGCCGGGCGCCATGCTGGGCAACGCCACCGGATCCGGCGCCGAGCTGGAAGGAATCACCGGCGTGTTCCTCCTCACCGACGAGGACGACTTCAACGCCCTGGCGACCGCGATTCTGCACGGCGGTGTCGAAGGACCGGTCCTGCGCGTGGGCGCGGCACAGGGCAGCCATGGAGTGGTGGATCCCTACCGCAGCGGCGAGATCCTCTTCGGGCCGCACCTGACGGGCCCCGCACTCGCCCGCAGACACCAGGAAGGCAGCACCATCGTGGCGGTCCCAGCCGGTGACGGCGTCCCCGCCGACAGCGACCTGCTGTTCGTGGTGCGCCCGGGCCACCGGCTGGAGCCCGTCACCGAGGACAACACACCGCGTTCCGATCCGGGGGACACCCTGGTCCTGCTGGCCCCGGCCGTCGACGGCCGACCGCCACGGGAGAGGGTTCCGTGAACTCCACCCGCATGGCGGGTGCTCTCCCCCCACCCACCTGCCTGCCGGTCGCCCTCTCACACCTGCGCGCGGGGCCGACGCGAACCACGGCGTGCCCAGGGCGCATCCGCTTCATCCGTCGGAGCTTTCCGAGTTGCCGCCCGACCGAGCCCGTGTGGTGATTGCCGGAGGAAGAAGACCTGACTGCCGCGGGTGGTTGGGCTACAGACGCTGTTGGAGGACCGGATGGCGAGGCGACCGGCCCAGGCGGCTCCCGCTGCGGGAGGTCGCGGTGGCGTCCTGAAGATCGTCGCCACGTTGGCCGTGGTGCTCGTCGGGCAGGCCTTGCTGGCGTTGTGCCTGGTCAGCGCCCAACAGCTGCTGGTGCCACGGAACATGCCCTTCGGCGTTTCCGGACCGCCCTCCCCCGTGGTCGCCGAGGTGGCCTCCCGAGCCGGACTGGACCTGATCTCCTACCCGAACACGTCGGCGGTCATGGAGGCGGCGCACCGGGGCGAGCTGTACGGCGCGTACCTCAGCACGGGTCCGTCCGACACCCTGGTCGTGGTCCCGGCCAAGAGCTTCTTCGCCCAGACCGAGCTGGAGCCGGCGTTCGTGGCCGCGGCACACAAGCTGCACCGGCCCGTCACCGTCCGGCAGGTCGCGCCCCTCGCCTCCAGCGACCCGGTCGGCGCGGTGACGTCGTTGCTGCTGCTGCCCCTGCTGATCGGCGGCTATCTGGCCGCCGTCCTCGTCTTCAAGGCAGCTCACGGGGTCGCCGCCGCGCCGTGGCGGGCGGTCATCCTGATCGGGTACGCCCTGGTGGGCGCGCTGCTGACCGATCTGATCGCCGGACTGGGGATCGGCGCGTACTCCAGCAGCCACTTCTGGCCCCTGCTGCCGTGCTTCTGGCTCATCACCTCGGCCGTGGCGCTGGCGGCCGCCGCGGTACAGGCGCTGGTGGGCAAGTGGGGCACGCTCCTGGTGGCGCTGCTGTTCATCGCCATCGGCGGTCCGCCGGCAGGGGGACTGGGCACGTACCTGCTGCCGGTCTACTGGCGCAACATCGGAGTGATCCTCCCGCCGCAGAGCGCGGTCACCCTGGTCAACCACGTGCTCTACTTCGACGGGAACGACATCTCGACCCCGCTGGTCGTGCTGTTCCTGTACGCCGCTGCCGGAACGGCCGTCATCGCCTGGTTCGGCCGCATCCGTCCCGCCAGGGCGGCCGCCGCGGCAGGCGGTGCGGAGACCCCGTCGCCCCCCGGCGAAGCGGCGAGCGCTCCGGGCCGCCGCCGTGCCGCGATCGGGATGCTCGTCGCGCTGGGCATCTGCGCCGTCATGCAGTGCCTGTTCGCCACCACCTACATGAGCGCCGGGCACGCCCCCAAGGCCTCCGACATGCCGTTCGGCGCGGTCGGCTCGTCGCCCGTCCTGACCGAGGCCCAGAAGAAGATCTCCCTGAAGGTCACTCGGTACCCGGACGAGAGTGCGGCGAAGTCCGCCATGGACCAGGCCCGCATCTTCGGTGCACTGGTCTCGTCGGGCGGGACGAACACCTTGATCGTGGTGCCGTCCATGAGCGACCTGGCGCCCCTCGACCTCGCGGTCCGGTTCGAGGAGGCGGCCCGCGGCACCGGGCAGAAACTGAAGGTCGAGCAGTACGCGCCGCTTCCGCTGGTGCCCAAGGACCCGTTCGGACTGGTCCAGGCACTCATGCTCGTTCCGCTGCTCATCGGCGGATACATGTCCTCCACCCTGCTCATGACCGCCACCGGCAAGGCGGCCGGCCGCTGGCGAGCCGCCCAGCTCGCCGGGTTCGCCGTCGTCAGCGGTCTGGTCATCGACCTGATCGTCTGCTACTGGCTCCAGGGATTCCCCAGCAGCAAGTTCTGGATCACCTGGCCCGTCGCCTCACTGATCGTCGCCGTGGTCGCCTTCGTCGCCGCGGTCCTGCAGAAGCTGCTGGGGCCCATCGGCACCCTCGTGACGGTCATCGTGGTCATCCTGCTGGGCAACCCGTCCTCCGGCGGTGCGAGCGGGGTGCCGTACCTGCCCGCGTTCTGGCGTGACATCGGGCCCTATCTGCCGCCCCGCAACGGCTACATCCTGCTGCACCGCACCATCTACTTCGACGGCCACGGAACCAGCCAGGCACTGATCAACCTGCTCGTCTATCTCGTCGTCGCCGCGGCCGTCCTCATCGTGCTCGACCTGCGTCACACCGAGGCGGACGTGCCCGCCGACGCCACCGAGGGCGCGGCCGTGTCCGTCCCGATCGGAGCCGTGCCGTGAGCACGGGGGCGGGATCAGGTGGTTTTGGTCCGGTCCCAGTGCCAGTCTCCGGTGCCCGAGTCCCCTACCTTGACGGGGTTGTCGAAGTCGGCGCCGGTGGAGGTGAAGGTCCACAGGGCGGAGGGGCGGCGCGGACGCAGCCGGAATCGGGGCGCACTCGTCGGTGTTGCGCCCAGGGCCTCTTCTCCGGTCGGCGCCGGGTCGACTTCCTTTCGACGGGGTGTCGGTGCCGCGCGCCGCCTGACGGCCCGGAGCCGCACCGGTCGCGTGTGGCGGCGCCGCAGGCGCTCTGTCGGCATGCGGGGCGGCGGGTGTGTACTGGGGGCTTGCCGCATCGAGGGGGAAGCATGCCGCGAACGCCGGATCCGGGAGCACCCGAGTCGGCGCACGAGGAGGAGCCCTGGCTGGACAGTCGCGAGGTCGCCGAGCTGTGGCCGGTGCGTGAGGACTGGCTGCCGGGCACCGCCGGTCGTGCGGACGTCCGCGTCCGCCGGTACGGCGGGGAGAGCCGGGGCACGTACGGGGCGGCGCCGACCTATTACTCCTATCACCCCGGGGACGTGCGACGGGCCGCGACGGCCATCGCCGAAGGCGGCGTCGACATCCCGTCGGTCTGGCGCACCGACACTCCCGACGGCCGGCGGGCGGAGTACTGGAGCAGATTCCGGTTCCGCCTCACCTGCGCGGTCGTCCTGGCCTGGGCCCTTATCCTCCTGGGGCTGGCGGTCTACGCCATGGTGACCTGAACCCTGAGCCGGCGGGCAGCGGGTCCGGGCCGGCCGCCCGCGCCCTCGACCTCGTCGGCACAGCGGTACCCGGTGACCGCTCGGAGGGCTACGCCTCCAGCGTCACCCACGCCCCCGACTCCGCCGAGCGTGTCATCGCGTCCAGTGCCGTCGCGCTGCGGACCGCGTCCACCAGTGTGGCGCCGTAGGGCCTGTCGTCGGCGATGGAGCGCAGGAAGGCGTGCGCCTCGATGACCTTGAGGTCGTCGTAGCCCATGCTGTTCGCCGCGCCGGGCTGGAAGGACGCGTAGTCCCCGGCACCCGGACCTACGTACACGGTGCCGACCGGCTGGTCCTGGTACGTGGTGCCCCGGCTGACGCCGAGTTCGCCCATCCGGCGGAAGTCCCAGAACAGCGCGCCCCTGGTTCCGTGGACCTCGAACCCGTAGCTGTTCTGCTCGCCCACCGAGACGCGGCACGCCTCCAGGACGCCGCGCGCACCGGAGGCGAAGCGCAGCAGGCAGTTGACGTAGTCCTCGTTCTCCACGGGCGCCGGCTCGCCGCCCGCCGCGCGCGTGTGGCCCGCGGTCGCGCCTGCCGGCCGGGGCCGCAGCGGTACGAAGACCGCGGTGTCCGCCGCCAGCGCCTCGATCTCGCCCACCAGGAAACGGGCCAGGTCGACGCCGTGCGAGGCCAGGTCGCCGAGGACGCCGCTGCCGCCCCGCTCCCGCTCGTAGCGCCACGTCAGCGCACCCTCCGGATGGGCCGCGTAGTCGCTGAAGAGGCGGATGCGTACGTGCGTCACCTCGCCGATGCCGCCGGAGGCGATCAGCTCGCGGGCCGCCACGACCGCCGGTGCGCCCCGGTAGTTGAAGCCGACCGTGCCCCGGACTCCGGCCTCGGCCACCGCGCCCGACACCGCCCGGGCGTCGTCGGCGGTCAGTCCCACCGGCTTCTCGATCCAGATGTGCTTGCCGGCCGCGGCCATGGCCACGCCGATCTCACGGTGCAGGAAGTTCGGCGCGGTGATGCTCACGGCCTCGACGCGCGGATCGGCGGCGATCTCCCGCCAGTCCCGGACGGCGGTGGCGAAGCCGTACCGCGCGGCGGCCTTCTCGGCCCGGCCGGGCACCTCGTCGGCGACGACGACAGGTTCGGGACGCAGGGCGAGTTCCGGGAAGTGGTGGAGGACGCGAGCGTACGCCTGCGTGTGCACCCGCCCCATCCAGCCGAACCCCACGACAGCGACACCGAGCGCACGCACCACGATCGCCTCCTCGGCACCGGACCGGATCCGGACGGATCCGGCTCGCGACCAGGCTACGGCGAAGCGGGCCGCCCTCAGCGGGCGAGCGACGCCCGTTGTTCCAGGACCCGCAGTGCCCGCTCCGCCCAGTCGATGATCGCCTGCTCGAAGGCGCGGCCTCCCAGGAGCGTGAGATACGGGCCGACGCGCTCCGCCCCGGCCAGGTACTCGTCCTCGGTGCGCCCGTCGAGCAGGCGTGCGCCGATCCGTTCGTAGTGCGCCAGCTTGGCGCGCGACCACTCCAGGCGCTCGGCGATCGCCGTCCGGACGGCGTCGGCGTCCCCCATGTCGAGTGCGTACACCTTGACCATCAGCTCGTCGCGGATCGCGGTGGGCTTCGCGGGCCCCGCGGTGAAGGAGGCCAGTGCTTCGAGCCCTGCCGTGGTCAGTGAGAAGACCCGCTTGTTGGGCCGGCGCTCCTGCTGGACGACCCGGGCCTCGATCAGCCCTTCGGACTCCATCCGGTCGAGTTCCCGGTAGAGCTGCTGCGGGGTCGCCATCCAGAAGTTGGCCACCGAGGCGTCGAACCCCTTGGCCAGGTCGTACCCCGACGCCTCGCCCTCCAGGAGCGAGGCCAGTACCGCGTTGCGCAATGCCATCCCGCAAGGCTAGACGCCCCGCACGCACAGGACTAATCTCATCCACACCTAATCAATTAATTGACTAAGAGAGGCGGGCGCAATGAACTCCTTCCGCAAGGCCGTGGAGGCCGGAGACCTCGCCGCGGTCGAGGAGCTGCTGGCCGACGACGTCGTGTTCACCAGCCCGGTCGCCTTCAAGCCGTACCCGGGCAAGCCGATCACCGCCGCCATCCTGCGCGGCGTCTGGCGTGTCTTCAGCGACTTCCGCTACGTCCGTGAGATCGACGGCGCCGACGGCCGCGACCACGCGCTCGTCTTCACGGCCAAGGTGGGCGACAAGGAGATCAACGGCTGCGACTTCCTGCACTTCGACGAGGACGGCCGCATCGACGAACTCATGGTGATGGTCCGCCCGTTGTCGGCGGCGCAGGCGCTCTCCGAGGCCATGGGGGCCCAGTTCGAGCAGATCTCCCGGGAGGCCGCCGGCGCGTAAAGGCCGTGCCTTGCGCTGTTTGAACCGACTCCTTCCGGCTACACGCCTGTTGTGACGACGACGCCATCACAGCAGGAGCTCTTCCGGTACTTGGAGGACCGCTTCGAGTGCGCCCGGGCCTGTGCCGAATGCGCCAGGACCTCCACGCTGCGCGCGAGCCTCATGGATCCGGACGGGCCGAAACGGCAGGAGACCGCGCGGCGTTCGGGCGTTCTGTGCGCGGAGGTCTGCGAGGCGACCTGCCATGTGCTGTCCCGTCACCCGGGGCTGAGCGACCGGGAGCTCCGCGCCCGGCTGGAGTGGTGCCGGGACGTCTGCCTGGAGTGTGCCGAGGCTTTCGACGCATGCCCCGGGTCGGAAGCCGCCGCACGGAAGTGCCGTGAATGTGCCCGATCGTGCACGGACTTCATCGCCACGCTGCGGTGAGGCCGCGAGCTCCGGGCCGCGAACGCCCGAGTCGGGCCCCGGTCGCCCGGGTCGGGGTCCGAGGTCGTCCGGGTCAGGCCGACCCGACGAGCGGGCGTCCGGCGCGGACGTTCCAGCGTCCCGCGCGCCCGCTAAACTCCGTGACGGTGAGCGGCGGCACGTCCACGCGCCAGAACGCCTGCTCCGGTGCCCCCAACACCCGTACCACCAGGGCCCGTACGACCTCGGGCTCCACCACGGCGACGGTTCGGCCGTCGAAACCGGCCGCCGCGTCCAGGTGTTCCGTCACCCGGTCGCAGAACGCCCGCACCGACTCGCCGTCGTGCGGCGCCGACGTCGGATCGGCGAGCCAGCGCGCCACCGCCTCCGGCTCCTTCGTGCTCACCTCGGCCAGCGTCGCCCCGCGCCAGCGGCCCACATCGAGCGGCGCCAACTCCGGTGCCTCGACGGTGTCCTCGATCCCGAGCGCCTCGGCGGTCTGCCGGCACCGCACGGTGGGGGAGACCCGCAGGCGCCCGCCCGCCGGAACGGCGCCCGCGTCGGCCGCCGAGCGGGCGGCCCGCAGGCCCGAGGCGTCCACCGGACTCCCGTCGTCGAAGCGGGCCTCGCGCAGCGCCTCGCCGATCGCCGCGGAGATCAAGATCACTCGGCTGGTCATGCCATCACTCTCATGGGTCGTGGACCCGGACCGTGCTCCACGGTCCGGGCCCGTCCGTCGTGCGTCATGCGTTATGCGTCGTGGGTCGTGCGTCATGCGTCGTGGGTCGTGCGTCATGCATGGTGGGTTGCGGGTCGTGCGTCGTGATCGGGGGCGGAACCCCCGGGCCCATCAGGCACGTTGCCGTCCCTCCTCCATGATTCACGAACCGTGGGGCGCACGGAGCGCGGAGGCGTGCGCCCTTGGCCGGGCCGGTGGCTTCGCGGTACGGTCACATGGATATTGACGACGGTTCGACGGAAGCCCGGTGGAAATCCGGCACGGTCGCGCCACTGTAAGCCCGGCACATGGCACTCCGGCCAGGGGTGACGGACGCGGGCAAGTCAGACCCGTGGCTGTCGTCCTGTGCACCACCGAGACGGGACGCGAGTTCCCCAGGAGGTTCTGCCCATGGCGCAGTCCGTCGTTCAGCCGACCGCCACGCCCACCGCTGTTCCCGCCAAGCTGCCGATCGGCGCGATCGCCCCCTGGGCGGCGTTCTTCGGCATCCTGATGCTGGTCCTGCTCTACTTCGTCGGCGCCGAACAGGGCGCCACCTCCCTCGTCTCCGGCGAGAACGTCCACGAATGGGTCCACGACGCCCGGCACCTGCTCGGGTTCCCCTGCCACTGACGGCGACAGGGAACGTACGGGCCACGATATTCCGCGACGGCCGGGAAACCGGCCCGCACGTGAGGGGGCGGCGCCCGGGAGACCGGGCACCGTCCCCTCACGTGCGCCCGGATCCACACCTCGCGCTGCGCACCCCTCGACCCCGGCATCCGTCCCGGCGGTGTCCGTGTCATCGGCATTCCCTATTTCTGGAACACGTTCTACGGTGTGCGCCGTCAGGTCGGGCCCGGGGAGGCAGGAGGCGCCGTGCATCTCGAATACACGCCGGAGCAGCAGCGGTTGCGGACCGAACTTCGTCTCTACTTCGCCGAGTTGGTACCGGACAACGCCTACGCGCGCTACGCCGATCCGGCGTCGCAGAAGCGCTTCTACCGCGAGACGATCCGACGGCTCGGCGCGGACGGCTGGCTCGGGGTCGGCTGGCCCGAGGAGTACGGCGGGCGGGGGCTGAGCCCGATGGAGCAGTTCATCTTCTTCGACGAGGCGGCCCAGGCCGGGGTACCGCTGCCGCTGATGGCGCTCAACACCGTAGGACCGACGATCATGCGGTTCGGTACGGAGGAGCAGAAGGCGTACTTCCTGCCGAAGATCCTCTCCGGTGAGATCGACTTCGCCATCGGCTACAGCGAACCCGGCGCCGGGACGGACCTCGCCGCGCTCAGGACCAGGGCCGTGCGGGAGGGCGACGAGGAGACCGGCCACTACACGGTCGACGGCCAGAAGATCTGGACGACCAACGGCGACACGGCCGACTGGGTGTGGCTCGCGGTCCGCACCGATCCGGACGCCCCACCGCACAAGGGCATCACCATGCTGCTCGTACCGACCGCCGACCCCGGCTACTCGTGCACGGTCATCAACACGCTCGCCTCCCACGACACCACCGCGAGCTACTACGAGAACATCAAGGTCCCCGCCACGCGCCGGGTCGGCGAGGAGAACAAGGGGTGGCGGCTGATCACCAACCAGCTCAACCACGAGCGCGTCACCCTCGCCGCGCACGGCACCATGGCCATGCGCGCCCTGCACGACGTCCAGCGCTGGGCGATGGAGACCAAACTCGCCGACGGCCGCCGTGTCGTCGACCTCCCCTGGGTGCGTCGCCTCCTCGCCCGCACCCACACCCGGCTGGACGCCATGAAGCTCCTCAACTGGCGCATGGTGAACGCCGTCCAGGAGGGCACGCTCACCCCGCAGGACGCCTCCGCCGTCAAGGTGTACGGATCCGAGGCGCGCCGGGACGCGTACGCCTGGCTGATGGAGATCGTCGCGGCCCCCGGTGTCCTCAAGGAGGGCTCCGCCGGCGCCGTCCTGCACGGCGAACTCGAACGCGGCTACCGGTCGGCCGTGATCTTCACCTTCGGCGGCGGCAACAACGAGATCCAGCGGGAGATCATCTCGTGGATCGGCCTGGGGATGCCCCGGGTCCGGCGTTAGCGGGCCGTGACGCGGACATTCGGTCGGCACTCGGGATCTCTTGCCGGTGCCAAGAGGCCCCGTCGTCTTCCGGTTCCTGGTCGCGTCGCTGTTCCCGCCGCTCGGGGAGTGCGGGCACCAGCGCGGTGGTCACGGCCGCTGCCGGGGAGCAACGGTTTCGGAGCCGCCCTGGTCCAGGCGGAACGGCGGGTAGGCGTCCGTCATCAGAGTGGCGTAGGCGGTGACGCGCAGGACCCACCGGTTGAGGCCGATGATCAGGTCGAACAGGTCCTTCGGATACTTCTCGGTGAAGGCCAGGATCACGGCCGCGATGATCGTCAGCACGCCGATCAGCCCGCCGGACCACCATCCGAACTGGGCGCCGCCGAGGAAGAAGCCGATGACCACGTAGTGCGGGATGGCCAGGAGCCACCACTTGACCAGTACCAGGCCGCGGGACAGCCGCTCGGGGTAGGCGATGTCCAGCCGTGCCGGGTAATCCGGTTCCTCGCCCAGGCTGAACGGCGGGTACCGGTCGGTGCCCAGGGCGTCGTACGAGTAGTACGAGACCCGCCAACTCCAGCGCAGCACACCCAGGTTGAAGTCGAACAAGCCACGGGGGTAGCGCTCGGTGAACAGGATGGCGAAAAACGCGATCACGGTCACCACGGTGAAGGCGATCCAGAGGAAGAACAGCACCACGTAGTGCGGAATGGCGAGGATCCACTTCACGAGCCACAGCCATCGGGACAGCGGCGAGTCGATACGCGCGTTCACCTGGACCGGGCGCTCCGGGAATCCCGCCAGGTTCGTCATGGTGATCAGCTCCTTCACCTCGGCGTGGAGTCGCCGAGTGGGCTCATGACCAGCCTGGACGCTTCCGCCCGATGCCGCGAGGGCAGCGTGGGCCGTACGGGTGCCTGCCGCACTGCGCGGCCGCCGGTTCGGAGCACAGCCGCGCGGACAGGCGACGGAGCCGGAAAGGGTCGCCTGTCATGCCCGGCTCACCCGGGCGGTCCGCCCGGGTGCATTCCTCAGGTCCAGCATCCGGCGGTCAGCCTTGGTGAGCAAGGTGAGCAAGCGCCGGCCGGGGCCGCTGTACCGGCCCCGACGCCAGAGGCACCGCAGGGCCGGAGCGGTGAGACAGCAGCTCTCCGCCGGGGTGCGCCCGGCGCGGGGCGTGGCACTCCTGCCCAGGGCGGTCGTGTTCCCGTCGTCGGGCCCTGGAGGCCGTTCCCGTCGTCGGGTCCGCCGGCCGTCAGGCCGGAAGCCGTTCCAGCACCCCCGCGAAGTCCGTGCCCGGCGGGAGGGTTCCGAAGGCCAGACCGCGATCGCCGGCCAGCCGTGACGCGCAGAAGGCGTCGGCCACGGCGGGCGGTGCGTGGCGGACGAGCAGGGATGCCTGGAGGACGAGGGCGGCGCGTTCGGCGACCCGGCGGGCGCGCAGGGGCGCGTCCTCCGTGAGGACGAGTTCGCCCCGCAACTCCCGCCAGGCGGCGTCGAACCGGGGGTCGGCGCCGGTCGCCGCCTCGATCTCCGCGTGGAACGCCTCCAGCGAGTCGGGCTCACGCGTGAGGGCGCGCAGCATGTCGAGGGCGCTGACGTTGCCGGAGCCCTCCCAGATGCTGTTGAGCGGGGCCTCGCGGTACAGCCGGGGCATGCCGGACGCCTCGTCGTAGCCGTTGCCGCCGAGGCATTCGAGGGCTTCGGCGACGGCGGCGGGCTGGCGCTTGCACACCCAGTACTTGCCGACGGCCGTGGCCAGCCGCAGGAAGGCGCGCTCCCCGGCGTCCCCGCGCCGGGCCCGGTCCGCTGCACCGGCCAGCCGCAGGGCCAGGGTGGTGGCGGCCTCCGACTCCAGCGCCAGGTCGGCGAGGACGTTGCGCATGAGCGGCTGGTCGATCAGCTTGGCGCCGAACGCGGAGCGGTGACGTGCGTGATGGGCGGCCTGGGCGAGGGCCGCGCGGGTACCGGCGGCGGAGCCGAGCACGCAGTCCAGGCGGGTCATGGTCACCATCTCGATGATGGTGCGTACGCCCTTGCCCTCGGTGCCGACGAGCCAGGCCACGGTGTCGTCGAACTCGGGCTCGCTGCTGGCGTTGGAGCGGTTGCCGAGTTTGTCCTTCAGCCGCTGGACGCGGAAGGTGTTGCGGCTGCCGTCGGGCAGCACGCGCGGGACCAGGAAGCAGGAGAGCCCGTCGGGCGCCTGCGCGAGGACGAGGAACAGGTCGTTCATCGGGGCGCTGGTGAACCACTTGTGGCCGCGCAGCCGCCAGGTGCCGTCGCCCCGCTCGGTCGCGGTGGTGGTGTTGGCGCGTACGTCGCTGCCGCCCTGCTTCTCGGTCATGCCCATCCCGGCGAGCAGGCCGGGCTTCTCGGCCGGGGTCCGCAGCCCGGGTTCGTAGACGCGGCTGGTGAGCAGGGGCTCGTAGACCTTGGCCAGCTCGGGGGAGTGGCGCAGGGCGGGGACCACCGCGTACGTCATGGAGACGGGGCACAGATGGCCGGGCTCCAGCATCGTGGCCAGCATGAAGCCCGCCGCCCGCGCGACATGGGCGCCGGAGCGGTCGTCGGCCCACGCGGCGCCCGCGAGGCCCGCGCTCACCGAGGCGTCCATCAGCGAGTGGTACGCGGGGTGGAACTCGACCTCGTCCACGCGATGGCCGTAGCGGTCGTGGGTACGCAGTTCCGGCTCGTGGCGGTTGGCCTGGTCCGCCCAGGTCTGCGCCTCCGCGCTGCCGACGTACCGGCCGAACCGGTGGAGGTCGTCGAGGTGCCAGGAAGCCCCCTCGCGGTTCACGCCTTCGAGCAGTACGGGGTCGTCCGCGGCGTCGTGACCCGTCAACGGCGGTGCCTGGTTGGTCACTTCGTGCGTCACGGCGGTGGGACGGCTGTGCGCCGTGGTGGTCGCGGTCATGAGGGAACCTCCGGTGTGCGGTCGGCGGGGCAGAGGGAGGAGCGGGGAAGTGCGAGGCGGAGCGGAGAAGCGGTGGCGGAACCCCGGCGGCGGAGGCGCCCGGCTCTACGGCTCGTCGGACGGGCCCCGGGCGGCGGACGCGCCCGCGCACCGCAGGGCCATGGCCGTGAGTTCCGCCAGGAGTTCGCCGGAGGTCTGCTCGGCCGGGGCGCCGAGCGGGTCCACGAGCACCTCGCCGATCGCGCCGGTGAGCGCCGCGGCGGTGATCTCGCCGTTCTGGGCGGGCAGCAGGCCCGCCGTCATGCCCTGGCGCACCACCTCGGCGAACAGCGCGCGGTAGCGGCGCCGGAATTCCAGGCGCTCGGCGCCCACCGCCGCCTCGGCCGGGGCGGCGAGCAGGGCGTAGGCCAGGCCGCGGTTCTCCAGGGCCCGGCGCGCGAACACCTCGATCCCGCGGGCGAGCCGTTCGACGGGGTCGCCCTCGCCGTCCAGTACCTCGCCGAGCACCTCCACCTCACGGCCCGCGGCGCGCCGGAACACCTCCACGGCGAGGGCCGCCTTGGACGGGAAGTGCTGGTACACCGAGCCGGCCGAGATCCCGGCCGAGTCGGCGACCGCGGTCACCGACGTCTGGGCCCAGCCCACCTCGGCGACGACCGAGGTGGCACAGGCGATCAGGTGCTCTCTGGCGGCTTCCAGCCGGCGGATCTCGGAAGGCGTCTTGCGGTACGGCATGAAAGAAGTGAACCACCATTCAGAACTTCCCGCCAGAGCCCACCAGAGCCCGTCGGGCCGCCGAGGAGCGTCGGGAGAACCGGTCCGGGCGCATCGACCAGGGGCGCGGCATGGCGGAACGGCGAGCGGAGGGCGTACGGCGGGGGTCGGGACGGCCGCGGCACAGGCGAACACGCCGAGATCGATCGCAGGTCGGCCCATTAGGGTCGGGGGCATGACAACACCCCTCGCCGCCAGTGCGTTCGACTCGCTCCGCCTCGACGCCGTGCCCGATCGGGAGGCGTTGCGCCGGGTCTACGCAGTCCCCGGCGACGCGGCCGTGCGGAAGCAGACGGCGGAACTCACCGAGCAGACCCGGCGGCTGATCGGCTGCTCGTCGCTGGTCCTGGTCGCCAGCGCGGACGCCGAGGGCAACTGCGACGTTTCCCCGCGCGGCGGCCCCGCCGGGTTCGTCGCCGTCCTGGACGCACGGACGGTGGCGATACCGGACGCGACCGGCAACAAGCGTCTGGACACCCTGCAGAACGTCGTCGCCACCGGACGGGCCGGGCTGCTGTTCGTCGTCCCGGGGCGGACCACGACGCTCAGGGTGAACGGCCGGGCCTGTGTCTCCACCCGCCCGGAGCTGCTGTCGCAGCTGACCGCCGTGGGCAAGCCGCCGGCCAGCGCGCTGGTGCTGGGGATCGAGGAGGTCTACCCGCACTGCCCCAAGTCGCTGCTGCGCAGCGGGGCCTGGAAGCCGGAGGAGTGGCTGTCGGCGGACGCCCAGCCGGCCTCGGCCGAGGTGACGCTGGCCCAGCTGCGGATGCCGGAGCTGACGATCGCCGACATCGAGCAGGCGGAGGCGGACTCGCTGAAGTACCGGTACGAGTGACGGGCCGAGCCGCGATGCCGTACGAAACGGATGGGGGGGACGGGCGGTTGCTGTACACCTGGCACCGCACGCGCCACCCACTGCCGCACGCGCCACCCACCGCCGGATCCGCCACCCACCGCCGCGCCACCGCCCGCGACCACACCGCCCGCGACCGCACCCCGGCGCGCGCACCGCGAAGAAGGCGCACGACAGGTGCCGTGCGCGCCGCTCTGCCGTCGTGCGCCCACGCGTCGTGCGGCGGGGGCGCGCCGTCCCGCGTCATCCCGTGCCGTCGCCCACCACCACGATCCGGCGCTGTGTGTCATGGGCACCACGCCGCGCCGTGTCCCCGCACGGCCGCGCCGGCACCTCGCGCCCCAAGACATTCTCCCGGCCGTGTCACGGCTCGGCCCCGGCTCGCCTGCGGTGCCGTACAAAGTCGGCTGATAGCTCGTCATACTGGACGGGGGCGGGCCGGGGGGCGGGCCCGGGGCCGAAGCAGTGACGGGGGCGATCGCGCGAGATGGCGGAGAGCAGGCTGATCCAGGGCCGGTACCGGCTCCTCGACCCGATCGGGCGCGGCGGCATGGGCGAGGTGTGGCGGGCGCGGGACGAGTCGCTGGGCCGACAGGTGGCCGTCAAGTGCCTCAAGCCGCTCGGCCCGCACCACGACCCGTCCTTCGCCCGCGTCCTGCGTGAGCGGTTCCGGCGCGAGGCCCGGGTCGCCGCGGCCCTCCAGCACCGCGGAGTGACCGTCGTCCACGACTTCGGCGAGTCCGACGGTGTGCTGTACCTGGTCATGGAACTGCTGGAGGGGCACAACCTCGGCCAGCTGCTGGAGGAGAACCGGCAGCACCGGCTCGCGGTCGACGAAGTCGTCGACATCGCCGACCAGGTGACCGCCGCGCTCGCCTACACCCACCAGCAGAACATCGTGCACCGTGACCTGAAGCCCGCGAACATCATGCGGCTGACCGACGGCACGGTGAAGATCTGCGACTTCGGCATCGCCCGCCTCGGGCACGACATCGGATTCACCTCGCGGCTCACCGGCACCGGTGTCGCGATGGGCACCCCGCACTACATGTCGCCGGAGCAGATCGGCGGTTCGGAGGTCGACCAGCGCAGCGACCTCTACTCCTTCGGCTGCGTCCTCTACGAGATCGCCACCGGAGCCCCGCCGTTCGACCTCGGCGACGCGTGGGCCATCCTCGTCGGTCACCGCGACACCGTGCCCGAGCCGCCCCGCACCCACCGGGCCGATCTCCCCGAGTACCTGGAGCGGATCATCCTCGACCTGCTCGCCAAAAGGCCCGAGCAGCGCCCGCAGGACGCCGGCGAACTCGCCCGACGCATCACCGCCGGGCGTACCACGCCGATGTACGTGCCGACCGTGGTCGCCCCGGCCCCGCCGCGCCCCGTCCCCGAACGGCCGTCCACGGCACCGCGGTTCCCGTCCCGGCCCGAGCAGCCGCCCTCCCGCGAACCCCGGCTGCCGTCCTGGACACAGGGCATGACCACCGGCCACAAGGCCACCGGCGCGGAATGGCGCGGCACCCCGCCCGACGCGTCGGCCGGTCTCACCGGCGAGTGGATCGCCCGCCCCTCCGCCGCCGTCCCCCTCCCTCCCGGCAGAGGCGAACGCCCCGCCCCCGCGACGGAGTCGATCACCGCTCTCGCGGGGCGGCACAACGCCGGGCTGAGCCTCGGAAGGCTCGGCCGGTGGGCCGAGGCGGGCGAGGTCCACCGCTCGGTCGCCGCCGAACGCGAGCGGCTGCTCGGCCCCGACCACCCGGACACGCTCGCCAGCCGGTACGAGATCGGCTTCACCCTCAGCCGCACCGGACGCCCCGGTGAGGCACTGGGCGAGTACGCGCGCGTCGCCCAGGCCAGAGAGCGGGTGCTCGGCGTCGACCACCCCGACACCCTCGCCGCTCGGCAGGAGATGGCGTACGTACTGGGTCAGTTGGGCCGTCACTTCGAGGCGCACCAGGCCTACACCTCGGTGCTCGCCGCCCGGCAGCGCGCGATGGGACCCGACCATCCGGACACCCTGCGCTGCCGCCACAACCTCGCCTTCAACCTCAGCAGGCTCGGACGCCTGGAGGACTCGTACCGCATGGCGGCCGAAGTCGCCGTCGCCCGCGCCCGGGTGTTGGGCGCGACCCACCCGGACACGCTCGTCACGCGCTACGAAGTCGCCTACGCGCTCGGTCAGCTGGGGCGCTGGCCCGAGGCGCTGGGGACCTACCAGGAGGTGGCGGCAGCCCGTGCGCGGGCGCTGGGCCCCGACCATCCGGACACGCTCGCCGCGCGCTACGAGGTGGGCATCAGCCTCGGCAGGCTCGGCCGCAGCGCGCAGGCTCTGGAGCTGTACCGCGCGCTCGTCGCCGACCGGACCCGCGCCCAGGGCGCCACCCACCCCGAGACCCTGCGCGCCCGGCACGGGCTCGGCGTGAACCTCGGCCGCCTGGGCCGCTGGGAGGAGGCTCTGGCCGAGTCCCGTGACGTGTGCGCCATCCGCGAGCGCGCCCTCGGGACCGACCACCCCGACACCCTCGTCAGCCGCCGCGAGGTCGCCGTCGGGCTCGGCTGGCTCGGACGCTGGGCCGACGCCCTCACCGAGTACCGGCGGGTCGCGGCCGCCCGCGAGCGGGTGCTCGGCGCCGACCATCCCGACACCCTCTCCAGCCGCAACGACGAGGCGCACTGCCTGGAGCAGCTCGGGCACCGGCGGGAGGCGGCGGAGCTGTACCGCAGGGTGGCCGCCCTGCGGCAGCGCCGGGCGGCCCAGGGGCGCTGACCGCCCGGCCGGGTGCGGCGACGGCCCATCTGAAGGCGCGCCGACCTGCGCTTCTCCACGCAATTCTCCACGGGAGAAAAAATCTTGGCCGGTGATGTCGAGAAGCCGTGGCCCGCTCCGTCCCAGCAGTGAAGGCGACCACAATGGGCCGCACCGGAACCGAGGAGATCACGATGGCCAAGTACCTGCTGCTCAAGCACTACCGAGGCGCCCCGGCCGCGGTCAACGACGTACCCATGGACCAGTGGAAGCCGGAGGAGATCACCGCTCACGTGCAGTACATGAACGACTTCGCGGCCCGGCTGGAGAAGACCGGCGAGTTCGTCGACGGCCAGGCGCTCGCCCCCGAGGGACAGTGGGTCCGCTACGACGGCGAGGGGCGTCCGCCGGTCACCGACGGTCCGTTCGCCGAGACCAAGGACCTCATCGCCGGCTGGATGGTGATCGACGTCGACAGCCACGAGCGTGCCGTCGAACTGGCCGGGGAACTGTCGGCCGCCCCCGGCGCGGGCGGGAAGCCGATCCACGAGTGGCTCGAGCTGCGCCCGTTCCTGACCGCCCACCCCACCGTCACGGAGTGACCCCACCCATGGACGAGGCTCTGCTCCGGAGCCTCACGCCGAGCGTGCTCGCCGTCCTCGTCCGCCGCGGAGCCGACTTCGCGGCGGCCGAGGACGCCGTGCAGGACGCGCTCGTCGAGGCCGTCCGCGTCTGGCCGGCCGACGAGCCGCGGGACCCCAAGGGCTGGCTGGTCACCGTCGCCTGGCGCCGGTTCCTGGACGCGACCCGGGCGGACGCCGCCCGCCGCCGCCGCGAGGACCTGGTCGACGAGGAGCCGGCGGCGGGACCCGCGCCCGGGGTGGACGACACGCTCCAGCTGTACTTTCTGTGCGCCCACCCCTCCCTGACCCCGTCCTCGGCGGTCGCGCTCACCCTGCGTGCCGTCGGCGGACTCACCACCCGCCAGATCGCCCGGGCCTACCTGGTCCCCGAGGCGACCATGGCGCAGCGCATCAGCCGGGCCAAGCGCACCGTCTCCGGCGTCCGCCTCGACCGTCACGGAGACGTCGCCACCGTGCTGCGCGTCCTCTACCTGGTCTTCAACGAGGGCTACTCCGGCGATGTCGACCTCGTCGCCGAGGCCATCCGGCTCACCCGGCAGCTCGCGGCCCAGGTCGACCACCCCGAGGTCGCGGGGCTGCTCGCCCTGATGCTGCTCCACCACGCCCGGCGCGACGCCCGGACCAGGCCCGACGGCAGTCTGGTGCCGCTGGCCGAGCAGGACCGCGGCCGGTGGGACACGGGGGTGATCGCCGAGGGCGTCGCGATCCTGCAGGCGGCCCTCGCCCGCGACCGGCTGGGCGAGTTCCAGGCCCAGGCCGCCATCGCGGCACTGCACGCCGACGCGCGCACCGCCGAGGAGACCGACTGGGTGCAGATCGTCGAGTGGTACGACGAGCTCGCGCGGCTGACCGACAGTCCCGTCGTCCGGCTCAACCGGGCCGTGGCCGTGGGCGAGGCGGACGGACCGCGCGCCGGTCTGGCGGCGCTCGCGGCGCTGGACGACTCGCTGCCCCGCCATACCGCGGTGGCCGCCTACCTCCACGAGCGCGACGGCGATCTGGCGCGGGCGGCACGGCTGTACGCGGAGGCGGCGCGCAAGGCGCCCGACCTGGCCGAACGCGACCATCTGACTCGCCAGGCGGCCCGCCTCAACACCAGGCGCCGGCACTGAAGGACCGGCCCGGAAGCCGCCCGGGCACAGGCGGTTCCGGGGCCGCCCGGGCACAGGAGCGGCCGTCCCGCACGAGCGTGCGCCCGCGGTCCCGGCCGTCCGCGACGTCCGCGACATCCCGACGTCGCCTCCGTCCGAGTCGTCCGCGTGCCCACCCGTGCCCACCCGTACGGAGTGCCGCCGCATGCCGCGCACCCCTGGCCGACGTAGATCATCACGTGCTACGAAGAGACATGCCTGTACACGAGGGATATGACGCCGTGATCGTCGGCGGAGGCCACAACGGACTGGTCGCCGCCGCCTATCTGGCGCGGGCCGGACGGTCCGTGCTGGTGCTGGAGCGCCTCGGGAACACCGGTGGCGCCGCCGTGTCCACCCGGCCGTTCGCCGGGGTCGACGCGCGGCTGTCGCGCTACTCGTACCTGGTGAGCCTGCTGCCCCGCAAGATCGTGCGGGATCTGGGCCTCGACTTCCGGGTCCGGGGCCGCACGGTCTCCTCGTACACGCCCGTCGAGCGCGACGGACGGCCCACCGGGCTGCTCGTCGGCGGCGGCGAGCGGCGCACCCGCGAGGCGTTCGCCGAGCTGACGGGATCGGAGCGCGAGTACGAGGCGTGGCAGCGCTTCTACGGGATGACCGGCCGCGTCGCGCAGCGGGTGTTCCCGACGCTGACCGAACCGTTGCCCACCCGCGAGGAACTGAGGGCGCGGGTCGACGACGAGGACGCGTGGCGCATCCTCTTCGAGGAACCGGTCGGCAGAGCCGTCGAGGAGTACTTCGCCGACGACCTCGTACGCGGTGTCGTGCTCACCGACGCGCTCATCGGCACCTTCGCCGACGCCCACGACCCCTCGCTGCGGCAGAACCGCTGCTTCCTCTACCACGTGATCGGCGGCGGCACCGGAAACTGGGACGTGCCCGTCGGCGGCATGGGCGCCCTCACCGACGCGATCACCGGCGCGGCGCGCGCGGCGGGTGCCGTGATCGAGACCGGCCACGAGGTGCTGCGCATCGACACGGACGGCGAGTCCGCCGAGATCACGTACCGGACCGCCGACGGGGAGGGCGTCGTCGCGGCCCGGCACGTCCTGGTGAACGCCTCGCCGCAGGAGCTCGCCCACCTCACGGGAGACGAGCCGCCGACCCCGGCGGAGGGCGCCCAGCTCAAGGTGAACATGCTGCTCAAGCGGCTGCCGAGGCTCCGCGACACCTCGGTCGACCCGCGCGAGGCGTTCTCCGGCACCTTCCACATCGCCGAGGGGTACGAGCAGTTGGCGGCCGCCCACGCGCAGGCCGCGGCCGGTGAACTGCCCGCCGCGCCGCCCTCCGAGATCTACTGCCACTCGCTCACCGATCCCAGCATCCTCGGCCGGGACCTGGTGGAGCGGGGCTACCAGACCCTGACCCTCTTCGGCCTCCACACGCCCGCGCGGCTCTTCGAACGGGACAACGACGCCGTACGGGAGGAGTTGCTGAAGTCGACGCTGGCCCAGCTGGACGCGCATCTCGCGGAGCCGCTCGCCGACTGTCTGGCCACCGACGCGGACGGGCGGCCGTGCATCGAGGCGAAGACCCCGCTCGACCTGGAGCGGGACCTGCGCCTGCCGGGCGGCAACATCTTCCACCGTGACCTCGCCTTCCCCTACGCCCAGGAGGGCACCGGCCGCTGGGGCGTGGAGACCCGGCACGCCAACGTGATGCTGTGCGGGGCGGGCGCGGTGCGCGGCGGCGGGGTGAGCGGGGTGCCGGGGCACAACGCGGCGAAGGCCGTACTGGAGTCGCCGGGCCGAAAGGACTGACCCGAAGGCCGCCGCCTCGCCCCTCCCCAGCAGGCTCCGAAGATCTGACGGAGTATCAGAAAAGGCCTTCCCTCGTCCGGAGGTCTGCGGCATCCTGCGCCCATGCAGACGGAGCTGAGCAAGGAACTGGGAGTCGAGCACGCCATTTTCGGCTTCACGCCGTTTCCCGCCGTCGCCGCGGCCATCAGCCGCGCGGGCGGGTTCGGTGTGCTCGGCGCGGTCCGCTACACCGCCCCCACGGACCTGGAGCGCGACCTCGACTGGATCGAGGCGAACGTCGGCGGCAGGCCCTACGGCCTGGACGTCGTCATGCCCGCCAAGAAGGTCGAGGGGGTCAGCGAGGCCGACGTCGAGGCGATGATCCCCGAGGGGCACCGTCAGTTCGTCCGGGACACCCTCGCCAAGTACGGCGTCCCCGAACTCGCCGAGGGCGAGGCGTCCGGCTGGCGCATCACCGGCTGGATGGAGCAGGTCGCCCGAGGCCAGCTCGACGTCGCCTTCGACTACCCGATCAAACTGCTGGCCAACGCGCTGGGTTCACCGCCCGCCGACGTCGTCCAGCGTGCCCACGAGTCGGGCGTGCTCGTCGCCGCCCTCGCGGGCAGTGCCCGGCACGCGCGCAAGCACGCCGAGGCCGGCATCGACGTCGTCGTCGCCCAGGGCTACGAGGCGGGCGGGCACACGGGGGAGATCGCCTCGATGGTGCTCACGCCCGAAGTCGTCGACGCGGTCGGCCCGTTGCCCGTCCTGGCGGCGGGCGGCATCGGCAGCGGACAGCAGGTGGCCGCCGCGCTGAGCCTCGGCGCCCAGGGCGTGTGGCTCGGGTCGGTCTGGCTGACCGTGACGGAGGCCGACATGCACGCGCCGGCCGTCACCCGGAAACTGCTCGCGGCCGGCTCCGGCGACACCGTCCGCTCGCGCGCCCTGACCGGCAAGCCCGCACGCCAGCTGCGCACCGAGTGGACCGACGCCTGGGACGACCCGAACGGGCCCGGCACGCTCCCCATGCCGCTCCAGGGACTCCTGGTCGCCGACGCCGTGTCCCGCATCCAGAAGTACGAGGTGGAGCCGCTGCTGGGTACACCGGTCGGGCAGATCGTCGGCCGGATGAACAGCGAACGCTCCGTCCAGGAGGTCTTCGACGACCTGACCCGGGGTTTCGAGCGCGCCGTCGACCGCATCAACCGCATCGCGGGCAGGGGGGAACGGGCATGACGACATCACCCAACGGTTTCTGGGCCCAGGCCGGAGCCGACCCCGAGCGGGTCGTCCTCGTCACCCCGGCCGGCGAGGAGTGGACCGCGGGACGCCTGCACGCGGCGGCCAACGCGCTCGTCCACGGACTGCGCGCCGCGGGCCTCGAACGCGGCGACTCCTTCGCGGTCGTGCTGCCCAACGGCGTCGAGTTCCTCGTCGCCTACCTCGCCGCCTCCCAGGCCGGTCTCTACCTCGTCCCCGTCAACCACCACCTCGTCGGACCCGAGATCGCCTGGATCGTCTCCGACTCGGGGGCCAAGGTCCTCATCGCCCACGAACGGTTCGCCGACGCGGCCCGGGGCGCCGCCGACGAGGCGAAGCTCCCCCCGGCACAGCGGTACGCCGTCGGCGACATCGAGGGTTTCAGGCCGTACGCCGAACTCCTCGACGGACAGCCCGCGTCGCCGCCCGCCGACCGCACCCTCGGCTGGGTCATGAACTACACCTCGGGCACCACCGGCCGCCCGCGCGGCATCCGGCGCCCGCTGCCCGGAAAGCTCCCCGAGGAGTCGTACCTCGGCGGCTTCCTCGCCATCTTCGGCATCAGGCCGTTCGACGACAACGTCCACCTCGTCTGCTCGCCGCTCTACCACACCGCGGTCCTCCAGTTCGCGGGCGCGTCCCTGCACATCGGCCACCGGCTCGTCCTCATGGACAAGTGGACGCCCGAGGAGATGCTGCGGGTCATCGACGCGCACACGTGCACCCACACCCATATGGTGCCGACCCAGTTCCACCGGCTGCTCGCCCTCCCCGACGAGGTGAAGGCCCGCTACGACGTCACCTCCATGCGGCACGCCATCCACGGCGCGGCCCCGTGCCCCGACCACGTGAAGCGGGCCATGATCGCGTGGTGGGGCGAGTGCGTCGAGGAGTACTACGCGGCCAGCGAGGGCGGTGGTGCCTTCGCGACCGCCGAGGACTGGCTGAAGAAGCCCGGCACCGTCGGCAAGGCCTGGCCCATCAGCGAACTGGCCGTCTTCGACGACGACGGCAACCGGCTGCCGCCCGGTGAACTCGGCACCGTCTACATGAAGATGAGCACCGGCGGATTCTCGTACCACAAGGACGAGACCAAGACCCGGAAGAACCGCATCGGCGACTTCTTCACCGTCGGCGACCTCGGCCTGCTCGACGAGGACGGCTACCTCTTCCTGCGCGACCGCAAGATCGACATGATCATCTCGGGCGGGGTCAACATCTACCCGGCCGAGATCGAGGCGGCGCTGCTCTCCCACCCCGCCGTCGCCGACGCGGCCGCCTTCGGCATCCCGCACGACGACTGGGGCGAGGAGGTCAAGGCCGTGGTCGAGGCCGCGCCGGGACACGAGGCCGGACCGGCGCTCGCCGCCGACATCCTCGCCCACTGCGAGCGGCAACTCGCCCGCTACAAGCGGCCCAAGAGCGTCGACTTCATCGCGGCCATGCCCCGCGACCCCAACGGAAAGCTGTACAAGCGGCGGCTGCGCGATCCCTACTGGGAGGGCCGCACCCGGGTGATGTGACCCCGGGGCGCCCGCCACGGCCCGCCGCACTCACTTGACCTCGCCCCGGCGTGGATCGAGGATCACGTGTCATGAAGCCTGGACACGGCAGTACGGTCGACGGGGTGCTGCGCCGCAGCGCCCGGCGCACACCGGCGCGGCGCGCCGTCGACTACCGAGAGCGCTCCTGGACGTACGCGGAACTCGACGAGGCCGTCTCCCGCGCGGCGACCGTCCTCCTCGACGAAGGGCTGTCCCCCGGGGACCGCGTGGGCGCCTACGGCCACAACTCGGACGCCTATCTGATCGGCTTCCTCGCCTGCGCCCGCGCCGGACTCGTCCACGTGCCGGTGAACCAGAACCTGACCGGCGACGACCTCGCCTACATCGTCGGCCAGTCGGGAAGCTCCCTGGTCCTGACCGACCCCGACCTCGCGGACCGGCTCCCGGAGGGCGTACGGACCCTGCCGCTGCGCGACGCCGACGACTCGTTCCTGCTGCGGCTGGAGGCCGCACGCCCGTACGACGGTGACGAGCCGCGCGCCGACACGCTCGTGCAGCTGCTCTACACCTCGGGCACCACGGCACTGCCCAAGGGCGCGATGATGACGCACCGCGCCCTGGTGCACGAGTACCTCAGCGCGATCACCGCGCTCGACCTGAGCGCCGGGGACCTGCCGGTGCACTCGCTGCCGCTCTACCACTCGGCGCAGATGCACGTGTTCCTGCTGCCCTACCTCGCGGTCGGCGCCTCGAACACCATCCTCGACGCGCCGGACGCGGGGCAGCTCTTCGACCTGATCGAGGCGGGCCGCGCGGACAGCCTGTTCGCCCCGCCCACCGTGTGGATCGGCCTGTCGAACCGCCCCGACTTCGCCGAACGCGACCTGAGCGGTCTGCGCAAGGCGTACTACGGTGCGTCGATCATGCCGGTCCCCGTCCTGGAACGGCTGCGCGAACGGCTGCCGAAGCTCGCCTTCTACAACTGCTTCGGCCAGAGCGAGATCGGGCCCCTCGCCACCGTCCTCGGGCCCGACGAGCACAAGGGCCGCATGGACTCGTGCGGCACTCCGGTGCTGTTCGTGGACGCACGGGTCGTCGACGAGGACGGCAAGGACGTGCCGGACGGGACACCGGGCGAAGTCGTCTACCGCTCACCGCAGTTGTGCGAGGGCTACTGGGACAAGCCCGAGGAGACCGCCGAGGCGTTCCGCGACGGCTGGTTCCACTCGGGAGACCTCGCCGTGCGCGACGCCCACGGCTACTTCACCGTCGTGGACCGGGTGAAGGACGTCATCAACTCCGGTGGTGTGCTGGTCGCTTCGCGCCAGGTCGAGGACGCGCTGTACACCCACGAGGGGGTCGCCGAGGTGGCCGTCGTCGGGCTGCCCGACGAGCGCTGGATCGAGGCCGTCACGGCGGTCGTCGTGCCGCGGGGCGAGGTCACCGAGGACGAACTGATCGCCCACGCACGCGAGAAGCTCGCCCACTTCAAGGCACCCAAGCGCGTTCTGTTCGTGGACGAGCTGCCGCGCAACGCCAGCGGGAAGATCCTCAAGCGGGAACTGCGGGACCGATTCGGCTCGGGCGTAGAGGCGTAGAGGCGTAGAGGCGTAGCGCACAGGGTCGCGGGGGTGTCAGGGGCCCCCGCGGCCCTGTGCGCGGCCGGTCGGCCCGCGGGCCGACCGGCAGTCTGTCGGCGCCCGTCAGGCGCGCGGGCGCAGGTCCACGATCCGCTTCAGCTTGCCCACCGACCGCTCCAGGGACTCCGGTTCGACGATCTCCACCGTGACCGAGACGCCGATCCCGTCCTTCACGCCCGCGGTGATCGCCCGCGCCGCCGCCTCGCGCATCTCGGGAGTGGCACCCGACCGGGCCTCCGCCCGCACGGTGAGCGCGTCGAGGCGGCCCTCACGGGTCAGCCGGAGCTGGAAGTGCGGGGCGACTCCCGGTGTCCGCAGCACGATCTCCTCGATCTGCGTCGGGAAGAGATTGACCCCGCGCAGGATCACCATGTCGTCACTGCGCCCGGTGATCTTCTCCATCCGGCGGAAGACCCGCGCCGTACCGGGCAGCAGCCGCGTCAGGTCCCGTGTCCGGTAACGGATCACGGGCATGGCCTCCTTGGTGAGCGAGGTGAAGACCAGCTCGCCCTCCTCGCCGTCCGGCAGCACCTCGCCGGTGATCGGGTCGACGACCTCCGGGTAGAAGTGGTCCTCCCAGATGTGCAGACCGTCCTTGGTCTCCACGCACTCCTGGGCGACGCCGGGGCCGATGACCTCCGAGAGCCCGTATATGTCGACCGCGTCGATCGCGAACCGCTCCTCGATCTCGCGGCGCATCTCCTCGGTCCACGGCTCGGCCCCGAACACGCCGACACGCAGCGAGGTGCCACGGGGGTCCACGCCCTGGCGCTCGAACTCGTCGAGCAGGGTCAGCATGTACGAGGGAGTCACCATGATGATCTCGGGCTTCAGGTCCTGGATCAGCTGGACCTGACGGGCCGTCATGCCGCCGGATGCGGGGATCACCGTACAGCCGAGGCGTTCCGCTCCGTAGTGGGCGCCGAGCCCGCCCGTGAACAGCCCGTAGCCGTAGGCGATGTGGACCTTGTCGCCGGGCCGGCCGCCCGCCGCGCGGATCGAACGGGCCACCATGTCGGCCCACATGGACAGGTCGTTCTCCGTGTAGCCGACGACCGTGGGCCGCCCGGTCGTCCCGCTCGACGCGTGCAGGCGCCGGATCTCGTCCTGCGGCACGGCGAACATCCCGTACGGGTAGTTCTCCCGCAGATCGGCCTTCACCGTGAAGGGGAACCGGGCCAGGTCGGCGAGCGAGCGGCAGTCGTCGGGGCGCAGCCCGGCCTTGTCGAAGGACTCCCGGTAGAAGGGGACGTTCTCGTACGCGTGCCGCAGCGACGCGCGCAGCCGCTCCAGCTGGAGCGCCCGCAGTCCCTCCGCGTCCAGCCGCTCGCCCGCGTCGAGCAGGCCCTTCGAGTCCGTCGAGCCCGCCATCGCGCTCTCTCCCTCGCCGATCGTGGCATAACGGACGACCGATCATTCGGTCGATCCTGTCCGGACAGTAATTCAGGTGTTCGCCGTCAGTGCAAGGGGTCGGGGCGAGCTTTTCGCGCGAGCGGGTCCGGGCGGCCGGTTCAGCGCGCCAGGGCGGGGCGCTTGGGGTCGAATTCCCACCCGGGCACGAGGTGACGCATGGCGACCGCGTCGTCACGGGCGCCGAGCGCCTCCTTCAGATACAGCTCGTGCGCCGCCAGCAGCCGGTCCATGTCCAGCTCGACGCCCAGGCCGGGCGCGTCCGGCAGCGCGATCTCGCCGTCGACGATCCGCGGCGGGTCGACGGTGAGCCGCTCCAGGCCCTCCTGCCAGATCCAGTGCGTGTCGAGGGCGTTGTACGGGCCCGGCGCGGCGGCTCCGCAGTGGGTGACCATGGCGAGCGAGATGTCGAAGTGGTTGTTCGAGTGGCAGCCCCAGGTCAGGCCCATCGCGTTGCACAGCTGGGCCACGCGCACCGAGCCCCGCATGGTCCAGAAGTGCGGGTCGGCGAGCGGGATCGAGACCGACTGGAGGGCCAGGGCGTGGGTCAGCTGCCGCCAGTCCGTGGCGATCATGTTGGTCGCCGTCGGCAGCCCCGTCGCCCGGCGGAACTCGGCCAGGATCTCCCGTCCCGAGTAGCCGTCCTCGGCGCCGCAGGGGTCCTCGGCGTAGGCGAGCGTGCCGACGAGGGGCCCGCACAGCTCGATCGCCTCGCGCAGCGACCAGGCGCCGTTGGGGTCGAGGGTGACGCGCGCCTCGGGGAAGCGGTCCTTGAGCGCGCGGACGGCCCGTACCTCCTCGGCGCCCTCCAGGACACCGCCCTTGAGCTTGAAGTCGCGGAAGCCGTACAGCGCGTGGGCGGCCTCGGCCTGCCGCACGATCGCGGCCGGCGTGAGCGCCTCCTCGTGCCGCAGGCGGTACCAGTCCACGTCCGAGCCGCTCTCGCGGACGTACGGCAGATCCGTGCGGTCCGGGTCGCCGACGAAGAAGAGGTACCCCAGCACCCGCACCCGGTCACGCTGCTGCCCGTCCCCGAGGAGGGCGGCGACCGGCACGTCGAGGTGCTGTCCGAGCAGGTCGAGCAGGGCCGACTCGACGGCGGTGACGGCGTGGACGGTCGTGCGCAGGTCGAAGGTCTGGGCGCCGCGCCCGCCCGCGTCACGGTCGCCGAAACGGTCCCCGATCTCACGCAGGACGCGCTGGTGGTCGCCCACCTTCGCCCCGAGGGCCAGGGGAGCGGCGTCGCGCAGCGTGCGGGTGATCTTCTCCCCGCCCGGCACCTCGCCGAGCCCGGTCCGGCCCTCGGAGTCCTTGAGGACCACGACGTTGCGGGTGAAGTAGGGACCGTGGGCGCCCGACAGGTTCAGCTCCATGCAGTCCCGTCCGGCGACGGGGTAGACGGAGAACTCGGTGATCGTCGGTTGTTGACGCTGCATCACAATCCTTGTGCGCGAGGGGTGGGAAGTGAGGGGCGAGGGGGCCGGGGGTTCCAGGGTGGCGGCGACGGGGCGGGTCGGGGGCCGGCCCGGCCCGGGCCCCGCCGGGCCGTCCACCGCGTGCTTCAGACGGGCCGGCGCACGGCTCCGACGAGGGCCAGCCCGGTGTCGAGGATCCGCTCCAGGGCGGCCAGATCGGCCGGGCCGGGATCGGTGAGCGGGGCGCGCACCGGGCCGACGGGGAGGCCCCGCAGCCGGGCGGCGGCCTTGACCAGCGAGACGGCGTAGCCGGGCACCTTGTCGCGCAGTTCCACGAGCGGGACGTAGAAGTCGCGCAGCAGCTTGTTCACGGTCGCCTCGTCGCCGGTGCGCAGGGCGGTGAAGAAGGCCCCGGCGATCTCGGGGGCGAAGGCGTGGACGGCCGACGAATAGGCGGGGACGCCGACGGTGGCGTACGCGCGGGCCTGGATCTCGGCGGTGGCGGCCCCGTTGAAGAAGAGGAAGCCGTCGGGGGCGGCGAGCGTGAGGCGCTGGAGCCGGTCGAGGTCGCTGTGTCCGTCCTTGAGCCCGATGACGCCCGGGATCGCCGCGACGGCCCGCAGTCCCTCCGGGGTGAAGGCGACCGGGCCGCGCTGGTAGGCGATGAGCGGCAGCCGGGTGCCGGCGGCGATCCGGCGCAGCTGCTCGACCAGGCCCGCCTCGGGGGCCTCGACGAGATAGTGGGGCAGCACGAGCAGGGCGTCCGCGCCCACCTCCTCCGCGATCCGCGCGAACCGCAGCGCCTGCGCCCATCCGTAGCCGGTGCCCGCGACGACGGGCATGCGGCCGTCCGCGACCTCGACCGTCGCGGTGACGACCGCGCGGTACTCGTCCTCGTCCAGTGCGCTGAACTCGCCGGTCCCGCAGGCGGGGAACACCGCGCCCGGGGCCGTGGCCAGCCGGCCGCTCAGGTACGACCTGTAGGCCTCCGGGTCGAGCCGGCCGTCCTCCGTGAAGCTCGTGAGCGGGAAGGACAGCACCCCGCCCGCCATGCCGTCCCGCAACCGCTGGACCACACCGTCCGGATCCGCGCCGAACCCTGCCATGAGTCTCATCCCTGTATGCAGAAGCTGTTTATGTATGAGAACTCAGGTTAGATTCGTGAACCCTGGAGGTCAATGGGCGGCGCGCCGCCGATCCGGTGCCGGGCGGGCGGGGCGGGTGCCGGAACAGCACGACGGGCCCGCGGCCGGGAAGGCTGCGGGCCCGTCGTGTCGGGGTCGTGCGTCCGCCGCCGGGGCGGGGGCGGGGCTCCTCGGGGGTGCGGGGAGGGTGCCGTGACGGTGGTCGGAGGGTCAGTGCGCCGCGGTCGTGGCCGCCGGGCCCGGAGTCGAGCCGAACGCCGTCATGAAGCGGTCGCGGAACTTGTTCATCGCCCATTCCGGCGCGTTGTCCGCGGGCTTGAGCCCGTCCGTCCAGCCCCAGTCGGAGACGCGGTCCAGCACCTTCGGGTCGCGGGCGACGATGGTGACGGGCACGTCCCTGTCGGAGGTGCCGCCCGTGACCGTCGGGACGGGCTGGTGGTCGCCGAGGAAGACGAGGACGGTGTTGTCGTCGCCGTAGCGCTGGACCCACTGGGTGAGGCTGTCCAGGGAGTACTGGATCGCCTTGCGGTACTCGGTCCGCACCCGCTTCGAGCTCTTCCAGACCTCCGTGGGGTTCGTGCCCTCCTTCTTGATCTTGTAGAAGATCTTGCCGTCCCCGAGGTCCTTCCAGTCGATCATGTGGGCGATGGGGGACCAGGGGTTGTGGCTGGAGGCGAGGATGATCTCCGCCATGATCGGGTCGCGGTTCTTCTTGCCGTGCTCCAGCTTCTGGAAGGCCTCCAGACTGAACTGGTCCGGCACCGGCGTCCAGCTGAAGTACGGGCCCTGGTAGCCGAGGTGGGTCGAGTCGTAGATGTGGTCGAGGCCGAAGTACTTGCCCTCGGGCCAGGCCAGGCGCACGCCGGGGACGATGCCGACGGTCCGCCAGGCTCCGGTCTTCTGGAAGTAGCTGGTGAGGGTCGCGCGCTTGCTGGTGGTCAGGGACCGGTACCGCTGCTGGTTCTTGACCCACGTGCCGGACAGGAACGTCGAGTGCGCGAGCCAGCTGCCGGCGCCCGTCACCGGCGACCTGAGCCAGCCGCTGCGCGCCGAGAAGCCGGCGGCCTCGAGCCGGGCGTCGCCCGCCTTGAGCGTCGCGTCGACCTCCGGTCCCATCGTGGGGTCGTCGATGGCCACCCGGCCGTAGCTCTCGATGAAGGTGAGCATCACGTCCTTGCCGCGCAGCCCGGTCAGCAACCGGTCGGACGGCGTGCGGGCGAAGGCGTCGACGGCCATCTGCTTCTTGTAGACGTCGGCGTCGCCGAGGCCGTCGCGAACGTACTGCACCCGGTTGGAGAGGTACGTGGCATAGCCCTTGGAGGCGAAGGTGACACCGCCGAACTGCACGCCCAGGGTGAAGCAGACGACCCAGGCGACGCCCAGGACCAGCGTGGTGCGTACGGCCCCGGTGCGATGCCGGGCCAGCGTGTTCGCCAGCCGCATCATCGCGAGCACGCTCAGCGCGAGCACGGCGATGACCAGGACGATCACCCCGACCACCGCGAGTATCTCGCCCGAGCGCCCGAACGAGTCCTTCACCCAGTCCGCGCCGTCGCTCAGCAGCACCCAGTCGAAGACCAGGTCGAACGGCCGGGCCAGGGTCTCGCGGAAGCCCATGTCCATGCACTTCAGGATGGCGGACAGTCCGAGGACCACCCCGAGGACTCCGGCCGTGATCCGCCGCGCCCTGGCCGGCAGTACGAGCAGGACGGCCGCGAGGAAGACCCCCTCGACCGGGAGGCGGAAGAAGGCCTGGACGGACATCCAGTCGAGGCGGTTGGGCACGATGAGCACGGTGAGCACCAGCGCACCGGCCAGGACGCTCGTGCCCGCCCGCACGACACGTGCGGCCCGGGGGAAGCGACGGCGCCAGCCGAACAGGCCCGGGCGGACGGCGGCGGTGGTGTTCGCGGCGGCTTCGGCTTCGGCCTCGTCGACGGACGGGGGTTCTGCGGGACGCTCGTCGACGGCTTCGGGAGCGGTTTCGGGGGTGGCTTCGTCGTCGGAGGCGGCGTCGGGGTGCGAGGCGGTGGCTTCGTCTTCGGCGGCGGTGTGCGAGCCGGTGGGTTCGGCGGCGTCGGCGGTGAGGGGGCGCGAGCCGGTGGCCTCGTCGTCCCCGGTGAGGTGTGGGCCAGTCGCGTCGGCTTCGGCTTCGGCTTCGGTGTCGGGGTGCGAGAGGGTGGGTTCGTCGTCGGCGGGGGCGTGTGCGGCCGTGGGTTCTTCGCCGACGGTGGCGTGCGAGAGGGCGGGTTCGTCGGCGGGCTCGCCGTGCTCCTCGCCGCCGGCAGCCTCCTTCGTCCGCTCTTCCGCCCGCTCTTCCGTTCCGGAACTCGCGGGCGTCCCGGTCTGCCCGACTGTCCCGGAGTTCCCCCGGGTCTCGTCCGCCGCCGGCGCGTCGGGGTCCGGACCCACGTCGGCATCCGGCAGTTGACGAGGAGGCGTGTGGTGCGACACCCGAAGGTCCTTCCGTACGTAACCCGGTGCTGGTGCGACGGAGGCTGTTCCGTCATCCCCCATACGGCCGGCCGCCACCTCTCGTTCAAGGCGGGGGGCCGACCGCGCACAGAGTACGTCGCCAGGATCACCCGGTTGACGCCGGTGGCGCCTACCGGTCCGCCGCCGCCACCTCCCGCGCCCACCGGTAGTCGGCCTTGCCGCTCGGCGACCGCTGGATGGAGTCCGTGACGACCAGCCGGCGCGGGATCTTGTACCCGGCCAGCCGGGCGCGGCAGTGCGTCTGGATGTCGTCGAGGGACGGCCGCGGCGCGCCCGCGCGGAGCTGGACGACGGCCGCCACGTGGTTGCCCCACTTCGGGTCGGGCACTCCGGTGACCAGCGCGTCGTACACGTCCGGATGCGATTTCAAAGCCTGTTCGACCTCTTCGGGATAGACCTTCTCGCCGCCGGTGTTGATGCACTGCGAGCCGCGGCCGAGCACGACGACGACGCCCTCCTCGTCGATCGTGGCCATGTCGCCGAGGAGCACCCAGCGCTCGTCACCCTTGCGGAAGAACGTCTCGGCGGTCTTCTTCGGGTCGTTGTAGTAGCCGAGGGGCACATGGCCGCGCTGCGCGACCCGTCCCGGCTCGCCGACCGCGACCGGCTCGTACGTCACCGGATCCACCACCTGTGTGCGGGCGTTGACGCGGATCCGGAAGCCGCGCTCGGGGCCGGAGTCGGCGGTGGCGGTGCCGTTGAAGCCGGACTCCGAGGAGCCGAAGTTGTTGAGGAGCATCACGTTCGGGACCAGTGCCTGGAACTGTTCGCGCACGGTGTCCGACATGATCGCGCCGGACGAGGAGACACTGAACAGGGCCGAACAGTCGGTGCCCTTCAAGGGGCCGTTCAGCGCGTCGATCAGGGGCCGCAGCATCGCGTCGCCGACCAGCGACACACTGGTCACCTTCTCCTTCTCGATCGTCCGCAGCACTTCCTCCGGCGCGAACTTGCGGTGGAGCACCACACGCTGGCCGAAGTTGAAGGCGATGAAGGCGGTGAGCGTCGACGTGCCGTGCATCAGCGGGGGAGTGGGGAAGAAGGTGATCCCGGCACCGCCGGCCGCGACGCGCTCGGCGAGTTCCTGCGGCTTCGTGACCGGATCGCCGGTCGGCGCGCCGCCGCCGAGACCGGCGAAGAAGAGGTCCTCCTGTCGCCACATCACGCCCTTCGGCATCCCCGTCGTGCCGCCGGTGTAGATGATGAACTGGTCGTCCGCCGAACGCGGGGGGAATCCGCGCAGGGGCGAACCGGCGGCCTCGGCGTCGCCGAACTCCACCACGTCCGGCGTGCCGAGGGCGCCCTGCGAGCCTCCGGCGCTCGTCACGTCCGCCGCGCTCCCGGCGCTCCCGCTGCCGACCGTGTCCGTCGCGCTCCCGGTGCCGACCGCGTCCGCCGCGGGCAGGGCGGCCCCCACGCGGACGAGATGGCGCAGCCGCGGCGCCCGCGGGCGTGCCGCCGTGACCCGGCCGGTGAACTCCGCGTCGAAGACCAGCGCCACGAGATCCGCGTCCTGGTAGAGATACGCCAACTCCTCCTCTACATAGCGGTAGTTGACGTTGACCGGCACGATCCGCGCCTTCAGGCAGGCCAGTACCGTCTGGAGGTACTCGACGCCGTTGTACAGATGGAGCCCGAGGTGCTCGCCGGGGCGGATCCCGCTGTCGATCAGATGGTGTGCGACACGGTTCGCGGCCGCGTCCAGCTGCGCGTACGTCAGACGGCGTTCCGCACCCGTGCCCGGGTGGTCGATGTACACGAGGGCCTCGCGGTCCGGGACCACGTCGACGACCGACTCGAACAGGTCGGCAAGGTTGTACTCCACCGTTCCTCCTGACCGTGCACGTCCGTGGCCGTGTGCCCCGGAGCGTGTCCGCCCCGGACCCGACGGTCATCAGAGCAAAGCCCGACCCAAGTGTGAAGGGTCCCGGCACAAGAAATCTGACTGTCTGTCAGAAAACCCTTGTACTGGCCGGACGCCTCCTGCAACCTGTTCTCGCATCCGAGACGGGAGGACGCCCATGGGTGGGACCGAACACCTCACCGTGCAACGCGAAGGCGCCACACTGGTGCTCACGCTCAACAGGCCCGAAGCCAGGAACGCGCTCTCGCTGCCGATGCTGGTCGGCCTGTACGACGGCTGGATCGAGGCCGACGAGGACGACGCGATCCGCTCGATCGTGCTCACCGGCGCCGGCGGCGCCTTCTGCGCAGGGATGGACCTCAAGGCGCTGGCCGGCAAGGGCATGGAGGGCGAACAGTACCGGGACCGCCTCAAGGCCGACCCCGATCTGCACTGGAAGGCCATGCTGCGCCACCACCGCCCCCGCAAACCGGTGATCGCGGCCGTCGAGGGGCACTGCGTCGCGGGCGGCACCGAGATCCTCCAGGGCACCGACATCCGGGTCGCGGGCGCCTCCGCGACCTTCGGGCTCTTCGAGGTCAGACGCGGACTCTTCCCGATCGGCGGCTCGACGGTGCGGCTGCAACGCCAGATCCCGCGCACCCACGCCCTCGAAATGCTGCTCACGGGACGCCCGTACACCGCCCAGGAGGCCGCGGACATCGGACTGATCGGCCATGTGGTGCCCGACGGCACGGCGCTGGACAGGGCGCTCGCCGTCGCGGAGCAGATCAACGCCTGCGGTCCGCTCGCCGTCGAAGCCGTCAAGGCGTCCGTGTACGAGACCGCCGAGCTGACCGAGACCGACGGGCTCGCCGCCGAACTGCGGCGTGGCTGGCCGGTCTTCGACACCGCCGACGCCAAGGAAGGCTCCCGCGCCTTCGCCGAGAAGCGCCCGCCCGTCTACCGGCGCGCCTGACCCGCGCGCCCGGCCCCGGACGTGCCCCGTCCGCCCAGCGGGCGGGGGCCGTCCGGCCGTTGGAAGGAGAGATCCGGGATGCCCGAAGTCCTCAAGGCCCCCCTCGTCGTCGAGTTCCCCTTCACCCGCTCGCTCGGACCCGTGCAGAGCGCCTTCCTCACGGGCCTGCGCGAACAGGTCGTCCTCGGCGTACGGACCACCGACGGACGCACCCTCGTCCCGCCCGTCGAGTACGACCCCGTCACCGCCGAGGAGATACGCGACCTCGTCGAGGTCGCCCCCACCGGCACCGTCACCACCTGGGCCTGGAACCACGAACCCCGCCGTGGTCAGCCCCTCACCACGCCCTTCGCCTGGGTGCTGGTCAGGCTCGACGGCGCCGACACCGCCCTGCTGCACGCCCTCGACGCCCCGGGCCCCGACGCCGTGCGCACCGGGATGCGCGTCCGCGTCCGCTGGGCCCCCGAGCGCTCCGGCGCGATCACCGACATCGCCTGCTTCGAGCCGTACGACGGCCCCGGCGCCGAACCCGCCGAACCCGCCGAACCCGCCGCCCATGACGGCCGGTTCGAGGACATGGTCACCGGAATCGTCGCCCCCGCACGACTCGACTACGTCTACGCGCCGGGCCGCGCCCAGACCGCCTACATCGCGGGTCTCGCCGAGCGGCGGACCGTCGGCGAACGCTGCCCCTCCTGCCGCAAGGTGTACGTCCCGTCCAGGGGAGCCTGCCCCACCTGCGGGGTGGCCACCTCCGAACAGGTCGAGGTCGGTCCGCGCGGCACCGTCACCACGTACTGCATCGTCAACATCAAGGCGAAGAACCTCGACATCGAAGTCCCGTACGTCTACGCGCACATCGCCCTCGACGGGGCGGACCTCGCGCTGCACGGCCGGATCGGCGGCATCCCCTACGACGAGGTCCGCATGGGCCTGCGCGTGGAGCCCGTGTGGTCGAAGGGCGGCCGCCACCCCGACCACTACCGGCCCACCGGAGAACCGGACGCGGACTACGAGACGTACAAGGAGATGCTGTAGATGGAGCCCCTCAGGGACATCGCCGTCGTCGCGTTCGCGCAGAGCGACCACCGGCGCACCTCCGACGAGCTCTCCGAGGTGGAGATGCTCCTCCCGGTCCTGCACGAGGTCCAGGGCCGAACGGGCCTGCGGGCCGGTGACATCGGCTTCACCTGCTCCGGCTCCACCGACTATCTCGCCGGCCGCGCCTTCTCCTTCACCATGGCGCTCGACGGCGTCGGCGCCTGGCCGCCGATCTCCGAGTCGCACGTCGAGATGGACGGCGCCTGGGCGCTGTACGAGGCCTGGACCAAACTGCTCACCGGCGACGCCGACACCGCGCTCGTCTACTCCTACGGCAAGTCCTCGCCCGGCTCCGTACGCGACGTCCTGACACGGCAGTTGGACCCGTACTACCTGGCCCCGCTGTGGCCCGACTCGGTGGCCCTCGCCGCGCTCCAGGCGCGGGCGCTCATCGACGCGGGCGAGACCGACGAGGCGGAACTCGCCTCCGTCGCCGCCCGCAGCCGGACCTCCGCGAACACCAACTCCCACGCCCAGCTGCGCGGTCCGGTGCCACAGGGCGACTATCTCGTACGACCCCTGCGCACCGGCGACTGCCCGCCCGTCGGCGACGGCGCCGCCGCCGTGATCCTCGCCGCCGGGGACCGGGCCCGCGACCTGTGCGAGCGGCCCGCCTGGATCCGGGGCATCGACCACCGCATCGAGCCCCACGCCCTCGGCGTGCGCGACCTGACCGACTCGCCCTCCACCCGGCTGGCCGCCGAACGCGCCGGAGCCTTCGAACTCCCCCATGGCCTTAAGGGCATGGGAGGTGCCCCCACCGTCGACACAGCCGAGTTGCACGCCCCCTTCAGCTCCCAGGAAGTCGTCCTGCGCAAGGCGCTGCGGCTCGACGACAGCGTGCGCGTCAACCCCTCGGGAGGCGCCCTCGCCGCCAACCCGATCATGGCGGCGGGGCTCATCCGCATCGGCGAGGCCGCCGCACGCGTCCACCGCGGGGAGTCCGACCGGGCACTCGCCCACGCCACCTCCGGCCCCTGCCTCCAGCAGAACCTGGTCGCCGTACTCGAAGGGGACGCCCGATGAGCAAGGAGCCCGTGGCCGTCGTGGGCATCGGCCAGACCAAGCACGTGGCGGCACGCCGGGACGTGTCCATCGCGGGACTCGTCCGCGAGGCCGCCGGGCGCGCACTGACCGACGCCGAGTTGACGTGGGCCGACATCGACGCCGTCGTCATCGGCAAGGCGCCCGACTTCTTCGAGGGCGTCATGATGCCCGAGCTGTACCTGGCGGACGCGCTCGGCGCGACCGGCAAACCGATGCTCCGGGTGCACACGGCGGGCTCCGTCGGCGGATCGACGGCGCTCGTCGCCACCAACCTCGTCGCCGGCCGCGTCCACCGGACGGTCCTCACCCTCGCCTACGAAAAGCAGTCCGAATCCAACGCCATGTGGGGCCTGTCCCTGCCCATCCCCTTCCAGCAGCCGCTGCTCGCCGGTGCGGGCGGCTTCTTCGCGCCGCACGTGCGCGCCTACATGCGGCGCACCGGCGCCCCCGACACCGTCGGCTCGCTCGTCGCGTACAAGGACCGCCGCAACGCGCTGAAGAACCCCTACGCGCACCTCCACGAACACGACATCACCCTGGAGAAGGTCCAGGCCTCGCCCATGCTCTGGGACCCGATCCGCTACTCGGAGACCTGCCCCTCCTCCGACGGGGCCTGCGCGATGATCCTCACCGACCGCGCGGGAGCCGCTCGTTCACCGCGCCCGCCCGCCTGGATGCACGGCGGCGCGATGCGCAGCGAACCGACCCTCTTCGCCGGCAAGGACTTCGTCTCCCCGCAGGCCGGCAAGGACTGCGCGGCCGACGTGTACCGCCAGGCCGGGATCGCGGACCCCCGCCGCGACATCGACGCCGTCGAGATGTACGTGCCGTTCTCCTGGTACGAGCCCATGTGGCTGGAGAACCTCGGCTTCGCCGACGAGGGCGAGGGATGGAAACTCACCGAGTCGGGCGTGACCGAACTGGAGGGCGACCTGCCCGTCAACATGTCGGGCGGTGTCCTCTCCACCAACCCGATCGGCGCCTCCGGCATGATCCGCTTCGCCGAAGCGGCCCTCCAGGTGCGCGGCCAGGCCGGAGAACACCAGGTCGACGGGGCTCGCCGGGTGCTCGGCCACGCCTACGGCGGCGGATCCCAGTTCTTCTCGATGTGGCTGGTCGGCGCCACGCCGCCCAGCTCCTGAAGCCGTCCCCCTCACATGGCCTGTGCGCGGCACGGGCCGATCGCTAGGCTGGCCGCGGACGACGAACCGGGAGGAGCAGGACGTGGCCGAGAGCACCATCGAGCAGCACCCGCTCAAGGGCTGGGACAAGCCGGAGCTGGACCTCAGCAACGCCGACTGGCAGTCCAGCAGCCGAGGGCGGGGAGATGTCCAGATCGCCTTCGTCGAGGGCTTCATCGCGATGCGCAACAGTGGCCGCCCGCAGAGCCCTTCCCTGATCTTCACGCCCGCGGAGTGGGGAGCGTTCGTATCGGGGGCCCGCGAGGGGGAGTTCGACCTGACCTGAACCGACGGTCACCGGGCCCCGTCCCGCCCCTCCCCGCGTGAGGAAGGGGCGGCGGCCCGGGTCCCCGCGCCCGGGGAGGCCGCCCGCCGTCCGGTCCTCCCGCGGTCCCGTCGCCGCGGAAGAGGTTCCGACCAGGAGCACCCGAACGGGCTGCCCCGTGGCTGATCGGGGCGTACTCTGAGGTGCCTGAAGGTCACGGTGCGCATCCGCTCCCCGCGCGGACGCGCGCTCGTGGCAGGGGGTGATCATGGGGCAACGCAGCCTTCGTAGCCGTCGGACGCTCTTCGAGCGCGAGAGTGAACTCTCCGCCGCGGACGAGGCGTTGAGCGACCTGGTCGGCCTGCGCCGGGAACCCGGCGAGCCACCGGGCCGGCCCCGCGGCGCGCTCCTCGCCTTCGCCGGACGCGCCGGAATCGGCAAGACCACCCTCCTCGGCGAGGTCAGAAGGCGCTCCGCGGCCAAGAGCTGCACCGTGCTGAGCGCGCGCGGCGGAGAACAGGAACAACGCGTCGCCTTCCACGTCGCCCGACAGCTCCTGCAGCCCCAGCTCGCCGGATTCTCCGAAGCCGAACTCCGCGCCTCCCTGGGCAGTTGGTACGCCATCGTCGGTCCCGCGCTCGGTCTCTGCGCCCCGTCCGAAGGCGCTCCGCCCGACCAGCAGGGCCTGCGCGCCGGACTCGACTGGGTGCTCACCCACCTCGCCGTGCAGCGCGCCCCCATGGTGCTCCTCCTGGACGACGCGCACTGGGCCGACGCCGAATCGCTCAGCTGGCTCGCCGCGTTCGCGCCCCGCGCCGAGCAGCTCCCCCTGCTGCTCGTCGTCGCCTACCGCCCCGACGAACTCCCCGAACACGCCGAGGCGTTCAGGGGACTGCCCGGCCGCGCCGGACAACGCCCCATCGGCCTCGAACCGCTCAGCGCCGCCGCCGTCGCCCGGCTCGTCCGGGAAGATCTCGGCACCCAGGCCGACGACGCGTTCTGCCACGAGTGCTGGACGGTCACCGCGGGCAACCCGTTCGAGGCCGTCGAGCTGACCGCCAAGGTCCTCGACCGCGGCCTCACCCCGACCGAGGACGGAGCGCACCTCCTGCGCGACCTCGCCGCCGCCGTCAAGGGCAACGGCATCGTCGCCCGCCTCGAACGCCTCGGCACCGCGACCGTCCGCTTCGCCTGGGCCTGCGCCGTGCTCGGCACCGAGATCCGCCCGGCCCTCGCCGCCGCCGTCGCGGGCCTCGGCTCCGAGGAGGCCGCGGACGCGGCGGACGCCCTGCGCTCCGCCCGCATCCTGACCGGAGCCGACCCCCTCGAATTCGTCCACCCGTTGATCGCCACCGCCGTCTACCGCGACATCCCCGGCAGCGTCCGCGTCGCCCTGCACGGCCAGGCCGCCTGGTGCGTGATCGACGAGGGCCTCGGCCCGGCCGCCGCCGCCCGCCACCTCATGGAGACCCACCCGGACGGCGACACCTGGATCGTCCAGCAGCTGCGCGCCGCGGCCCGCGAGACCCAGCGCGCCGGAGCCCCCGAAGCGGCCCGCAGCTATCTCGCGCGCGCCCTGCGCGAACCGCCGCCCTTCGAGGACCGCGCCGCCGTCCTGTACGAACTGGGCTGCGCGTCCCTGCTCACCGAGCCGACGAACACGGTCAACCATCTGCGTGCCGCCCTCGAGGAACCGATCACCGACCCCGAGCTGCGCCACAACATCGTCTACCGCCTCTCCCAGGTGCTCGCGCACAGCGACCGCCTCGCCGAGGCCTCCGAGACCCTCGCCCGCGAGATCCCGGTCACCGGCGACGCCCGGGTACGCCTGCGCATGCAGTCCGAGCAGTTCATGTGGGACGCCTTCCGCGCCGACGAACCCGACTCGCCCGCCCGCTCCCGCCGGCTCGCCCGCCTCGCCGACCGGCTCACCGGCCACGACCTCACCGAGCGCTATGTGATCGGGCTGCGCGCCTGGGACGCCACCCTGCGCGGCGAACCCGCCGCCGTGGCCCTCCAGCACGCCGAGCGCGCCCTGGCCGGCGGCCTCGGCTGGGCCGAGGCCGACCGCGGCTTCGAGGTCCCGGTCCTGGTCGCCATGACCTTCATGTACGCCGACCGGCCGGGCCGGACCGAAGAACTCTTCGCCACCGGGATCGCCGACTTCGAATCCCAGGGCTGGCACGGCGCCCACCTCTCGTTCGGCTACACGATCCTCGGATACGTCCGCTTCCGCCGCGGTCGTCTCGCCGAGGCCGAGGACTTCGTCCGCGCGGGCCTCCGGCTCGCCGAACGCGTCGGACCCGGCACACCCGTCCACTGGTACGCCGTGGGCACCCTCATCCAGGTCCTGCTCGCCCGGGGCCAGGTCGAGGAGGCCGCGCGCACCGGCGAGGCCTACGCCTTCCACGCACCCTTCTCGGCCGCCGTGACCTTCCCCGACGCCCAGACCGTCTACGGCGAACTGCTGCTCGCCCGCGGCCTCACCGAGAACGCCGCCGCCGAGCTCACGTCCGCCGGCCGGCGCCTCGACGTGCGCGGCATGCGCAACCCCGCCTGGTGCCCCTGGCAGCTCCACCTCGCCCGCGCCCAGAGCCACGCGTCCCCCGAGCGCGCCGTCGCCACGGCACTCGAAGCGGTGAACCGCGCCCGCCAGTACGGCGCCCCCTCCACCATCGGCCAGGCCCTGCGGGTCGCCGCCGAGGTCTCGCCCGGACCGGACCGTGTCCGGCTCCTCGAAGAGTCCGTCGCCCATCTGGAGCGGTCCCCGGCCGCCTACGAACTGGCCTGCTCCCTGGTCGCCCTGGGCACCGAACTGCACCGCGCCGGACGCCCCGGTCAGGCCGCCGAGCACCTGTACCGCGGCCTCGACGCGGCGGTCCAGTGCGGTGCCGACGGGCTGATCGAGGACGCCCGCGACGAGCTGGCCTCGGCGGGACTGCGGCCGCGCCGGCTGCACAGCACCGAGACGGACGCCCTCACCGCCCGCGAGCGCACCGCCGCCTCCCTCACCGCGCGGGACCGGACCCCGGCCCAGATCGCCGAGGAACTGCACATCGACGAGCACGCCGTCACCCGGATCCTGTCGGCGGTCTACCGCAAGGTCGGCACCGACCGCAGAGGGCTCGCGGCGGCACTGGGGGACCAGGCCGCGCCCTGACGCCGCCGGGCCGCCCCGCGGACTCGCACCGACGCCTCCGCGGCCGGGGTGCGCACGGCCCCGTGGGCCGGGTGGGTGCCGCCCCCGTGGTCCGGGTACGCGCGGCCCTCGTGGGCCCGTGCGCACGGCGTGCGCAGGCCAGGTGCGCAGACCGCGTGGGCCCGGTGCGTACGGCGCCCGTGGGGCCCGGTACGCGCCCGTGCACGTACCATTGCGACATGTCCTTCCTCCGCCGCCGCAGCGCCACGCCCGCCGGGCCCGACTTCGATGTTCTGGCCATGGATCCGGGTGACTGGCCCGGCAATCTCGGCGCGGGTCTGCTGCCCGCGCCCGACGGCACCTGCCAGGGCGTCTTCCTGCGCTACGACCTGTTCGGCGGCCGCGGTCCCGCGATGATCATCGGCAATCTGCCCGAGGGTTCCCAGGCCCGGGACGTCGCCGAGGGCGAGGTCCCCTTCGAGGTGGCCCAGCTGCTGATCGCGCTGGAGAACAACGAGGAGGTGACCGTCACCGGGACCGAGGACATGCCGGTGATGCAGGGCGACAACCTCATGATCGTGCGCCGGCTGAAGCTCTCCGAGACCCGCATCTCCTGCGTCCAGTTCGACCGCAGCGACAACGTCCTGGTGACCATCGCCGCCTGGGACCGTCCGATCACGGACGATCTCTACGCTCTCCTGAAGCCGCTCCCGGCGGAACTGTTCCAGCAGGGCTGAGGCCGAACACCCCGCCCGGCGTCACAGCTTGAGGGTGAACCAGGTCGTCTTGCCCGCGTCGGTGGGACGCACGCCCCAACTGTCGGCGAGCGCGCGGACCAGGATCAGGCCCCGCCCCGACTCCTCGTCCTCGTCGGCCGTCCGGGGCTGCGGCAGATGCGGGCTGCGGTCGCTGATCTCCACGGTCAGATCGGTCGCCGTGCGGCACAGGTGCAGGCTGATGGGCCCCTGGGCGTGCTGCACGGCGTTGGTGAGGATCTCGGAGAGCAGCAGCCGGGCGTCGTCCGCGGCGGGAGCGCAGTCCCAGGCGGTCAGTGCCTTGCTGAGGAAGGCGCGGCCCTCCGGGACCGATTCGGGCACCGCGGGCAGATCGGTGTTGACGGTGGCCAGGGGGCCGTCGGGGAGCCGGGTGAGCAGCAGCGTGACGTCGTCGTTGTGCCCGTCGCTGTCCGGCAGCAGGGCGGACAGCACGTGGTCGGCGGCGTCCTCCAGATCGGGTGCGGCGGCGAACAGGTCCGTGAGGGTGGTGGTGAGCTCGGTGAGCTGGTCCTCGATGTCGCTGCCGGGCGTCTCGATCAGACCGTCGGTGTACAGGACGAGCGTCGCCCCGGGCGGGATCAGCGAGGTCGCCTGCTCGTAGAGGATGCCGCCGACACCGAGCGGCGCGTTCACCGGCGCGGGGAGCGGCCGGGCGCCGGCGCCGGGTGTGGCCACCAGGGTCGGCAGGTGCCCGGCCGAGCAGACCGTCACCTCGCCCGCGTCGGCGGAGATGACCAGGTAGCAGCAGGTCACGAGCTGGTCGGGCACGTCCAGATCGCCGACGACGGCCTCCAGGGCCTGCATCAACTGGCGGGGCTGCATACCGGTCTTGGCCAGGGCGTGCGCGGCCGACCGCAGTTGGCCCATCACGGCGGCGGCGTCCAGGCCGCGGCCCATCACATCGCCGATCAGCACCCCGACCCGGCCGGCTCCCAGCGGGATCAGGTCGAACCAGTCACCGCCCACCCCCGCTCCCTGCGTGGCGGGCCGGTAGCGGCTCGCGGTGGTCAGACCGGGGATGGCGGGCGGGGTGCCCATGAGGCTGCGCTGGAGCGTGAGGGCGATGTGCCGCTGCTGCTCGTACAGGAACGTCAGCTCCGCCTCGGCCTTCTTGCGGTCGCTGATGTCCCGGACGATGGCGCACGCGCCGATCACCGTGCCGTCCGCGTCCCGGGTGGGCCACAGCGTGATGTCCACGTCCAGCAGGGCGCCGGAGCGGGTCAGCCGCAGGGTCTCGAAATGCTCGACCTTCTCTCCGCTGCGCAGCCGTTCGAGGAGCATGTCGATCTCGCCGCGCCGCTCGGTGGTCGCGAGCAGGGAGACGTGCCTGCCCATCGCCTCGGCCCGTGAGTAGCCGTACAGCCGCTGTGCCGCCGCGTTCCAGTAGGTGATGTGACCGTCCAGGGTCTTGGCGAGGATCGCGTCCTGCGAGGACTCGACGAGTCCGGCCAGTTCGTTGATCCGGGCCTCGGCGCGCTTGCGGTCGCTGACGTCGCGGACGGCGGCGGAGACGAGGAGTCCGTCGGCGGTCTCCAGCGGGCTGAGGCTGATCTCGACCGGGAACTCGGTGCCGTCCTTGCGCAGGCCGTGGAGTTCGAGCCCGGCGCCCATCGGGCGGACCTGGCGGTTGTCGGAGTAGCCCTTGCGGTGATTGTGGTGGTGGGCCCGGAAGCGGCCGGGTACGAGGAGTTCGACGGGGTGACCGAGGAGTTCCTCGCGCCGGTAGCCGAAGAGGGCTTCGGTCTGGGCGTTGACGAGTTTGATCGTGCCGGTGTCGTCGACGATGACCATGGCGTCGGGTGCCGCCTCCAGCAGACCCCGAAACCTTTCCTCAGCGGCCTTGCGGTCGCTGACGTCGCGGACGGCGGCGGAGACGAGGAGTCCGTCGGCGGTCTCCAGCGGGCTGAGGCTGATCTCGACCGGGAACTCGGTGCCGTCCTTGCGCAGGCCGTGGAGTTCGAGCCCGGCGCCCATCGGGCGGACCTGGCGGTTGTCGGCGTACCCGTTGCGGTGGAAGGTGTGGTGGGCCCGGAAGCGGCCCGGGACCAGGAGCTCCACGGGGCGGCCCAGCAGCTCCTCGCGGGTGTAGCCGAAGAGGGCTTCGGTCTGGGCGTTGACGAGTCTGATGGTTCCGGTGTCGTCGACGATGACCATGGCGTCGGGCGCCGCCTCCAGCAGACCCCGAAACCTTTCCTCGGCCCCCGCGGGCGCGTCGTTGCGCGGTGTGCCACCGCACTCGCATCGCTGCGGGACCGCCGCACCGACCGACCGCGGTGAAGTCTCTTTGACGAAGTTGCCCATGCCTGCCCCAGGGTGTGCCGTGTTCGTGAACGGCCCATCACAGCGCACGGAGAGCGGGCAGGCGGTTACATGTCGTTAACTGGCCCGGTCGCGGCCGAACCTGTCCTCGACGGCACTCTCCCTGGCCGGTTGCCGGTGTCATTGTCCTGTGCCGTCCGGACGCCGGGCCCGCTCCGCGCGGACCCGGCGCCCGGACCGCCGGACGATCTACGGAACCAGGTCCACGTCCGCCGCCCGCACGAACTCCACCCGGTGCCCGAACTGGATCTCGTAGTACATGTCCGTGCCGATCACGACCCGGTGCGGCGTCGTGTCGAAGGTCGGCGCGTAGAAGTACTCGCCGGGCACCTTGTCACCGGCCGCGTAGCGCTGGCCTGCGAGGATCTTGTAGGGCAGGGGGGAGACCGCCTGGACGGGGACCCCCGCCGGGTACGCCTCCTTCTCCGGGTACGCCCTGCCGTACACCGGGATCTCCGCCAGACCCTCCTTGGGCGTCACGGCCGGACCCGAGGCACTCACCGCGGTCGGCTGCTTGCGGGGGTTCTTGAACCAGGCCTTCTGGCCGAGGTACCAGATCGCCGTCCAGTCGCCCTCCCTTCCGGCGAGCGCGTACCGCTGGCCGGTCGAGACACGCGAGGCGACGTCGTTCACACCGGTCGTCGAGGCGTCGCCCTTCGGGTACAGGCCGATGTCCTGGATCAGCGGCGAACTCTCGTCCGGCTGGGAGTACAGGCGCACCTCGCCGGAGCCGTGCGCGGCGCAGGGTTCGCCCTTGGTGACGCAGCCCGTGTACACCGGTTGGTTCGTGTCGAAGTCGGGCAGGACGGTCACCAGGTCGCCGCTCTTGCCGTACGTGCGGTGGAAGGGGTGTCCGAGCAGGGTGAAGTAGTGCTGCCAGTCCCAGTACGGACCCGGGTCCGTGTGCATGCCCGGGATCGTGGAGGTCGTGGGGCCGGGGACGTTCTCGTGCCCGAGGATGTGCTGCCGGTCCAGCGGGATGTCGTACTTCCGGGCGAGGTACCGCACCAGGCGGGCGGAGGCCCGGTACATCTCCTCGGTGTACCAGGTGTCGGGCGCGGTCAGGAAGCCCTCGTGCTCCAGGCCGATCGACTTCGCGTTGATGTACCAGTTGCCCGCGTGCCAGGCCACGTCCTTGGCCTTCACATGCTGGGCGATGTGCCCGTCGGTCGAGCGCAGGGTGTAGTTCCACGACACATAGGTCGGGTCCTGGACGAGGTTCAGCACACCGTCCCAGGTGCCTTCCGTGTCATGGATGACGATGTACTTGATGCTCTGCGAAGCGGGCCGGTCGCCCAGGTCGTGGTTGCCGTAGTCGCCGTCGCCGAACTCCGCGTACGGGGCCGGGATCCACTCGCAGGACACGGTCCGCGGGCATTCCGTGCCGTCGTCGGAGGCGGTCCGCAGTCCCGCGCGGCGCAGCTGCGCGGTGTCGGGGCTGACTCCGGGCTGTGCGGCGAGTGTCACCTGCTGGCCGGCGTCCGTGGTGCGCCGCTCACCGGAGCGCATCACGGCGTACGCGTCGTCGGCGTAGGTCGCCGCGGTGGTGCTGTCGTCCGCTCCCGAGAAACGCGCCACCGCTCCGTACCAGTCGGCGGCGTCCTCGCTCAGGGGCTCGCCGAGGTCGCGCTGCGCGGCGGCCAGGAGCGCGGCGCCGCCCGCGACGTTCGCCGCCGCGTCGGTGCGCAGCCGCTCCGCCGGCAGCCCGGTGAGACCGGCGGCCTTCGTCAGTGTCTTGAGCCGGGCCGGGAGCTCGGAGTCCGTGGGCACCTGTGTGTCGGGCAGGAGGGTCGAGCGCGAGCTGTCGCCGCGGGCGTCCTCCGTGCCGTCGCTGTGATGCGGGCTCGCGGCGATCGCCGTGCGGGCGTCGGTCAGGTGCATGGGGCCGTAGCCGCCGGTGACGCTCGGGGCACCGGCGTGTGTGTCCCAGCGGGACTGCAGATAGGAAACGGCCAGCAGCACGCTCTGCGGAACGTGGTACTCGGCGGCCGCGGCGGCGAAGGCCCGCTGCAGCTCGGTCGTGGGCGCCTCTTCGACGGAACTCGACGGAGCCGCGCCGAGCAGCGGCAGCAGCAGCGCCGCCGAGGCGACGGCTCCTGCGGCCCTGCGCGCGCGTCTGTGCCTGCTGGTGGCCTTGGGTTCGCTGGCGGACCGGTGCAATGCAGCCTCCTGGGACGGTCGGGCGCGGTGGGGCGTGCGAGAGCCGAACGCGTCAGTGCTACCGGCTCCCCGACGATCCGTCAATCATGCGCAGGAGGAGGCGATTTCCCATGTAAACGCGGGACGAAGGGGGTTTCGTGGCGGCGGCCTCCCGGCCTGCGGGGCGTCAGTGGCGTGGACCAATGCCCCGAACGGCGGGTCGTGCACGAGGAGGTCCGCGGTGCGCCGCTGTGCCGGCGTCACCGCGGACCTCCGTCCCCCTTCAGCGCGTGCCGACCGCCGCGCGTACGGCCCGCCGGGCCAGCTGGCAGTCGTCGTGCAGCCGCCTCAGCAGCAGCCGCTGTTCCTCGCCGGACGGCGCAGCAGCCGGGTGCGCCGGGCCCGCTGCCGCCGGGGCCGCGTCGTGCAGGGAACGCTGCACGGCCATCTCGTACGTACGGATCTCGCGGGTCAGGACGATCATCAGGTTCACCAGGAAGGCGTCCCGTGCCGTCGGGCCGGCCGACTGTGCGAGCTGGCTGATCTGACGGCGTGCCACGGGAGCGTCGCCGAGGACCGTCCACAGCGTCGCCAGGTCGTAGCCCGGCAGATACCACCCCGCGTGCTCCCAGTCCACCAGCACTGGACCGGCCGGTGAGAGAAGGAGGTTCGACAGGAGGGCGTCGCCGTGGCAGAACTGGCCCATGCCCTGGCGGCCGGAGGTCGTCGCGATGCCGTGCACGAGCTTCTGCAGATCGCCCATGTCCCGGTCGGTGAGCAGCCCCAGCTCATGGAAGCGGGAGATCCGTTCCGCGTAGTCCAGCGGGGCGTTGAAGGTCCCGGCCGGCGGCCGCCAGGCGTTCAGCCGGCAGACGGCGCTCAGTGCGGCACGGATGTCCGCGCGGGGCGGGGCCTCGAGCGGGTGGCGCTGGAGCGCGGCCACCCGGCCCGGCATGCGCTCGATCACCAGGGTGCAGTTGTCCGGATCCGCCGCGATCAGCCGGGGCACCCGAACAGGCGGGCGGTGCCGGACGAACAGACGGTATGCAGCTATTTCGTGCCGGATCCGCTCGGCCCAGACGGGGGAGTGGTCCAGTAAACACTTGGCGACGGCCGTGCTGCGTCCTGTCGTGCCGACGAGGAGCACGGAGCGTCCGCTGCGGCGCAGCACCTGGACCGGAGCGAACTCCGGACAGATCCGGTGCACCGACGCGATCGCCGTGCGCAGCTGGGCGCCCTGAGGGCCGGACAAGTCGAGTCTCCCGCTGAGCGGTTGGGTGCCGAGCCCCGGCACGCGCCGCGTCCGGCCGGCACCGAGCAACGGGGCCGCCTGACGCGCGGGGTCGAGGTAAGGGCCGCTGCCCACCGGGCGGGGGTGCAACGACCGGGGCGGAGCGGACACGGAGGACGATGCTGTGTACATGGGCGAAACAGATCCCTTCGTGTGCCTGCGAGTTGCCGCGCTGCCCGCCCCGGCCGCCTGGTTCATCCTGGGGAATGTCCCTGGCAACCGGGTCGGGGTGGCGCGTTCCTACCTGACACCCGACGTCCACTGGCACACCATCTGGCGCACCCTGGCGAACCCTGGCGAATAGTCGCTCAGCAACTGACAGGCGGTTACTGTCGAAATCAGCCGAGAACCTGGGGGCTTGACGTGAACGGACAACCCAACACTCGTCTGTCGGACCTGTTCGGCCTGGCCGGCTGGTCCAAGGGTGAACTCGCGAGGCTGGTCAACCGGCAGGCGGCGGCCATGGGCCACCCCCAGCTGGCGACCGACACCTCGCGGGTGCGGCGGTGGATCGACATGGGAGAGATCCCGCGCGATCCGGTGCCGCGGGTGCTGGCGGCTCTGTTCACCGAGCGTCTCGGCCGTGTCGTGACCATCGAGGACCTCGGTCTGGTCAGGCACGGGCGTACGGGGAAACGGCAAGGCGACGGGAATGCGGAACATCCCGATTGCATGCCGTGGGCGCCCGACCGAACCGCCGCGGTCCTCACCGAATTCACGGGAATGGACCTCATGCTCAACCGACGCGGCTTGGTGGGCGCGGGTGCCGCGCTCGCCGCGGGATCCGCACTCAGCCCTGCCATGCACGACTGGCTCCGCAACGATCCGGCCCTCGCGGCCGACGCTCCGCAGTTCGAGGACCCCCTGCACGCCGACCCCGCCGGGTTCGACCGCTACGAGGCCGCCCCCATCGGGTCGCAGGAGATCGAGGAACTGGAGCGCTCCGTCGAGGTGTTCCGGGCCTGGGACGCGGCCCGCGGTGGCGGGCTGCAACGCAAGGCCGTGGTGGGCCAGCTCAACGAAGTGGGAGGCATGCTCTCCTACCGGCACCCCGACCATCTCCAGCGGCGCCTGTGGGGCGTCGCCGCCAACCTCGCCGTCCTCGCGGGCTGGATGTCGCACGACGTCGGCCTGGAGCCCACGGCTCAGAAGTACTTCGTCATCGCCGCGCACGCGGCCCGGGAGGGCGGAGACCGGCCTCGCGCGGGGGAGGCGCTCTCCCGGGCGGCCCGTCAGATGGTGCATCTGGGGCGGCCCGACGACGCGCTCGACCTCATGAAGCTTGCCAAGTCCGGTTCCGGCGACGAGGTGCTGCCCCGTACCCAGGCGATGCTGCACACCATCGAGGCCTGGGCGCAGGCGTCCATGGGCAAGGGCCAGGCCATGCGGCGCACGCTCGGTATGGCGGAGGACCTGTTCGTCTCCGACCGCGGTGACGTACCGCCGCCCAGCTGGATGCAGTTGTTCGACGAAGCCGACATGCACGGCATGCAGGCCCTCGCCTACCGGACCCTCGCCGAGCACGAGCCGGCCGCCGCGGCGACCGCGCAACGGCATGCCAAGGAGGCGCTGAAGCTACGGGAGTCGGGGCGGGACCGCTCGAAGATCTTCGATCACATCTCGCTCGCGTCGGCCTGTTTCATCGCCGACGATCCCGAACAGGCCGACCGCTACGCGCGACTGGCCCTGACGTCGATGGGCTCCAACTCCTCCCATCGCACCTGGGACCGGCTGCGCGAGATGTACCGGCTCACCGGGCAGTACTCCAGCTATCCGAAGATCAGCGATCTGCGTGAGGAGATCAAACTCGCGCTGCCGAAGGGTTCGCTCAAGCCCAGGCGCGGCGACAACGCGCGGGTCTAGGGGGCTTGCGTCCTCGACGTCACCCGCACGGGCGGGTGTTCGGCGCCGGTCGCGCCGCGGTGGCTCTGCTGACAACGGCGTCAGCCGTCCTCGGGGGAGATGCCGATCCCGGCCGTCTCTCCGTCTCGTCCGGCTCCGGTGCCGCAGGGCTCCGGTGTTCCCCGGCGTTCCTGTCGTGCTCGACGTCCTGGACGTCAGGACCCGATGACGTCAGGACCCGATCCGGGCGATGAGCACGCAGGCGTCGTCCTCGCGCTCCGTCCCGCCGCATTCCTCGACAACCATCCGTATGCAGTCCTGGGCCGTACGGGCCTCGCCGAAGCGCGGGGCCAGGTCGAGCAGCCTCTGGACGGCCGCCGCTCCTCCCCGGCTCTCGGCTTCGCCCGGGAGGGGGGTACCTGACAGCGGGGGGACCAGTCCCTCGGTGTGCAGGAGCAGCAGGTCGCCCACGCGGAGGCTTTCCTCGGCCTGCCCGTAGACGGCACCGGAGGTGGCTCCGAGCAGTACGCCGTCCGGTGCGGTCAGTGCGCGCCCCGTCCCGTCGCGGAACAGCAGCGGGGCGGGGTGCCCTGCCTGTGCCCAGCTGAGGGTGCGGGTCGCGGGGGTGTAGCGGCAGCAGACGGCACTGCCCAGCGCGGGCTGGACGGTGGTGTCGAGCAACTGGTTGAGCCAGGAGAGGAGTTGGCCCGGCCGGGTGCCCGCCACCGCCATGCCGCGCAGGGCGCCGAGCAGCATCGCCATTCCCGACGTCACGGTGACTCCGTGGCCGGTGAGGTCGCCGACGCTCAACAGGGTCTCCCCGTCGGGGAGTTCGAGGGCGTCGTACCAGTTGCCGCCGATCAGCGTGCTGGTCGACGACGGCAGATAGTGGGCTGCCACGTCCAGGGCCCCGGTTCCCCGGCGCGGGAGTCTCAGGGAGCCGCGCCAGGGCGGCAGCACGGCCTCCTGGAGTTCGACCGCGAGCCGGTGCTCGGTCCGTGCGACGTGCCGCTGGTGCTGGAGGGTCTCACCGGTCTCGCCCACCGTCCGCTGACTGCGGCGCAGTTCGCTGACGTCGCGCAGCACGGCCCACATCGAGGCGGTGCTGCCGTCGGCGTCGAGGACGGGCTCGCCCATCATGTGCACGGTCCGCACCCCGCCGTCGGGGCGCACGATGCGGAACTCCCCGTCGATGGGCTTGGCGTCGATGAGACAGTCGGTGACCATCGCCGTGAGCATCGGCCGGTCCTCGTCGAGGACCAGCGAGGGCAGTTCGTCGAGGGTGAGCGGGGGAGCGGCGGCGTCGCGGCCCAGGATCTGGTAGAACTCGCCGGACCAACTGACCTCGTCCGTCAGGAAGTTCCACTCGGCGCTGCCGACCCGGCTCAGCAGCGAGCCGTGCCGGGGTGCGGCCGGCGCGCTCCGGGGCGCGGTGGTGGCCGAGGACGGGACGGGAACCTCCGGGGGTCCGTCCCGCAGCTGGGCCAAGTGTGCGTCCAGGTCGTTCAGTTGATGCAGCGCCAGATTGCAGAGCGCGCGCTGCCAGCGTCCCTGTGCGTCCTCGTCGTCGGCCGGGGCCTCACGCCGTACGGCGTCCACCTCGCCGCGCAGGCGCCGTGTCTGCGAGATGAGCGCGTCGACCGTGCCGTGCCGGGGCGGCTGAGCGGCGGGGCGGTCCGCAGAGAGATGGGGTGGCATGACGTACTCCGATGCGGGGACGGTACGACCTGGGTTACGGAAGGACCGCTACGACTGTCGCACAGCCCGCGACGCGCTGTAAGGGATTTGGCAACACCCGATACGGTCGTGCTTCTGGTATATGCCGCAGTCCTCCCGGAGTGGGTGACCGGTCCCGATGAGGTAGTCGTTGTTCGTGGTCAAGTCGTAGAAGCCGTACGTGACTTGCGGGTCGAAGACGCTCCGGCGCGAGACGTTCATTCTGCTGTTCGAGGGGTATTTGTGCGAGTGCTTCGGAGTGTGTTCAAAGCGAGCGTACGAAGTCCGACACCTCGGCCTCGTAGAGCCAGGACGGGTCGATGCCCATCGAGCCGAAGTTGCCCTCGATCTCCAGGGTGACCGTGCCGTGCAGATGGGCCCACAGCAACGTGGAGCGCGCCGCGACCGCTTCCGGGACATCCTCGAAACCGTGCCGCTCCCGCCACTCCCGGAACTGTGCCGCCGCGTCCTGCGGTACCCGCGGCGGCGACTCGGCCAGGGCGCTCACCGCGTCCAGAAGGACGTTCATGGCGGGCTGCGAGGCCTCGACCAGGCTCGCGGCCTGGGCGTCGTAGCCCTGGAGCGGCGCCCGGAAGAGCAGGCGGTAGCGGTGCGGTTCCGCCAGTGCCCAGGCCCGGTAGGCCTGGACCAGCGCGGTCAGCCGGGCGGCCGGGTCCGCCGGGCCGGCCGCGGCGGTGCGGGCGAGGGCCGACGCCAGATCCCCGTAGGCGTCGACGACGAGTTCGGTCAACAGGCTGTCGCGGTTGGCGAAGTAGCGGTAGAGCGCGGGGCCCGTCACGCCGATCTGCTTGGCGATCGCGTTGAGCGACAGCGCCTCCGGGCCGCCCTCGGCGAGCTGGCGCAGTGCCGCCGTCTTCACCTCCTGGCGCACCTGCGCACGGAACCGGTCGCGCGGGCCGGTCCCGGTCCGCGGTTCTGCGGCCATGTCGTCGCCTCTTCGTGTCGGATGCGGAAACCCTGTGTGCCGGATCGCGTGCGTTAGATCCTATCACGCACGCGATACCCGATAACCGATCAGGCGTAGAGGTCCGGGCGCGGAGCGAGTTCGACGGCCACCCGGCCGCCGCCCTCCAGCGCCCTGACCCCCGCCTCGGCGACGGCGGACGCCGCGTACCCGTCCCAGACGCCGGGTCCGGTCACCCGCCCGGCCCGGGTGGCGTCCACCCAGGACTGCACCTCACGGTCGTAGGCGTCGGCGAAGCGCACGAGATAGTCCTGCGCCACCTCCTCGTGCCGGCCGCCCGCGGTCGTCACGGTCAGGGAGCGCTCGTCCCCGATCCGTGCGCTTCCCGCCTCGCCCACCGCCTCGCACGCCACCTGGTAGCCGAACCCGCAGTTCACGAAGACCTCGACGTCGACCAGGGCGCCGCCGGCCGTCTCGAACAGGACGAACTGAGGGTCGATCAGGCCTTCGGGCGCGGCCGAGGGCGACCGGGGCCGCAGCACCGTCACCGCGGTGAGCTCCTGCCCCAGCAGCCAGCGCGCCGCGTCGATCTCGTGCGAGACGGAACTGTTGACCAGCATCGCCGAGGTGAAGTCCGGCGGCGAGGAGACGTTGCGGTGCGTGCAGTGCAGCATCAGCGGGCGGCCCAGCCGTCCGCTGTCCAGCAGGGACTTCAGCCGCCGGTACTCGGCGTCGTACCGGCGCATGAACCCGACCTGCGCCAGCCGCCGCCCGAGCCGTACCTCCGCCTCCATCACCCGCAGCGCCCCGGCCGACTCCGGCACCAGCGGCTTCTCGCACAGCACCGGCAGGCCCCGGGCGAACGCCGCGAGCAGGGCCTCCTCGTGCGCGGGGCCGGGGGAGGCGATCAGCACGGCCTCCACCCCGGGCGCGTCCAGCGCGGCCGCCGCCTCGGCGTGGACCGACACGCCCTCGATGCCGGCCACGGCCTCCTCCGCGCGGCCGGTGTCGGGATCCGCGACGGCGGCGACCCTGGCGCCGCTCACCACCCGGTCCAAGCGGCGTACATGGTCGGCCCCCATGTGTCCGGCACCCAGTACCGCCACACCCAACAGCTCACTCACGCGGTGCGCACCTTTCCGACGACTGCCCGGTCCGTTCCGTCCCGGTGATCCGATTGTCGGCCGCGGAGATCGATGCCGCAGCACCCTGACGGCGGCTCTTCCCGGGCATTGCGGGCAATCGGTTGTTAACGTCGTTCAGGTCGCCAGACGACGTCGCTCGCATCGTGGTCGCGCACGACGATGCCCTCCTCGCAGGACACCCATGACGCAGGTCGACACCGAAGCCGAGGCGGTACCGGCCGCCAAGCTGACCCTGGTCACCCTCTCCATGATGGTCGTCGGCTCCATGGTCGGCGCCGGGGTGTTCTCCCTCCCGCGGCGGTTCGCGCAGGAGACGGGTGTGGCGGGCGCGCTGATCGCCTGGGCCGTCGCCGGTACCGGCATGCTGATGCTCGCCTTCGTCTTCCAGCGGCTCGCGATCAGCAGGCCCGACCTCGACGCGGGCGTCTACGCCTACGCCAAGGCGGGCTTCGGCGAGTACCTCGGATTCTTCTCGGCCTTCGGCTACTGGGCCAGCGCCTGCGTCGGCAACGTGACCTACTGGGTGCTCATCATGTCGACGATCGGGGCCATCGCGCCCGCGCTCGGCGACGGGGACACCGTCCTCGCGGTCGTGCTCTCCTCGGTCGGCCTGTGGGCCTTCTTCCTCCTCGTCCGGCGCGGGGTGAAGGAAGCGGCGGCCATCAACCGGATCGTCACCGTGGCCAAGATCGTCCCGATTCTCGTCTTCATCGTCCTGGCGCTCTTCTACCTCAAGCCCCGTGTCTTCGCCGAGAACTGGGGTGGCGCCGCCTACGCGGGCTCACTCTTCGAGCAGGTCAAGGGCACCATGCTGGCCACCGTGTTCGTGTTCCTCGGCGTCGAGGGGGCGAGCGTCTACTCGCGGCACGCCAGGCGCCGCGAGGACGTGGGCCGGGCCACCGTCCTCGGCTTCCTCAGCGTGTTCGCCGTCTTCGCCTCGGTCACGATCGTCTCGTACGGGCTGCTGCCCATGGCGGAGATCGCCGAGCTCAGACAGCCGTCGATGGCCGGAGTCCTGGAGAGCGCGGTCGGCACCTGGGGCGAGGTCTTCGTCAGCGTCGGCCTCATCGTCTCGGTGCTCGGCGCCTACCTCGCCTGGACGCTGATGGCGGCCGAAGTGCTGTTCGTCGCGGCCAAGGACGAGGACATGCCCCGCTTCCTGGCCCGCTCCACACGCGCCGACGTGCCGGTGCCCGCGCTGCTGCTGACCACCCTGCTCACCCAGACGGTCCTGGTCGTCACCCTCTTCTCGGACGACGCCTTCAACTTCGCGCTCGACCTGACCAGCGCCCTGACGCTCATCCCGTTCCTGCTGGCGGCGGCCTTCGCCCTGAAGATCGCCCGGCACCGGTTCGGCGGCGACCTCGTCGTCGCCGCGCTCGCCACCGTCTACACGGCCTTCCTGCTCTACGCGGCCGGACTCAAGTACCTCCTCGTCTCCTTCATCGTCTACGCGCCCGCCACCGTGCTGTTCGTGATGGCGCGCCGCGAGCAGGGCAGGACGCCGTTCTCGCCCCGTGAACTGGTCATCCTCGTCGTCTCGGCCGCCGGTGCCGTCACCGGGATCGTCGCCCTGGCGCTGGGCTGGATCAGTCTGTGACCCGTCGGCCTCCGGCCTGGAGAAAGGCATCCCGTGACCAGTCAAGACACCACCGGCCGTCCGGCGTACGGCGTCCACTCCGAGGTCGGCCGGCTGCGCAAGGTCCTGGTCTGCGCCCCCGGTCTCGCCCACCGCCGGCTCACCCCCACCAACGCCGACGACCTGCTCTTCGACGACGTGATGTGGGTGGAGAACGCCCAGCGCGACCACGCCGACTTCGTCGACAAGCTGCGCGGGCGCGGCGTGGAGGTCGTCGAACTGCACGACCTGCTCGCCCGGACGATGGCCCTGCCGGCGGCGAAGGACTGGCTGCTCGACCGGAAGATCACCGCGAACGAGGTCGGGCTCGGACTCGTCGACGGCACCCGGGCCTTCCTGGAGTCCCTCGAACCCGCCGCGCTCGCCGAGTACCTGATCGGCGGACTGTCCACCGCCGACCTGCCCGACGAGTTCCGCACCGGCTACCTCTCCCTGGCGCGCGAATCGACCGGCGTGCGCGAGTACCTCATGCCGCCGCTGCCCAACACCCTCTACACCCGCGACACCACGTGCTGGCTGTACGGAGGTCTGACCCTCAACCCGCTCTACTGGCCGGCCCGGCACGACGAGACGCTCCTGATGAAGGCCGTCTACTCCTTCCACCCGGATTTCACGGGCTCCACGGTGTGGTGGGGCGACCCCGAACTCACCTGGGGACAGGCCACGTTCGAGGGCGGCGACATCATGCCGGTCGGAGGCGGCGTCGTCCTCATGGGCATGAGCGAGCGCACCTCGCGGCAGGCCATCAGCCAGGTCGCGGCCGCCCTGTTCCAGGCCGGCGCGGCCGAGCACGTCGTCGTCGCGGGCCTGCCGAAACTGCGCTCCGCGATGCACCTCGACACCGTCTTCACCTTCGCCGACCGCGACCTCGTCACCCTCTATCCGGCCATCATGGACTCGGTGCACGCCTTCTCCCTGCGGCCGAGCGACAAGGCCCCCGGGGTCGAACTCACCGACGAGGGCTCACGCGCCTTCACCGACGTCGTCGCCGAGGCACTGGGGCTGCCCGAACTGCGGGTCGTCGAGACCGGCGGCGACGTGTACGCCTCCGAGCGGCAGCAGTGGGACAGCGGCAACAACGCCGTCGCCCTGGAGCCCGGCGTCGTGTTCACCTACGACCGCAACACCCAGACCAACGCCCTGCTGCGCAAGGCGGGCGTCGAGGTCATCACCATCGTCGGGTCCGAACTGGGGCGGGGCCGCGGCGGCGGCCACTGCATGACCTGCCCCATCGTGCGGGACCCCGTCGACTTCTGACGCACGGTCCGTCTCCCGCCGTCCGGCGGCTCAGAAGGAGTCCGGATCGGCGGCGGCCCAGTCCGCCGCCCAGGCCGCGGGCGGTTCGGCGAGCAGAACCCCGGGCGGCAGCCACTCGTAGAGCTGTGCGTACGACCTCACCGTCGTCGGTCCGACGCGCCGCAGCAGCCGGTGGGGGGTCAGCTCGTCCGGATCCCGCACGCCCATCGCGGCCATGATCCGGCTCGCGCTGTGCACGGTGGCCCGGTGGTAGCGCCGCACCCGCTCGGACTTGTCGGCCACGTCCAGCGCGCGGACCCGGCGCGGATCCTGGGTCGCCACCCCGACCGGGCAGGTGTTCGTGTGGCACCGCCGGGCCTGGACACAGCCGACGGCGAACATCATCGCGCGGGCCGCGTTGGTGTAGTCGGCACCCTGGAGAAGGCGTTTGACGATGTCCGAGCCGGTCGCCACCTTGCCGCCGGCGCCGATCCGGACCCGGTCGCGCAGCCCGGCGCCGACCAGGGCGTTGTGCACCGTGATCAGCCCCTCGGTCAGCGGCGTGCCGATGTTGTCGGCGAACTCCGGGGGCGCCGCCCCCGTGCCGCCCTCCGAGCCGTCCACGACGATGAAGTCGGGGGTCACCCCCTCGGCGAGCATCGCCTTGCACACGGCCAGGAACTGGCGCCGCGAGCCCACGCAGAGCTTGAAGCCCGTCGGCTTGCCGCCCGCCAGCTCCCGCATCCGCGCGATGAACCGCACCAGCTCCCTCGGGGTCGAGAACACCCGGTGGTACGGAGGCGACACCACGTCCCTGCCCTCGGGCACGCCGCGCGCCTGTGCGATCTCCGCGTTCACCTTCGCCCCGGGCAGTACACCGCCGACCCCCGGCTTCGCTCCCTGGGAGAGCTTCAGCGACACGCACTTCACCTCGGGCAGCGCCGCCTTGTCCGCGAACTCCCGTTCCTCGAAGTCCCCTTCGGCGGTACGGCAGCCGAAGTACCCGGTCCCGATCTCCCAGACGAGATCACCGCCGCCCCGCAGATGGTGGTCCGACAGACCGCCCTCGCCGGTGTCGTGCGCGAAACCCCCCAGCGCCGCACCCCGGTTGAGCGCCAGGATCGCGTGGGAGGACAGAGCCCCGAAGCTCATCGCGGAGACGTTGAGCAGCGACATCTCGTACGGCTGGGTGCAGTCGGGGCCGCCCACCCGGACGACCGGCGGCTCGTCGGGCACCTCGACCGGGCGCATCGACGGCTCCAGGAACTCGTAGCCGTCCACGTACACGTCACGCCCGGTGCCGAACGGCTCCTCGGCGTCGATCCCCGCGGCCCGCTCGTACACGACGGTGCGCACGTTCCGGTCGTAGGGCCGACCGTCGAAGCCGCGTTCGGCGAAGTGCTGCCGGAGCTCCGGGCGCAGCGCCTCCGGCAGGAAAGGCAGATGGCCGACCAGCGGATAGTTGCGCAGCAGCGAGCGGCGGCGCTGCGCCAGGTCGGCGCCGCCGAGCGCGGTCAGTGCCAGCAGCGGACCCGCCGCGCACCACCACCAGGCCGAGACGGAGCCCGCCAGGAACAGCGCCCCGGCCGTACCGAGGGCGACGAGCAGCAGTGGGAGCATCCGGCGCACACCAAGAGTCAAACCCATGCGAGCGAAAGCCGCTGACCGGGACACACGCGCGGGCGCTCCCGCTCACCCCGTGGGGTGTCCGTCAGTACCTGTCGGTGTCCTCCGGGCCGCAGGAGCTGCCGCTGGCCGGCAGCGATCCGTACAGCAGGAAGTCGTCGACCTTGCGGTGCACGCACTTCGAGGACGCGTACCCGGTGTGCCCCTCGCCCTTGTTGTCGAGCACCACCGCGGAGGAGCCGAGACGCCTGGCGGTCTCCTCGGTCCAGCGGTACGGGGTCGCCGGGTCCCCGCGCGTGCCGACGAGCAGCATCTTCGAGGCGGGTACGTCGCGGACCTTCTCGCGTATGTAGTCGGTGCCCTTCGGGCGGCCGTAGCACATCAGCACCTGGGCGAGCCGGTACCGGCCGAAGACGGGCGACGCCTCCTCGTAGGCGGCACGCAGTCCGGCGACCTGCCGGGCGACCTCGCCGGCGCTGGGCCGGTCGGGGTCGTCGGCGCAGTTGATGGCCATCAGGGCGGCGGGGAGGTTGTCGAGGGGGACGTCCTCGTCGTCGACGAGGCCGTTGTGCTTCGGCCCGTGCCGCACCGGTGTGGAGGTGGCGGGCAGGGAGGCGCCACCGTACAGCCGGCTGAGTCCGTGGGCGTCGCCGTCCTGGACCAGCAGACTGAGCGCCTGTTCGAGGACGGGCCACATCGCCTTGCTGTAGAGCGCCTGGCCGATCGCCCCCACCAGGTCCTGACCGGTGAATTCCGGGCCGAAGTCGGACGGCACCGGTTCCTCGTCGAGCGACTTGACGAGTTGGACCACCTGTTCGCCGGCGCTGCGCGGGTCCTGTCCGAACGGGCAGGCCAGGTTCCCGGCGCACCAGGTGATGAAGTCGTCGAGCGCGGTCTGCTGTCCCTCCGCGCCCGCGAGGCCCTGCTCGGTGATCGGTTCGGTGAGGGTGTCGACACCGTCGAGCACCATCCGTCCCGTCTTCTTGGGGAACTGGGCCGCGTACACCGCGCCGAGCCGCGTGCCGTACGAGAAGCCGAGGTAGTTGAGTTTCCGGTCGCCGAGCGCCTGGCGCATCACGTCCAGGTCGCGGGCGGCGTCGACCGTGCCGATGTGGGGGAGGACGGCCCCCGAGTGGGTGGCGCAGGTGTCGGCGGCCTTCTTGACCGCCTTGAGCGCCGCCTGTACATCGGTGCCCGTGGCCGTCGCGCCGAAGATCTCGTCGGCGCCGTCGCCGCAGCTGACGGGCGAGGACCGGCCGACGCCGCGCGGGTCGAAGGTCACCACGTCGTAGCCGTTCGTCAGGCCCATGAAGTCCTTGCCGCTCGCGGCGAGCCCGGGTATGCCCGCACCGCCGGGACCGCCGAAGTTCAGCAGCACCGAACCCCGGGAGTGGCCCGTCGCCCGGTAGCGGGCCAGGGCCAGGTCGAGCGTGCCGCGGTCCGGCCTCGCGTAGTCCAGGGGGACGGTGACCTTGCCGCACTGCAGGTCCTTGGGCATGCCGTCGCCCTCGCAGGCCGCCCAGGCGACCTTCTGGCGGTAGAAGCGGGACAGGTCCGGCCCGTCGCCGGCGGTCGCCGCCGTCGGCAGAGCCGCCGCCAGCAGGGTCAGCGTCGCGGTGGCGGCTCCCACGACCGAGAAGCGTTGGTGCACGGACAGCATGCCTGCCTCCAGGGTCGCCTGCGGTGGACCGGCGATACCTCCCGGATCACGATAGACGCGGCTCCCGGGGCCCGCCTCCGGGGCGGGCGGAGCCGGGCGCCCGCCCCGGCCCGCGGTGCTGTCCCGCGCAGGGGGTGCTGTCCCGTGCCGGGGGTGCGGCGGCCGTTCGAAAGACGTGACGCTCGATGGGGTGAAAGGCCGATAAGCCATAACTCGGATCGTCCACCGGCGTTCTTGGCAATGTGGGCGAGCGCCCACGTCGTTGTCAGGAAAGGCAGTGAACGTATGAAACGGGTGACCCGAAATGGTCTGATCGCCGTGGCAGCCGCCTCGGGTGCGCTGGCGGCGGTCGTGCCGGCGCAGGCCGACTCCGGGGCGGACGGCGCGGCGGCAGGCTCGCCCGGCCTGATCTCCGGCGACACCGTCCAGCTCCCCGTGCACGTCCCGGTGAACCTCTGCGGGAACACGGTGAACGTGGCCGGGCTGCTCAACCCCGCAGCGGGCAACCGCTGTGCCAACGAGGGCGGCGCGGGCAGGGCCGCCGCGTCCGGCGGCGGGCGGCACGGGGGAGCCGGAGCGCACGGTGGTGCTGCCGGCCGTCGCGGCCCGGTGGCCGGTGGTGCCGACAGCCGGAGCGACGGTGGCGCGGTCGCACACGGTCACGGAAAGGATTCGCCGGGCGTGCTCTCGGGCAACGGTCTGCAGCTTCCGGTGGATCTTCCGGTCAACGTCAGCGGCAACTCCGCGACGGTGGTCGGCCTCGGCAACCCGGCCGTCGGGAACGAGTCGGTCAACACCTCGGGCACCGGGCCGGTGCGGGCGCACCACCCCGCGAAGCCCGCCCCGAAGCCGTCTGCCCCGCCCGTGGTGACCCACGACGCCGGAACGCCGAAGGTACGGCCGCACACCGGGACCGTGGCCACCCTCGCCCACACGGGTGCGGACGGCACGATGCCCGCCGTCGCGGTGAGCGCCGCGATGCTGCTGGGCGGCGCCGTCCTGTACCGCCGGTTCCGGCCTGCCGCGGTGCGCTGACCCGCGGCGGTCACGAACGGGAGGCTCCATCGGACGGGTGAACCGGCGGAGCCTCCTCCACGTCCGCCCGCCGTTCCGACGTCCCGGCGAAGCCTCTCGGGGCGGCCGTGCGCGGCGAAGTGGCCGAATCCCTTCCCGCGGGCGCTGCCTGTCGCTGCGATCGGTACGGAGATCGGCAAGGATGCTCGCGGGCGACCGGCCGGCGCACCTCGCGCCCGTATGCCGGCGCACCCCCGACCCGTACGCATTGGAGTGCTCCATGACCTCTCCGGGACCCGGCCGCCTCGTCGTCAGCCAGGCCACGCTCGACGACTGGAAGGTGGTCGGCGGCTGGGCGGCGGACGAGGGATGGAATCCCGGCCTGTCCGACAGCGCGAGCTTCTTCGTCCAGGATCCCGGAGGCTTCTTCATCGGACGCGTCGACGGGGAGCCGGTCTCGGCCATCTCGGTGGTCAACTACGGCGCCGACTACGCCTTCCTGGGCTTCTATCTCGTACGCCCCGATCTCCGCGGGAGGGGATACGGCCTCGCCACCTGGGAGACGGCCCTCGCCCACGCGGGCGGCCGGACCGTCGGCCTCGACGGCGTGGTCGCGCAGCAGGACAACTACCGCAAGTCCGGTTTCGAACTCGCCTACCGGACCGTCCGTTTCACCGGCGTGGCCCCGGTGGGCGAGGCGCCGTCGGGCGTACGGGCGGCCGGGCCGGCGGACCGCGCGGCGATCACGGCGTACGACAGTGTCTGTCACCCGGCCGACCGGCCGGAGTTCCTGGAGTCGTGGCTGACCGCCCCCGGACACCGCACCTACGTCCGGCACGGCGACGGCGGCCGGCTGAGCGGATACGCCGTGATCCGCCCGGCGCGTGACTCCCTGCGGATCGGCCCCCTGTTCGCCGACACCGCCGACGACGCCCGCGCCCTGTTCACCGCGCTCGCCGCCGACGCGGACGGGCGGGCGCTCGCCGTCGACGTGCCGCAGACGAACACGGCGGCCGTCGCCCTCGTCGAGAAGCTCGGCCTGACCCCCTCGTTCGAGACGGCCCGCATGTACACCGGGCCGGTCAGGGCGTCGGCCCAGGAGCGCGTCCATGGGGTGACGTCCCTGGAACTCGGGTGACCTGGACACGGACACGTGAGCGGGGTGGACACCTCGGTGATCACGTCCGTGTCCACCGGGCAGCCGGGCAGCCGGGACTCGGCGCCGATCCGGTAGGTCGGCATGTTCTCCGTGAACGCGGCGACCGGATGCCCGCCCGGCCCCGCGCATGCCGGGTCCGGGTCAGTCGGCTGTCTGCGCTCCGCGGTAGTAGGCGACGATCTCCCGGGCGGTCATCTCCCGCTCGCTCCTGCGGCCGAGGAAGTAGTGCGCCGAGGCGCTGTCGGCCGCGAAGTCCGGTGCGACGAGGCGGTCGAGGCTCCGCAGCCAGAACGCGAGGCCCCGCACCGCGCGGCCCGCGAGCGCGGAGCGGGTCAGCCCGCGCACCAGGTGGTCCACGCTCCACAGCATCTCGGTGCCCGGTCCGGCGACCGTCCCGGCTGAGATCTCGTCGAACCGCCGGAAGAGGGAGCGGTGGCCGCTCGCCGTGAACCGGGTGAAGTCGTGGGCGCCCGCGTGGACCTGCTGCAGGAACGGCGTCTCCGCGTACACGAGCCCGCCGTCCTTGAGCACCCGGTGGATCTCGGCGACGACCGTGCCGGGGTCGAGCACATGCTCCAGGACGGCTTGCGCGAGCACCGCGTCGACGCTCGCCGGGGGCAGCGGGATCCGGTGGGCGTCGGCGATGAACTGGGTCACCGGACTGCCGACGATGTCGAAGCCGATCACCTGGACGCGCGGATCGCGGTAGATCGCGTCGACGCCGTTGCCGACCGTCGCCCCGCCGACGACCAGCAGCCGCGGAGCCCTGCCCGGCAGGGCGCGCAGCAGCAGGTCGATGTTGCGCGCAGCGACGTGGTTGGGCGGCTTGAGGACACGGCGCAGCGGTGCCGGAAGCCCGTCCGCGCCCCGGACGGTGCCCGTTCCCGCCGGGCCGGTGGCGTCGGGCGCCGACAGCACCGCCGACCGGTCCACGACGCTGTCCGTGAAGTCGACGAGCACCGGCCAGCGTCCGGCCACCGGGAGGGCGAGGGGCGCGTTGCAGGGGCAGCCGGGCGCACCGCACCGGAGTTCACCGGGAGCCGGTGTCAGCGCGGACCGGCAGCGCGGGCACACCAGCAGGGGTTCGATGTCGTGCGGTTCGGCCAGGACCATAGGTGTTCCTCCGGGAGGCGGGGACCTCCTGCGAGCCCAGTATCCGGGCCCCGGCGCACCCCGGCATCTCAGGCCGCGCCACCCCCGGCACCTCAGGCCGCCGCGGAGAAACGCCTGGTCACGGCGGGGCACCGGGGTCCACCCGGCTCCTGGGCAGCTCCTCCGGCGAGGTCTGCGGATCGATTCCCGAGGGCTCCTCGCCGGAGACCGACCCGTTGTGCCCCAACTCGCCCTGCGCGGCGTCCGTAGCGGCCTCGGACCTGATCGCGCCGTCCCGCCACCGGACCCACGGCCCGGACGTCAGGATCACCCGGTGCTCGAACGACCACGGGCACCACCGGTTCCCCGAGAAGGTCGTCCTGTTCTCCGAGAAGGTCGTCCCGCTGTTCGTCCCCCGGCTGCCGGACGGCGACACCGTCCCCTCCACGGCGACGGCCCCGGCGTCCGCGACCGGGTCGGCGCGGCCCCGAAATCGCCTGGTCATGATGCGAATTCCGTTACCACGGCCGTATCCTGGAAAGGCGGCACAAAACACGGCGGCGTGGCTTCGATCATGAACGCACCCATCGAGGACTACGCCCTCATCAGCGATCTGGAAACCGCTGCCATGGTCGGCAGGGACGGTTCCATCGACTGGCTGTGTCTGCCCCGGTTCGACTCACCGGCCTGTCTGGCCGCGATGCTGGGGACACCGGACAACGGATTCTGGCGCATCGCGCCGGTCTCCCGGGCCGTGCGCGCGCACTGCGTGAGCCGGGCGTACCGACCCGACACCCTTGTCCTGGAGTCCCGTTGGGAGACGCCGACGGGCGCCGTGCGCGTCATCGATTTCATGCCGCCGCGCAGTCAACTGCCCTGCATCGTCCGCATGGTGGAAGGCCTGTGGGGATCCGTGCCCATGCGCAGCGAACTGCGGCTGCGCTTCCACCAGGGCAGGGTGGTGCCGTGGATCCAGGCCGGTGAGGCCTGCACGGTCGCGGTCGCCGGGCCGGACGCCGTGTGGCTGAACACCGAGGGCCTCGCGGCGGAAGGCGGCGGAGGGAACTCCACCGTCCACGAGTTCACCGTGCCGGCCGGGCGCAGGACGACCCTGACGTTCGTGTGGGCGCCCTCGTACCGCACCGGACCACCCGCCCCGTTGTCCGTCCCGGCGGAGACGGTGCTGAAGGAGACCGGAGACTTCTGGCGGAGCTGGACCGCCCAGTGCCGGTACGAGGGACCCTGGCGTGACGCCGTGGTGCGCTCCCTGATCACCCTCAAGGCGCTCACCTACGCGCCCACCGGCGGCATCGTCGCCTCCCCGACCACCTCACTGCCCGGTCTCCTCGGCGGCGAACGCAACTGGGACCACCGGCACTGCTGGCTGCGCGACTCCGCGCTGACGCTGTCCTGCCTGCTGCGCGGCGGCTACCGCGACGAGGCGATCGCATGGGTGGGCTGGCTCGTCCGGGCCGTCGCGGGGGACCCCGCCGGTCTGCAGACCGTGTACGGCGTCGCCGGCCAGCGGCTGCTCCCGGAGACGGAGGCACCCTGGCTGCCCGGCTACGAGGGCTCCCGCCCGGTCCGCTTCGGCAACTCCGCGGTGAGCCAGTTCCAGCTCGACGTGTACGGCGAGGTGCTCGACGCGCTCCTGCTGTCGCTGCGCGCGGGCATCCCCATACCGGGCCATGTGTGGAGGCTGGTGGAGGGCATCATGGCCCACCTCGTCCGGCACTGGCGCGAGCCCGACCAGGGCCTGTGGCAAGTACGCGGCCCGGCACGGCAGTTCGTCCACTCCAAGGTCATGACCTGGGTGGCGGCGGACCGCGCGCTGCGCATGGGCGAGCTGCTGGGCAGGAACGGCTCCTCGGACGTGTGGCGGGCCCTGCGGGACGACGTGCACCGGCAGGTGTGCCGGGAGGGCTGGGACGCGGGGCGCGGGTCGTTCGTCCAGTCCTACGGTTCCCCGGCGCTGGACGCGTCGGCGCTGCTGATTCCCCGGCTGGGTTTCCTGCCCGCCGGGGACGATCGGGTGCGCGGCACCGTGCGGGCTATGCGGGAGCTGACCGACGGCGGGTTCGTGCGGCGGTACGCGCCGAACGGCCACGGCGTGCACGGGGTGGACGGCATGCCCGGCGGCGAGGGCGCGTTCGTGGCGTGCTCCCTGTGGTACGCCGACGCGCTCGCCACGACCGGACACCGGGCGGAGGCGACGGAGGTGTTCGAGCGGGTGCTGGCGATCCGCAACGACCTCGGCCTGCTCTCCGAGCAGTGGGATCCCGACGCCGGCCGCCAACTGGGGAACACACCGCAGGCGTTCAGTCACCTCGCGCTGGTGGAGACCGCGTTCCTGCTGTCGGACACGGACACGGGCATGGACACAGGAATGGGCATGGACACGGACCGCGGGCCGGACCGGGAGCCGGTGGCGTAGGCGGCCGCGGGTCAGGCGGGCGCCGCGGCGCCCGCCGAGGGGGGACCGGCACGGCCACCCCCTCGGCGAGGATGCCGTCAGCCCGTCAGCCCGTCAGCCCGTCAGCCCGTCAGCCCGCCAGTTCCCGGGCGCGCCGGGCCGCCTCACCGACCGGGGCGCGGTGCGCGGGGCCGTGTCCCGGCAGCAGGACGTCGGCGGCGAGGGCCTCGATGTGTGCGAGTGAGGCCAGGGCTCCGGCGCGCTCGGTGTCGAACATCTTCGGGAGCAGCTGCGGGCCCTGTATCCGTGAGGTGGGGTGACCGCTGACCAGGGCGTCACCGGAGATGAGCACCCCCGCTTCGGGCAGGTGGTAGACGCAGTGGCCGGGCGTGTGGCCGGGCGTGTGCACCGGGACGGGCCGGCCGGGCAGGTCGAGCGGGCCCTCGTTCGGGAAGGCCTCCGGCTCCGTCATGGCCACGTCCGTCGTGCCGCCGGAGCGGATGGCGTGCACCGCCCAGGGCAGCACGCCGGGACGCCAGGCCTGCCGCATCACCTGTCCGATGCTCACCTGGTGGAGGAACTCGCGGCGCGCGTGCGGCACCTCGGTCTCGTGCAGATGGACCGGGGTCCCGTAGGTGCGGTTCAGGAACTCGGCGGAGCCGAGGTGGTCGCTGTGCGCGTGGGTGATGAGAACGGCGGTCACGGCCTCGGGCGCGTGGCCGAGGGTCTTCAGCGAGGCCAGGAGCCACTCGCGGTCGCCGGGATATCCCGTGTCGATCAGGGTGACGGAGTCGCCCTCGGAGAGCACCACCCAGTTCGTGTTGCTGCCGTGCACCAGATGAACTCCGGCGGCTGCCTCGACGATCGATTCCTCGCGCATGACCATCCTGACGTTGGATAACTGCGGGTGCCCATGGGGCCCTGACAGGGCGAAACGTATCGCGAGCGCGATCCGGGCGGTGTCCGGCCACGGCTTCCTGCCCCGCTCGTCCGCTCCGGCACCGTGTGCGTGCCGTCCGGCACGGTCGCTTCCGCGACGGTGCGAACCCGGCCCGTCCAGCGTCGACGGCGAGGGCGTCCGGGACGCGGGACCGGCCCGGGACCAACTGCCCGTTGAGGCAAGGGACTTGACGCGGCGCAGTCAAGACGCTGCCATATGGCGAGCCGCGTTCGCTTTTGTTCGACTCTGCGAACAAACCCCTCAAGGGAGAGCCGTATGTCCCCTCTTTCGAACATGCTCCGCATGGTGCGCCTCCTCAGACGCACCGGCGTCCACGGCGCCGTCCTGCTCCTCGCCGTCGCGGCGCTGACCGGGCTCGGGCGCCCGGCCGCCCCGCTGCGGGCCGCACCGGCCGCGGTCGCCACCACTCAGGCCCCGGTCACCCCGCCCCCGATGGGCTGGGCGTCCTGGAACAGCTTCGCCAGTGCCGTCGACTACGCCACCGTCAAGGCCCAGACCGACGCCCTCGTCTCCTCCGGCATGGCCGCCGCCGGCTACACGTACGTCGACATCGACGAGGGCTGGTGGCAGGGCGCCCGCGACAGCAGCGGCACCATCAGCGTCGACACCGACCGGTGGCCCGGCGGCATGAAGGCCGTCGCCGACTACATCCACAGCAAGGGCCTGAAGGCCGGCATCTACACCGACGCCGGGAAGAACGGCTGCGGCTACTACTACCCGACGCCCTCCACCACCCCGGCCACCCCCGGCACCGGCCTGGAGGGCCACGACCAGCAGGATCTGCAGACCTTCCAGAACTGGGGCTTCGACCTCGTCAAGGTCGACTGGTGCGGCGGGGACGCCGAGGGCCTCGACCAGGAGACGACGTACAAGGCGATCCGCGACGCGAACACCGTCGCCACCGCCGTCACCGGGCACTCCCTCGTGCTGTCCCTGTGCGAATGGGGTACGGGCAACCCGTGGAACTGGGCCGCCGGCACCGGAGACATGTGGCGTACCAGCACCGACATCGTCTACTGGCCCGACAACCCCTCGATGACGAGCGTCCTCGCGAACTTCGACAGGTCGCTCCACCCCGCCGCCCAGCACACCGGCTTCTACAACGACCCCGACATGATGACCGTCGGCATGACCGGTCTGAGCGCCGCCCAGAACCGTACCCACATGGGACTGTGGGCCATCGCCGGCGCACCGCTCCTCGCGGGCGACAACCTGGCCACGATGAGCGCGTCGACCAAGGCGGTCCTCACCGACCCCGAGGTCATCGCCATCGACCAGGACCCGCGCGGACTCCAGGGCGTCGAGGTCGCCGAGGACACGACGGGCCTTCAGGTCTACAGCAAGGTCCTCGCGGGCACCGGCAGGCGCGCGGTCCTGCTGCTGAACCGCACGTCCGCCGCCGCGGACATCACCGCCCGCTGGACGGACATGGGCCTGACCGCCGCCTCCGCAGCCGTCCGCGACGTGTGGACGGCGACGAACGCGGGCTCCCACGCGACGAGTTACACCACGAGCGTCCCCGCGGGCGAGGCCGTCCTGCTCACGGTCACCGGCACCGAGGGCTCCGGGACGACGTACGAGGACACCACCGCGGCGACGACCCCCGCCTTCACCGGCGTCGGCGCGGCCGCCGCCGGGACCGCACTCGTCGACATCAGCTACGCCAACGGCGGTTCCGCGGCCCGCCGGGCCACCCTCCAGGTCAACGGCCAGTACGCGCAGACCCTCGCCTTCCCGCCCACCGGGTCGGCGGCCACGTACCGCACCGTCTCCGTCCTCGCCTCGCTGGCCAAGGGCTCCAACACGCTCAAGTTCGCGGCGACTTCGGGCACCGCGCCCGACGTCGACGCCGTCACGGTCCGCGCCCTGCCCGGGACCGCCGGCACCGCGATCGTCGGGGCCGGGTCCGGGCGCTGCCTCGACTTCTTCAAGAGCGCCATCACCAACAACACCCAGGCGGAACTCTGGGACTGCGGCGGAGGCCAGAACCAGACGTTCACCGCCACCTCGCGCGGCGAACTCGTCGTCTACGGCAACAAATGCCTGGACGCCTACGACAGCGGGACCGCCAACGGCACCCGGGTCGTCCTGTGGGACTGCAACGGCGGCACCAACCAGAAGTGGACCGTCAACTCCGGCGGCACCATCACCAGCAACGTCTCCGGACTGTGCCTGGACGCGTCGGGCAACGGCACCGCGAACGGGACGCCGATCGTCCTGTGGTCGTGCAACGGCGGATCCAATCAGCGGTGGAGCCGCAACTGAGCCGGGACACCCCGTTCTTCGGCCGGACGGCTCCGGAAGCACGCCGGCCGAACGGTTCGGAAAATCCGGTGCCGAGCCCGCGCCCGGTTCCCTACACTCGCCACGGAATCACACACCACCACTCCGGGTGCCGTGTGTGCCGTGACGAACGAGGGGAGCCGGGCCGTGCGTTACCGCACCGCTGTCGTCGTCCCCCCGTCGCAGTACGAGGTGATCCTCGTGTCCTCGTGGGCCCGGTACCGGCTGCGCGGCCGGAACCGGACGCCCGCGACGACCTTCTGACCTCCGCCCGAACGGCGGCGACCGCACGCCCGGTCGCCGTGCGCCGTGTCCGCCGGAGGTCCGCCACCGCCTGATCCCAGGCGTGTCGTCCGGGAATCGCGCCGACCCGTTTCCGGATCGTCCGAAAGGCCCTCGGCCGTGCGTACCGACCTGCACCGTCACCTCACCGGCTCCGTCACCGACCCCCTCGCCGCCGTCCGCAACCTGGGCATCCTCGCCCATGTCGACGCCGGGAAGACCACCGTGACCGAACGGATCCTCTATCTCACCGGCACCGTCCACAAACGGGGCGAGGTCCATGACGGCACCACCGTCACCGACTTCGACCCCCAGGAGCGCGACCGCGGCATCACCATCTTCGCCGCGGCCGTCACCTGCGCCTGGGACGGACACCGGATCAACCTGCTGGACACCCCGGGCCACGTCGACTTCTCCGACGAGGTGGAGCGCTCGCTCCGCGTCCTCGACGGCGCCGTCGCCGTGTTCGACGCCGTGGCGGGCGTCGAACCGCAGAGCGAGTCGGTGTGGCGGCGGGCCGACCGGCACGGTGTCCCGCGGATCGCCTTCGTGAACAAGCTGGACCGCGCGGGCGCCGACCTGGACACCGCCGTCGACTCGATCCGCGAGCGGCTGCATCCGGCGCCGCTGGTCGTCCAGTTGCCGATCGGCACGGAGGACGCCTTCACAGGCGTCGTCGATCTGCTGCGGATGCGTGCCCTCGTATGGGCCGACGGTGCCGAGTCCGCCGAGGAGATCCCGGTGCCGCAGGACCTGCTGGAGGAGGCCCGGCGCAGGCGCCGGCTCCTGGAGGAGGCGGTGGCCGAACTCCATCCGGCGGCCCTGGAGGAGTTCTGCGACCGCTCCACGCTCTCGGCGCGGACCCTCACGGCCGCCCTCCGCGACCTGACCCGTACCGGCGAGGGCGTGGTGGTGCTGTGCGGCTCGGCCTACCGCAACCGCGGTGTCGAACCGCTGCTGGACGCGATGGTGGCCTACCTGCCCTCGCCGCTCGACGTGCCCGCCGTCCGCGGCACGCACGACGGCGTGGAGCAGGAGCGGGCCGCGGACCCCGAAGCGCCGTTCGCGGCGCTGGTGTTCAAGGTGAACGCGACCGCGACCGGACGGATGACGTATCTGCGTGTCTACGCGGGCACGGTGGAGAAGGGACAGGCGGTGCTGGACGCGGGCACGGGACGCACCGAGCGGATCGCGCGCATCCTGCGCGTGCGGGCCGACCGTCACGCGGAGCTGGAACGCGCCGTGGCCGGTGACATCGTCGCCGTGATCGGGCCGAAGTCCGCCCGGGCCGGCGCGACCCTGTGCGCCCCCGTGGCGCCGCTGCTCCTCGAACCGCCGGTCGTCGCCGATCCGGTGGTGTCCGTGGCCGTCGAGGCGCGCAGGAGCACCGAGACCGACCGGCTGGTGTCGGCGCTGGCACGGCTGACCGAGGAGGACCCCTCGCTGGTCGTCCGCACCGACCCCGAGACCGGGCAGACGGTGTTGTCGGGCATGGGAGAACTGCATCTGGAGGTGGCGGTGGAGAAGATCCGGCGCGCCCAGGGCCTCGACGTCGCCGTCGGGCGGCCGAGGGTGTCGTACCGGGAGACGGTGGCCGAAGGGGTGTCGGGTCTGGTGTACCGGCATGTCAAACAGGACGGCGGCGCGGGGCAGTTCGCCCATGTTGTCCTCGACGTGGAGCCGCTGGGGACCGACCCCGGCGGTGCCCAGGGAGCGGTGACGGGCTTCGAGTTCCGTTCGACAGTCGTCGGCGGCCGGGTTCCGCAGGAGTACGTCCGTGCCGTGGAGGCGGGCTGCCGGGACGCGCTCGCCGAGGGTCCCCTCGGCGGTCACCCGGTGACCGGGCTGCGGGTCACCCTCACCGACGGGGCGACCCATGTGAAGGACTCCTCGGAGACGGCGTTCCGCGCTGCCGGCCGGTTCGGGCTGCGTGAGGCGCTGCGCGCCAGTGCCGTGGTCCTGCTCGAACCGGTGGCCGAGGTCACCGTCACCGTGCCCGAGGAAGCCGTGGGCGGGGTGCTCGGCGACCTCGCGGCCCGGCGCGGCCGGGTCTCGGGCTCGCTCACCCGGGTGGGAACGGCGGTGATCACCGCCACCGTGCCGCTGGCCGAACTCTTCGGCTACGCGACCCGGTTGCGCAGCCGGACCCAGGGCCGGGGTGTGTTCACCACCCGTCCCGCCGGCCTTGCGCCGGCCCCCGCGCAGGAGGCGCGGGTCCGGTAACCGCGTACGGACCCGCCCCTGACGGCGGCCCCGCCCCGACATGGGCGGGGCCGTCCCGTCTGGCGGGGGCGGGCGTCGTGCCCCCACAAGGGCGGGACGATCTCGCCCTTGCCGTGCCCCCACAAAAACGAGACCATCCCGCCCTCAGCCCATCTGGTCCTCGTCCGAGAGGTGTTCCACCGTCTTCCCGGTCTCGGTGAAGGTGCGGGTCACATGGCCCGAGGAATAGACCCACAGGATGCGCAGCGGGCGGTCGCCGATGTTCCTGAACAGGTGCGGGACGGGGGAGGGGACGTAGGTGGTGTCGAACCGCCTCAGCTTCGTCACCTCGCCGTCGACGACCACCTCCGCCTCGCCCTCCAGGACCGTCACGTGCTCGTCGCAGTTGTGCGAGTGCAACGGCGCTCCGGAGCCGACCGGATACACGCTCATCCCGCTGGTGATCCGGTTCTCCCCGCCCGCCGAGCGTGTCGTGATGAGCGGTGTCGTCATGACGGCACCGCCCCGGTCCAGCAGGGGCACGGACGCGGCTTCGATGATCGTGGTCATCCGGATTTCCTTTCCCGTCGGGGGTGATGCGTCGACCGACGTTAGGTCGCGTCCCCGTGAACGGGTGCCGTCCGGCGTGCAGTTTTACCTTGCATTCCGGGAAGGGTGAGCTTCCCGCCCCCGGCTGTACCGTCGGCTGGCATCGCACGGCATCCCCGTACATGCCGGAAACACGCCGGAAAGAAAAGGCAGGTAGCAGCCACATGAGGCTCCCCGTTCACGCGGGAGGTGAAGCGCATCTCAATACTGCTTTGACCTCGGTTTGGGTGCGGATCTGTACTGTTGACCTCAGTCAGATCACACGGGGCACCGCTGGTTTCGATGTACTGGCGTATGACGGTCTGCGATACCCCGCCGCAGCTTCCGGCGAAGTACGAGCCGGACCGGAAATAGCCGCCCCACAGATACTGGTGGACATGCGCGTCGTATTCCTTGCGCAGGTACCAGGAGGAGACGCCCTTCAGGGAGTTGACCAGCCTGGTAGACCTCTCGCATGAGCGCCTCGCACCTGGTCAGCATCTCGCCCGTGAACGCCTTTCGCCGGTACTTGGTGGCAAAAACCAAGTGGACGTGCAGGTTGTAGACAACGTGACGACCCGTTCGCACATCGGGATTTGGATTTCATCGTGGCGACATGAACCAAAAGATAGAGTGACCGCGTGAGCGCGGAGCGCGTTCAGGAGAAGTGGCAGTTCGGGCACCGCGCCCGGCTGGCGCTGACACCTGCGCAGATCCGACTCATGGACGATCAGGCGCACGCGGCCCGCACCCTGTGGAACTGCCTGCACGACTGGTGGTCGATGCTCCCCAAGGACAAGCGTTCCCTGGCCGCGGCCGACATTGCGATCCGCCGGGCCCGCAAGGAGATCGACTGACTCGGTGTGCTCCCTGCTCAGGCCGCGCAGGCCGTGCTGAAGACGTACTTCCAGGCCTGGCGAAACTGCTGGGACGGTCGTGCCGGCACCCCGAACTTCAAGGCCCGCATCCGCACGGTGATGTCCGTGGACATCCCGCAGGGTCGGGACCTGAACATCACCCGTGTGCACCGCCGCTGGGGCATGGTCAACATCCCCAAGATTGGCCGCGTTCGCTTCCGCTGGACGAAGGAACTCCCGGTCGGCAAGCACGCCACTACCGGCAACCGTGTCACCGGGGCCCGGCTGGTCAAGGATGCTCTCGGCTGGCACATCGCCTTCCGCGTCCAGACCCTCCAAGCCAGGCCGGAGCCACACACCGGCCCTGACGTCGGCATCGACGCCGGGGTGAACCTGCCTCTCGCCCTCTCGGACGGTAACCACCGCGACCACGGCCGCCCGCCCTGTCTTGCCAACGGGACGGCCGACCGCGACAAGTGGTTGAACCCGCACGAGAAGGCCAAGCTGCTGGGCCTTGAACGACGCGCTGCCCAGCGTGAGCAGCACCGCAAGCGAGGGGAGAAGACCTCACGCCGCTTGCGGCACACCTACGACCAGATCAAACGGCTCCGCGCAAAAGCCACGCGCCGCGTCGTTGACTGGCAGCACAAGATCACCACCAGCATTGCCACGCAGTACGGCGTCGTCGTGGTCGAACAGCTCAACATCAAGAACATGGTCAAGTCCGCCAAAGGCACCACCGCCGAACCCGGCAGGAACGTCGCCCACAAGTCCGGCCTGAACCGCTCCATCAGCCAGGAGGCATGGGGCCGCACCGTGACGATGCTGACCTACAAGACCGCCCGCCAGGGCGGCACCCTGCACAAGGTCCCCGCCCCCGGCACCTCCCTGCGCTGCTCAGCATGTGATTTCACCACACCGGGCAGCCGGGAGGACCAGGCCACCTTCGTGTGCAAGAACCCCGACTGCGGCTGGTCCGGCAACGCGGACTGGAACGCAGCCCGGAACGTCTTGCACCTGTACAGGACGGGCCGCGCGCTCATCCCGGCTGCCGGGAGGGCAGTCGTCAGGCGTCCCCGTGGCGTCAAGCCCGCCGCCGCAAGGCAGGCAGGAATCTCCCTCGTTCACGAGGGAGAGCACTTCAAATCTCGTACTACATCGACGAGGTGATGGCCGCCGCGGACCGGCTCACCGTGCTGAGGGACGGAGCCGTGGTGCGCGGCGGACCGGCCGCCGAACTCGGCCCGGCCGAGCTGGTCCGCGTCATGGTGGGTCGGGACGTCGTCTCGCGGCGGTCCGAACGCCGGCACCCCGCTGTCCGCGCCCGGCACGGCGGTCCCCCGGACGAGTGGGGCCTATTGGAAGTCGCAGCCGGGGTTCGGGGCGTCCTCCGAGAAGGGCGCGCCGTGCGGCAGTACGTAGAGGACGTCGAGGATCAGCGGCTTCTTTCCGAGATTGCGTCCGATGTGGACGTTCCCCGGGCCGGGCGGCTCGGTGAGCGAGTCGCCCGTGCGGTAGAGACCGTCCCGCGCGCACGTCGAGTCGTAGTGGCTGAGGGTGCCCTGCTTGACGTATCCGTACAGCGGGCCGTCGTGGTAGTGCCAGCCGGTCGCCTGGCCGGGCGGGACGGTTATCTCCCGGAGGGTGTAGTCCGTGCCGTCGACGGTGGTCTGCGCTATGACCTTGCCGCTGACCCCGGGGCCGGGAGGAGTCGCGTGGGCGGGGGCGGTGACGAGGGCCAGGCACAGGGCGGCGAATCCCGCCGCCCCGGTGCGGAGCGAGGAGCGCATTCGGTGAGTCCCTTCGACCGAGGGTGAGCCGGGCTGTGGCGGACGAGGTTCATGGTGGGGCCGTCCCCGCCGCACCACAAGCGGTGTGCGGCGGCCGAGGGGAACGCCCGCCCGGCCGGCACCGGGCCGCCGCCTGGCCTGCGCGGCAGCGGACCCGCGGGTTCCGGCGGAAGCATGGTCGGCAACATGCCGAACAAAATTGTTGACAATCTTGTTGGTCTAGATTTACGTTCGACAGGCACTCACTCAGGGAGGGCGCAATGCAGAAGGAAGCCCGTCCAGGCACCGGCGAGCAGGCCAAGCAGCACGCGTTGGTGCAGCTGCGGCAGGCGATTCTGCGCGGAGAGATGGCACCGGCCCAACGGCTGGTGGAGAACGAACTCGCCGAGCAGTTCGGCGTCACCCGGGCCAGCGCGCGGGCGGCGCTGATCGAGCTGGAATCGGAGGGACTGGTCGAACGGATCCGCAACCGCGGATCACGCGTCCGGGTGGTGACCGTGGAGGAAGCGGTCGCCATCACCGAGTGCCGTATGGCGCTCGAAGGGCTCTGCGCCGCCAAGGCGGCCGTCCTGGCGACCGACGACCAGCTCGCCGAGCTGGCCGATCTCGGCGCCGCGATGGTCAAGGCGGTCGCCGACGGCGAACCGGTCACCTACTCCGAGCTCAACCATGAAGTGCACGCCCGGATCAGGGAGTTCTCGGGCCAGCGGACGGCCGTGGAACTCCTGGAGCGGCTCAACGCCCAACTGGTGCGCCACCGTTTCCAGTTGGCCTTGCGCCCCGGTCGTGCGCAGCAGTCCCTGAGTGAACACCTGGCCATGATCGAGGCGATCGGGGCCAGGGACCCGCAGGCGGCCGAAGCGGCCGTCCGCGCTCACCTCGGCAGCGTGATCGAAGCGCTGCGCGACTGACGTACCGCGCCGCGACGCGCGGTACGGCGGACAGCCGAGGCGGGCGCCCATCTGTCCACCGAGGAGATTGCTGCAATGACGCACGGCTACGCGCCCGCCGCCCCTGAGCCCCCGGTCCCGCCCGGGGGCCGCCCACCGCGATCGACGCTGGTCGTCACCGCGCACGCCGGAGACTTCGTGTGGCGGGCCGGGGGAGCCATCGCCCTGGCCGCCTCCCGGGGGGAGCAGGTCACCATCGCGTGCCTGACCTTCGGCGAGCGCGGCGAGTCCGCCAAGGCCTGGCGCGAGGGAAAGAAGCTCGACGAGATCAAGGCGATACGCCGGGAGGAGGCCGAGCGGGCCGCCGCCACCCTCGGTGCCGCCGTCCGCTTCTTCGACGCCGGCGACTACCCGCTGACCGCCACCGCCGAGCTCACCGACCAGCTGGTGACGGTCTACCGCGAGACCCAGCCGGACGTCGTGCTCACCCACCCCACCGAGGACCCGTACAACGGAGACCACCCCGCCGCCAACCGCATGGCACTGGAGGCCCGGGTCCTCGCCCAGGCCATCGGCTACCCGGGCGAGGGCGAGATCATCGGTGCCCCGCCCGTCTTCTACTTCGAGCCCCACCAGCCCGAGATGAGCGGCTTCAGGCCCGAAGTCCTCCTGGACATCACCGAGGTGTGGGAGACCAAGCGCGAGGCGATGGAATGCCTCGGCGCCCAGCAGCACCTGTGGGACTACTACACCGACCTCGCCGTGCGCCGCGGTGTCCAGCTCAAGCGCAACGCCGGCCCCAACCTGGGCCTGGCCCACAGGACCATGGCCGAGGCGTTCATGCGTCCCTACCCGCAGATCGCGAAGGAGCTGGCATGAGCGGCGTGATCGTCACCGGCCCGCCGAGGGCGGACGCGAAGGACGTCGAGGCGATCGCCGGGTACGGCACCGCCACCGTGCACGAGGCGATGGGCCGCACCGGCCTGCTCGGCACCGGGCTGCACCCGATCCAGCAGGGCGTCCGCGTCGCGGGCACCGCGGTGACCGTGCTGTCCTGGCCCGGCGACAACCTCATGATCCACGCCGCCGTGGAACAGTGCGGCGAGGGCGACCTCCTGGTCGTCACCACCACCTCGCCCTCCACCGACGGCATGTTCGGCGAGCTGTTCGCCACCGCGCTCCACCGGCGCGGCGTGCGCGGTCTGGTCATCAACGCCGGTATCCGGGACACCGCCGAACTGCGCGGGATGGGCTTTCCTGCCTGGTCCGCCGCCGTCAGCCCGCAGGGCACAGTGAAGGCGACCGGCGGTTCCGTGAACGTGCCGGTGGCCGTCGGCGGCCAGATCGTCCGGCCCGGCGACGTGATCCTCGCCGACGACGACGGCGTGGTCTGCGTGCCGCGCGAGGGCGCCCGCGGGGTCGCCGAGGCCTCCGCGGCCCGCGAGCGCAAGGAGGCGCTGGCCCGCGCCGCCTTCCTCGACGGCGAACTCGGCCTGGACCGCTACGGGTTGCGCGAGACCCTGGTACGTCTGGGCGTGACCTACACGTCGTACGACGACCACGTACGGGACGGAGCCGCGCCGTGAGGGGTCCCGAGGAGGTGCGCTGCATGCTTCTGCGCGGCGGCACCTCCAAGGGCGCCTACTTCCTCGCCGGGGACCTGCCCGCCGACACCCGCGAACGGGACGAGCTGCTGCTGCGCGTGATGGGCAGCCCCGACCCGCGTCAGATCGACGGCCTGGGCGGCGCGCACCCGCTGACCAGCAAGGTGGCCGTGGTCTCGGTGTCCGCCGACCCCGCCGCCGACGTCGACTACCTGTTCCTCCAGGTTTCCGTCGACAAGGCGGAGGTGTCGGACCGTCAGAACTGCGGCAACATCCTCGCCGGGGTCGGCCCGTTCGCCGTCGAACGCGGACTGGTCGAGCCGGTACGGGGAGTCACGTCGGTACGCGTCCGCATGGTCAACTCGGGTGACCTCGCGCTCGCGACCTTCCCCACCGAAGACGGACGGGTGGTCTACGACGGCGACGCCGAGATCTCCGGGGTGCCCGGGACCGCGGCGCCCGTGGTGATCGAATTCCCGCGGGGGAGTGCCCCGTTGCTGCCCACCGGTCATGCCCGGGACCTCGTCGTCGGCACCCCCGTGACGTGCGTGGACAACGGCATGCCGACCGTGCTGATCGCCGCGTCCTCGCTGGGCGTCACCGGATACGAGGACCCGAAGGAGCTGGAGGAGGACCCGGCCCTGGCGGACCGGCTCCGCGAGATCCGCCTGGAGGCGGGCAAGCTGATGGGCCTCGGGGACGTCGAGAACGCCACCGTGCCCAAGCTGACCCTGCTCGCCCCGCCCCGCGCGGGCGGAGCCGTCACGACCCGCACCTTCATTCCGGTGCGCTGCCACACCTCCATCGGCGTCCTCGGCGCCGCGAGCGTCGCCGCCGGGCTGCGCGTGGAGGGCGGCGTCGGACACGCCGTGGCGCGCCTGCCCGTACGGGGCGACCGGCTGCGTATCGAACATCCCACCGGATTCCTCGACATCGAAGCGGGCGTCGAGTACGGCCCCGGGGGCGCCGCGCCCGTGGCCCGGCGCACCGCCGTCGTCCGCACCGCACGCAAGATCTTCGACGGCACGGTCTTCCCCCGGCCGGCCGGAGCCGCACACCAATCCTGAGGAGGCCCCATGGCCCCGCCGCTCGGCGACATCGCCCACCTCGGGCACGTCGAACTGCTCACCCCCGACCTGGACGCCAGCGTCCGGTTCTTCACGGAGTACCTCGGCCTGACCGAGAACGGCCGCTCCGGAGACTCGGTCCACCTGCGGACCTGGGACGACTACGAGCACCACAGTCTGACCCTCACCGCCCACACGACCTCGGGCATCCGGCGCACCGCCCTGCGCGCCTCCAGCGAGGAGGCCCTCCACCGCCGGGTCAAGGAGATCGAGGGCGCCGGCCGCGAGGGGCGCTGGGTGAACGACGAACCCGGCATCGGCCCGCTCTACGTCACCACCGATCCCGACGGCCACGAACTCGCCCTGTACTGGGAGAGCAAGTGGTATCGGGCGCCGGAGCACCTGCGGCCCGGCCTGAAGAACCAGCCGCAGGCCAAACCCGGCCACGGTGTCGGCGTACGGCGCCTGGACCACGTGAACTACCTCGCCTCCGACGTCGCCGCGAACGGGGACTTCGTCCGCGACGCGCTCGGGGCCCGTCCGACCGAGCAGATCCGGCTCGACAGCGGGCGGATCGCCGCCCAGTGGCTGACCTTCAGCAACAAGTCGTACGACGTCGTCTACACCGAGGACTGGACGGGTTCGAGCGGACGCCTGCACCACATCGCGTTCGCCACGGACACCCGTGAGGACATCCTGCGCGCCGCCGATCTCGCCCTCGACACCGGTGTGTTCATCGAGACCGGCCCGCACAAGCACGCCATCCAGCAGACGTTCTTCCTGTACGTCTACGAACCCGGCGGTAACCGCGTCGAGTTGTGCAACCCGCTCACCCGCCTCGTGCTGGCCCCCGACTGGCCGCTGATCACCTGGACCGAGGACGAGCGGAAGAAGGGCCAGGCCTGGGGCCTGAAGACCATCGAGTCCTTCCACACCCACGGCACACCGCCCATCGGCTGACCGCCCGTCGACGTCCCCGGGGGAATGGCTGACCGCACCCTGCGGCGTTCCCCGGTGGACGGCCGACCGCCCCGCGGCGCCCTCTCGGTCGAACGACTGAGCGACCCGTTCCAGTCAGTGCATTCGTGTGGGCGGCCCTGGACATGTGCCGCCCACACGCGCTTTCACCTGCTTCTCAGCCGCATGTGCGACGGTCGCGAAGAGTGGCCCGATCGTTTCTCAGATTGTTGACAAAAGCGTTGACACTTCGGGAGTCCACTCCCTACCGTCTGTCGCACCATCGGGTCGGCCGCACGAGCCGCGTCGACCCGCACCCCCCGAACCGCTTCCAGGGCCCCCACCTCTGGACGAGAGGAAACAACGATGTCCTCCTCCCTCGCCCTGCCCGCTCGCGGCGCCGGCAGAATGGCCGCGCTGGTCGTCGGCCTCTGCTGGCTGGTCGTCCTCTTCGACGGCCTGGACATGTTCATCTACGGGTCCGTGCTGCCGCACATGCTGGAGACGAAGGCGCTCGGCATCGACCCCGGCAAGGCCGGCGACGTCGGCTCCTGGGCCACCTTCGGCATGCTGATCGGCGCCCTGTGCTCGGGCACCGTCAGCGACTGGGTCGGCCGCAAGAAGACGATCATCGCCTCGACCGCCGTGTTCTCGCTGGCCTCCGCGGTCTGTGCCTCGGCCGGGAGCCTGGGCGTCTTCAGCCTCGGGCGCTTCCTGGCCGGCCTCGGCCTCGGCGGGCTGCTGCCGAGCGCGATCACCATGGTCACCGAGTACGCGCCCCGGGGCCGCCGCGCCCTGATCGTGGGCTCCCTGATGACCGCTCACCAGGCCGGCGGCATCGTCGCCGGATTCGTCGCCCTCGGGACGGGCGACTGGCGGGTCTCCTTCTGGATCTGCGTGATACCGCTGTTCATCGGGGTCCCCCTGGCGGCCGCGTTCCTGCCCGAGTCGATGGCCTTCCTCCAGGCCAAGGGCCGTGACGACGAGGCCCGCGCGCTCGCCGAGCGCTACGGCGTCGACCTGGCCGCCCGCGCCGAGGAGCGCCGGGCCGTGGCCGACCGCTTCGGCGCCCTCACCGCCCTTTTCCGGGGCGGACGCTGGGCCCAGACCCTGCTCTTCTGGATCGCGTCCTTCGGCGGCCTCCTCCTCGTCTACGGCGTCTCGCAGTGGCTGCCCTCGCTCATGAAGGCCAACGGCTACAACCTCGGTTCCTCGATCGGCTTCGTGATCGTCATCAACCTCGGCGGGATCGTCGGCATGCTGATCGGCGGCCGTCTCACCGACAGGTTCGGCGGCTCGCTGATCTCGGCGATCTGGTTCGGCGCCACCGCCGTCGGCATCTACTCCCTCAGCGTCAGGATGCCGCTGCCCCTCACGTACACCGTCGTCTTCCTGACCGGCCTGTTCCTCTTCAGCGCCCAGGCGATGATCTACGCGACGGTGGCGCACCGCTCCGACGACGACAACCGCGCCACCGCGGTCGGCTGGACCTCCGGCATGGGACGCTTCGGCGCCGTCTTCGGCCCCTGGCTCGGCGGTCAGCTTCTCGCCACCGGCTCGACCACCACCGGCTTCACCGCTTTCGCCCTCGCGGGCGTCTTCGCCCTGGTGTTCGTCGGCCTGACCGGCCTGCGCCGCTTCCAGGTGACGCCCGCGGACTCCGTGCCCCGGCGGGAGCTGACCGCCACCGGCTGACCGGAGCGGCCGTGAACCGGCGTCCGGGCGGGGCCTGCGAAAGGGCCCGCCCGGACGCCCTCGTGTCCGGGGGCGCGCGGGAGGCGACGCCACGATCCCCCGCCCGACGCCCGTGGACATGTATTCCCGTTGCCCCGTTCGTCCCGGGGTGCTGGAGTGACCCCATGGATCATGCTGCGGTACTGGCGCTGTTCGACCGGGACATGCGGGAGGGCGCCCGGCCCGACGCGCCCGGCGCGCGTGTCGAGCGCGTCGGCAAGGTGGTGCGCCAGGTCGGCGCCGACAAGGGCTGGAACGGGGTGCTCTGGTCCGACCTGGACGCGACGGGCGCCGACGCGGCCATCGCCGAACAGGTGCGCTTCTTCTCCGGGCTCGGGGGCGGCTTCGAGTGGAAGCTGTACGGGCACGACCGGCCCCAGGACCTGGGGCAGCGGCTGCGGGCCGCGGGCTTCACCGCCCAGCCCGAGGAGACGGTGATGGTGGCCGAGCTGAGCGGTCTGGCCCTCGACGTGGAACCGCCCGAGGGCGTACGGCTGCTGCCGGTCACCGACCGCGCGGGCGTCGCCCTGGTCGCCGAGGTCCATGAGCAGGCCTTCGGCGGTGACAGCACCCGCCTGCGCCACCAGCTGCTCGCCCAGCTCACCGGCGACACGAACACGGTCGTGGCCGTCGTGGCCCTCGCCGGCGACGTCCCGGTCAGCGCCGCCCGCATGGAACTCCTGCCGGGGGCCCGGTTCGCCGGGCTGTGGGGCGGCGGCACCGTCGAGGCCTGGCGGGGCCGGGGCATCTACCGCGCCCTCGTCGCCCACCGCGCCCGTGTCGCCGCCGAACGCGGCTACCGCTACGTCCAGGTCGACGCCTCCAGCCTGAGCCGGCCCATCCTCACCCGGCTGGGCTTCCAGCCCCTCACCACGACCACACCGTACGAGTACGAGGGGTGACCCCGGGCGCCGGCGGCGGGAGCGGCCGACGGCGATGTCACATCCGCGGGTCCCCGATCCGTCGCATCGGTATGACCACGAACCAGAGCATTCTCCTGGCCGGCGCGAGCGGAGTCCTCGGCCGGCACATCACCCGGGCCCTGACGGAAGCGGGCCACGAGGTCACCGGCCTCGGCCGAGGCCCCGCGAACGGCGTCCGGGCCGACGTGACGGACCGTGACGCGCTGCTGCGGGCCGTCGACGGCCGGCACTTCGACACGGTCGTGCTGGCCGCGACCGCGCTGCGCAAGGCGCCCCTGCGCCACCGCGACATGCACGCCACCGACGACCTGCGCGTCGACGGCACCGCCCACCTCGTCGAGGCCGCGCGGGCCACCGGCGCACGCCGGCTCGTCAGCGAGTCGATGGTCTTCGGGTACGGATTCGGCGACCACGGGGACCGGGTGGTCACCGAGGCCGACGCCTTCGGGCCCGAAGGGGCCACACCCGAACTCGAACGGCACATCGCGGCCATGCGGATCAAGGAGCGACTGACCTTCGAGGCCACCGGCCTGGAGGGGATCGCGCTGCGCTTCGGGCTCTTCTACGGCGCGGGCGGCACCGACGCCCTGCTGCCCATGCTCCGCAGGAGGCAGCTCCCCGTGGCCGACGACCACGGCCGGGTCCTGCCGTGGGTGGACCTCGCGGACGCGGCGCGCGCCGTGGCCGCCGCGGTGGAACGCGGCCGCCCGGGGGAGGCGTACAACGTCACCGACCGCGCGCCGCTGGGCTTCGCGGCCCATGTCCGCGCGGTGGCCGGGGAGTTCGGCCTGCCGAAGCCGATGACCGTACCGCTGTGGACGATGAGGCCCCTGTCGTACGCGCATGTCGTGATGCGGACGAACCTGCGGGTGTCGTCGGCGAAGGCGGAGCGCGAACTGGGCTGGACGCCCACGTACACGTCCGCCTACGACGGTCTCGCGGCCCTGAGGGCGACCGCCTGACACCGGCGCACCCTGTCCCGAAGCCTCAGAGGTCGAGCCGGTACTCCAGCTCCCGGTGGGTCGGCCGGTAGCCGAGTCTGTCGTTGATGCCGATCATGTGCGCGTTGCTGTCGGCCGTGTCGGTCAGCAGGCCGGCGAGTTCCGGGTACCGCAGACGGGCCCCGCGGATCGACTCCGCCTTCATCCACAGCCCGAGGCCGTGGCCGCGGTGCTCGGGCAGGACACCCGTTCCGTAGTGCTGGGCGTCGCCACGCCCGTCCCCGGGGACGACGAGTTCCGAGAATCCGGCGATCGAACCGTCCGACCGGTCCACCACGGCCACCGTGTGCAGCGCGTCGCCCCGGTCGAGGACGGCCTCGGCCACGGCCACGACCCGCTCCACGTCCCAGACGTCGACAGCGTGGTCACTGTCCTCCATCGGCATGTCGTCCATGGCCCGCCGGGACGCGGCGAAGGTGTGCGCCAGCTCGGGCGGCACGACGCCGTCCCAAATCCTCAACTCGTAGCCGGGACGCGGGCGTTCCACGATCTCGGTCACGGCTTCGAGGTCCAGCTCCGGCAGCGGGAGGCGGGCGAACGTCAGCGCCAGCACCGGGCGGAACCCGTGTGCCGCGAGGAACGGTCCGCCGGGCGATCCGGCCCGGACGCGGGCGACCAGCGACCGCCGTCCCTCGCCCCGCGCGGCGGTCAGGGCGGCCTCGAGCAGGGCGCGGCCCACACCGGTGCGCCGCTCGGCCGGATGCACCGTGATGTCCAGCTCGGCGCGGTGGTCCTGACCCTTCCTGCCGGACAGCCGGAGGAACGCCGAGCCCACCGGGGCCCCTTCGGCGTCCGAGGCCAGCCAGGCCAGACGCCGGCTCGACGGGGAGGAGTCCGGATCGGTCAACGGCGTGATGTGCGGCGGCAAGGTGTCTCCGTGACGTGGGGCAGGCAGGTGCGCAGGCATGTGAAGCCCGCAGACCGTAGCCGCGCACGCCCGCGCGCCGCAACGCAATTCGACGGGCCCGGCCCGCCGCTCCGTGGTCGAGAGGCCCGTCGACGACGAACGTGGTCGTGCTGTCGGCGGACATGAACTTCGCCCAGACTGCCCCCATGACGGATCCGAACACCGAACAGCTCATCGAGCGCTTCGTCGGCGCCCTCCGGCCGGTCGTGCCGCTGATCTCGGTCTGGGCGCACGGGTCGCTCGCCGGAGGTGACTACCAGCCGGGCCGCAGCGACCTCGACCTGATCGCGGTCGTGGGCCGACCGTGCACGGAGGCGGAGGAACGGCGACTCGGAGAGTTGCACCAGGCCCTGGTCGGGGGCGTCGCGTGCGCGTCGAAGCTGCATTGCGGCTATCCGGCGGTCACGGAGGTGGATGACCCCGGGCACCGCCACCTCACGTGGGCCCACGAGGAGCTGATGCGCCGACCGGTCACTCCGGTGACCAGACGTGAACTGCACGACTTCGGCCGGGTCCTGTACGGCCCGCCGCCTGCGGGCGTCCTGCCACCGGTGACCGACGGGCAGCTCGCCGATTTCGTCGTCCAGGACCTGGAGAACTTCTGGCTGCCGGCCTTGGACCATCCGGAGTGGTGGACGCGCGACATCTGGATCGACCTCGGCCTGCTGACTTTGGCCCGGGCGGCGACGACGCTGCGGGACGGCAGGCTGATCACCAAGGCCGACGCTCTCGGGGTGCTCACCGAAATGGGCGCTCCTGCCGACGTCGTGGAGGACATCAGACAGCGTCGCTACGGTGTGCCCGCCCCCGTGACAGAGCAGTGGATCACCCGCCGGGCCGAACTGGCGCTCACCTTCCTCAGGTCCGGGATCAGGCAGGTCGTCCTGAACGGAGGCGTGTCCCGGTGAGGGGGCCTGCCGCGTTCACCGCTCTCGCGTAGGTCCTGGTCGGTCGCCGCTCCCGCCGACGGACCGGCGGGACCGCTCCGGGAGCGGATCCGGCCGTACGGCGCAGCCTCGACCGCGGGGCCTTCGGGTCCGGCCCCGAGCGTGCCGGCCGGGTCCGGCCCCGAGCCGTTCAGCCGCGTCCGGCCCCGCGCCCGCCGCTCAGTGGCGCCCCCGCGCCCGGTCCAGTGCCGCCACGCCCATCGCGGCCAGGCCTATCTGGATGAGCCACTCGATCCAGTCGACGCCCTTGGTGTCGGCGACGCCGAACGCGGAGGCGACCCCCGCCCCGATGAACGCGGCCACGATGCCGACCGCGATCGTCCACAGGATGCCGATGCGCTGGCGTCCCGGGACGGCGAGCCGGCCGAGCACACCGATGATGATGCCGATGACGATGGCACTGAAGACGCCTGAGATCTCCATGTCAGCCCCTCATTGTCGGACTCCCGCTGTACTGCATCTGCCCGCTGGAGCCTGGTGCAGTCCCTTCCGGTTATTGCCCGCGCTTGATGGTTCCCAGCCTGAATGCCATGTACCTTTCAATCGTTCAACGCGTGTAGATCCCCCCACGTTCGGTCTACGCGCGCAGAGTTGGCGCTCGAACCCCCTATATCCCCACTCGTCACGGAGGTTTGACGGATGCTCGGTTCAAGAAGGTCCCGCCACAGACTCACCACCGGCCTCGCCGGTCTCGGACTGCTGATCACGGCAGCGGCCCTGCAGGTCACCACGGACGCCACGCCCGCCCACGCGGCCACCACCCACCGGGTGCTGTTCGACAACGGCCACGCCGAGACCGCGGGCAACGCCGACTGGATCATCTCCACCAGCCAGCCCGACCCGCTCGGCCAGAACTCCAGCCCGTCCTCGGAGACTTCCTGGACGGGCGCCCTGTCTTCCTGGGGCGTGGCCCTGCAGAAGACCGGCGACTACAGCCTGAAGACACTGCCTTCGGGCTCCAGCCTCACCTACGGCGGCAGCGCCGCGACCGACCTGGCGAACTTCGACGAGTTGGTGCTGCCCGAGCCCAACACGCTGTTCACCACGGCCGAGAAGACCGCCATCATGACGTTCGTCAAGAACGGCGGCGGCCTCTTCATGATCTCCGATCACACCGGAGCCGACCGCAACAGCGACGGCTATGACGCGGTCGAGGTCCTCAACGACCTGATGACCAACAACAGCGTCGACAGCACCGACCCGTTCGGCTTCTCCATCGACACGCTGGACGTCGGCTCCGACTACCCGACCGCCATCAGCGACAGCACCAACACGGTCCTGCACGGCTCGTTCGGCACCGTCACCAAGAGCCTGATCGCCGACGGGACCACGGCCACGCTCAAGCCGGCCGACAACTCGGCCGTCAAGGGCCTGGTCTACCGGACCGGTTACTCCGGGAACACCGGCGCCTTCTTCGTGACCAGCACCTTCGGCAGCGGCAAGGTCGCCTTCTGGGGCGACAGTTCACCGATCGACGATGGCACCGGTCAGTCCGGCAACACGCTGTACGACGGCTGGAACGACACCGGCGCCACCAACGCCGCGCTCGCCCTGAACGCCACCGACTGGCTGGCCGGCACGAGCAGCAGCGGTGGCGGCGGTGGCACCGGCACCTGCACGGCCGCGCAGCTGCTCGCCAACCCGGGCTTCGAGTCCGGCGCCACGTCCTGGACCGCCACCAGCGGTGTCATCACCACCAGCTCCAGCGAGGCGGCCCGCACCGGTTCGTACAAGGCCTGGCTCAACGGCTACGGCTCGGCCAACACCGACACGCTCTCCCAGGCCGTGACCATCCCCTCGGGCTGCTCGGCCACCCTCAGCTTCTATCTGCACGTGGACACGGCCGAGACGACCACGACCACGGCGTACGACACCCTCAAGGCCCAGGTGCTCAACAGCAGCGGCACCGTGCTGTCGACCCTGGCCACGTACTCGAACCTGAACGCCGCGTCCGGGTACACGCAGCGCACGTTCAGCCTGGGCTCCACCTACGCCGGGCAGACGGTCACGATCAAGTTCACCGGCGTCGAGGGCTCCACGCTCCAGACGTCGTTCGTCCTCGACGACACCGCGCTCAACGTGAGCTGAGCCGGAGCCGGACGAGGGGCGGGCCCGCCACCGGGTCCGCCCCTCGTGCCGTCCGACCGCCCGGACCGGCCCCGCCTCAGAAGGCCGACCTGCGCTCGAACACCACGTCGCGCGCCGTCCCCAGGGCCGTGGCCACCGCGCCGAGCAGGACCGCGTCCTCGCCCAGACGGCCGGGCACGATCCTCGGACGCAGGGGGGTGAGGGTGTGCAGGGTCTCGCGCACGGGCCCCAGCAGCAGGTCGACGCTGTGTCCGACCCCGCCGCCCAGGACGACCAGATCGGGATCGAGCACCGCCGTCGCGGCCGCCACCGTGTGCGCGATCCGCTCGCCCTCCAGCCGGACCGCCTCGACCGCCGGGCCCTGCCCCTCCCGCGCCGCGTCGAAGACGGCCTTCGCGGTCAGCTGTCCGGTCATGCCGAAGTGCCGGGCGGCCTGGACGACCGCCTCGCCGGACACCGCCTCCTCCAGGGTCCCGGGCCTCCCCCGGCCCGGCCAGGGGAGGAAGCCGATCTCGCCGGCGCCACCGTGCGCCCCCGTGAACAGCCGTCCCTCGCTGACCACGCCCATGCCGAGACCGGTGCCGATCATGATGTACGCGAACAGCCTGCTGCCGGCGCCGACCCCGTACGTGTACTCGCCGAGGGCCGCGAGGTTCGCGTCGTTGTGCACCTCCAGCGGGATGCCCAGCTCCTCGCGCATCCGGTCGAACAGCCCCGCCCGGCCCCATCCGGGCAGGTGCATCGCGTACCGCACCCGGCGCTGCCGCTCGTCGTACACACCCGGTGTGCCCACCACCGCGTGCGCCACCTCGTGCTCCCCGACGCCGGAGTCGGCGACGACCTGACGGGCGGTGGCGACCACCAGGTCGGCCATGGCCCCGGAGGCGCGGGCCCGGTTGCGCACGTCGGCGCGCGCGACCACCGCGCCGTCGAGGTCGGCCACCGCCACGCGCAGCCAGCCGCGGCCGATGTCGATGCCGAGCGCGTACCCGGCGGCGGGGTCGGGGGCGTACAGGACGGCGACCCGGCCGCGTTCGGGCGCCAGAGTGCCGGCCTCGCGGACGAGTCCCGCCGCCTCCAGCGCGGCGAGCGCGCTGGAGACCGTCGGCTTGGACAGCCCCGTGTCGCGGGCGAGCTGGGCGCGCGAGGCGGCACCCCGGGCCCGCAGCCGGTCGAGGAGCAGCCGTTCGTTGGTGCTGCGCAACCGGCGGCGGTTCCAGGGCTGTTCGGGCTGTTCCGCAGTGCCGCCGACGGGCGGCGCACTCTTCTCACTCATTCACGACGCCCCCTTGACGTGGTTAGTAAGGCTCCTTAACTTTATCGGCCAGTCGGCCTCGCCGGGCGGGCCGAGGAAAGTCCGGCGCGGGTCGGCCGCCCGCCGCCCTCGATCCGGCGCCCGCTTCCGGGGCGGCCGGCACCTCGTACTTCTGCGCGCGTTTCGTCCCGAGGAGGATCCGTGTCCAGTACTCCGCCACCCGCCGACGGCTTCGTCCGCCGTGTCGGCCCGTTCCAGGCCACCGCCATCAACATGAGCCAGATGTGCGGCATCGGGCCGTTCGTGACGATTCCGCTCATGGTCGCCGCGTTCGGCGGCCCGCAGGCCGTCATCGGTTTCGTCGCGGGCGCTCTGCTGGCGCTCACCGACGGGCTCGTCTGGGCCGAACTCGGCGCCGCCATGCCCGGTTCCGGCGGCAGCTACGTCTATCTGCGCCAGGCCTTCCAGTACCGCACCGGACGCCTGATGCCGTTCCTGTTCGTGTGGACGGCCATGCTCTTCATCCCGCTGATCATGTCCACCGGGGTGGTCGGCTTCGTGCAGTACCTCGGCTATCTGGCCCCCGGCATGGGCAGAACCACCGGCGATCTCGTCGGACTCGGCATGGTCGCCCTCGTGGTCCTGCTGCTGTGGCGGGGGATCGAGCACATCGCGCGCATCACCGCCGTCATGTGGGCCGTGATGATCACCTCGGTCGCCCTCGTGATCGTCGCCGCCGCCACCGACTTCAGCGCCGCACGCGCCTTCACCTACCCGGCGCACGCGTTCGCGCTGTCCACCGGCCACTTCTGGGTCGGCTTCGCCGCGGGCCTGACCATCGGCATCTACGACTACCTCGGCTACAACACCACCGCGTACATGGGCGCCGAGATCAAGGACCCGGGCCGCACCCTGCCGCGCTCCATCGTCTACTCGATCCTCGGCATCATGGCGATCTACCTGTTGCTCCAGATCGGCACGCTCGGCGTCATCGACTGGAAGCGGATGACCGACCCCGGCGACATCGCCTCCACCTCGGTCGCCTCGGCGGTCATGGAGGAGACCTGGGGCAAGGGCGCCGCCGACACGGTCACCGTCCTCATCCTGATCACCGCGTTCGCCTCGGTCTTCACCGGGCTGCTCGGCGGCTCGCGAGTGCCCTACGACGCGGCGCGCGAGCGCGTGTTCTTCCGCCCCTACGCCCGACTGCACCCCAGGCACCGCTTCCCGACCCTCGGTCTGGCCACCATGGGCGTCATCACGGCGATCGGGTTCCTGATCGGTCGCCACACCGACCTCGCCACCCTCATCCAGCTGCTGACCACCGTGATGGTGATCGTCCAGGCGCTGGCCCAGGTCGTCGCCCTGTCGGTGCTGCGCAGACGGCAGTCGGAGCTGCGCCGCCCGTACCGGATGTGGCTCTACCCGCTGCCGAGCTTCCTCGCCCTGGCCGGCTGGCTCACCATCTACGGGTACGCGGACAAGAACTCCCCGGGCCGTCACCCCATCGAGTGGTCGCTGGCCTGGCTCGCCCTCGGCCTGGTCGCCTTCGTCGTCTGGGCGCGTCTGGAGAAGGTGTGGCCCTTCGGTCCGAAGGAGATCAGTGAGGAGTACCTGACGGCGCCGGCCCCGGAGGCGGAGCCCGCCGGCGCGTGACGGATCGGCCCGGCGACCGGGCTGCTCAGCGAGCGGGCCGGTCCACGAGCGGGCCGCCCCGCGACCTGACCCCGCGGCGGGGCTGACCCCGCGGCGGGGCTGACCCCGCGGCGGGGCTGACCCCGCGGCGGGGCTGACCCCGCGACGGGGGCACCCCGCGACCGGTCCGGTCCGGTGTCACGGGTCGGTTCCCGTGCGGCGGTCCGGTCCTGTGCGGCGGCCAGGTGTCCCGGCCCGGCCCGGTCCCTCATCCGAGGCGCGGGGCGCCGGCCCGGCCGTGGTTCCAGGTCCGCAGGACGACGTCCCGGCCCTTCGCCGTACGGACCACGGGCTCGTCGTCGGTGAGGACGAACCCCGTCGCCCTGGCGACCGCCTCGCTCGCGGTGTTCCCGTCCTCGATGCACAGCACGACGCGCCGGCCGCCGACGCGACGGTGGGCGAAGTCCACGGCGAGCCGGACCGCACGGGTCGCGAGCCCCCGGCCCCGGTAGGCGGCCCCCACGCCGTAGGCCAGCTCGACGTCCCGGTCGTCGGTCGTGCCCGGGAACAGCAGGATCTCGCCGCGGGGCCGCGCGCCGTCCGTGGTGATGGCCAGCTGCACGCCCCGCATCTCGGCGCCCTTCTGCTCGGCCGCCGCGAGATAGGCGAGCGCCGCCTCGGTGTCGAAGGGCGAGACGACCGGCGTCCACCGGTCGATCTCGGGATCGTCGTAGAGCGCGACGAGATCGGCGACGTCGTCGTCGGACCACTCGCGCAGATGCAGCCCCAGCCCGCCGATCCACAGCGGCCGGGGAAAGTCGAACGTCGGTCGGCTGTCCATCGGACGATCGTGACGTGCCGGGCGGGCGAAGGCCAAGGAGGCGAGGACACGCACATGGATCCGGACATCACGGCCGGTGACCGATCGGGTGTTGTCCGGATGCGCGGGGGCGGGACCACGATAGAAAGGGGACATCGTCCGATCGCCGGGAGGCCGTGATGCTCGTCCCCTTCGGAGCCCTTGATTTCCTGGACCGTGCCGTCACCGTGTACGGCGACCGCCTCGGCGTCGTCGACGAACCCGACCAGCCGGCCGAGCCCTGGGAGGGGCTGACCTACCGGCGCGTCGGCGAGCTGGCCAGAGCCCAGGCCGCCGGACTCGACGCGCTCGGCGTCCCGCTCGGCGCGCGCGTGGCCGTCGTCTCGCCCAACAGCGCCAGGCTGCTCACCTCGTTCTTCGGCGTCAGCGGTCATGGCCGGGTCCTCGTGCCGGTCAACTTCCGGCTGACGGCCGACGAGGTGAACTACATCGTCGAGCACTCGGGCGCGAGCGTCCTGCTCGTCGACCCCGAACTGAGCGACCGCTTCGACCAGGTCGCCTGCAAGCACCGTTTCACCCTCGGCGCCGCCGCGGACGCCGAGCTGTACCGGTTCGGCGCCGAACCCCGCCCCTGGGCGGCGGACGAGAACGCCACCGCGACGATCAACTACACCAGCGGCACGACGGCCCGGCCCAAGGGCGTGCAGATCACCCACCGCAACATCTGGGTCAACGCCACGACCTTCGCCCTGCACGCCGGCGTCACCGATCGCGATGTCTATCTGCACACCCTGCCCATGTTCCACGCGAACGGCTGGGGGATGCCCTTCGCGATGGCGGGCCTCGGCGTCCGGCAGATCGCGCTGCGCAAGGTCGACGGGGCGGAGATCCTGCGCCGGGTCGCCGAGCACGGGGTGACGGTGATGTGCGCGGCCCCGGCCGTCGTCAACGCGGTGCTGGCCGCCGCCGAGTCCTGGGAGGGCGAGATCCCCGGACGCGACCGGGTCCGCATCATCGTCGCCGGCGCGCCGCCGCCCACGAAGACCGTCGCCCGCGTCGAGTCCCTGCTGGGCTGGGAGTTCATCCAGATCTACGGCCTCACCGAGACCTCGCCGCTGCTCACCGTCAACCGCACCCGCGCCGAATGGGACGGCCTCGACCCGCAGGCGCGGGCCGAGAAACTGGTGCGCGCCGGTGCCCCCGCGCTGGGCGTGACCCTGCGCACCGCCGCCGACGGGGAGATCCTCGCGCGCTCCAACGTCGTTCTGGAGGGGTACTGGGAGCAGCCCGCCGAGACCGAACGGGCCCTGGCCGACGGCTGGTTCCACACCGGAGACGGCGGATCCATCGGCGAGGACGGCTATCTGACGATCAGTGACCGCAAGAAGGACGTGATCATCACGGGGGGTGAGAACGTGTCCTCGATCGAGGTGGAGGACACGCTCTTCGGCCATCCGGCGGTCGCCGAGGTCGCGGTCATCGGCGTGCCGCACGAGAAGTGGGGCGAGACCGTCAAGGCACTGGTGGTCCTCGCTCCGGGCGCGGAGGCGACGGAGAGCGAGCTGATCGGGTACTGCAAGGAGCGCCTCGCCGGGTACAAGGCGCCGACCTCGGTCGAGTTCCGCAGCGAACTGGCCCGGACGGCCACCGGCAAGCTCCAGAAGTACAAGCTGCGCCGGCCGTACTGGGAAGGACACGACCGGGACGTGAACTGACCGTTCCTCCGGCCGGCCGCCGCGCCCCTCACCCGGCGCGGCGGCCCGATCGCGTTCCGTGTCCGGCCGCGTCCGGATCCCGTGTCTCCCGTCCGGTCCACGGAAGATCGTGCCCGGGCCAATCCGAACGGCCTCCAGCTTCGGAATACCTCCGAGGGCTCCGACCGGGAGCCGGGCGGAAGGAAACCGATGAGGCAGGGGTCAGCGAACGCTCCGGACGGCGGCGTACGGCGCACCGGAGAGGAGCGGCGAAGAGCGCTCCGGCGTACGGCCGTGATCGGCGGGGGAGTGTCCGGGCTCACGGCCGCGTACGTGCTCAGCCGTGAACGGCCCGTGGTCCTCTACGAGGCGGACGACCGGCTCGGCGGACACGCCCACACCCACGACCTGACCTCGTCCGACGGACGTGTGCACCGCGTCGACTCGGGCTTCATCGTGCACAACCACCGCACCTACCCCAACCTGTTGCGGCTGTTCGCCGAACTCGGCGTCGCCACCCAGGAGTCCGAGATGAGCATGTCGGTGCGGTGCGAGGGCTGCGGACTCCAGTACGCGGGCGCCCGGGGCCCGGGCGGCCTGTTCGCCCGACCGGGCAGCGTGCTGCGCGCACCCTATCTGCGCATGCTCGCCGAAGTGCCGGCGTTCCACCGCGCCGCCCGCCGGCTCCTGGACCGGGGCGGCGAAGACGGCCTCACCCTGGGCGAGTTCATCGCCCGGCAGCGCTACTCGGCCTATTTCACCCGGCACTTCATGACCCCGCTCGTCTCGGCGGTGTGGTCCTGCGACGCGGCCACGGCCCGCCGCTACCCGGCCGCCTACCTGTTCCGCTTCATGGACCACCACGGCATGCTCTCGGTGAGCGGCTCGCCCGTCTGGCGCACGGTGACCGGCGGCTCCCGCTCCTACGTCGACCGACTGGCCAAGGAACTCGACGCGGTGCACACCTCCACCCCGGTCCGGGCCCTGCGCCGCCACGCCGACGGGGTGGACATCACCACCGAGGACGGCACCACCGCCTCGTACGGCTCCGTGGTCATCGCCGTCCACCCCGGCCAGGCGCTGCGCCTGCTCGCGGACCCCACGGACCTGGAGCGCGAGGTGCTCGGAACGTTCCGCTACTCGCGCAACACCACCCTCCTGCACACCGACACGACACTGCTGCCGAGCGCCCGCGGGGCACGGGCCTCCTGGAACTACCTGATGCCCGACTGCGCGACCGGCGCCGACCACGTCCGGGTCAGCTACGACATGAACCGGCTCCAGCGACTGGACGCGCCCGAGACCTACGTCGTCACGCTCGGCGGCGAGGACCGCGTCGACCCCGCACAGGTCCTGGCCCGCATGGAGTACGAACACCCCGTCTACACGCCCGAGTCGGTCGCCGCCCAACGCCGACTGCCCGCCCTGAACAGCCCGGTGACCGCGTACGCCGGCGCCTACCACGGCTGGGGCTTCCACGAGGACGGCTGCCGGTCCGGCGTCGAGGCGGCCGAGGCACTGGGGGTGACCTGGTGACCGGCCCTCCCGCCCTCTATCCCTGCACGGTCGCGCACATACGGACCGCGCCCACCCGGTACGCGCTCCGCCACCGGACGTACATGTGGTTGACCGACCCCGACCATCCGCCCGAACTTCCGTATTTGCTCCGTCCGTTGGCCCGCTTCGACCCCCGGGACCACTTCGACGGCGACGAACCGAGCATCCGGGCGGGCCTGGACCGCTTCCTCGCCTCGCACGGCGTCGACCTGCGCGGCGGACCGGTGCTGATGCTCGCCCACGCACGGGTCCTCGGCCATGTCTTCAACCCGCTGACCCTGTACTGGTGCCATGACGCCGACGGCACCGCGCGCTGCGTCGTCGCCGAGGTGCACAACACCTACGGCGAACGGCACTCCTATCTGCTGTGCCCCGACGACCGCGGGACCGCGCGGAGTCGCAAGGAGTTCTACGTGTCGCCGTTCTTCCCCGTCGACGGCGCCTACCGCATGCGGCTGCCCGAGCCCGGCAGCCGCCTCGATCTGACGGTGCATCTGGAACGCGCGGGCACCCGGCCCTTCACCGCCACCGTACGCGGAACACGCGAGGCGGCGACCACCGGCGCGCTGCTGCGTCAGGCGGTGCGCCACCCGTGGTCCACCGTCGCCGTGTCCGCCGCCATCCGGCTGCACGGCATCCGCCTCTACCTGCGCGGACTGCCCGTCCAGCCCCGCCCGCACCGACGAGCCCAGGAGACAGTGAAATGACGACAGCCGAGTCCTGCCGTGTCGAGGCCCCCCGGCAGGGCACCGACCCGGCCCGCCGGCCGGACGTGGTGCCCCCGCCGCCGTCCTCACGGGCCCGCACCGCCGTCACCCGAGCCGTCGTGCGCCGGGCACTCGAACGGCTGCCGCTCCAGGCGCGGTTCGCCGACGGAACCCGCGCCGGCCTCGGCGGGCCGGTCATCGAGATCCACGACCCGGAGGCCTTCCACCGCCGCATCGGTGTCCAGGGTCTCGTCGGCTTCGGCGAGTCCTACATGGCCGGGGAGTGGGACGCGCCGGACCTGGCGGCCGCGCTCACCGTGCTCGCCGGCGACGCGGCCCGCCTGATCCCGGCCCCGCTGCAGCGGCTGCGGGGGCTCTGGGCGATGCGCCGTCCCGACGTCCAGCGCAACACCCCGGCCGGTGCCCGCGACAACATCAGCCGCCACTACGACCTGTCCAACGACCTTTTCGCGCTCTTCCTCGACGACACCCTCAGCTATTCGGCGGCCCTTTTCCGCGGCTTCCCCGCCTCCTGGTCCCTGCTGGCCGACGCCCAACACCGCAAGATCGACCGGCTGTTGGATCTCGCCGAGGTGGGGCCCGGCACCCGGCTCCTCGAAATCGGCACCGGCTGGGGCGAGCTGGCGATCCGTGCCGCCGCGCGCGGTGCCCGGGTCACCACCCTCACCCTCTCCCGGGAACAACAGGCCCTGGCCCGCGAGCGGGTGCGCGAGGCGGGCCTCGACGAGAGGGTGAGCATCGAGCTGTGCGACTACCGCGAGGCCACCGGGACGTACGACGCCGTGGTCAGCGTCGAGATGATCGAGGCCGTCGGAGAGGAGTTCTGGCCCGTCTACTTCACCACCCTCGACGCGCGGCTCGCCCCCGGCGGCCGCGCCGCGCTCCAGGCGATCACCATGCCGCACGACCGCCTGCTCGCCTCCCGTGACACCTTCACCTGGATCCAGAAGTACGTCTTCCCGGGCGGTCTGCTGCCCTCCGTGGAGGCGGTGGAGGAGGTGACCCGCGCCCACACCGGGCTGCGCGTCACCCGCAGGGACGCCTTCGGGGCGCACTACGCGGAGACCCTGCGGCTGTGGCGCGAGCGGTTCACCGAACGGGCCGGCGAGGTCGCCGCGCTCGGCTTCGACGAGACCTTCCGCCGGATGTGGACCTTCTACCTCGCCTACTCCGAAGCCGGATTCCGCTCCGGCTATCTGGACGTCCAGCAGTACCTGTTCACCAAGGAGGCCCCCACCCCATGAGCGGTTTCCCCTGGGGGGCGTTCGCCCAGAACCTCGCCCTCGCGGCCGGCGCCGCGTTCGCCGTCATGCTCGTCACCTTCGCCGTCGCCGTCCGCGGGGGCCTGCACCGGATCGTGGACGTCGCCTGGGGGATCGGCTTCACCGCGGTGGCCCTCGTCACCTTCCTGGCGTCCGCCGGCGAGGGCGACGAGGCCCGCCGCGTCCTCGTCACCGTCCTCACCTCGGTGTGGGGACTGCGGCTGGCCGCGCACATCGCGCGGCGCGGCCGGGGACACGGCGAGGACCCGCGCTACGAGGCCCTGCTGGCCAAGGCGCCCGGCAGCCGTGACCGCTACGCCCTGCGCATGGTGTACCTCCTGCAGGGGGCACTCGTGTGGCTGGTGTCGCTGCCCGTCCAGGCCGCGCAGTACGTTCCCGGGCCGCTCACGGGCTTCGCCCGGGCGGGTACCGCGCTGTGGGCCGTCGGTCTGTTCTTCGAGGCGGTCGGCGACGCCCAGCTCGCCCGCTTCAAGGCCGATCCGGCGAACCGCGGCCGCGTCATGGACCGCGGTCTGTGGAGCTGGACCCGCCACCCCAACTACTTCGGCGACTTCTGCGTCTGGTGGGGCCTGTTCCTGATCGCCTGCGACAGCCCGCAGTCGGCCGCCGTGGCCGTGGTGTCGCCGCTGGTGATGAGCTACCTGCTGATCAACGGCAGCGGAAAGCCCATGCTGGAGCGCCACATGGCACAGCGCCCGGGCTTCGCCGAGTACGTGGCGCGCACCAGCGGCTTCTTCCCGCTGCCGCCGCGCCCGCGCCGCTGACCGCCCGTGCCCCGGACCGCCCCCGACGCGTGACGTCCCGGGCGTCCGTCCCCTCCCCCCGAACCGAGGGGACGGACGCTCAGGCGGGCAGCCCCAGCAGGGCCAGCGGCGCGGACGTCGGTGCCGGGGAACCACCGGCCGGTTCCACGGTGATCCCCATGCCGGACGCGCCGTCGACGGAACCCTCCAGCGGGACGGTCTCGGTGGTGCGGCCCGGGTTCATCAGCCCGGCGGACCGCATGGTGCCGGCGTCGTCGTACCACAGCTGGTAGATCTTGCCGCGCGGCGGCTTCGGCATCCGCGAGGCGATGAACACGGCCCGGTCCCGGCTCCGGGACACCACGACCGTGCCGCTCGCCCCGCCCGCCAGCTCCGCCGTACGCGACGTGGCGTCCGGAGCGGTGAGGACCGCCGCCACCTGGCCCGCACGCCGTTCGGCCTGCCGGGCCTGTTCCTGGGCGCCCCGGGCCTGTTGCCGGGCGTCCTGGGCGCGCTCGTACTGCCACACCGCCGTACCGCCCAGCGAGGCCGCCGCGGCCAGGGCCGCGGCGAGTGCCCATCGCGCCGGCCGACGGACGCCGAAGGGCCGGGCCGCCGTCACGGCGATCGTGCGCGGCGGCTCCTGCCGGACCGCGCCGATCCGCCGCATCACCCGGTCCTTGAGCGCCGGATCCGGCGAAACGGTGGCGGCCAGGCCGAGACGCGCGGCCGCGGCACTCAGTTCCCGGACCTCCCGCGCGCAGTCGGCGCAGTCCGCGGCGTGCCGCTCGAAACGCTCGCGTTCGTCGGCGTCCAGCGCGTGCAGCGCGTAGGCGCCGGTCAGCGTGTGCAGGTCGGCCGTGGTCACACCGTCACCCCCAGGCAGTCCCGCAGCCGGATCAGACCGTCCCGCAGCCGTGTCTTGACCGTCCCGAGGGGAGCCGCCAGCAGCTCCGCCACCTCCCGGTAGGTCAGCCCGCGGTAGTAGGCCAGGGCCACCGACTGGCGCTGGAGCTCCGTCAGCGTGCGCAGACAGCGCCGTACCTGCTCACGTTCCAGCCGTGCCTCGACCTGCTCGGCCACCTCGTCGAACTCGGGCGTCCGGTCGAGGAGGGCGGCCCTGTGCTCCCGGGCCGCCGCGGCCTCGACCGAGCGCACCCGGTCCACGGCCCGCTGATGGGTGAGGGTGAGGACCCAGTTGATCACCGACCCGCGCTCGGGCCGGTAGCGGGCGGCGGTCCGCCACACCTCGACCAGCACTTCCTGCGCGACCTCCTCCGACTGCGCCCGGTCGCGCAGCACCCCGCGCACGATGCCGAGGACGGGGCCCGCCACCACGTCGTACAGCGAGGCGAACGCCTCCTGGTCGCCGCGGGCGACCCGGGCCATGAGATCCGGCAGGTCCGGCTCCGCGGACGGGTTCCGCCCGATCTCCACGGCTTCCTTCACGATGTGGTCCTCCAGGACGCTTCGGCGGTTCGGAGGTGATCCGAAGCCGCTGGGATGACGGATTGGCCCGGAGACGGGAAAAGTGACGGCGGCCGCCCGTGCTCAGACCTCGGCGAGCGGGCGCAGACCGTCGCGCAGCTGGTGCATGCCGCGCCGGGAGTGGCTCTTGACCGTGCCCAGCGGCCAGCCGGTGCGCTGGGCGATCTGCGTCTGGGTGAGGTCCTCGTAGAACGCCAGGTGCAGGACCCGGCGCTGCGGTGTCGGGAGCTTGGCCAGCTCGTGCCGGACGAGGACACGGTCGAGCGTGGTCTCCGGGCGGGACCGGGTGTCGTCGGTGAGGACCAGGAGGGCACCGGCCGCGCCCACCAGTTCGGTGCGCCGGGTCCGCGCGGACAGGGCGTCGGCGATCTTGCGCCGGGTGATGCCGACGAGCCAGCCGGCGACCGTGCCGCGCTCGGGCCGATAACCCCGCGCCCCCCGCCACACGGCGAGGAACACCTGCTGGGTGACGTCCTCCGCCTCGCGCGCGTCGCCCAGCGAACGCCGGGCGAGGGCGTGCACGAGCGGCGCCCAGCGCCGGTACGCGGTGGCCAGTGAGTCCTCGTCCCCGTCGACGATGCCCCGGGCCAGGTCGGCGTCCGTGATCGCTTCCCCGGCCTCGGCGGCCGGGTGCTCGGCGGTCGGATCTGCGCTCATGGCCACGGCTCCTTGCTCCGGGAATCCCTGTGTGGGGCCCGTGAAACCGATTGTGTGAACCAGGGGACAGAGGCGACAACTCGCATCGTTTCTGCGTCGTATAGTCGCCGTATGGGTGAGAGCCGGTCGGATCGGGGGCGGGAGCCGGGCACGGGATCCGCCGAAGCGGGTGTCACCACCGGCGCGCTGGCCCGCCGCCTCGGCGTGTCACCCACCACCCTGCGCTCCTGGGACCGCAGATACGGCATGGGGCCCGCGGTCCGCTCCGGCGGGCGGCACCGCCGCTGGACACCCCAGGACGTGGCGATGCTCGAGGAGATGTGCCGGCTGACCTCGGCCGGAGTGCCGCCCGCCGAGGCGGCCAGGGCGGCCAAGGGCCGGCCGGACCCCCTGGCGCCCGGGCCCGGGACCGCGGGCGACCGGCCGGAACCCCTGGCCCCGGCGGCCGGATCGGAGCCCCTGGGGGATCCCCGGCAGGAGTGCAAGGGGCTCGCGCGCGCCGCCGTACGCCTCGACGCGCCGTCCATGGAGGACCAGTTGACCTCGCTCGTCGAGCGGCACGGCGTGGTCGTCGGCTGGGAGGAGGTGATGGTGCCGGCCCTGCACGCGGTGGGCCGCAAGTGGGAGTCCGCGGGCGACCGCTACGTGGAGGTGGAGCACCTGCTGTCGTGGCACATCTCCCGCGTGCTGCACCGCGCTCCGCGACCGGCGGAGCCCAAGGTGCCGGCCGCCGGCGCGGGACCGATCGTGCTGGCCTGCGTGCCGGGCGAACAGCACTGCCTTCCGCTGGAGGCACTGCACGCGGGGCTCGCCGAACAGGGCCTGCCCACCCGGATGTTCGGCCCCGCGGTGCCGCCGGAGGCGCTGACCGCGGCGGTGCGGCGGCTCGGGCCTGCCGCCGTCGTGCTGTGGTCGCAGACCCGTTCCACCGCGGACCGCCCCCTGGCCCGGCACATCGCGTCCACCACGTGGGGGGTCAGGGGTGCCCGCAGCCATCCCGTCGTCGTTCTCGGCGGCCCCGGCTGGGCCGGACGCCCGGAACCGGGGATGCTCCGGCCACCGGGACTGCGGGAGGCGCTCACCGCGCTGACGGGCCTGGCCGACGGCTGAACCGGCCGCCCCGGCAGGCGGACGCCTGGCTCCCGTCGGCCGCCCCGTCCCCGCGCGCACCACGGCCGCCCTCGCGAACCATCGCCCGGGCGGCCGCTGTTCCGTCTCCGTGACCTGCGGCGGGTCAGCCCACCGTCGGCGTCGGAGAGGGCTGCACGGGCAGCGAGGCTCCGGCCGCGGGGAGCGAGGCCCCGGCCGAGGGAAGAGCCGCCCCGCCCGCCGGCGGCGTCAGGACGACCTCCGGCTCACCGGGCTGCGGCGGCGGAGGCGTCAGGTTGACCGCGGGCACCTTCGGGATGCTGGTCTCCTGGACGATCACGTAGTTGAAGTCGACCAGCCCGGTCTTCTCCATCACGGTGATGTGGTCCAGCACGGTGTCGTTGGCCTGGTCGGCGAGCTGCCGTACGAGGGTGTTCTCGGTCGTGGCGCGGATCTTCGCCACGGTCGAGAAGATCTGTCCGTGGGTGATGCGCAGGATGTTGGCGAAGTCGCTGTCGAACTTCGAACCGGAGTCCGCGGTCAGCGTCGCCACGAAGCCCTGCTGCAGCGGGGACGGCTTGTTGGGCAGCGTGATGCCGAGTTCCTTGGCCACCTTGCGGCTCGTGGTGTCGAGTCCGGCATGACCCGATATCAGGTGCTGCCCCGCCGTTCGCACCGCCGGAGTGGTGCCCTTCTGCAGAGCCAGCTGCCCGACCGGGTACTCCCACAGCCCCGCCGCGCGCACCTTGACGACGAAGTCGCGGTCGGCCTCGGTCAGCGGCCCCGAGGACGGGTTGGCGATGACGGCCACCGAGGTGGCGGACGTGGTCTGGATCCCCAGCATGGCCGGATAGGCGAGTGCGGCCAGGGTCAGCGTCAACGCACCGGTCACGAAGAGTGTTCCCGCGTTCCGTGTAATGCGCATTGAGCAGCCTCCTGGGGGCGGGTACGGCGGTCCCGGAGCGGTTGGCTCCGGGGTGGCCGCGCGGTGGATCCGGCGCGCGGGGATCCGGTACGAGTGGTTCGGACGACCACGTATACGGCGGCGCACCGCTGAGAAATCTCTACAACAGGTAAAATCCTCGGCAGTTTATACGCGGTTCGGTTTGCTCACGCACGCGGCCGGGGTGCCGCTCGGGGCGTTGTCGTCAGTCCAGGCCGCGGGCCTTCTTGAACCGGGCCAGCCCTTCGGACAGTTCGACGATCGGCTCCGGATAGTCGGGGGCCACCCGGGCCGGCCCCCGCAGCTTCCACGGTTCATGTACGGCATTCCCCGCGATTGCGGCCAACTCGGGCACCCAGCGCCGGACATATGCTCCGTCCGGGTCGTAACGTCGGGCCTGGGCCACCGGGTTCAGGACCCGGTTGGGCCGGCTGTCCGTGCCCGTCCCCGCCATCCACTGCCAGTTGAGCTGGTTGTTGGCGACATCGCCGTCCACCAGCAGGTCCAGGAAATGCCGGGCCCCGATCCGCCAGTCCACGTACAGCGTCTTGACGAGGAAGCTCGCGGTGAGCAGCCGTCCCCGGTTGTGCATCCAGCCCTCGTGGCGCAGCTGCCGCATCGCGGCGTCGACCACCGGATAGCCGGTCCGCCCCTCCCGCCACGCCTCGATGTCGTCCTTCGCCTCGGCCTGCGAACGCCAACGGTCGTGCCGGGAGCGGTAGTCGGCGGTGGACGCGTCCGGCCGGACCGCCAGCACCTGGTGATGGAAGTCCCGCCACGCCACCTGCCGCACGAACGCCTCGGCACCCGGACCGCCCGCCCCGCGCGCCCGGTGGACCAGCTCGACCGGCGACAGCGTGCCGAAGTGCAGATGGGGGGAGAGCCGGGAGGTCGCGTCGCCGGGCAGGTCGTCGTGGCGGTCCTCGTACGCTCCGATCCCGCCGCGCAGCCAGGCCGCCAGCCGTCTCCTGGCCTCCTTCTCGCCGCCCCGGGCCAGTCCCTCGGACACCGCCGTCACCTCCGGGCGGGAGGGGACCGGTTCCGAGCCGATGCCGTCCGGCACCCGGACGGCCTGGGGGGCCGCGGCCGGGTCCCGCAACGGCTGCCGCGCCCACCGGCGGTAGTACGGCGTGAACACGGCGAAGTGGTCGGAGGCCGCCGGGGTCACGGCGCCGGGGGCGAGCGCGGTGACCACCGCGTCGTGGACGTGCAGGCGACGGCCCCGCGCCGCCAGCGCGGAGCGCAGCCGCTCCTCCCGGCGTTGGGCGTAGGCGCTGACTCCCGCCGCGATGTGCACGTCGTCGGCGCCGGCCTCGGCGGCCACCCCGGTCACCTCGGTGACCACGTCGCCGGAGCGCACCACCAGACGGCCGCCGCGTTCACGGAGCCCGGAGTCCAGGTCCGCCAGGCAGTCGGCGAGGAACGCCATCCGGTTCGGGGCGGTGAAACCGGCGTCCGCGACGGCCTCGTCGCGGACGAAGAGCGGCACCACCGCGTCCGAACCGTCGAGGGCGGCCCGCAGTGGCGGATGGTCGTGCAGACGCAGGTCGGAGGTGAACAGGACGATCGAGACGGTCATGGGGTGGCTCCGGGGCGGTGCTGTGAGGGCTGCGGCGTCGGTCTGCTTCGGCTCGGGCGCGTCGTGCGGATGCGGCGCCGGCGGGAGATCACCGACGCGAGGGAGCGAGGGGCTCGTCGGGAGCGGGGGACGGGGGAACAGGGGCGCAGGGGAGCGCGGAGGTGCGCTCGGTGCGGCGGTCCGGCGCCGACCCGGGGTCGGGCGGAGAGAGACCGCGGACGCGGGGCCGGCGGCGGGCACGGGCGAGGGGTCAGCGGGTGAGCGCGGGTGCCGCGGCGGCGGTGGGCGCGTTCTTCGCGGCCAGCGCGATGTTCCGGGCCATGCCCCCGAACACCACGGCGTGAAAGGGGGAGACGCTCCACCAGTACAGGTGCCCGAGCAGCCCGTGCGGATGGAACAGGGCCCGCTGCCGGTAGCGCGTACGACCGTCGTCCGTCACGTCCGTGTACATCTCCAGCCACGCGAGCCCCGGCAGTCTCATCTCGGCCCGCAGCCGCAGCAGATGCCCCGGCTCGATCTCCTCCACCCGCCAGAAGTCGAGCGAGTCGCCCACCCGCAGCCGGTCGGCGTCCCGGCGTCCGCGCCGCAGCCCCACCCCGCCCGCCAGCCGGTCCATCCAGCCGCGCACCGCCCAGGCGAGCGGGAAGGAGTACCAGCCGTTGTCGCCGCCGATGCCCTCGATCACCCGCCACAGGTTCTTCGGCGAGGCGTCCACGGCCAGTTCGCGGTCGTCCGTGTAGAGACTGCCGCCGGCCCAGTCGGGGTCGGTGGGCAGCGGGTCGCTGGCCGTCCCGGGATACGAGGCCGACGACCAGCGCGTGGTCACCTGGGCGTCGCGCACCCGCTGGAGCGCCAGGGTGACGGCGGCGTCGAAGCCGATCGGGCGTCCCGGAGGATCGGGAACGTAGCGGACGATGTCGTGCTCGTGGCACACCACCTCATGGCGCAGCGACTCGGTGAGCGGTCGCGCGATCGACGCGGGCACCGGGGTGACCAGTCCGACCCAGTGGCTGGACAGCCGCGGGGTGAGCACGGGCACCGGGAAGATGAGCCTGCGCGGCAGCCCGGCGACGGCCGCGTACCGCCGCATCATCTCCAGGTAGGTGAGGACGTCGGGGCCGCCGATGTCGAAGGCGCGGTTGACCTCCGGGGGCATCCCGGCGCTGCCGACCAGGGTGCGCAGCACATCGCGTACGCCCATCGGCTGGATCCGTGTGTGTACCCAGCTAGGTGTCACCATCACCGGCAGCCGCTCGGTGAGGTAGCGCAGCATCTCGAAGGAGGCGGAGCCGGAGCCGATGATCACCGCGGCGCGCAGCACGGTGGTCGGTACGCCCGACGCCAGCAGGATGTCCCCCACCTCGGCCCGGGACCTCAGGTGCGGCGAGAGTTCTCCGACGGGTACGTCCGCGGGGGTGAGGCCGCCCAGGTAGACGATGCGGCGCACACCCGCCGCCCGGGCCTGCTCGCCGAAGATCCGTGCCGCCCTGCGGTCCGTCGCCTCGAAGTCGTGGCCCGTGCCGAGGGCGTGCACGAGGTAGTACGCGACCTCGCACCCGCGCAGCGCGTCGGCGACCGATCCGGCGTCCGTGACGTCGCCGCGCACCACCTCCGCCCCGCCCGCCCAGGGGTAGTCGCGCAGCTTGGCCGGCGAGCGGGCCAGACAGCGCACCCGGTACCCCTCGGCCAGGAGTTCGGGGACCAGCCGTCCGCCGATGTAGCCGGTGGCACCGGTGACCAGACACCTCGGGCCGGTGCGGGTCTCCTCGTCGCTCATGGGTCCTCCGTCGGTCGCCGCCATGTCCTGCCGTGGATCCGCCTCCCTCCCTGATCCCTTCCACCCGGGGACCGCCCGCGGATGCGCCGGACGGGGCAGCCGCCGGGTGCCGGACGCCCGAACGGGGGAGGTGCCGGGACTTCTATAGGCTGATCACGTGGCCAGACGAGACGACCGTGACGACCGGACGGACGGTCCGGACCCCGACGGGGGCCGGGAGCGGGAACAGCCCGTGACGACGGATCTTCACGCGTTCGCGGTCCAGCTGCGCCGGATGAACGGCGAGATCAACCGGCTGGTCCACGGCTTCGCCGGGGAGCACGGTCTGCACGCGACGGACGTGCTGGCGCTGGCGGCGATCCTCGACGCGCCCGAGCCGCTCACACCCGGTCGGCTGCGCGAACACCTCGGACTCACCTCGGGCGCGGTCACCGCGTGTCTGGACCGGCTCGAACGCGCGGGCCACGTCCGGCGCGTCCGGGAGAGCCCCGACCGCAGGGTGGTCCACCTCCACTACGTTCCCGACGCGAGGGCGGCCGCGCGCGCCCACTTCCGGCCGCTGGCCGACGTCACGGCGAGCGTGCGGTCCGGTTTCACCGAGGACGAGCTGTCCGTGGTCCTCCGTTTCCTGTCGGCGATGAACGAACAGCTCTCCGCCGTACGGTCTCCCGGGCGCTGACCCGCCGTCGGCGCGCGGTTCCGCGTCCGCGCCCCGAACCCGCCGCGGGCGGGCCTGCCGGGTGCCGGGTGCGCGGGCACCCGGCATCCACACATTCGGACACCCCCGCCCACACGTCCGGACACCCCCGCCCGTGCGTCCGGACGGCCGCCGGGGCCGGAAGCCCGGGCATGGTCTACGATCTGGCCGCGAGATATCTCAATGATTGAGATTGTCATTCATTGAGACACCTGTACGTGAGATCTGGAGAGCGATGTCCCTCACCCCGCGCCGAGCCCTGTGGCTGATCCCCGTCGTCCTGCTCGTCGCCTGGCTCGGCATCGGAGGCACCCTCGGCCCCTACGCCGGCCGGCTCGGCGAGGTCTCCACCAACGACCAGGCCGCCTTCCTGCCGCGCAGCGCCGAGTCCACGAAGGTGGTGGCCCAGCAGCGCGCCTTCCAGCAGGCCGGGACACTGCCCGCGATCGTCGTGTGGACCATGGACGGCGACGGCTCCACGGCCGGGACCCGCCAGTCCGCGGCGACCCGCGCGCTCGCCTCTCTCGCCGGCACCCCCGGTGTGGCCGGCCGGCCCTCACCCGCCCTGCCGTCGCGGGACGGCAGGGCACTGGAGGGCGTCGTCCAGCTCAGGCCCGACCTCGGCAGGCAACTGCCCGACGCCGTGGACCGCATCCGTACCGCCGCCGAAGCCGTCTCCGGCACGACCGTGGGCATCGCCGGCCCCGCGGCCAGCCAGGCCGACCTCGGCGACGCCTTCGCCGGAATCGACGGACTGCTCCTCGGGGTGGCCCTGGCGACCGTCCTGGTCATCCTGCTGCTCGTCTACCGCAGTGTGCTGCTGCCCTTCCTCATCATCCTCGGGTCGGTGTTCGCGCTCGGCCTGGCCTGCGCCGTCGTCTACGTCCTCGCCGACCACGGCGTCGTCCGCGTCGACGGCCAGGTGCAGGGCATCCTCTCGATCCTCGTGATCGGCGCCGCGACCGACTACGCCCTCCTGCTCAGTGCCCGATTCCGTGAGGAACTCGCCCTGAGCGGCGACCGGTTCACGGCGGTCCGGGCGGCCCTCGGCCAGTCCTGGGGCGCGATCGTCGCGAGCGCGGGAACCGTCGCCCTCGGACTGCTGGCACTGCTGCTCAGCGATCTGACGAACAACCGGTCGCTCGGCCCCGTGGGCGCCATCGGCGTGGCCTGCGCCGCACTGAGCTCGCTCACCTTCCTGCCCGCCGTCCTGGTGCTCCTCGGCCGTGCCGCCTACTGGCCGGCCAAGCCCCGCCCGGCGGACGGGACGAGCGCCGGCAGCGGCATCTGGAACCGGGTCGCGGCACTGGTCGACCGCGCGCCGCGCAAGGTCTGGGCGACGGCCCTGGCCGGGCTCCTCGCCTGCGCGGCCTTCGCGCCCACCCTGACCGCGAAGGGCATCCCGCTCTCCGAGACCTTCGTCAACGACGCGCCGTCGGTCGCCGCGCAGGCGACCCTCGGACGGCACTTCCCCGGCGGCTCGGGCAACCCCGCCGTGATCATCGCGAACGCGGACCGGGCCGCGCAGGTCACGTCCGCGGCGCGGGCCACGGACGGCGTCGCGTCGGCCGCCGCAGTGACGGCGTCCGGGCGGCCCGGCGGGGGAGCGCCCCGGATCGTCGACGGCCGGGTCCGTGTCGACGTCACGCTGCGGTCCGCCGCGGACAGCGACGCGGCCAAGGAGACGGTCGCGCGGCTGCGCACGGCGGTGCACGCCGTACCGGGCGCCGACGCGCTCGTCGGTGGCTACGCGGCCCAGCAGTACGACACCCGGCAGACCGCCGAACGCGACCGGACGCTCATCGTGCCGGTGGTCCTCGCCATCATCCTGGTCATACTGACCGTCCTGCTCCGCTCGCTGCTCATGCCGGTGCTCCTGGTGGCCACGGTGGCGCTCAACTTCCTCGCCACGCTGGGCATCTCCTCGCTCGTGTTCCGGCACGGGTTCGGCTTCACGGGCACCGACGCGTCCGTGCCGCTGTACGGCTTCGTGTTTTTGGTGGCCCTCGGCGTCGACTACAACATCTTCCTGATGTCCCGGGTCCGTGAGGAGTCGCTGCGTCACGGGGTACGCCAGGGCGTGCTGCGCGGACTCGTCGCCACCGGCGGGGTGATCACCTCGGCGGGCGTGGTGCTGGCCGCGACCTTCGCCGCCCTCGGGGTGATCCCGCTGGCCTTCCTGGTGCAGATCGCCTTCATCGTCGCCTTCGGCGTCCTGCTCGACACCCTCGTCGTCCGCTCCCTGCTGGTGCCCGCCCTGGTCCGCGACATCGGCCGCCGGGCCTGGTGGCCGGGGGTGCTCAGCCGCGAGCCCGGACCCGGATCCGAGCCGGCGCCCGAGCCCGGGGCCCGGGGGGACGAGCGCGTCGAGGTCTGAGAGACAGGGACTGTCGATGTCCGTGAGGCCGGCGCCGGCTCAGTCCTCGTCGCCGGCCGGGACCACCACGAGGAAGGCGTCCGAGTTCAGGTCCATCACGACCGTCGCCTTCAGCCCCTCGGTCCGGCGCCGGGCCGCGTACTCCTCCGCGGTCCAGGATCCACGCGGAGCCCCGGCGGGAAATCGTTCCAGCACCTTTGTGCCCATGGCGGCAGACACCTCCAGTTCGGACGGCGGACCCGGAGCGACGAGTCCCGTGGAGTGCGCTTGCCCGGCAACCGCCGATTCAAGCGGGCGGGGGAAGCGAGCCCTGCGGTCTCCGACCTGACGTCGGGTGAGCGTCCTCGGCTGAACAACCGGGCCGGATCCGCGGCAACTCCCGCGCGCAGACGGCTCGTCCATCCGGAAGGCATAGCCGGGGCAAAGCCTGTCGTGGGCGGTTGATCTCCGCCCTCGCGAATCCGACACTGTGTTGGCCGCACGTCCATATCGGGACGTGCGCGAACGGGGGGCTGACGGGACATGAACGGACCCATACCTGGCACGGTGGAAGTCGCGGTGCGCCACATCCTCAGTGACGAGACGACCGGGTTCCTCACCAGGACCCGCAGGATCACCTGGAAGGACGGCCTGTACCGGGTGCGTCGGCCGGCGTCCGGCAAACAGAGCGTGGAACTGATCTGCCCGGTGTGCGACGCCTCCCTGCTGGCCGAGGTCCGCACCGAGGCCCGTACCCGCCGGACCAGCGCTGTCCTGCTGGTCCTGGCCGCCCTGAGTGTCATCGTCTTCGCTGCGGCGTTCGGCTACGCCGTCCACGAGGGCGGCCGCACGCTGCCCGAGGGCCAGTCGCTTCCGGCCGTGTTCCCCGTCAGCATCGTCTCGGTCTTCGTCACGTTCGTCGCCGCGCCGGTGCTCTTCTTCCGGGGCCGCCGCTACAACGGCGTCACCATGCTGGACGCCCCCAAACCGCGCCGGAGGCACGGGATCATGCCGGTACGCGGCTGAGCACCAGGAACGGCGGCGAGCGCACCCGGCAGGAGCGGTTCACGTCCGGGGCGGCGCAGGGCGGTGACGGCCAGGCGTATGTCCGCGGAACACCGGTGCACGTCACGGTCCGGGATGCGAGACCGGACCGCCGTTCCTTGACTGTCCCTGCTCTGGGCTGCGACGATCTCTGCATGACGATGCGACTGGACCTCACGCGGCGACGCCACGTCGACCTCGCGCGTGTCTGCAGCGCGTTCTGTCGCCGCGAAGTCTGACGACCCCGACCCCCGGGTCTCCTTCGCGCGGTCCGTCCGCCCACGGTGGCTTGTTTTCTCCGTGATCCGTACGTGCCCTGGTCTCCCGCCCTCGCTTCGGCGCCCGAACTCCGCCTGATCGCGGCTGAGTTCCCGAACCCCGACGCGTTCCGAACAGCCGTCGGCCCGTGTGCCGCGCCTCGGTCCGTTCGGTGCGTCGAACTGCCGCACAGGGGACGGGAGTCCGTCAGGACTCAGGCCCCTTTCCAGCAGGCCGCGCGCGTGGAGTGCGAGCCTGGCCCGTCGTCCCCGTACTCCTGCCCCCGCCCGGCAGTCCGCCGCCACCGGAACGCCGGTCACGCCCACTCACCCGGAACCCGGGTCACGGAATCCACCCGTGAGTCCGCTCACGGCATTCACCCGGAACTCGTCCACCGGAACCCGTTTCACGAAAGAGGACTCATGGCCACCGTCCTGTCCGTCTCCGGCAGCCCCTCGGTCTCCTCCCGCACCGCCAAGCTCCTGCGCCACCTCGACGCACGGCTCGCCGCGCAGGGCCACGAGGTGATTCCCCTCGACGTCCGCACCGTCCCCGCGGAGGCGCTGCTCGGCGCGGACTTCCAGCACCCCGCCATCGTCGAGGCGGCCGAGCTGTTCGCCCGCGCCGACGGGGTGGTCATCGGCACCCCCGTGTACAAGGCCGCCTACTCCGGCGTCCTCAAGGCCCTGCTCGACCTGCTCCCGCAGTACGCCCTGACCGGGAAGACCGTGCTGCCGCTGGCCACCGGAGGCAGCACCGCCCATGTGCTCGCCCTGGACTACGCGCTGCGGCCGGTGCTCAACTCCATGGGAGCGGCCCACATAGTCCAAGGCTGGTTCACCCTCGACAAGGACATCATCACCGGGCCGGACGGGAGCGTCACCGTGGCGCCGGGCACCGCCGAGGCCCTGGCCCAGGTGGTGGACCAGTTCTCGGCGGCCCTCGGCAGCGGACACCTGCTCGCCGCCACGGGCTGACGCCGATGACCGCCGAAGTGATCGCGGACGACGCCGAGGCGCTGGCCGTCGCCGCCGCCCTCGCCGACGAGTTCCGCGCCGGAGCCCCGGCGCGGGACGCCGAACGGCGTCTCCCGCACGAGGAGCTGAAGCGTCTCTCCGCCTCCGGCCTGCTCGCCGTCACGGTGCCGGCCGGGCACGGCGGAGCGGACGTGAGCGCACAGACCCTGGCGGAGATCTTCCGGCTGCTGGCCTCGGCCGACGCCAGCCTCGCCCAGATCCCGCAGAACCACTTCGTGTACGTGAACGTGATACGTCGTCAGGGTTCGTCGGCCCAGCAGAAGTTCTTCTTCGCGGAGATCCTGGCGGGGCGGCGGTTCGGCAACGCGCAGTCGGAGGCCGGTACCCGGCACGTCCAGGACATCCGCACCCGGCTCGAACCGGGCCCGGGCGGCACGCACCGGCTCACCGGTGTGAAGCACTACTGCACCGGAGCGCTCTTCGCCGACTGGATCCCGGTCCTGGCCCGCGCCGAAAACGACACCCTGCAGGTCGCCTACGTCCCGCGGGACGCCGACGGTCTCACCGTCGTCGACGACTGGGACGGCATGGGACAGCGCACCACGGCCAGTGGCACCGTCCGGCTCGACGGCGTCGTCGTTCCGGCCGACCGTGTGGTCCCGCACCATCTCACCTTCCAGGGGCCACAACTGCACGGCGCGGTCGCGCAGTTGCTGCACGCCGCCATCGACGCCGGGATCGCGGCGGGCGCGCTCGCCGAGGCCGCGGAGTTCGTGCGGACCAAGAGCCGGCCCTGGTTCGAGAGCGGCGTGGACACGGCGGCCGAGGACCCGTTGCTCATCCAGCGCTTCGGTGAACTCGCGCTCCAGACAAGGGCGTCCGAGGCGCTGCTCGGTGTCGCGGGCCGCGCGGTCGACGCGGCCCGCGAGGAGCTGACCGACGCGTCGGCGGCCGAGGCGTCCATCGCCGTGGCCGCCGCGAAGGCTCACACCTCCGTCACCGCCGTCCTGGTCGCGGACGCCCTGTTCGAGGTGGCCGGGACCCGTGCGGCGCTCAACTCGCTGAACCTGCACCGGCACTGGCGTGACGCCCGCACCCACACCCTGCACGATCCGGCGCGCTGGAAGCTCCAGCACCTCGGCCGTCACGTCCTGAGCGGCACCCGGCCCCCGCGGCACGGCCTCATCTAGCCCCCGTCCGACGGCCGCGCGCCCGTCGGGTCCCCACGATCGGAGAACTCCGCCGTGTCCCTCACCTTCCACTGGTTCCTTCCCACCAACGGAGACAGCCGTCACGTCGTCGGCGGCGGCCACGGCACCCCCGCCACCGCCTCCGGACGGGACCGGCCGCCGACCGTCGCCTATCTGAGCCAGATCGCCCGCGCCGCGGAGGACCTGGGGTTCGTGGGTGCCCTCACCCCGACGGGTGCCTGGTGCGAGGACGCGTGGCTGACGACCGCGATGGTCAGCCGGTACACGGAGCGGCTGAAGTTCCTCGTGGCCTTCCGGCCGGGCTTCGTGTCGCCCACGCTCGCCGCGCAGATGGCCGCCACCTTCCAGCGCCACAGCGGCGGCCGGCTGCTGCTCAACGTGGTGACCGGCGGGGAGAGTCACGAACAGCGCGCGTACGGCGACTTCCTCGACAAGGACGCCAGATACCGCCGTACCGGCGAATTCCTGCAGATCGTACGGGAGTTGTGGGACGGGAAGACCGTCGATCTGACCGGCGAGCACCTGAGGGTCGAGGACGCCTGGCTCACCCGGGTTCCCGACCCCGTCCCGGAGATCTACTTCGGTGGTTCCTCACCCGTCGCCGGCGAGGTCGCCGCCCGTCACGCCGACGTCTACCTCACCTGGGGCGAACCGCCTTCGCAGGTCGCCGAGAAGATCGCCTGGATCCGCGGGCTCGCGGCCGGGGAGGGCCGGACCCTGCGGTTCGGCATCCGGCTCCACGTCATCGCACGCGACACCTCCGAGCAGGCCTGGGCCGAGGCCCACCGGCTCCTCGACGGCTTCGACCCGGCCACCGTACGGTCCGTGCAGGAGGGGCTCGCCCGCAGCGAGTCGCAGGGGCAGCGACGGATGCTCGCGCTGCACGGCGGCAGCCGGGACGGACTGGAGATCCACCCCAATCTGTGGGCCGGCATCGGTCTGGTGCGCGGCGGAGCGGGCACCGCCCTGGTCGGCAGCCACGAGGAGGTCGCCGAGCGGATCGAGGAGTACCACGCCCTCGGCATCGACGAGTTCGTGCTCTCCGGGTACCCGCACCTGGAGGAGGCCTACTGGTTCGGCGAGGGCGTCCTGCCCCGCCTCGCCGCGCGGGGCCTGTGGCGGCACCCGTTCGCGGCGCCGCCCGAGCCCGCCGTCCAGGTGCCCTTCACCCGCTGAGCGCAGCGCCCGGGCCGGACGAACCCAGCGACCCCAGGTGCGCGGCGCGCACCTGGGCCGTCTGCCCCTGCACCAGCAGGAACAGCCCCTCGCGCGCGAGCCGTTGGGCCGGGCTGCGCAGATCCATCGCCCGCCCGCCGCCGGCCACGACCGCTGCCGTGGTGGCCGCCCGCATCACGTCGTACGCCCGTGTCTTGCACGTCAGCCGCTCCTCGATCCGCTCGGTCGGCACCGGGTGGTCGGCGAGTTCGTACGCCTGCCGTCTGACCTCGTCGAGACGCGCCCGCAGCGCCTCGGCCGTCTCCCGCGCCGGCGGATCGTCCCCCAGCAGGCCGATCGCCGCCGAGGTGACCCCGAAGACGGCCGGTGAGGCGTTGGTGTTCTTCGGCCGGTCGGTGACCGCCCAGGACTCGTACGGGACGCGCAGCACCACCGCCTCCTCGGGCAGCCACAGCCCGTCCAGCTCCAGCGAGACCGTCCGGGACGCGGTGAGCGCCGCGAGCCGCATCGGCGGGGACGGCCGCAGCCCCGGCTGCTCACGCGCCTCGGTGAACGCGAACAGCGCCTCGTTCTCGTCCGTCACCCCTGCCAGCAGCATGACGTCGTTCAGTCCCCAGCCGGTGTACCAGGGGACCGTCCCGTCGAAGCGCCGGCCGCCCCGCTCGCGCGTGACCCGTACCGGGATCCGCGGGTGGGCGCGCAACTGGGCGTACGCGACACCGGACAGCAGCTCCCCGCGCGCGAGCGGACCGAGCAGCCGGTCCCGTACCGGAAGGGCGCTCTTCGCCAGGGTCGCCACCGGCGTGTGGTGCTGGGTCTGCACGAACCAGGTCGAGCAGCACGCCCCGGCCAGGATCTCGGCGGTCTCGCGGACCACCGCGGCGGGCGCCGCCGAACCGCCGTCCGCGACCGGGGCGCCGATCCCGAGCAGCCCCGACCGCTTCACGGCCTCGATGCTGCTCGCGGGCATGCCGTCCCGGTCCACGCTCTCCGCCCGGGGTGCCAGCACCCGGTCCGCCAGGTCCCGGGCCGCGGTGACGAGCGGATGCGCCGGTACGGTCATCGAAGGGGTCTCCCGCTGTCGTCGTGGCGTGTGCCGCTCTGGCGTACCGGCCCCGTCCGAGGCCCTGGAACAGATCATGCACAACCCGGTCGCGTTCCACGTCGCGTTCCCCACGGAGCCGCTCGACGACCACGCGGCCAGCCGGTCGGCCGGGGTCCGGGACGGGACACCCGCGCCCGCGTGCGCCAAGCCGACGGCTCGACGGTCCGACGGGTCCGCGCGAAGGGGGCGTTCAGCCCCGGGGAGACGGTCCTTCGGCACCGGACGGGGGATCGCGGGGCGAGAGGAGAACGATCTCCGTGCCCGGGCAGCGGCCCGGCATCCTCGGTATCCTCGAAGGGATCACCACCACGGCTGTGCACGAGGTCTCCTGCCGGCGTACGGGGTCCCGCCTGTCGCCGCCGGACCGCTGGAGCCGGCGTTCCGCTCCTGGACCGGCGCCGGCCGGACCGACGGGGTGTCCACGGCCGGCCCGCTCGGGCTCGCCCTGATCGGCGGTGTCGCGCTGCGGACCGCCGCGATCGCGGGCACCGTGATGACAGGACCGGCGCGGGTCGCCGTACGGCCGTCCGCCCGGCACCCGCCGGACGGATCGCCGGGCCCGCCGGTGACCCGTTCGTCGACCGCCACCTCGTCCGAGCCGCCGCCCCGACCGTCCTCGCACCGGCCTCCGCGGGCGACACCCCGGGGGCGGCGGGCTCCGGGCCGGGCTCCCGGTCGTCCGCGCCGACCGCCTGCCCCGCCGGCCGAAGACGGGAGGCCCGGCCCGTCCGTGGTTCCACCGCGCGGCCGGACCGCTCGCCTTGGGCCGAACGGCCCCTCCTGGGGACCTGCGGCCCCTGCCCGACCCGACCGTTACGACGCGACGCTGGAATCGGACCCGACCGGGCCGCCGATTCAGGAGGTGGACACCATGCCCCGCACCGTCACCGTGGGCCTCGACGGTTCTCCCGAGAGTCTCGCCGCCGCCGAATGGGCCGCCCGCGAGGCGCGGCTGCGTGCCCTGCCGGTCAGGCTGGTCAACGTATGGGAACCGGCCCCGGACCCCATGGCCCAGGCGCCGCTGCTCGGAGCCGAGACCCACCAGCACTGGAGCGAGCGGATCCCGCGCGAGGCCGCCGAGGGGGTACGGCTGCGGCACCCGGGAGTCACCGTCACCACCGAGCAGCTCACGGGCCGGCCCGCCGAGGAACTGCTGAAGGCCGCGGACGACGCCGAACTCCTGGTCCTCGGCACGCGCGGGCTCAGCGGCGCGGGCGGTTTCATGGTCGGCTCGGCCGGACTGGCCGTCGCGGCGCACGCCGAGCGGCCCGTGGTGTTCGTACGCGCCGGTGAACAGGCCGCGGACGAGCACCTGCCGGATCCGGCGGGCATCCCGTCCGCCGCCGCGCCCTTCCGCCCCGTCGTGCTCGGACTCGACACCAGCCGCCCGGACGACGCGCTGATCGGCTTCGCCTTCGAGGCTGCCCTCCTGCGTGCCACGGCACTGCGGGTGGTGCACTCCTGGAACGAGCCGCCCTACATCGCCTACGGGCTGCCCCCGGACCTGAAGATGACCGCCCGGCTGGCCGCCGAGGACGCCGCCTCCATGACGGCGGCACTGCGGGCCTGGCGCGAGAAGTACCCGGCCGTCGAGATCGTCGAGGACTCCCTGTCCGGAAAGCCGGCCAACCACCTCGTGGACGCCTCCCGGGAGGCCTCGCTCCTGGTCGTGGGCCGCCGGATCCGCAAGGCCGCGCTCGGTGCCCACATCGGGCCCGTCACGCACGCCGTGCTCCACCACGCCACCTCCCCCGTCGCCGTCGTCGCACACCCGTGAGCACCGTCGGTCGCCCCCGGACCCGGTGCCGACCGCGACCCGATCGTGCAAGGAGAGACACTCCATGAAAGCAGCAGTCGTACGAGCGTTCGGTGAGCCGCTGGTCATCGAGGACCGCCCGGACCCCGAGCCCGGCCCCGGACAGGTCCGCATCCGGGTGGAGGCCTCCGGGCTCTGCCACACCGACATCCACGCCGCCCACGGCGACTGGCCGGTCAAGCCGAGCCCGCCGTTCGTCCCCGGACACGAGGGCGTCGGCCTGGTCGAGGCACTGGGCGACGGCGTCACCCATCTCACGGTGGGACAACGGGTCGCCGTCCCCTGGCTCGGCAAGGCGTGCGGACGCTGCGAGCACTGTCTCTCCGGCTGGGAGACCCTGTGCGAGCAGCAGGTCAACACCGGTTACGGGTGCGACGGCGGCTACGCCGAGAAGATGCTCGCCTGGGCCGACTTCGCCCAGCCGGTGCCCGAGGGCATCGACCCGCTCGACGCGGCCCCGCTCACCTGCGCCGGCGTCACCACGTACAAGGCCCTGAAGGTCGCCGACGTCCGGCCCAGCCAGCTCGTCGCGATCTCCGGGGTCGGCGGACTCGGTCACCTGGCCCTGCAGTACGCGAAGATCGCCGGGGCGACCGTGGCGGCGATCGACGTAACCGACGAGAAACTCGAACTCGCCGCGGAACTCGGCGCCGACCTCGTGATCGACGCCCGCAAGGAGGACCCCGGCGAGGTCCTGCGCGGCCACGGCGGAGCGCACGCCGCGCTCGCGCTCGCGGTCAACGAGGAGGCCTTCTCCGCGGTGTACACGGGGCTGCGGCGCGGCGGGAAGCTCGTCATGGTCGCCATGCCGGCGCACGGCACGATCCAGGTACCGATCTTCGAGACCGTGCTGAACGGCACCTCCGTGATCGGCTCCATCGTCGGCACCCGGCAGGACCTGGCCGAGGTGTTCGACCTGCACGCCGCGGGCCGCACCAGGGTCATCCGCGAGTCCCGGCCGCTGAGTTCGGTCAACGAGTCCATCGACGAGGTGCTGCACGGCCGTATCCAGGCCCGGATCGTCTTCGACTTCGGCGAAGGGAGCTGACCGCGGTGGACCTGCCCCTCGTGGTGGGCGTCGACGGGTCCGAGCTCGCCCTGCGCGCCGTGGACTGGGCCACGGACGAGGCCGCCCTGCGCGGCCTGCCGCTGCGCCTGGTGTACGCCTCGCTCTGGGAACGCTACGAAGGCGCCGCCCCCGCCGAGGGGCCGGGCAGGCCCTCCGAGCAGATCATGGCCGACACCGTCGTGCGGGCCGCCGCCGAGCGCGCCCGCCGCCGTGACGCCGCCGTGGCGGTCACCACCGAGGTGGTGCCCGACGACGCGGTGGGCACGCTGCTCAGGAAGGGCATGGACGCCACCGCCCTGGTGCTCGGCTCACGGGGACGCGGCGGCATCGCGGGGATGCTTCTCGGATCGGTGAGCCTCACCGTCGCCGCCCGCGCCCACTGCCCGGTGATCGTGCTGCGCGGCAGCCACGACAACCGGGCCAGGGACGGCCGCCACCGGCGGGTCGTGCTCGGGGTCGGCGATCCCGCGCACGGTTCGACCGCCGTGCGCTTCGCCTTCGAGGAGGCGGCCGGGCGCGGGGTCGCGCTGGAGGCCGTACGCGCCTGGCGGTGCCCCGCCCACGAGAGCACCGATCATCCGCCGGCGCCGGGCGAGCCCGCGCGGACGCACGAACTGCGGGCGGCGGAGACGCTCGACAAGGCGCTGAGCGGCGCCGCCGCCGGCCACCCCGGGGTGGCCGTGCGCCGGCGCACCGTCGAGGGAACCGCCCGCAGAGTGCTGCTGGACGCCTCCGACGAGGCCGACCTGCTCGTCCTCGGGGTCCGGCGGCACGACGGCCACGGGCACATCGGGATGCAGCTCGGCCGGGTCGCCCACGCGGCACTGCACCACGCGGCCTGCCCCGTCGCCGTCGTGCCCCTGCGGGCGTGAGGGCCTCAGAGGCTCGCCGCGTGGTCGGGGACGTAGGTCTGCAGATCACGCGGCGGGCGGACGTAACCCGTCGACGGCGGCCGGTCGGGCAGCTCCAGAACCGGCGGCGGCACCTCGTGATAGGGAACCGTGGAGAGCAGATGGGCGATCATGTTCAGCCGGGCCCGGCGCTTGTCGTCGCTCTCGACCACGAACCACGGGGCCTCGCTGATGTCCGTGTGCACCAGCATCTCGTCCTTCGCCCGGGAGTACGCCTCCCAGCGGGTGATCGACTCCAGGTCCATGGCGGACAGCTTCCAGCGCCGCGTCGGGTCCTTCAGCCGGCGCCGGAACCGCTTCTGCTGCTCCGCGTCGCTCACCGAGAACCAGTACTTGCGCAGCAGCACCCCCGCCTCGACCAGCATCCGCTCGAAGATCGGACACTGCCTCAGGAAGAGCTGGTGCTCCTCCTTCGTGCAGAAGCCCATCACGTGCTCGACCCCGGCGCGGTTGTACCAGCTCCGGTCGAACAGCACGATCTCCCCGGCGGCCGGCAGATGCTCCACGTACCGCTGGAAGTACCACTGGGTGCGCTCGCGCTCCGTCGGCTTCGGCAGCGCCGCGATCCGCGCGATGCGCGGGTTCAGATGCTCCGCCACCCGCTTGATCGTGCCGCCCTTGCCCGCCGCGTCCCGGCCCTCGAAGACCACCACCACGCGGGCGCCCTCGGTCCGCACCCACTCCTGGAGCTTCACCAGCTCCGTCTGCAGACGCAGCAGCTCCCGCTCGTACGCCGCGAGCGGCACCTTCGCCGTCTTCTCGCCGGCCATGCCGCCTCCTCCGCCCGATCACGCCTCCTGTGAAGCGCTGCGATGAACCGCCTCGTCGACTTACCCCGATGACTTACGGAGTCACCATGCCCAAGGCCGGACACCAGGACAGCACGGTACTGACCGACGACGAACTGCGCACGCTGGACGCCCACTGGCGCGCGGCCAACTACCTTGCCGTGGGCCAGATCTATCTGATGGCCAACCCGCTGCTCACCGAACCCCTGAGGCCCGCGCACATCAAGCCCCGGCTGCTCGGCCACTGGGGCACCTCTCCCGGCCTCAACCTGGTCCACACCCACCTGAACCGCGTCGTGAAGGCCCGCGGACTGGACGCGCTGTGCGTCTGGGGCCCCGGACACGGCGGCCCGGCCGTGCTGGCGAACTCCTGGCTGGAGGGTACCTACAGCCAGACCTACCCCTCCGTGCCCCGGGACCGTGAGGGCATGGGGAAGCTGTTCCGGCAGTTCTCCTTCCCCGGCGGAGTGCCCAGCCACGTCGCACCCGAGACGCCAGGCTCCATCCACGAGGGAGGCGAGCTCGGCTACTCCCTCGCCCACGCCTACGGCGCCGCCTTCGACAACCCGGACCTGCTGGTCGCCTGCGTCGTCGGCGACGGCGAGGCGGAGACCGGACCCCTCGCCGCGTCCTGGCACTCCAACAAGTTCCTCGACCCGGTCCACGACGGCGCCGTCCTGCCCGTCCTGCACCTCAACGGCTACAAGATCGCCAACCCGACCGTGCTGTCCCGGCTCCCGGAGGCCGAACTCGACGAACTGCTGCGGGGATACGGCCACGAGCCGATCCACGTCACCGGCGACGACCCCGCCCGGGTGCACCGCGCCATGGCCGCCGCGTTCGACGAGGCACTGGAGCGGATCGCGCTCCTCCAGCGCACGGCCCGCGAGGAGGGCGTCACCGAGCGCGCCCGCTGGCCGATGATCGTGCTGCGCACCCCCAAGGGCTGGACCGGCCCCGCGGAGGTCGACGGCGAACCCGTCGAAGGCACCTGGCGCGCCCACCAGGTGCCCCTCGCCCAGGTCCGCGAGAACCCCGAACACCTGCGGCAGCTGGAGACCTGGCTGCGCTCCTACCGCCCCGAGGAGCTCTTCGACACCGAGGGACGGCCGGTGGCCGACGTCCTGGCCTGCGTACCCGAGGGCTCCCGGCGCCTCGGCGCCACCCCGCACGCCAACGGCGGCCTCCTCCTGCGCGAACTGCCGCTGCCGCCCCTGGAACGCTTCGCCGTCCCCGTCGACAAGCCCGGAGCGACCCTGCACGAGCCGACCCGGGTCCTCGGCGACCTCCTCGAGGACGTCATGAGCAAGACGTCCGAGCGCCGCGACTTCAGGCTGGTCGGCCCCGACGAGACCGCCTCCAACCGCCTCCAGGCCGTCTTCGGTGCCAGCGGCAAGGCCTGGCAGGCAGGGACCCTGCCGGTGGACGAACACCTCGACCGGCACGGCCGCGTCATGGAGATCCTCTCCGAACACACCTGCCAGGGCTGGCTGGAGGGCTACACCCTCACCGGCCGGCACGGACTCTTCTCCTGCTACGAGGCGTTCGTGCACATCGTCGACTCCATGGTCAACCAGCACATCAAGTGGCTCAAGACATCCCGGGAGTTGACGTGGCGCGCCCCCGTCGCCTCCCTCAACTACCTGCTCACCTCGCACGTCTGGCGCCAGGACCACAACGGCTTCTCGCACCAGGACCCCGGCTTCGTCGACCACGTCCTCAACAAGAGCCCCGAGGTCGTGCGCGTCTACCTCCCGCCGGACGCCAACACCCTGCTGTCCGTGGCGGATCACGTCCTGCGCAGCCGCGACTACGTCAACGTCGTCGTCGCCGGCAAACAGCCCTGCTTCGACTGGCTGTCCATGGACCAGGCCCGCGCCCACTGCGCCCGCGGCGCCGGCATCTGGGACTGGGCCGGAACGGCCGACGGCGACGGGGACCCCGACGTCGTCCTCGCCTGCGCGGGCGACGTCCCCACCCAGGAGATCCTGGCCGCCTCCGACCTGTTGCGCCGTCATCTGCCCGAACTCGCCGTCCGGGTCGTCAACGTCGTCGACATGACCCGGCTCCTCCCGCGCGAGGAACACCCGCACGGGATGAGCGACTTCGAGTACGACGGACTGTTCACCACGGACAAGCCGGTGATCTTCGCCTACCACGGCTATCCCTGGCTCATCCACCGCCTCGCCTACCGCCGCACCGGCCACCGGAACCTCCATGTGCGCGGCTACAAGGAGATGGGCACCACCACGACCCCCTTCGACATGGTCGTCCGCAACGACATGGACCGCTACCGCCTGGTCATGGACGTCATCGACCGCGTCCCCGGTCTCGGCGTCCGCGCCGCCGCCCTGCGCCAGACGATGGCCGACGCCCGCTCCCGCCACGGGATCTGGATCCGCGAGCACGGCACCGACCTTCCCGAGGTCGCGGACTGGACCTGGCCCGCCTGAGGACCCCCGCCCCGGAAGCGGCACAGCGCCGCCGCCGTGACCGTACGCGGACGGCCGGCGCCCACGGACCGGGCCCGCCGTCGCCCCGCGCGTGCCACGAGGCCGGCGGGCCGCCCGTACCCGAGGATGGAGGCATGGACGACCTCACCTGGGAATACGAGGGCTACCACCCGGCGCAGGAACGCCTGCGCGAATCGCTGTGCACCCTCGGCAACGGGTACTTCGCGACCCGCGGCGCGGCCCCCGAGTGCGCCGCCGACTCCGTCCACTACCCGGGCACCTACGCGGCGGGCTGCTACAACCGCCTCACCTCACAGGTGGCCGGACAGCAGGTCGAGAACGAGGACATGGTCAACCTCCCCAACTGGCTGCCCCTGCGCGTGCGGACCGCCACCGGGACCTGGCTCACCCCCGACACCCACCGGCTCCTCGACCACCGGCTGCGCCTCGACCTGCTCGCGGGCACCCTGGAACGCACCGCGCGCTACGAGGACGAGGAGGGCCGGCGCCTGACCGTACGGCAGCTGCGCCTGGTCCACATGGCCGATCCCCACCTCGCCGCGCTGCGCACGGAGGTGACCGCCGAGGGCTGGTCCGGCACCGTCGAGATCGAGTCGGCACTCGACGGGACCGTCACCAACAGCGGAGTCGAGCGCTACCGCTCCCTCGCCTCCCGCCACCTCACGGACGTCACCACCGGCACCGGGAAACCGGACACGGTGTGGCTGCGCTGCCGCACCTCCGCCTCGGAGACCGGCATCGGACTGGCCGCCCGGACCGTCGCGGACGCACCCGCCGCGACCACGGACGCGCACACCCCGGGGCGCGCCGCCCAGACGCTCAGGATCGCGCTGGCCGACGGCCGGACGGTGACCGTGGACAAGACCGTGGCCCTGCACACCACCCACGACACGGCGATCAAGGACCCGCTGAACGCGGTCGTCGACCGGGTCGGCCGCGCCGGGGACTTCGAGACGCTGCTGGACACCCACCACACGGCCTGGCAGCAGCTGTGGCGCAACGCGGAGACGGACGTGCGCGGCAGCGTCGGCCCGATCCTGCGCCTGCACCAGTTCCATGTGCTCCAGACCCTCTCCCCGCACACCGCCGAACTCGACGTCGGCGTCCCGGCGCGCGGGCTGCACGGCGAGGCCTACCGGGGGCACGTCTTCTGGGACGAACTGTTCGTGCTGCCGTATCTGAACCTCCATTTCCCCGAGGTCTCCCGCGCCCTGCTCACCTACCGCCACCGCCGTCTGGAGCGGGCCCGCCGGGCGGCCCAGGACGCCGGCCGCAGCGGCGCGATGTACCCGTGGCAGAGCGGCAGCGACGGACGCGAGGAGACCCAGGAACTGCACCTGAACCCGCGTTCCGGGCGCTGGCTGCCCGACCACTCGCGCCTGCAGCACCACGTCGGATCGGCGATCGCCTACAACGTGTGGCAGTACTGCGAGGCGAGCGGCGACACCGAGTTCCTGCACACCAAGGGCATCGACATGCTCGTGCAGATCGCCCGGTTCTGGGCCGGCCTCGCCACGTACGACGGCACCCTCGGCCGCTACCGGATCCGCGGTGTCGTCGGCCCCGACGAGTACCACGACGCCTACCCGGACGCCGACCGGCCGGGCCTCGACGACAACGCGTACACCAATGTCACCGCCGCCTGGGTGCTCGCCCGCACCCTCGACGTGCTCGGCGAACTGCCCGAACTGCTACGCCGGGACCTGGCGGAGCGGACCGGCCTCGAGCCCGCCGAACTCGACCTGTGGCACGACGTGTCGAGCCGGTTGCACGTGCCCTTCCACGCCGGCGTCATCAGCCAGTTCGAGGGGTACGGAGACCTCGCGGAGCTCGACTGGGAGGGCTACCGCGAACGGTACGGCGACATCCGGCGGCTCGACCGGATCCTGGAGGCCGAGGGCGACAGCGTCAACCGCTACCAGGCCTCCAAGCAGGCGGACGTACTGATGCTGGGCTACCTCTTCTCGCCCGCCGAACTCGGCGCCCTCTTCCGCAGGCTCGGACACGAGATCGACGACACCCTCTGGCGGCGCACCGTCGACCACTACCTGAGCCGTACGAGCCACGGCTCGACGCTGAGCAGCCTGGTGCACGGCTGGGTGCTGGGCCGGGCGCGGCGCGCCGAGGCCTGGACGTACATCCACGAGGCGCTGCGCGGCGACATCGCCGATCTGCAGGGCGGTACCACGGGGGAGGGCATCCACCTGGGCGCGATGGCCGGCACCCTCGATCTCGTCCAGCGCGGGCTGACCGGTCTCGAGACCCGCGGCGGAGCGCTGCGCTTCGACCCGGTCCCCCTGCCCGAGCTGTCCGAGTTCGGGTTCGCGATCCGCTACCGGGGCCATCGGGGCGTTCACGTGCACCTGAGCGCCGGCAGGCTGAACGTCAACGTGCCGGCGTCGGACGAGCCGCCGATCGACATCTCCCTGGCGGACCGCACGGTCACGGTGGCACCGGGCGAGTCCTGCGTCCTCACGCTGCCGGAACGGCGACCGTGACCGTGACCGGGGACGGGGACGGGGACGGGGACGGGGACGGGGACGGGGACGGCTCGGCGGGGTGCCCGGCGGCCGAAGCCCGGCCGGGGCAGGGCTGCGGACCGGAGCCGTGACTCAGCGGGTGGAGTGGTGGCCGGCCGTTTCGGGGTGTTCGAGCTGGTTGGCCAGGACCGCGGCCTGGACGCGGCGCTGGACGCCGAGCTTGGCCAGCAGCCGGGAGATGTGGTTCTTGACCGTCTTCTCGGACAGGTAGAGCTCCTTGCCGATCTCGCGGTTCGTGAGTCCGTCCCCGATCAGCGCGAGGATGTCCCGCTCGCGCGGCGAGAGGCCGGCCAGCTCGTGCGAGAGGGGCTGCTCCTCGGCCGGGTCCGTGCGCAGCTTGCGCATCAGCCGCGCGGTCGTCGTCGGGTCCAGCATCGACTGGCCGGAGGCCACCGTGCGGACCGCCGAGATCAGGTCGGACCCCTTGATCTGCTTCAGGACGTAGCCCGCCGCCCCGGCCATGATCGCGTCGAGCAGCGCTTCCTCGTCGTCGAACGACGTCAGCATCAGACAGGACAGCTCGGGCATCTGGCTGCGCAGCTCCCGGCAGACGCTGATGCCGTCGCCGTCCGGAAGGCGTACGTCGAGGACCGCCACGTCGGGCCGCAGCGCGGGGCCGCGCACCAGGGCGTGCTCGACGCTGTCCGCGTCGCCGACCACCGAGATGTCGGGTTCGGCGTCCAGGAGGTCGGTCAGACCACGGCGTACCACCTCGTGGTCGTCCAGGAGGAAGACCCGGATCGGGTTCTGCTCGGAGAACGTACGCGCCTCGGTCATCACGACCCCTTGTTCAGTAATGGACCACGCACCGTGAGCCCGCTCAGGTCGATCATCACGCTTCAGGCCCGGCCGCACTAGGGCCGACCGGCCCATACACGTCACCGTGCGTTCCACCGCCGCGGGCGGTGGCCGTCCCACCACGGCGGGCGGTGGCCGGCTGTCCCACGGCTCCGGGCCGTGGCCGTCCCACCGCTCCGGTCAGCGCCCGGGGCCTGTGAGATCGAAGCCTACGTCCACGACCCCTTCGACGGCCCGCACCAGCCGGGCGGCCACCGGGACCAGCGAGGTGTCGCGGACGCGTCCGGACAGGGTGACGACACCGCCCCGCACCTCGACGCGGACCGGTGCGGGCGACCCGTGGAACAGACAGGGCACGACCTCCCGGCGGACCTCCTCGGCGATGTCCTCGTCGCTGCGCAGGAACACCTTGAGGAGGTCGCCGCGGCTGACGACGCCCTCGAGACCGCCGGTCTCGTCGACGACGGGCAGCCGCTTGACCTTCGCGTGCGCCATGATGCGGGCGGCCTGCGCCAGGGTCGCGCTCGCCCGCACGGTGACCGCCGGAGACGTCATCAGCTCCTCGGCCCGGAGCCCGCCGGCCTTGGCGAGATCGTCCAGCCGCCGCAGCTGGGTGTGCCGGTCGGGGTCGTGGTCACGGAACTCCTCCTTGGGCAGCAGATCGGCCTCGGAGACCACCCCGACCACCCGGCTCTCGCCCTCCACGACGGGCAGGGCACTGACCTGCCACTGTTCCATCAGCTGCACGATCTCCTTGAACCCGGCCCCACGGCCGATGGCGGCGACCGTGTGGGTCATCACGTCGCTCACGATGTGCGGACTGCCGTGCACGAGGACTCCTTGATCGGTTCCGGCGACGGCCGCCGGCGCCGCGCACGCGATCAGCGCGCGGTGCCGCTGCCGTAGGGGGCGTACAGGTCGAGCAGCCGGGTCCGGGCCGACTGGAGCCGGTGGGCGACGATCCCGCCCGCCCACTGGGCCACGGCCATTCCCAGTTCGGGATCGTCGCGGCACAGTGACCGGACGTCCTCGGCGTCGAACTCGTAGGCGCGCACCGGGCTCGTCGCCTCGGCGCCCAGATGCCAGACGTGCGGGGCGAACAGCCAGGACCAGCCGACGAGTTCGTTGTGACCGAGGATCTCGATCACGGCCGGGCGGCGGCCCGGGACCCGCAGGTCGAGGGCCACCGTGCCGGTCCGGACGATCCAGAACCGGTCCGCGTGGCGGCCTTCCTCGAACAATCGGGTGCCCTCGGGGAACGACACCTCCCGGGCCAGCCGCAGCAGCTGTTCCTGCTGGTGGGCGGGCAGCGCCCGCAGCATGGTGGATGTGGTGGAAGCACTCATGATCCTGCCTCTTCCTGGCGCGCGACCCTTCCGCCTCAAATCTGCGCCCGCGGTCCGCCCGCCGCCATGGGCCGTCCGGCCCCGGCCGCGGGCCGCACGGCACGGGACAGGGCCGAACGGCCCCGCGGAAGGGGACCGCCCGGCCCCTGCACGCGGGCTTCGCCCCGGCACCACGCTCGCCGGGACACCACCGACGCCACCCGCCCCACGCGCCGACCGGGGGCGCGCGACGGCGGCGCGGCACCCAACGGGCCGGTAGGGGAGCGGACATGACCATGCGTCAGGCGACGGTCGGTGTCGGCGGCCCGCTCGTCGCCGTACGGGCGCCGGACCGGGCCGCCGAGCAGACGGTGCTCCATGGCGCCGCCCTGGACATCGTGTACGCCGTGCCCGACGTGGACGCCGCCGGACCCGTGCTCACCACCTCCGTGTCACGGGTCCGCAGGCGCTGTCCCGGGCTGCCCGTCACGGCCCTGACGGTTTCGCCCCGGCGGCATGAAGTCCCTTGACGTAGGGGCCGGTTGGCCCCGGCAGGGGACCAGCGGCCCCTCCTGGCGCGCCCGTGCGAACACGAGACTGATCACGCATCCCCCAAGGAGGTCCCCAGATGTCCCGCACCATCGTCGTCGGTCTGGACGGCTCGCCCGAGAGCCTCGCCGCAGCCGCATGGGCAGCCCGTGAAGCCCGGCGGACCGACGCCCCCCTGCATCTCGTGCACGCCTGGTCGTGGCATCCCTACGTCTACGGCCCGCCGGTCGGCGTCCCGGTTCCGCTGACGGCGGAGGACCCGCAGCGTGCATGGGCCGAGCGCCTCCCGCGCGAGACCGCGGCCGAGCTCGCCGCGGACCACCCCGGACTGTCCGTCACGGCCGAGCGCGTGGCCGAGCAGCCTGTCACCGCCCTGCTGGCCGCCGCCGAGGACGCCGAGCTGCTGGTGCTCGGGTCCAGGGGCCTCGGCGGAGTCGCGGGTTTCCTGACCGGGTCCGTCGCGCAGGCCGTGGTCGCCCGGAGCCGGACGCCGATCGTCCTCGTACGGGCCGGGGCCCGGCCCCCGGAGTCCGCCGGGCGCGAGGAGGTCGTCCTCGGGCTCGACCTGGAGCACCCGGACGCCTCCGTGATCGCTTTCGCGTTCCGCGCGGCGGCTCGCCGGGCGACGGACCTGCACGTCGTCCACGGCTGGAGCCTGCCGCCGTACTACGGCTACAGCGGAGCCGCCGACGCGGGAGTCGACGAGGAACTGCTCACCGAGGTGCGGGGGCAGCTGGCCGAGGTCCTTACCCCCTGGCGGGAGAAGTTCCCCGCTGTCGAGGTGCGCGAACAGGCCGTGATCGGCGGTGCGGGCCGCCATCTCGTGGAGGCCTCGCGGAACGCCGCCCTGGTCGTGGTCGGCCGCCGCAACCGCCGGTCCCCGGTGGGCGGTCACGTGGGCCCGGTGACACAAGCCGTACTGCACCACTCCACCGCGCCGGTGGCGGTGATCCCGCACGACTGACCTGATCCCGCACGACCGACCGGAGACGCACGACTGACCGGAGACCGCACGGCGGACCACGCTTCCACGGCTGCACGACGAAGGGCCCCGGGAATTCCCCCGGGCCCTTCGCGTCGAGGACACCTGCCGGTTTCCGCGCGGGGCCACGGCTGTCACGGCGTCTTGTGTCCCCACTGCGGTCCGAGCCGTTCCCATTCGCGCTCCCACCGGTCGTAGCGCCGCTGGTCGAGCCGCCACCGGGCGAAACCGCCTGCGCCGAAGACCAGGCCTGCCAGGGCCACGGCGGCGCCGATGCCCAGCAGGCTGGACTCGGTGGCCGCCGCGCTCCCCGTCGGAGGCGCGGCCGCCGGCCGGCCCTGCGGGTCCAGCCAGATCATCACGTGCGATCCGGCCCTGTGCCCGGACTCCACCAGGGCGGTGCCGACCCGGGGCGACCCGTCCCGTGCGGTCCAGCGCACCGTCGCCCGGACATGGTCGTAGACCGCGCTCTCCCCGGCCGGTACCGCCGATCCCGTACCGCCGACCAGGACCGCCGGGACGGTGTGCCGGTCGTGGCGCAGGCGTGTGAAGGACTCGTCGGCGGCATGAGCCGTCACCAGTCCGGCGACGGTGCCGCCCAGCACCATCACCGTCCAGACGATCAGCACGATCCACGCCTCGAAGACGTCGTCACGGCGACGCAGCGGATTTCTCCGCCAGCGCCAGCACCACTGCCTCGCACCCTCTGTTCCGCGTGCTCCGCGCATGGCACCGCACCTCCTCGTTACACCCCAACAGTGCAAGGGGATCGCCGTGCGCGCGAGCGGTGGCAGGGGCCGCCCGGTCCCGCGGTGGGGCCCGAACGGCCCTGGCGCGCGGCATCTGCCCCGGTCAGGGTGGATATGCGAGGTCGTATCGCGCGTTGAACGGGCTGTCTTCGAGGCACTGCCCGCGTTGGCCGTCGGAACGGCTCCGGTCGTCGGAAGGCTCCGGGTGGCCGGGACGATCCGGTCGTCGGATCGCTCCGGTCGCCGGGACGCCCCGCCGGAAAGAGGTGATGGGTGATGTCAGAGCAGACACGAAGCGTCATGGTCGGCCGGGCTCGGTGGGCGACGCACGGCGAGGCGCCGGGCGGGGCGGACCCGCGGCGCGGGCCGTCGGTCGCGCACCCCGGAGCCGCAGTGACGACCGAGGAGACGCCACGGCACCTCACCACGGCGACCTCGGCGCCCATCGTGGCGCCCTCCGCCTCCGTCCCCGCGCCTGGCCCGGTCTCGGCCTCCGCCTCGGAACCGCCCTCCGCCTCGGACCTGCGCCCGGTCCCGGGTTCGGGTCCGGCACCGACCGGGGTGGGCGACGTCGGGCGGCGCATCGCCGCGCGACGCGAGGAACTCGGCCTGACCCGGGAGGCCGTGGCCGTCCGCGCCGGCATCGCTCCCGGCTACCTCCGCTACCTGGAGCGGCAGCCCACCGCGACACCGGGGACGAGCGCGCTGATCCGGATCGCGGACGCCCTGAGCACCAGCGTCACGGCACTGCACGGCGGCGACGCCGATCTGCCGCCGGGCGCGGGCCGGGCCGCCGCGCACTCCGAGCTGATCGAACTCGGCCCCGAGGAGTGCCGGGCGCGGCTGTCGACGCACGGCGTCGGAAGGATCGCCCTCCACACCTCCGACGGGCTCGTGGTCCTTCCCGTCAACTACAGCGTGATCGACGGGTCGGTCATGTTCCGCACGGCGCCCGGTTCGGCACCCGCGGCGGCGGTCGGAGCTCGTGTCGCCTTCGAGGTGGATCACATCGACGAGGCCCTCGCCCAGGGCTGGAGCGTGCTGGTCCAGGGACGTGCCCGGGCGGAGACCGGCCCCGACGCCGTCCGGCGGCTCGATGCCCTCGCCCACAGCCGCCCCTGGGCCGGCGGCGCGGAGCGCGACCTGTGGGTACGCGTCGACGAGGAGCGGATCTCCGGCCGGCGGATCGCCGTGCGCTGACGCGCGGACCGGGCCCGGCGACCCGGGCGCCGGGAAGCGGCCGTTCTCCGTCCGCCCGGGACCAATGGACCCTGTTCCCCCCGCACCGCTCGCCGGAATCTGAACCGTATGTCGCTGTACTGCTGTGTCGCTCCGACGCGTAAGGGTTGGCTCCGGTGATGAATCCCAACGACGGCTTCCGTGAACTCGGCCGGCAGGAGTGCCTGGACCGGCTCGGTGACGCGGCCATCGGCAGGGTCGTCCACACGAGAAACGCCCTGCCGGCGGTCCTGCCGGTCAACTTCAGCCTGGACGCCGGGTCCGCCGTCGTGCTGCGGACGTCGGCCGACTCCGAACTGGCCCGCTCCATCGACGGCGTGGTGGTGGCCTTCGAGGCCGACGCGGTGGACGCGGCGGCGCACTCCGGCTGGAGCGTGGTCGTGACGGGCCGTGCCCTGGTGGTGAACGATCCCGCCGAACACGACCGTCTCACCCGGACGGGGCCCCGTTCCTGGGTGGCCTCGCCCCGCGACGTCTTCATCCGGATCGCGTCCGAACTGGTCACCGGACGCGAACTCGTCGGAGGCATCTCGCTGTACGGCGTCGACCTGCCCTCCTGACGCCGTGCCGGGCCGAACGGCCCCCGGGCGAGGGCCATCGGCACCCCGGCCTGTACTGTCCGGCCCTCGCCCGGATCGCCCCGGAAGACAAGTATCGAAAGCGCGGAGAGCGCGAAGAGCGCCGAAGCGCGGAACATTCGACACTGTGCGAGGGGAGACCGGCGATGACCACAACGGTGACGGCCGAGGGCCGGACGGCCGAGGGCCGGACGGCCGAGGCATGGCAGGGCTTCGCCGGAACGGCGTGGCGCGAGCGCATCGACGTCCGCGACTTCATCCAGGCCAACTACACGCCCTACGAAGGAGACGCCGCCTTCCTGACCGGCCCGACGGAGCGCACCCGGACCGTCTGGGGCGAGGTCAGCGCCCTCTTCCCGGAGGAACGCAGGAAGGGAATCCTCGACGTCGACACCGCGACCCCGTCGACGATCACCTCGCACGTGCCCGGATACATCGACCGCGAACGGGAGTTGATCGTCGGCCTGCAGACCGACGCGCCGCTGAGGCGCGCCATCATGCCGAACGGCGGTCTGCGCATGGTCGAGAACGGACTGAAGGCGTACGGCTACGAGCCCGACGCCTTCGTCACCCGCGTCTTCGGGACCTACCGCAAGACCCACAACGACGGCGTCTTCGACGCGTACACCCCCGCGATGCGCGCGGCCCGCAAGGCCGGCATCATCACCGGCCTGCCCGACGCGTACGGCCGGGGCCGGATCATCGGCGACTACCGGCGGGTCGCGCTGTACGGCACCGACCGGCTCATCGCCGCCAAGCGCGCGGAACGCGCCGTTCTCGACGCCGCTCCCTCCACCGAGCACATCATCCGCGACCGCGAGGAACTCGCCGAGCAGATCAAGGCGTTGGGCGAACTGACCCGGATGGCCGCCACGTACGGCTGCGACGTCTCCCGTCCGGCGGCCACCGCCCACGAGGCCGTGCAATGGCTCTACCTCGGCTATCTCGCCGCCGTGAAGGAGCAGAACGGCGCGGCGATGTCGCTCGGCCGCACGTCGACCTTCCTGGACGTGTACCTCCAACGCGAGCTGGCCGCCGGGGCCCTGGACGAGACCCGGGCCCAGGAACTGATCGACGACTTCGTCATCAAGCTGCGCATCGTACGGTTCCTGCGCACCCCCGAGTACGACGCGTTGTTCTCCGGAGACCCGACCTGGGTCACGGAGTCCATCGGCGGCATCGGCGCGGACGGCCGCCCCCTCGTCACCCGCACCTCGTTCCGCTTCCTGCAGACCCTCTACAACCTGGGCCCGGCCCCCGAACCCAACCTCACCGTCCTGTGGTCGCCCCGACTCCCGTCCGGTTTCAAGGAGTTCTGCGCCAAGGTCTCCATCGACACCAGCGCCGTCCAGTACGAGTCCGACGAACTGATGCGGCCCCGCACCGGCGACGACACCGCGATCGCCTGCTGCGTCTCCGCCATGGCGGTCGGCCGGCAGATGCAGTTCTTCGGCGCCCGGGTCAACCTCGCCAAGGCGCTGCTGTACGCCATCAACGGCGGCCGGGACGAGATCAGCGGCGAGCAGATCGCCCCCGAGGCACCGGTGTCGACCGGGGAGTACCTGGACTACGACGAACTGTCGAAGGCGTACGACGTCATGCTGGACTGGCTGGCCCAGACGTACGTCGACGCGCTCAACGTCATCCACTACATGCACGACAAGTACGCCTACGAACGCATCGAGATGGCGCTCCACGACCATCCCGTGCACCGCTTCATGGCCTGCGGCATCGCCGGCCTCTCCGTCGCCGCCGACAGCCTGTCCGCCGTCAAGTACGCCCGGGTCAGGGTGATCCGCGACGCGACCGGACTGGCCGTCGACTACGAGACCGAGGGCGACTACCCGGCGTACGGCAACAACGACGACCGCGCCGACGCCATCGCGGTCGGCCTCGTGGACTCCTTCATGACGAAGGTGCGCGAACACCCCACCTACCGGGACGCCGAACACACCCAGTCGGTGCTGACGATCACCTCGAACGTCGTCTACGGCAAGCACACCGGCAACACGCCCGACGGCCGCCGCGCGGGAGCTCCCTTCGCGCCCGGCGCCAACCCGATGAACGGCCGCGACCGGCACGGGGTCGCCGCCTCCGCGCTCTCCGTCGCCAAGCTGCCCTACGAACACGCCCGCGACGGCATCTCCCTGACCACGACGATCACCCCGGAAGGCCTGGGCCACGTGCCCGCCGAGCGCCCCGGCCACCTGGTCGGCATCCTCGACGCGTACATGGCCTCCGGCGGCTTCCACATGAACGTCAACGTCCTGGACCGGGCGACCCTGGAGGACGCGATGGAGAACCCGGACAAGTACCCGGAGCTGACCATCCGGGTCTCCGGCTACGCCGTCAACTTCGTCCGCCTGACCCGTGAGCAGCAGCTCGACGTGATCAGCCGGACCTTCCACGGAGCACTGTGAGGACGGCCACGACGGGTCGGATCCACTCCTGGGACCTGTCCACCGGCGTGGACGGTCCCGGGACCCGGTTCGTCCTCTTCGTCAACGGCTGCCCGCTGCGCTGCCTCTACTGCGCCAACCCCGACACCTGGCACATGCGCGACGGCAAGGAGGCCACCGTCGACGAGGTGATGGCGGAGATCGAGAAGTACCGGCCGTTCATCACCGCCGCCCAGGGAGGGGTGACCATCACGGGCGGCGAGCCCCTGCTCCAGCCGGCCTTCACCGGTGAGGTGCTGCGCCGCTGCAAGGAGGCGGGACTGCACACCGCGCTGGACACCTCCGGCTTCCTCGGCGCCCGCGCCGGCGACCGGCTCCTCGCGGACACCGACCTGGTGCTGCTCGACATCAAGTCCTTCGACGCAGCCGCCTACCGGGGGCTCACCGGCGGTGAACTCGGCCCGACGCTCGACTTCGCCACCAGGCTCGACCGTCTCCGTATCCCGGTGTGGGTCCGCTACGTCCTCGTCCCGGGCCACACCGATGCCCCCGAGCCCATCGACGGACTCGCCCGGTTCCTCTCCGGGCTCGGGAACGTCGACCGGGTGGACGTCCTCCCCTTCCACAAGATGGGCGCCGCCAAGTACGAAGCCCTGGGCATCCCCTTCCCCCTGCGGGACAACCCCGTTCCCGGCCCCGCCCTGACCGAACGCGTCCGGGGCCAGTTCAGATCCCGGGGACTCGCCGCCCAGTGAACCGCGCGCCGGAAAACCCCGGGCCGATCCACCACGGCCCGGGGCAGGATGCTCCCCGTGAACCATGTCCTGAGCGGCCTCGCCGCCAACCCGGCCCTGCCGTCCGAACTGGTCGACCGGCTGATCGCCGTCGCGGACACCGACCTCGCCCGAGATCTCGCCGACCGGGAGGACCTCAGCCGCGGACAGGCGGTCGCCCTCTTCTCGCGCGACCCGGAGTGCGGCGTGCGGCTCGCCTACGCGGGAAAGCTGACAGCCGCCGACGTCGATCCCGTGGCACAGCCGGACACCGCTCTCGCCCTGCTCGACGAGGGGTCCGGCAGCCCGGAGTGGGCGCGCCTCCTCGCGGCGGATCCCGCGGTGGAGCGCCGGGAGAAACTGGCCGCCTGCCCCGGCCTCCCGGCCGACGTGGTGGACGGACTCGCCGCGGACCCGGATCCGGGCGTCGTCGCGGAGCTGGCGCTGTGGACCACCCCGGAAACGGCCGCCCGGCTCGCGGAGCATCCGCACGCCGGGGTCCGCCGCGCGGTGGCGGCCAACGAGTCCACACCTCCTGACGTACTGGCCGCGCTCATCACCGGCGAGGGACTGCCGCCCGCGCGACACTGCCTGGTCTGCGACGGCGAGCCGACTCCGTTCACCCACGATCCGGAGTGCCCCCGGCCGGACTGTGATCTGCCGCCGGGCGCCTCCTGCGACGGCTCCCACGAGTCGGCCGTCCACGAGATGCGGGTCGCGGCACTCCGTAACCCGGCCACGCCCACGGAAGCGGTCGTCGGCTTCGCGGACCATCCTTCGACGCTGCTGCGCTGGACGCTCGCCGCCCGCGAGGACCTGCCCCCGCAGGTGTGCGCCCGGCTCGCCGCGGACCCCGTTCCCGGCGTCCGCGCCGACCTCGCCGAGAACCCCGCGACCGGCGAGGACGTCATCCGCGTACTGGCGCGGGACCCGGACGTACCGGTGCGCCGGGGCCTCGCCCGGCATCCCCGTGTCCCGCTCGACGTGCTCACCGAACTGGCCCGCACCGCCAAGGTCGGCGCCACCCTGCTCCCCCGGATCGCCACCGCCACCTCCGCCGAGATCGAGGACCTGGCCCGGTCGCCGGACCCGGCGGCACGCATGCTCGCGGCCCAGCGCCGTGATCTGCCGCCCGGGACACGCGACGCGCTGGCACGCGACCCCGACGCGAAGGTGGTCAAGTCCGTCGCCCCGCACCCGGGTCTGCCCGAAGACCTGCTGCGTTCCATGGTCGACCGGCACGGAGCGAGGGTCCTCGCCAGGGTCGCGGCCAACCCCGGGGCGAGCCCGGCGCTGCTGGAGTTCCTGACCCGGCAGGCGCCGCCCCCGCAGAAGGCGTTCCGGGCGATCGCCCGGCACCCGAACGCGAGCGCCGAAGCCCTGCTCTCCTGCCTCGCGGACCACGAGGCACGCCCCTGGGCCGCCGTTCACCCGGCACTTCCGCCGCGGGTGATCGTGGACCTGCTCTCCGACGCGGACGTGCGGGTGGCGGAAGCGGCGGCCGCGAACCCGTCGCTGCCGCCCGCGGTGATGGAGGATCTCGTGACCGGGTCCGACACGCCTGCCCGGACGGCCGGTTGAGACGTCCTGCGGACACACGGGAGCGGGCCGCACCTCCCTCGCCGGGACGTGCGGCCCGCTCCTCACCCATGCGTCACCCGAAGGGCTAGAGCATCTCGGTCTCGTCGCGGGACGCCTCGCCCCACAGGGTGTGGAAGGTGCCCTGGCGGTCGGTGCGCCGGTAGGTGTGGGCGCCGAAGAAGTCGCGCTGGCCCTGGGTGAGGGCGGCCGGCAGCCGGTCGGCGCGCAGGGTGTCGTAGTACGACAGGGCCGCGGAGAACGCGGGCACCGGGACGCCTCTGCGGGTGGCGATGGAGACGACCTCGCGCCACGGGACCTGGGCGTCCTTGATCTCGGTGGCGAACCCCGCGTCGGACAGCAGGCTGACCAGGCCCGGGTCGACGGCGTACGCGGCGCGGATGCGGTCGAGGAACGCCGCGCGGATGATGCAGCCGCCGCGCCAGATCTTGGCCACCTCGCCGAGGTCGATGTCCCAGCCGTACTCGGCGGCGGCGTCCAGGATCATCTTCCAGCCCTGGTCGTAGGCGATCAGCTTCGAGGCGTACAGGGCGTGTTCGACCTGGCTGGTGAAGCGCTCGGCCTCGGTCGCGGACAGGTCCCAGTGGGTGCCGCCGGGCAGGCCGCGGTAGGCGGCGCGCAGCCCGTCCTGGCTGGAGGCCGCGCGGGCGAACGTCGCCTGCGCGATGGCGGTGACCGGGGAGCCGAGGTCCAGGGCGGTCTGCACGGTCCAGCGGCCGGTGCCCTTCTGGCCCGCCGCGTCGACCACCACGTCCACGAACGGCTCGCCGGTGGCGGCGTCCGTGTGCGCGAGGACCTCGGCGGTGATCTCGATCAGGTACGAGTCGAGGCGGCCCTTGTTCCAGCGCCGGAAGATCTCCGCGATCTGCGGCGGCGTGTACCCCCCGACGCGGCGGAGCAGGTCGTAGGCCTCGCCGATGAGCTGCATGTCGGCGTACTCGATGCCGTTGTGCACCATCTTGACGAAGTGGCCGGCGCCGTCGGTGCCGATGTGCGTGGCACAGGGCTCGCCGTCCACCTTGGCACTGATCGACTCGAACATCGGGCCGAGGGAGGCGTACGACTCCGGGGAGCCGCCGGGCATGATGCTCGGCCCGTTGAGGGCGCCCTCCTCGCCGCCGGACACCCCGGCGCCGACGAAGTGGATGCCGCGCTCGCGCAGCGACTGCTCACGGCGCCGGGTGTCGGAGAAGTGGGCGTTGCCGCCGTCGATGATCATGTCGCCGGTTTCGAGCAGCGGGGCGAACTCCTCGATGACGGCGTCGGTGGCGGCCCCCGCCTGCACCATGATCATGAGGCGGCGGGGGCGCTCCAGCGCCGCCACGAAGTCCTCGGCCGACTCGGCCGCGACGAAGGCGCCCTCGTGCCCGAACTCCTCGACCAGTGCCTTGGTGCGCGCGGGCGTCCGGTTGTGGACGGCGACGGTGTAACCGTTCCGGGCGAAGTTGCGGGCCAGATTGCGGCCCATCACGGCGAGCCCTGTGACGCCGATCTGCGCGGTCGCCTTCATGATGTGCTCCTTGGATCCGGATCTGCCTGTCCGCGTACCCGACGGGCGGGCAGACGACTGTCGCTGTGCCGATCAGTACGCCGGGAGGGGCCGGGGTGTTCAGCGTCCGGGGCAGGAGCTGTGCGGGACCTTCGAGGCAGCGGACGCGCAGCACCGTGAGACGGGGCCGTGCGGGCACGAAGGGCCGCGGCCGGGGTAGGGCCGGCCGTGCGGGAGCCTCGGGCGCCGGACCGGAGAGGGGCAGCCCGGGAGGGGTTCAGCCGTCCCGGCGCAGTCGCCACCCGTGGTCCACCGGACCGATGCCGGCGCCGAGCGCGAAACCGGCCTCGATCGCGGCCGTCACGTACGCCTTGGCCCGCCGTACGGCCTCCGGCACGTCGAGGCCCTCGGCCAGGCCCACCGCGACGGCCGAGGCGAGCGTGCACCCCGTGCCGTGCGTGTGCCGGTTGTCGTGGCGCGGGGCGCGCAGCCAGTGCTCGGCGGTTCCGTCGGTGAGCAGATCGACCGCCTGCCCCGGCAGATGGCCGCCCTTCACCAGCACCCACCGGGGACCGAACGCGAGCAGCAGACCGGCGGCCCGGCGCATGCCCGCTTCGTCGTCCACCTTCAGCCCGGTGAGCTGGGCGACCTCGTCGAGATTCGGGGTCGCCACGGTCGCGCGCGGCAGCAGCCGGGTCCGTACGGCGTCCAGCGCGTCGTCGGCCAGCAACCGGTCCCCGTGCTTGGAGACGCTCACCGGGTCCACGACGACCGGGGCGCCCACGTCGGACAGCAACTCGGCGACCGTGGTGACCAGTCCGGGCGACGAGAGCATCCCCGTCTTGACGGCCTGGACGCCGATGTCGTCGACCACGCTGCGGTACTGGGCCCGCACGGCTTCCTCGGAGAGCTCCCAAGCTCCCTGTACGCCCACGGAGTTCTGCGCGGTCACCGCGGTGAGCACACTCATCCCGTGGGCGCCCAGCGCGAGCATGGTCTTCAGGTCGGCCTGGATCCCGGCGCCTCCGCCGGAATCGGATCCGGCGATCGTCAGGACGCGGGGCGGTGCGGTCATGAGGTGTTCCTCTCGGGTACGGCTTCGGGCACGAAGACCCTGGACCGGCGGAGCGGCGGGCGGCCCTCAGGCGCGGCGGCGCAGCCGCAGCGGGGCGTAGAGGGCGAGGGCGACGAGGAACGCCACGTAGTAGGAGAGATCGGCGCCGTGCAGCGCGTCGGCCACCGGACCGACGTACAGGCCGGTGTCCATGAACGGCACGGCCGCGCCGAACGCCGCGGTGAAGGCCACGAGAGACGGCCATCCGGAACGCGTACGGGGTGTCTCGGCGGTGATGTCGAGGGGCGCGCCGGCGCGCTCCTGCCCCCGGGCCAGCCAGTCGACGACGACGATCGCGACGAACCCGGGGATCCAATAGCCCACGAACAACAGCACGTTCTGGAAGCGGGCCGTGGTGTCGGCGGCGTGCATCCACAGCACCAGCGGGAAGCCGAGTCCGGCGGCCAGGGCGGCCGCGACCGGTCGCGGTATCCGCACACCCAGGGTCTGCAGGGCCAGCGAACCGCTGTAGTCGTTCATGGCGTTGCTGCACACCGCCGCGAGTGCCACGGCCAGCAGCCCGAACGCGCCCGCGGCACCGCCGCCCAGCAGCGTGTCCACGCCCGCCGCCGTCTGGTCGGTGAGCACCGACGCGCCCCACAGCCCGAGCACCTGCACGGCGACGAAGGACGCGACGAGGCCGAGCAGGGTGCACCAGAACATCCGCGGTCGGGACGTCGTGCGCGGCAGATACCGGCTGAAGTCACCGGCGTACGGCGCCCAGGACAACGACAGGCTCAGCGCGATGGTGCTGGTGAGCACGAACGCGCCGCCCCGGTCGGCCCCGGTCGCGGACCCGGTCGCCGCGGGGTGGACCCCGTCGAGCATCCGCCAGGCGATCACCGCGAAGGCCACGGCGAGCACGAACGTCATGACGATCTGCAGCCGGTGGATCGCCTCGTAGCCCAGGACGCCCAGAGCCCCCTGGGCCGCCATCATCACCAGCACGCCGAGCCAGAACGGCCAGCCGCACAGCCGCGCCAGCGCGTCCCCGCCGAACAGGCCGATCAACGCGTCCCAGGCGACCGAGGACAGCCACTGGAGCAGCCCGGGCAGCACCACAGCCCGGCCGAACGCGAGCCGTGCGAGGGGGAGTTGGCCGGTTCCGGTGAGTCCGCCCCAGGTGCTGAGGTAGGCGGTGGGCAGCGCGCCGAGCACGGTCCCGAGGACCACCGCCGCGAGGGCGGTGGTGAAGTCCAGGCCCAGTGCGATGCCGATGGTGCCGGTGAACACACCCGTCATCGTCAGGTTCGGGGCGAACCACACGGTGAACAGGCGTCCGGCCCCGCCGTACCGGTTGCTCTCGGGGACCGGCTCGATGCCGTGCCCCTCCACCCGCAGATCGCCGGGTGCGGCGGGCATCCGTCCGTCGAAGACGGCGGGCCGGCTGTCGGCGGGCAGCCCGCCGGAAACATGCGCCAATGGCATGGAAGACATCCCTCCGCCAGTATGAACTGGTTCAGGTTCGACGGGTGTGATCTCAGCCCCTCGGACGGGGCACCCCGTGTCCGGTACGACGGACACACTAACCGTTCCCGGAGGCGGAGCGGGAGCGGGTCCTCACTCACCCGGACCGGCGTGCGCCCGCGCGTGCTCCGGTTCATTCGAACGGCGCGGGCGGGCCCGTTCACAGCGCGGCGCGTGCCGCCACTCGGTACTGTCGGAAGTGATCGCCGCTCGTGCTCCGCTCCAGGGTTCCCGGACCCCGGTGGCCGGGCGGAAGGAGGCAGGGTGCCGTGACCGTGATCTCCCTGAAGTCCGCACAGGTGCGGGAAGGGCTCGCCCTCCCGTACGCCGAAGCCGGTTACCCCAGTGGTACACCGGTCGTCTTCGTGCACGGCCTGGCGGACTCCTGGTGGTCCTTCGAGCCCCTGCTGAGGCGTCTGCCGGCGTCCCTGCACGGCTACGCGCCCACGCAGCGCGGACACGGCGACGCCGACCGGCCCCCGGAGGGCTACACCCCCGACGACTTCGCCGCCGACGTGGTGGCCTTCCTGAACGCGGTCGACATCCCCCGGGCCGTCCTGGTCGGGGCCTCCAGCGGCGGCGTGCCGGCCCGGATCGTCGCCGGGAGCCATCCCGACCGCATCGCGGGGCTGGTGCTGCTCGGTGTCCCCGGCACCCTCGCGGACAAGCCGGCGGTCGTCGGGACGGCGAAGGCCGTGGAAGCCCTCTCCGATCCCGTGCCCCGCGCGTTCGTCGAGGACTTCCTGGCCGACACGGTGGCCCGCCCGATCGCCCGGGGGTTCGTCGAGACCATGGTGGAGGAGAATCTCAAGCTCCCCGCGTACGTCTGGAAGGACACGGTCCGCGGCCTCCTCGACGCCGATCTCCGCGCGACCCTCGGGGGCATCCTGGTGCCCACTCTCGTCATCTGGGGCGAACAGGACGAGTTCCTGCCCCGCGAGGACCAGCAGACCGTCCTGGACGCGGTCCACGGCGCCGAATTCCTCGCCTACCCGGAGACCGGGCACTCCGTCCACTGGGAGCAGCCCGAACGGGTGGTCGCCGACATCGCCGCGTTCGTCACGCGGATCGAGCACCCCGGTACGCGATAGGCCGCCCGACCTCGCGGAAGGTTCAACTGCTCCGCGTACAGGCCGTGTTGATCGTGATCGGGTAGCCGCGATCGTCGCACGGCCCGCACCCCTCCCGTCCGCCGGCGCCCGTTGACGCGATCTGTACCCCGACTGCCCGTCGATGCCCACCGGCGTATGTCTGCATGGCATGCTCATGCTCCCCACAGGAAGGGATCACGTGCCATGAGACCGAGCCGACGCTCCCTGCTCGCCGCCACCGCCGTACTGGGATCCGTCTTCGCCGTCCCCGCGCCCGCCAAAGCCGCCGAAGTCCCCGCCGCGGGCGCCTATTACGTCCAGAGCGCCGTCACGGGACTGAACGCCGCCGACAGTTCGGGGGCGGTCGTCCAGCACAACCCCAAGGGCAACGAGGACCACCAGCAGTGGACCCTGCGCCCGAACGGCTCCTCCTTCGTGCTCGAAAGCGCCGACAGCGCGGGCAGTTGTCTGGGCCGCTCGGGCGACCAGGCCCGGACCGTCGCCTGTACGAGCACCGACGCCGCGTGGGAGGTGGCACCGGACGGAAGCGACCAGTACAGGCTCAAGGCCCCTGGAACCGAACGGTACTTGACGCTCACGGACAAGTCCGCGGGTTCCAACTACCCGGCGCAGCTGGCGATCGGATCACCGGGCGCCCTCGCCTCCTGGTACCTCACCCCGGTCGCGCCCGCGACCCTGCCGATGCCGGCCCAGGACCAGCGCACCCTGGACCAGGTCACGTTCCTCACCGCGCACAACGCCTACGCGAACGGCGTGGACGGCGGATTCGCCCCGCCCTTCGTCAACTTCTTCCCGAATCAGAACCGCGGCATCAACCAGCAACTCGCCGACGGTGTACGGGGCTTCATGCTCGACCTGCACCAGACGCCCGACGGCGCGATCCTCTGCCACGACAGCTGCACCCTCGTCAGCAAGCCGGTCGCGCTCTGGGTCGACCTCCAGCGCATGGTCGACTTCCTCAAGCAGCACCCCGACCAGTTCGTCACCGTCTTCCTGGAGGACTACGTCGATCCCGGCGTCCTGCGCGCCGAACTCGCCCGCGTGAACGGCCTGTCCGACGTCCTCTACCGTCCCGACCGGACCGGCGTGCGCGAGCACGGCTGGCCGAAGCTCGCCGACCTGACCGCCGCCGGGCAGCGCCTGCTCATCTTCACCGACCACAGCCGCGCCTCCGACGAGTCCGCCGGACTGACCCGGGACAGCTTCGGCGTCATGTACCAGCGCGAGTGGACCGTCGAGAACTACTGGTCCATGGGCTCGGGCCTCGGCTCCTCCGACTGGTCCTGCTACAGCCGTTGGTACGGCGCGGACACGAACGTGCCGCTCACGCGCACCGAGCCGGGCTTCCGGCCCCTCTTCGTCATGAACCACTTCCGCGACGCCACGATCTCGGGAACCGCTGGCACGGACAACACCAAACTCGCCGACCGGGCCCGCCGCTTCTGCGAGCCGGCCGCCCGCAAGAAGCCCAACTACCTGGCGGTCGACCGCTACGACCTGGGCGATCCCGCGTCCGCGGTGAACACCCTGAACACGTACGTGTATCCGTAGCCCGAGGTGAACCGGGAGCCTCGCCGGGGCCGCACCGGAGGGGAGCGGCCCCGGCGAGGGGGGCCCCCCCCGCCGGGGGGGGGGGGGCGGGGGGGGGGGGGGGGCCCCCCCCCCGGGGGCGGGGGGGGGGGGGGGGGGGAA